>JAHAWY010000050.1 GCA_018385135.1 Oscillospiraceae bacterium | reverse complement strand
GGGCAATTGCAATGAACATATCTGCCAGCTCGCCGGAGCGGAGGGTCAAATCATAGCCATTCCATTTCAGAAGGAGCTGTGTCATCATGGCGCCGATTCTCCTATTGCCGTCCGCAAAAGCGTGATTGGATGCAAGACCAAAGCCGAGCCGGGCGATCTTTTCCACATCCGACGGAAAAAGCTCCTGCCCGTCAAAGGTCTGCATCGGAGCAGAAACGGCTGCCTCCAATCCGTTCCGATCCCGGAGACCATCCAAGCCGCCGCTGCCTTCTATGACACGGCTGTGGATCAGAATCATGTCTTCTGCCGATATCCAGATCATTCCGCCATCCTCTTATAATCAGAAGCAAATTCAGCAAGCAGCCGATCCGTATCTGCCAGCATTTTTTCACGGGAGATCTTTGCGGGTTCATCCGTGATCGTAACCGCGAAGGGCATCCCCTTCGCCCGCACAAAAGCGTTGGCGAAGATGTTAAAAGCAGTGGAAGTGGTCATACCCAGCTGATTGCAGATGGCACTCATTTGCGCCTTCACCTCAGAATCTATACGAAAAGTCATGTTTGTATCCATGGCGTTGCCTCCTTGCACTACGATTATAGTACATATTATGTGCAAAGTCAAATCGTTTCATTCAGGCCCCGTTTGCTTGTGTTGCTTCTGCAAGTCCTATTGTCTGCGGCACACAAGGGTGCCCACGATCCCCGAAAATGATAACTTTCTGATGTCTCTCCCATCCTGACGTTGACGATCGCAGAAACGACAGTATCTTTCCGACCGGCTTCGCTGCCGATGGTTTTCCTATCATGGCCGCAACAAATTCGGGCATACAATTTGCTTATGGCCGGATTTGTTCAAAATATCCCCAGTTTCATTCCAAAAACATTCCCAGACCGGCAATAAATAAAAAGTTACCGTTGTTGATATAGTATCAACAACGGTAACAGATTTGGTGCGAGTGCTGATAACGGATTTCATAAAACAATGAATTAACCGGCAGAAACACACATATTTCATCTCGCACACATACAGCTTCTTTAGAATTTTATTCGCACATTCGATTTTTACTGGCCTCTCCGTTACAATGATAGCACAAGGAGGGCAGAATATGAAACAAAAATATCATCTTGCAATGGATGATGCAGAGCGGCGGCTTCTCATTGGAAGTCTGAATGATCTGCGCAGCAGGCTCATCGCAGAGGGCAGATATGCCGACGCTGTTGACGAAGCGCTGCTGAAAATCATCGGTGCAAAGCGCAAGAAGTTCAAGGTCGTATACACGGGATGAATGGAGGGAAGCACAATGACGGAGTTTGAAAAGTTGGGCGGCACATACCGACAGGTGGGTGATTATTATCTGCCGAATCTTGAGATTGATAATCAAATCAAGGTGCAAATTGGTGTTTGGGGACAGCGACACCGGCGATTTTTGAAGGAGAACCACCGGGTGAGATACTACAATCTGTTGACCACCGGGACGCTGAACGATTATCTTGCCGAGATAGAGTCTCGGGCACAGGCGATGTTTGATATGCTTGTGAGGGAACTATCCGAAAAAGAAAACTTGACCGAAAAGCTCAAAGCAAGTGACCCGATGGAATGGGTCAGGCGGAGCAATAACCTCCGCAATCGAGCTACAGAAATCGTAAATGCAGAGGTCATTTTCGTGTGAGCAGCAACAGAATTTGATCGGAATCAGAGGCGCAGTCAGATGCAGGTAAGCACCGGCTGCGCCTCTTTTTCGTTGCGCTGAAATAGTCTGCATTATCTTAGCGAGCAGACTGTTTTTACTCCTATCGGAGCCAAAGCAGTACGGCTGCTCCCGATGCCTGTGTCATCTTAGCGAGCAGTGCCTTTTTACTCCGTTCTGCCGAACTGCGCAAAAGGCCTCGTTAGGGACACCCTAAGACCCATTTATCCGATGCCGAAGAATCGATCGAAGAAACCCTTCAGTTTATCAATGATGGTCTGCTTCTTTGCTGCACGGTTTCCACCGCCGAAGCGGGAGATTGGCGGCATCAGCCGGTCAATATCCGTGCCTGTCGTTTTGACAGAGCCGTCACGGAAGGCGCTCTCCATAAAGCGGCGAGTCTCGTCGTCTTTCAGGTTTTCCTCCTGAATGATTGCGACAAGCTGCCGTTCTTTTTCTTCGGCGACAAAGGTACGCCATTCCAGCATCACATCTGATACATCGTTGATTCCAGCAATGAAGGTTTCGATCAACGCCTTCTTACTGCGCAGTTCAGGACTGGCGTCCACTGCTTTGAGGATTGTGATAAGCACTTCCTTGTCATCGCAGTGAGAATCGTGGTATTTCTGCACCAAAAGCAGGATGTAATCTATATTGATCTCGATCTGCTTGATCAGTTCGATTTCAAAAACGATGTCATCGGTGATGTCCTCTTTTTCGCCACCGGGCTTGCGGTTTTTCCACTCATCCCGTAAGTCCTGATAGCGGCCAAGATAATCCTGAAAATCCCGCTCGCTCAAAATTTCGCTTCCGGCAAATTCGTCAAAGGAAGTCAGAAGGTTGCGCATACGCAAAATCGCACCGAACAGAACAATAAACTCCTTCTGCCGCTGTTCGCCGGTAATGCGTTCCTCTGTCAGCGGGAATTTCGTTGTCAGTTCCTCAATCATATCCTGGTAGCCGGGGTGATATTTTCCGTCGACATCCTCGTAGCCAAAGTAGTAATCCTTATAGCCACGCATCAGGACGATACCGCCCGCTTCCTTATCGCCAAACAGAGAAATTGCATCGTCGGTGCGCTTTTGCAGATTGCGGAAGCAAACGATGTTGCCGAATACCTTGATGGAATTGAGAATGCGGTTTGTGCGAGAATAGGCCTGAATCAGGCCGTGCATTTTCAGGTTTTTATCCACCCACAGCGTATTCAGCGTCGTGGCGTCAAAGCCGGTCAGGAACATATTGACCACGATCAGCAGGTCAAGTTCCTTGTTCTTCATGCTGCTTCGCCAACTCACCACATGCACAAATGAAGACCATGTTAGAAGAACAGTGGAATAATGTCTTTTCCTGACTGGTGGGCACAGCATCAAGAGTTATTCCTTGAAAAAATGGTACAAAAAATGCTCGTCAACTACGGCAACAAATTGACAACCTCGGCGACAAATGATATAATGATAATAGGCTGGTGTTGCAAATATCTGCGGTGGACGACGAATTCGCATCATCGATGGTTCAAAGAACTGTTTTTATCGATTTGTGAACCAACCAATGAGGCAAAACTATCGCATATTATCAGTGGCTTGCTGTAATAATGCTTAGTTTGAATATAAAGTACGATTTTTTAGTCGAATTGCTTCGCCGAATGATTCGACTAATGGCGGAGCTTACCCAAATGAATTACTGTTATTGTTTGTTCTGCGAAACCAAGAAATGTCAGCAGGTCGCAAATGCTTTAGAAAAGGCTGGAATTCATAGAGCGTTATCACCAAAAATAATCAAGCGCCAAAGAAGGCAGGGAAAGAATATTGATATTCTATTTGACTTGCTTCCGGGATATGTCTTTGTATATTCATCTGAACCTGTTGATTTATCCGCTATGATGGTCGAAGGCGTAATAAGAGCGCTTGGTTGCCCTGAGTGCGGTTTCTGCCTTCAAGGTTATGACCGTTTATTTGCAAACAAGATTTTTGAAACCGATGGCCTGATTAAGGCGATTAGAATAATACAAATCGGAGATGTAATACACATTGACGATCCGTTGTTTGCTGAATGTAATGGTGTGGTCCGCCATATTGATTACCGCAAAAAGAGAGCTAAAATTGAATTGCAACTGTTTAATGCCAATTGCTTTTGCTGGGTTGCGTGTGATGTAATCAACACCAACGGAAAAAAGTAGCTATTTGATAGTGTAAATTTATATGAAGGGAGATAACTATGGAACTATTAAGCAGCAAAAGGCGAGAACTTATCGACGCTCTAATAATTGAGTTACCTGTGTTGCGAGCAAGAATCGGTGCTTCTCAAGCTGACATTTCTGAGAGAATCGGTATCTCGAGGCAAACTTATAACGCAATTGAGAATGGGAAAAAGAGCATGAGTTGGACTGTTTTTTTAGCGCTCTATGCAGTATTTAGTAATGATGAACGAACACTACAGATGTTAAATTCAATCGATATTTTTAGAGAAAACTCTTCAAAAGAACACTGATTTCTTTTGGCTCAATAAATAGCTATTACGATTAATTGGAGGTAGATTATCGTGGGAACCAAGCTTCATCTTCAACTCGAAGATATTTATAGCGATCCTTATGGATTCACATATTCTGAAGTAGCAGAAACAATTGGAGAAGAACAAGCAGATAAACTCTATCATAATCTTTATTCAGGCCCAAATGGAAAAAAGCAAAGCACGATAAGGATTAAGGAAGTCTTTCGCGGTCCCGACACCCAAAAGTATGCATTTGAATTGTCTGACGGTTACTGTATAGAAACCGTCAGCATTAAACGAAAGACAGGCACAACCGTTTGTGTAAGCACCATGATTGGATGCCCTGTCGGATGCATTTTTTGTGCCTCTGGTAAAAACGGTTTTATTAGGAATCTTACCCCATCTGAAATAGTTCAGCAGGTTGTTTTGGTGAGCGGAAAAGTAAACCGGATTGTATTTATGGGAATGGGTGAACCGCTGTTTAATTACGACAATGTGATTAAAGCGATTCATATTCTTAGAGATCGGAAAGGTCTGAACTTTCCAACGGACGGGATTACCATCTCAACCTCTGGTCCTTTACCCCAAATGAAAAAAATTAGGGAAGAGCATTTGAAAATCCAGCTCACATTATCTTTGCATGCAACAAATCAACGTACAAGAAACTATATTATGCCCCATATGAAGGGCTATGATATCGAGGAGGTTGTCCAGTCAACGCTTTCGTATTCTGAGAGACACAATCGTACTGTTACCATAGCGTATTTATTAATTCCAGGCTTGAATGATCGCTTAAGCGATGTAAAACAGTTGGGAAGATGGTTTCGTGGCAAGAATGTTCTTATAAATCTTCTTCAATACAACGAAACTGATTGTAAGGTGGTCAGACGACCTAATAAGCAAGAATTAGTCGCTTTTCGTGATAAACTAAATGATGTTGGACTGACTGTGAAAATAAGAGAATCTCGCGGTGGGAGTATAAAAGCTGCGTGCGGACAACTCGTAAGCAAATTGAATCGCCGAACTGATTCTTCTAATGTTTCTAAAAAAACCAGTGGCTCGACGAAAAAAAATAGTTCATGCAGTTCAAGAGATAATTCCAGCAGAAATAAAACCAGCAAAATGCGTGAACGAAGAAAGGACTAACACCATTAAAGCATTATCAACTGATGAAACCTATGCTGTTTGTTTAAAAGAAGATAATCGTGCGATTGGAAGTATTGGTTTAATACCACCGGCACAGTCCCATACAAAAGCCAGTGACACAGAAATAGAAGTAGGCTATTGGATAGGTGTCCCTTTCTGGGGAAACGGATATATTCCTGAAGCAGTGCGAGCATTACAAAAACACGCTTTTGAGGATTTAGACTGCACAGCAATGTGGTGCGGTTATTATGATGGAAATGAAAAATCAAAACGCTGTCAGGAAAAGTGTGGATTTGAATATCATCATACCGAAGAAAACAAACCCTGTGCTTTGATGGGAGATGTAAGAACAGAGCATTTTACTTATCTGACAAAGGAGCAGTGGATAAAGAATGGCATCAAGTAAAGATTATCTGAATTTTATATTAGAACAGCTTTCTGATTTAGAAGGCATTACATATCGCGCAATGATGGGAGAATACATCATTTATTATCAAGGAAAAATTATTGGCGGTATCTATGATGACCGTTTACTTGTAAAGCCGGTGAAAGCGGCAATCGAGCTTATGCCGGATGCTGCATCTGAGCTTCCTTATGAAGGGGCAAAAGAAATGCTTCCGGTAGAAAACGTTGATAACCGAGAGTTTCTTATGGAATTGCTTAATGCAATGTACGATGAACTGCCTGCACCAAAGAAGAAAAATGGGAAAAACACGAAAACGCATGGACAGTATAAACATCCCGAATATAACTAAAAACCCTCCCGACCATTTAATCACAGGTAGTCAGGAGGGTTTCTCTATGCCTAAAAGCTGTTTGCGTTGATATACACGCTTGGCGCACCGGCAGTAAAGGGACTACTTAATAAATCAAGATATCCACTGTGTGCCCGGCTCATAGCTCCAAACGCCGTTTTGGCGCTTTGCCCGGCAGCTATCGTTTCCTATCGCGCCCGTTCCGCTGCGCCATTTGGACACGGAGAATGTAAAGCTCTCACTCTTTTCATCGGCGGTTTCAAGCTCTATCAAAACGCCGTTTATAAATTCGCCTCTGTTTTTATCGATATAGCCAAGCTCAGTCAGCTCGTCCGCCGTGCCGCTGACATATTCAAGCCCCGCGTCTTGCGAAGCAAGATACATGAGCGCCGCTTTCTCGGACTCGCGCAGATTGTCCAGCGCGGAAAAGTCAAAGCCGATCACTTCCGCACCCTCATTCAGTGCCGGGTCAGTCTCCATCAGTTCGCGCAAAATGCCGCGGTAAAAGCCTATGAGGTCGCCCTCATCGCTGATCACCGATATTTTTTTTGCTCCCAGCAAAAGCATCGGGTAGGTTTCGGCTATATTGCCGTCATACTCAAGCGTAATGCTCATGCCCGGTCGTAAAATGGACGCATCGGCCGCGTTGCCCTCCTTGTCAAATACCTGAACCGATGTAGACACCATATAAACATCCTCCGCTTCCGCGGAAACGTCGCTTCCGGCGAGCAGCATAGTCTGCTCATCAAGCTCAGCGATCGTCGCGTTTAGTATATTTATCGGCTTGACGGTAGGCACAGTCTCGGAAAGCACAGGGGTCTTGGCGCAGGCGGAAAGCCCCAGAAGCAAAACTAATATAAGTAATTGTGATAAGCATTTTTTCATAACTGTCTCCTTGGCAGTGATCATTTTAATGGTCATAAGACGGCAGCTTATGAAAAAAGTTCCACCGATACGCAGGCGCATAATGCCATCGGCACAAACAGACGGTGCTTGCCTTGCGGAAATCCCGGATATACAAAAAGGCTCATCCTTTCGGATGAACCTTTTCTGGAGCGGGCAACGAGATTCGAACTCGCTACCTCCACCTTGGCAAGGTGGCGCTCTGCCAAATGAGCTATGCCCGCATATTTACTTTCAAACTCGTGAACACGAGATTTATTATACCAAAAATTCTGAGCTTGTCAAGTCAAAAAAGAAAATAAAAATGTCAAAATATAGTCGAATCAGTCCCCTGTATCTGTTATAATATACACAGTATGTCGGCTAAACCGACTCAATTCATCACACGGAGGTAAACCGCTCTATGAACGAAATAACCGAAACCCTGTCACGCATAACAATCGGCTCTTTCAGCTTATTGTCGCTGCTTTCAATTGTTTTAATCTTCCTAGTCAGTCTGATAGTAATAAAAATCATTCTGCGCATCATTGACCGCATTTTGGACGCAAGCAAGCTTGACGCAGGCGTGAAAAGCTTTGTGCGCAGCACCGTTAAATGCGTTCTCTGGGTAGTCGTCATCATCATTATCGCTGACCGGCTCGGCATCGACACTACCTCCCTCATTGCCCTGCTGAGTGTTGCAGGTCTTGCTCTTTCGCTTTCTGTTCAGGGCGTAATGACAAATCTTTTCTCCGGCATAACCATCCTTACCACAAAGCCCTTTGTCGCAGGAGACTATGTTGAGCTTGACGGTGCTTCCGGTACGGTTAAGGACGTAAAGCTCTTTTATACCAGCGTTGTTACTATCGACAACAAGATAATCCATATTCCCAACGGACAAGTAACGGGCGCAAAAATCATCAACTACTCCAGCCAGGATAAGCGCCGCGTAGACCTTGTTTTCAGCGCCTCCTATGACGACGCCACGCAGGATGTTAAAGACGCTCTCCTTGCCGCCATTAATGCCGACAGCAGGATAATATACGAGCCGGCGAAGCCCTTTGTAGGACTTTTGGCATACAAGGAAAGCTCAATAGAATATGTTGTCCGCGCATGGGTCGCAACCGAGGATTATTGGGATGTATATTTCAGTCTAAACGAAAAAGTAAGAGAAGTATTTAACGAGCGCGGCATCCAAATGACCTATGAGCATTTGAACGTCCATATCATTCAGTGATGCTCAGATAAATAGTAAAGCACCAACCGCCGGTTGGTGCTTTACCGTTTGAGAGAGGATTATTATAAGAGGAGAGGGAGAAATCTGTCTTTCGCTCTTGGGATCTGCTCTCTCCCTTGAGCTTGACTATATGTTAATTCACACTTTTGACCTTGTTATGAATACTTTGTGAAATGTTTGTGAACATACGGACGAGTCTCAAAGCTCCTTTTCGCTACTTGAGTTTTGCGGAAAAAACAAATTCCGTAACTCCGTCACGGCTGGTAACGGTGATATCCTCCTCATGGTTGTTGAGAATGGTTTTCACGATTGCAAGCCCCAGCCCCACGCCGTCACGGTCTTTACTGCGGGACTTATCCGTTTTGCGGAAGCGGTCAAAAACAAACGGCAGCTCCTCGGGCGAGATCGTTTCACCACGGTTTTTTACCGAGATATACGCCCTGCCCTCCTGCTTCCAGAGAGCAATACCCAGTGTTGAGCCGCGCTCGGAAAACTTAACGGCGTTATCCAGCAGATTGTAAATAACCTGCGTGTATGAGTCCTCATTTCCGCGAACAACTATGCTCTCCTCCGGGAGCTGAATGTCAACGTCGAGGTCGCGCTCGGTTATCTTAGTTTCAAAGGTCAGCAGCGTTCGCATGATAACCTCGGAAATGTTGAAGCTCGTTGAGAGAAGCTGCGCCGCGTCGGTGGATTGGATGCGGCTCATTTCAAGCATCTGACGAACCAGACGCGAAAGGCGCTTAGTTTCGCTGGAGATCGCTTGCAGATATCTTTCCTGCTGCTCCTTGGGGATAGTTCCGTCCAAAATGCCGTCTGCAAAGCCGGCGATCGTCGTCATAGGCGTTTTAAGCTCGTGCGAGACGTTTGCAATAAAATCGCTGCGGAGCTGCTCGGATTTTTCCAGGGACTCCGCCATTGTATTAAAAGAAGCCGTCAGAGCGCCTATCTCGTCCACGCGCCCCGTATCGGCAACGCGGGCGGAAAAATCACCGTGAGCAAAGCGGTGCGCCGCCGCCGCCATTTCGTTTAACGGCTCTGCCTGAAGCTTTGAGGTAAAGTAACTCATCAGCAGCGCCAACGCCATAATCACAATAGCGGTCGCCGCAAACAGCATAGACGCCGTACCCCATGACTTAACGATACCCGTACAGTCCGAGCCAACAAAAACATAGCCCACCATACGACCGTTGCCGCTGGTTATAATCGGCAGACCTACAACATAATAGGGTCTTTCATTATATATATTGTCAAGCGATGTTATCTGCTGATAGCGTTTGTTTTTGTCTATCTCCGCAAGTACCGCTTCGTTTATATGTTTGCCGATATAGGGCGATACGGCCTCCATATCCGAGACGGAAACCACCGTTCCATCGACATCGGCAATCATAATATGGTTTCCCGTACTGCGTGAAATTGAGCTAATAACAAGGCGGAGATACCAGCCGGTAAGGTTGCCGTTATTGCTCAGCGCTCCCGCAACACTTGCCGCCTCAACTGCGTTCTGGGCGATACTGTCCCGCTTTTCGTTCAGTGCAAAGGCACGCCCCAGAATAACAAAGCTGGTCGCCAGCACCAAAAAGCTGAAAAACACCAGAACGGAGGTCATCAAAAAGTTTTTAAAGTAAATACTTTTCATTTGCTTTCATTCAGCTCAAACTTATAGCCGACTCCCCAAACGGTTTTCAGCGTCCACTGATCGGAAACACCCTCAAGCTTTTCGCGCAGGCGCTTGATGTGGACGTCAACCGTGCGCGAATCACCGAAATAGTCAAAGCCCCAAACCTCATCAAGAAGCTGATTGCGCGTGTAAACGCGGTTAGGTGAGGCAGCAAGATGATAAAGCAGCTCCATCTCTTTCGGCGGAGTGTCAACTCGATTGCCATCAACAATAAGCTCGTAGGAGTCAAGGTTGATAATAAGCTTATCAAAGCTCAACCTTTTCTCGCCGCCTGTCTCCTCGCCCTCGCTGCGGCGCAAAACGGCATGAACTCGGGCAAGCAGCTCTTTGACCTCAAAGGGCTTAACGATATAGTCGTCAGCGCCCATCTCAAGACCGTTGATCTTGTCGTGAGTCTCACCCTTGGCGGTCAGCATGATTATGGGCGTTTTGGACTTTTCACGCACCTTCGCGCAAACCTGCCAGCCATCAAGTACGGGAAGCATAATGTCCAGCAGAATAAGCGAAGGCTCCTGCTCCAACGCCATCTGCACACCCGTACCGCCATCGGCAGCAATGCTCACTTCAAAGCCGTCCTTTTCAAGATAAAGCCGCAGCAGCTCGGCAATGTTGCCGTCGTCCTCGATTATAAGCGCTGTTTTTGCCATATAAACACGCCCTTCCGTTTAAACTAAGAGAAGAATCATTCTTGCATTTATTGTTATTATAACAGCACAATGCACGAAAGCGTTAACAAAATGTAAAAAACTTTTACTTGCTTTCTACAAGCGCCGCCAATCTGTGCAAAAATTGCACAGATTACTTGCGATTTTGTTCTTGCTTTATTTCGCTAATGTGATACAATAGCGAAGTCGTTTAAGAGAACTTTTTCTCAAAAGAGATGATCGGAGGAAACATATCATGAAAAACTTCAAAGCTATCATTGCATTGGTGCTTGTTGCAGTAATGTGCTTGGCTCTGTTCGCGGGTTGCGCAAGCTCCGCTCCCGAAAACGATCAGAACATTCAGGAGAACGACGTCTCCCCCGCACCCGAAGCGGAAAATGCAAGCGACCTTGAATACATACTCAACAACGGCAAAATGGTCATCGGCTACACCGATTATGCACCCATGAACTACACCGATGAAAACGGCGAGTTCACTGGCTTTGACACCGAGTTTGCTATCGCTGTTTGCGAAAAGCTCGGCGTAGAGCCCGAATTTGTTGAGATCAACTGGGATACCAAGGAGGTTGAGCTCAACGCAAAGAGCATCGACTGCATTTGGAACGGTCTGACCATCGACGAGGATCGCAAAGCCACTATGAGCATTTCCGTTCCCTATGTTAAAAACGCACAGGTCGTTGTTGTTAAGGCTGACAGTGACTATAGCTCCACCGCAGACCTTATCGGCAAGACCGTCGTTGCCGAGGTAAGCTCTGCCGGCGAGGCTCAGATCATTGGCGAGGACGCTGACGAGAACCTTGCACAGGCTGAATACATTTCCATGGCAAAGCAGACAGACTGCCTCGTTGAGGTAAAATCCGGCACAGCCGATGCAGCCGTTCTTGACTGGACTCTGGCTAAGACCACTACCGGCGAAGGCACTGACTACGCCGATCTTAAGATGCTTGACCTTGAGCTGGCAAGTGAGGAATACGGCATTGCTTTCCGCAAGGGCAGCGACGTTACCGAGGCAGTTAACAACGCCATCGCGGAGCTTGTTGCAGACGGAACTCTCCCCGCGCTTGCCGAAAAGTACGGTCTTGCTTTGGCTCCCGCAATTGCAGGCTAAAAACTATTTTTTGCAAAGCTTACTGAAAAGGGACAGGAAAACCTCCTGCCCCTTTCAGTGCGTGTATGGAGTCTGCTCTTCGTAAACAATAAAGGAGAACCACCTTATGAGCTTTTCGGTCATTATTTCAAAGCTTTTGGAAAGCTTTGTGATAAACTGTGAAATATTTGCCGTAACGCTTGCTTTCGCCTTGCCGCTCGGTCTTATCATTGCCTTCGGCTCTATGAGCCGCTTTAAGCCCCTTTCATGGCTGACAAAGACCATAGTATGGATCATACGCGGAACTCCGCTGATGCTGCAAATCATTGTTCTGTTCTACGGACCGGGTCTTATCTGGAACAACAACCTTTGGGGCAGCGGTTATTCCGGCAGAATGTCAGCCTGCATTGTTGCCTTTATCATCAATTACGCCTGTTACTTCTCGGAAATCTATCGCGGCGGAATTGAAAGCATCGCCAAAGGGCAGTATGAAGCCGGGCAGGTACTGGGTATGACAAAGACTCAGATTTTCTTCAAGGTCACGCTCCTGCAGGTCGTTAAACGCATTGTTCCGCCCTTGGGCAATGAGGTAATAACCCTTGTAAAGGACACCTCCCTCGCCCGTGTAATCGCTAACAAGGAGATTATCATGATGGCTCAGGAATATGCCTCGAAAGGTCTGATTTGGCCGCTTTTCTCCACTGCCGTATTTTTCCTCGTAGCCGTCGGACTATTGACGCTTCTTCTCAATTGGGTCGAAAAGAAGCTGTCATACTTTAAATAAGGGGGTGTCGATATGCCTGTTTTGGAGGTAAAAAATCTGCAAAAATCCTTTGACTCTCTTGAGGTTTTGAAGGACATCGGCTTTTCTCTTGAAAAGGGTGAGACCATCGCAATTATCGGTTCTTCCGGCAGCGGCAAAACAACGCTGCTGCGCTGCTTAAACTTCCTTGAGCGTCCGGACAGAGGGCAGATACTGATAAACAATGGGATAATATTTGATGCCGCCGACCCGCGGACGCAAAGGGAAAGCGAAATTCGCAAAAAACGCCTGCACTTCGGGCTTGTTTTCCAGAGCTTCAACCTTTTTCCGCAGTACACGGTGCTGCAAAACGTGAAGCTCGCTTCCGAGCTTCTGGCAAAAGAGAGACCGGACTATAAGAAAAACAAAAAAAGAATTCTTGAAGAAATTGACCGCAAGGCACGCTTTGATCTCAGTCAAATGGGGCTTGACAGCAAGTTAGACTACTACCCCCATCAGCTATCAGGCGGTCAGCAGCAGCGTGTTGCAATCGCCCGCGCGCTTTCCCTCTCCCCCGATGTGCTTTGCTTCGATGAGCCAACCAGCGCGCTTGACCCGGAGCTTACAGGCGAGGTGCTTCGCGTTATCCGCGCGCTTGCCGAAAAGCGCACTACGATGATTATTGTAACCCACGAAATGGCGTTTGCCCGTGATGTTGCCGACCGCGTAATTTTCATGGACGGCGGCGTTATCGTTGAGCAGGGCAGCCCCCATGAGGTGCTTGAAAATCCAAAAGAGGAGCGCACAAAACAGTTCCTTTCCCGCTTTTCGGAGCAATGAATAAGTAAGAGGACGTTACTTCGTCCTCTTTTTTTGTTTTTTTACATTTTCTTATTGAAATATAGCGGCGGCTATAATATTATGTAAAGTGCCTTTCGAGGTTTTGTTAAAAAAATTACGCTTTTTCGCGTTTTTCTTATAATTTTACAACGAATGTTGTTTCTTTCGGTGGTGCATATGAAAAAACTCAAACGCTCGGCAGCGCTGGCTCTGGTGCTGGGGCTTATTATTTCGCTTTGCGGTTGCTCGCTTAACGAGGTTGGAAAATACCAAATTGTAGACAGGCTGCAAAACCAGAGCTTTTGCATTGGCTTTCGTTCCGGTGATAAGGTAGGCACAATCGTGACCTCCGCGCTTGAGGAGCTGGAGGCTTCCGGCAAGCTGCGTGAGCTTTCAATCAAATGGCTGGGAGAGGACGTTTCCATGCTCTCGGGAGACGACAGTGCCCTTGACCTCATTCTTCCAAGCATCGAACCCAGAACCCTTATTGTAGGCTGCGACGGCGGACGTCTGCCTTTCTCCGGCGCGGATGAAAACGGAGAGCTTACTGGCTTTGACGTTGAGCTTGCGCGTGAGGTGTGCAAGCTGCTGGGCTGGCAGCTCAAGCTTATCGCTATCGACGTTTCGGAAGCGGAGGTTGAGCTTAATTCCGGTAATGTTGACTGCGTTTGGGGAGGCTTTGCCTATGACGCGAGCTATACGCAAATCGACCTTTCCCCTGTTTATATGAAAAACACAATTGTTCTTGTTTCGCTCAGCGGTTCAGGCATAAGAAGTGCGCGTGGTCTTTCCGGCAAGGCGCTCACGCTCAGTGAAAACTGCTACTTCAACGCCGTGCTTGACGCAAACGAAACGCTCAAGAACAGACCCTCCATCATAAACCGCATCCCCGGCGGCACAGCCGCCTGCATCGACTCTCTCAATAACGAGGGCTGCGATGCCATCATCGCCGATATATACTCGCTTGATTATTATAGATAATAGAACAGCATAAAAACCCCGCAGGCAATGCCTGCGGGGTTTTTATTACACGGGAACAGCCGTGACTTCAACGGCGTCCTTTGTTGCCGAAACCTTGATTTCGGCAACCCTGCCGCGGTACTTGTCAACAATCTCCGTGGCGATCGCGTCCTCCACCTCTTTCTGAATGAGCCGGCGAAGGTTTCTCGCGCCATAGGTCAGCGAAAAGCTCTTGGAGGAAAGGTAATCGAGCAGAGCTTCGTCATAGGTAAAGCTCATGTTCTTCTCCTCCATGACCTGCTGAAGTTCAGAGAGCATTAGCTTTGCAATCTCACGGAAGTCCGCCTCGCTGAGCTTGTTGAAATAAACGATTTCATCAACGCGGTTAATAAACTCAGGACGCAGGAAGTCCTTTAACGCCTTCATGGCGCGCTCCTTGCCCTGGTCGGACAGGCTTCCGCCAAAGCCGACGGTGCCGTCCTTCTTATCGCTGCCGGCGTTGGTGGTCATGATTATGATGGTGTTTTCAAAGTTAACCGTGCGTCCCTGAGCGTCGGTGATACGTCCGTCATCAAGGATTTGCAGCAGGACGTTCATAACATCCGGGTGCGCCTTTTCAATCTCATCAAAAAGCACAACGCTGTACGGCTTGCGGCGAATTTTCTCGGTTAGCTGACCCGCTTCATCATAGCCAACATAGCCCGGAGGCGAACCGATTATGCGGGAAACGGAGTGCTTTTCCATGAATTCGGACATATCAAAGCGGACAAGCGACTCGGGAGAATTAAACAGATCCTCGGAAAGGCGCTTTACAAGCTCTGTTTTGCCAACGCCTGTGCTTCCTACAAAAATGAAGCTGACAGGCTTGCGCTTGGCGGAAAGCCCCACCCTGTTGCGCTTGATGGCGGCACATACAAGCTCCACCGCCTCGTCCTGACCTATGATGTGCTCTTTGAGCCGGCTGTTAAGCGCGGAGAGTCTTGCAAACTCGTCCTCGCGTATGGTGCTGGCAGGGATTTTTGTCCATAGCTCTATGATGCGGGCAAGATTATCGCTCGTAAGCGCGGGTCTGCCCTTTGCTTGAAGCAGAGTACGCTCGTCGGTAAGCTGCAGGCTGTGGCTGCGGATAGCGGCAAGGCGCTCGAAGTTGTCGTTATCTGTATCCGCCAAAAGCAGCTCGCGTTCGCGGTCAAGGTCGGCAAGCTCCTTTTCGATTTCGCTTGCACGCTCAATATCGGGGTTTTTGAGGTTGACATCAGAGCAAGCCTCATCAATAAGGTCAATCGCCTTGTCAGGCAAAAAGCGGTCGGTAATGTAGCGCTCGGACATTGTAACCGCCTTGTAGCACATATCGTCCGGTATCGAAACGCCGTGGAAGTCCTCATAATAATGGGCAATGCCCTTTAAGATGCGGTAGCTGTCATCTATTGAAGGCTCTAGCACGGTAACAGGCTGGAAGCGGCGCTCAAGCGCGGAGTCTTTTTCAATGTGCTTGCGGTATTCGGTGAAGGTTGTTGCGCCGATCACCTGAATCTCTCCACGCGACAGGGCGGGCTTGAGGATATTGGCTGCGTTCATGCTGCCCTCCGCGTCACCTGCGCCTACGATATTGTGAACCTCGTCGATAACAAGGATGATGTTGCCCTCTTTTCTTATCTCGTCGATAAGCCCTTTCATGCGGCTTTCAAACTGACCACGAAACTGCGTTCCGGCTACAAGGGCTGTAAGGTCAAGGAGCATTACCTCCTTATCCTTGAGCTTATAGGGCACCTTGCCCGTGGCAATACGCTGTGCCAAGCCCTCCGCAATAGCGGTTTTGCCGACGCCCAGCTCACCGATAAGGCAGGGGTTATTCTTCTGGCGGCGGTTGAGGATTTGGATAACCCTTTCAAGCTCCTCCTCGCGTCCTATCATATTGTCAAGCTTGCCCTCAAAGGCGCGGGCGGTAAGGTCAATGCAGTAGTTATCCAGAAATTTACGCTTTGAGCCGCCGCGAGAGCCTTGCTCCTTGCCGTTTTTCTGCTGGCGAGCTTCACCGCCGGCAGGATTTTGCTGAGGCTGCGGATAGGAATCGTTGAGCGGGTTCATGCTGCTGTCCGCCCCGAAAAGGCGGCTGAGATAAGGAAAGGTCGCGGTCTTTCCCGGCTCGTCATCCTCAGTCTCGGGCGCTTCGATATCGCGCAGCGAAGCCACTCCTCCGATTGCATCGGTCATCTCGGAGGCGATGGTATCCAAATCCTCATCGGATATGCCCATACGCGCAATTATATCCTCAACGGGCTTTACATGAAGCTCTCTGGCACATTTCAGACAAAGCCCTTCGTTTTTTGTAATTCCATTTTCGACCTTCGATATGAAGATCATTGCCATATTCTTTTTACAGCGTGAACAAAGCGAAGGCTGCATATTGTGTTCTCCTTCAATAGTAGGTTTCGTTTATCAGACGGCAAGAATGCGGGAAAGGATGTCAAGCTTGAGGAAAAGACCGGTTATAAGCGTTTTGCGCATTTCCTCCTCCGGCAAAAGAATTCCTAAAAACTTCAGCACCCAAGCAATTATTATGCAAAACACTATTCCTATCACCACACCGCAGACCAGACCGCCGATATCGTTTAGCTTGTCTTGACCCGGAATCTTAAAACTGAGATTGAATATGTTGCCCAGAACTGTGATGATAATAAGTATGAGGATAAAAAACAGAATAAAACCGATATAATAGGTGAGATTATCACACATGACGTCAACAATAGATGCCGTCAGCGATGTTCCCGTAAGCTCGGTATAATCGACCGCCTCAGCAGCCATTTTCTCCGCCGTTCTCTCATACACTCCAAGCTCTGTGTAGCTGCCCTTGGCAAGCTCAAAGCTTACCTCCGGTCGATTTTTCAAAACATCCTCCACCGAAAGCTTCGCATCGCCAGAGGAACCAAGAAGCTCATCGAGCTTGTCACCAACAACTCCCTCGGTACCGTCCATATAGCCGCTGATAAAGGGCTTTAGCACCGGCGCTGCCTGCGGCGAAAAGGTTTCAGATAAAAGGTTGCCCATATAAAGCGATATTACAATGGCAATTATGGTGCCAACGCCCATGACCAGCCCTTTTTTATAGCCACTCCATGCGCAAACCAGCAAAACGGCAAGCATAATCAATTCAACAGCAAATCTCATATCTTACTCTAACCTCTCGTTAACGGACTTAGTCCGTACAAATTGGTTACAGGCAAAAAGCCCGCAAAAAACTCAAATTATTTTAAGCTGCACTCCTCCGCGTAGTGGGAGCTGAGCAGAAAAACATCGCCCTTTGATGTCAGCACGGCACTTTTATAGCCTGCAACAACGCGTCCTTCTTCAAGCGTCCTCAAATCGCGTGAATAAACCGTTGCCCCGTCTGAGCAGAGAACAAGCAGGCGCTGTTTTTGACCATGCAGCGAAACCGGCTCCTCGTTAAGCGCTGCCTTGCCCAGAACATCGCCGTCCGAGGCGAGGCTTACAAGCGTTATATCGCTGCCGGAGACATATTTGCTGAGCACAACGGCGCAAAGCTCGTCGCTAAGCTCAAAGCCCGCCAAATAGTCGCCCTCAAAGGAATGGGAATCTCTCTCCTCGCCGTTAGCCTTGAAAAAGTGAAGCGAGTCTTGAGAAAGCGTGCAGAACTCGCCGCTTTTGAAAAAGCTGAGCTTAAAGGCAAGCTCGTTCGGCAGCGAGGCGGAATAGAACTCCTGCTCGCTGTCAAGCTTGAACAGATGGATAACACTGCCCCCGGACTCAAGGCAGAGCACCGCAAGGGTTGAGCAGTCCGGCGAAAGTGCTGCGTCCACCGCGTAACCCGAACCGGAGTACCATTTATATATCGCATTGCCGTCAGCGTCAAGAACAGTAACCGCGCCCTTGTAGCCTGTCTCCTGCTCGGTAACGGTAAGGTAGCCCGCGCTGTTGACGCTAACTGAGATGATAGGATAGTTGCGGTCGTATTCGAGGCATTCTCCGCTTTTGTCGTTTTTATAAAGGCGAAGCGTTTTGCCGCCGATATCATAGAAAGCGCAGATGCCCTCACTCGTCGAAGCTATGGCGGGGTTGGTCATAGAATAGACCTGCCGTTGGAGTGTCTCCCCCTTGCCGCTGAGAATCTGCAGTCCCGTTGAGGATGCTATAACCAGCTTATCCGCCGCTGTGTCAAAGCACTGGCGCGAGCCGGTTTCAAAGGTGAATGGCTCGGTCTCCCGCAAGCTGCCATCCGCTTCACCGGGATGCAGTGCCGGAAGCTTGTCTCTATACAGGAAGACCAGCAATGCCAAAAGCACGAGAAGAACGGAAGCTGAAAGCGCGATCACCTTGCTTTTGCCGCTTATTCGTTTTGCGTGTGTCCCAGAAGCCATAGCCATCTCTCCAAAACTGCGTGAGTGACCGCACAGCAAATTCGATTACGGTCAGTATAGCATAAAATACAAAAAATAAATAGACTAAATATGAATAATTAAGGTTATCTCATCATCATTTCGCCCACAGCTCCGTCATACCAAACGCGCGACATATATAATCCCTGCGGCGGCATTGTCGGACCTGTAAGGCGGCGGTCTCCTGCTTTGAGTAAATCGGGGATGCTCTCCGGCTCAAGCTTTCCCAGCCCGGCATATACAACCGTTCCCATGATGGCGCGCACCATGTTATACAAAAAGCCGTTTGCGCAAACACGCATTGTAATAAGCTCGCCTGTTTGCTCAAGCTCGCACCAGTAAATGGTTCTCACTGTGGTCTTTGTCTCTGTGCCGACGCTGCGCACGGCACGAAAATCATGCGTTCCCTCAAACGCCCGCGCCGCGCGCTTCATTCGCTCTGCGTCAAGCTTTGACGGATAAAAGCAGACGCGATTTGTCAAAAAAGGGTCTTTTATGCGGGAATTGTGGATTTTATAGATATATTCCTTTTTTTCACATGACAAAATGGAATTGAAATCCTCCGGCGCTTGAACCGCGTCAACAGCAGCTATATCATCCGGCAGGCGCGAATTTACCGCAAGGGGTATGCGCTCTATGGGTATGCGGCAGTCGGTCTTGAAGTTGCAGCAGTAGCGAAGCGCGTGAACTCCGGCGTCCGTTCTGCCGCAGCCTACGACCTTTACGGGATGCTCGCAGATGACTGACAGCGCTTTTTCGACCGTTTCTGCAACGGTAATATCGGTTTTCTGCACCTGCCAGCCGTGATAGTTCGTGCCGTCATAGCTAAGGCGCAGCGCAATGTTTCTCATAGTGTTACCCTCTTTAGCAGAATAACGCCGACGACAAGCGCCGACGACAGCAGAAGAAAGAGCCAGTCACAGGCAGCCATTTTAAGCTGCTTCAGCCTTGTACGTCCCTCACCGCCGTGATAGCAGCGCGACTCCATTGCAACCGCAAGCTCGTCAGCGCGGCGAAAGGCGCTTACAAAAAGCGGTATCAGAAGCGGCAAAAGCGCCTTGGCTCGCTCGGTAAGCCTGCCGTTTTCAAAATCCGCTCCGCGCGCTTTCTGAGCATTCATTATTTTGTCCGCCTCCTCGACCAGAGTCGGGATAAAACGCATGGCAATGCTCATCATCATAGCAAATTCATGCACGGGCGCGTGAAAAGCCTTCAGCGGCGAGAGCAGTGACTCCAAGCCGTCGGTAAGCGCCATAGGCGCGGTGGTATAGGTGAGCATAAAGGTCGATGAGACCAAAAGCACTATGCGCAGCACCATAAAGATAGCTGTTTGAACTCCGTCAACGGTTATGACCAGCTTCCACCAGCTAAACAGGACCTCGCCCGTTCTTATATAAAACAAATTCAGCAGCGCTGTAAAGACAACTATAAAGAGAAGCGGCTTCAAGCCCTTAAAAAGCGCTGCGGGCTTAACCCTAGATATGGCAACGCAGACGAGCAGCGCCGCCGCGAGCAGTGCATAGGACAGAGCGTTTTTTGCCAAAAACAGCGCCACGATATATATCAGCACCGCAAGTATCTTTGAACGCGGGTCAAGCCGGTGGATAAGACTGTTTCCCGGGAAATACTGACCGAGGGTAATGTCCTTTAGCATGACGCTCCCCCTCTCAGCGATATGATGGCGTCATAAAGCTGCGAAACCGTGTAGCACGAGGCGGGAACCTGCGTCCCCAGCTCGCGCAGGCGAAGGGCAAGCTCTGTTGCCAAGGGAATGCCCAGACCGATCCTTCCAAGCTCCTCGGTTCGGGAGAAAACCTCGCCCGGCGTACCGTCCATAGCAACGCTGCCGCCGTGGAAAACGATGAGCCTGTCTGCAATGCGGGCAACATCCTCCATGCTGTGGGAAACAAGAATTATCGTTGCACCCGTCGCGTCACGGTAGTCGGTTATGTTCTTTAAAATGCTGCGGCAGCCGTCGGGGTCAAGCCCCGCAGTAGGCTCATCAAGCACCAGCACACTAGGACGCATGGCAATAACGCCCGCAATGGCAACGCGGCGCTTCTGCCCGCCGGAAAGCTCCAGCGGCGAACGCTCGAAAACCGACTCCGGCAGACCGACAAAGCCCGCCGCCTCGCGCACGCGCTCATCTATTTCCTGCTTGCCGAGCTTCATGTTTTTCGGACCGAAGGCGATGTCCTTGTAAACCGTTTCCTCAAAAAGCTGATATTCGGGGTATTGAAACACAAGCCCCACGCTAAATCGTGCCTGAGCCTTCAGCCTTTTGGAGGAGTTTATATCCACTCCGTCAAGCAGCACCGATCCTGAGCTTGGCTCAAGCAGTCCGTTAAGGTGCTGAACAAAGGTTGATTTGCCGCTGCCTGTATGTCCTATCAGCCCAACAAATTCGCCCTGTGCTATCTCCACATTCACGTTGCTTATGGCAACGCTCTTAAAGGGCGTTCCGCTGCTGTAAATATGGGTCAGGGCTTGAGTTTTTATCGTTGGCATATGTTATATCCTTTGCTTTACTTGATAGCTGCCGAAATCGCCCGAGCGCATTCCTCAACGGTCAGCAAGCCCTCAGGCAGCTTCATTCCCGCTTCTCGCAGTCTGTAGACAAGTTCCGTGGTATCGGGCAGGGAAAGCCCCTCTGCACGCAAAAGCTCGGCGTTTGAAAACACCTCGCGCGGCTCGCCCTGAAGGGCAAGCTTCCCGTGCGACATTACATATACCTTGTCCGCATCCGCGGCCTCATACATATGGTGGGTTATGAGAACAACGGTCATGCCGTCACGCCGGCAAAGGCGCTTAACCGTGTCGAGAACCTCGCGTCTGCCCGAAGGGTCAAGCATGGCGGTAGGCTCGTCGAGCACAATACAGCGCGGGCGCATGGCGATCACTCCCGCGATGGCGATGCGCTGCTTTTGTCCGCCGGAGAGCAGATGCGGCGAGTGCAGGCGATAGTCATACATATCCACCGCCTTTAGCGCCTCGTCAACACGCCGCCTTATCTCCCCGCTTGGCACGCCGAGGTTTTCGGGGGCGAACGCAACATCCTCCTCAACCACGGAGGAGACGATTTGATTATCAGGATTTTGAAAAACCAGCCCCACCGTGCGGCGGATATCGAGCAGGCGTGAGTCGTCTGCCGTGTCCATGCCCGCAACGAGCACGCTGCCCGAATCGGGACGAAATATACCGTTTAAATGTCTAGCCAGGGTTGACTTGCCCGATCCGTTGCGTCCAAGGATAACAACAAAGCTTCCCTCGTCAATATCCATCGACAGACCGTTTAAAACCGGCTCACTCTCCCCAGGAAAGGTGAAGTGAAGGTCTCTTACGCTTATAATAGGTTCCAAAGTTGCAGTCGCTCCTTTCATTAGAGCGGCAGGGGCAAGCCCCTATGCCTCCCAGCGGCAGGCTGCCCCGCAGGGCAGGAATAGACCGCTTTCAGTAACGGGAAGCCCCAGCTCCCGGCTTTCACTGTGTCCTCCGAATTCCTTGGTGAACAGCGAGTCGGTGATATAGCTCAAAACCGAGGGGGAAAGTCCCGTTGTGTAGGAATTGATAATAACAAACAAAGGCTCGTCAGACAAAACGCCCCTGCAAAGAGAAACAAAGCTCCAAAGGCTCTCCTCAAGCTTCCAAACCTCGCCGCCGGGACCTCGCCCATAGGAGGGCGGATCCATAATGATGGCATCGTAGCGCTTGCCGCGTCTGATCTCGCGCTCAACAAATTTTGCACAGTCGTCCACTATCCATCGAATGGGCGCAGCCTCAAGCCCCGATGATCTCGCGTTTTCCTTTGCCCATGAGACCATGCCCTTTGCCGCGTCCACATGGCAGACGGAAGCACCCGCCTTTGCGCAGGCAATCGTTGCTCCTCCCGTATAGGCAAAGAGGTTCAAGACATTTATAGGACGCTTTGCCCCGCGGATCTTTCCCATTGCGAAATCCCAGTTGCACGCCTGCTCAGGGAATATGCCGGTATGCTTAAAGTTCATCGGCTTTACGTTGAAGGTAAGCTCACCGTAGCGCACCTGCCAGCTTTCCGGAACATCGCATTTTTCCCAGTGTCCGCCGCCTGTCTGACTGCGGCTGTATTTTGCCGAGGGCTTGCTCCAAAGCCTGTTTTTGCGCGGCGTATCCCAGATCGCCTGCGGGTCGGGACGTACTAAAATCTGCTTGCCCCAGCGCTCAAGCTTCTCCCCTGCCGAGCAGTCGATCAGCTCATAGTCCTGCCATTTATCGGAAATCCACATAATATCCTCCGTGCGGGTCAAGGGTATTGGTAAGTTTTGCCCCAATACATACAAAATTCATATTATTTTATCACAATACATTTACGCGGTCAAACACTTCCGCCAATCAACGTCCATCTTCTTTTGCGGCAGAGTTCATATGCTCCGCACCGCCCGCCGCAAGACAAAAAACGATGTCGAACAAGGTATTAAATTGTGAAAATAATGCGAAAAATGTACTTGCATAATGCAGCCCCATTAACTATAATAAAATATGCCCTTGAGCCGGGGCTATCATAACAGTGACTAAAGGAGCATAGCTTGACTATGGTCTTCTCAAATAAACAGCATCCGCTTGTACGCGTTATTTTTTTTGCGCTTATAGTTTTTATAATCGTTTTTGTAGCCATAAAACTAAAGCCCTCCGAGCCGGTCGAAGCTTCCCCGTCAGATAACTTGCAGCTTCAGGGCGAAGACGCCGACCCTGACAGTCTTATCGCCCCACCTAAGATTACGCCTGACTCTCCCATCGTCTCCTCCCCCGAAGCCGATGTTTCCCCCTCTCCGGAGCAGTCTCCGGAGCCTACGCCTCACACCCCTGACCTTACGGAAAGAGAAGCCGTGGACGATGAGTTTTTCGCAGACGCGGCTTTTATGGGCAACTCTCTGATGGACGGCTTTCGTCTGTTTTCGGGTCTTACCACCTGTGACTACTACGCAGCCACCAGCATGACGGTTGACGGAGCGGGCAGCAATGTCTGCATAACTCTTGATAACGGCGCCGCCGGAACATTAGTTGACGGTCTGCTTCAAAAACCCTACGGCAAGATTTACATTTTGCTTGGCATAAACGAAATAGGCTACAACGTTGATACTTTCATCTCTAAATACAGCAGCTTGATTGACACAATTGCCGCCGGTCAGCCGGACTGTGACATATACATCATGGGTCTTACCCCTGTCAGCTACGCTAAGTCCTCCGGAAGCGACACGTTCAACATGACTCGCGTAAACGCCTATAATGAGGGGCTTCATCAGCTCGCAGCAGACAAGGGCTGCTACTACCTTGACCTTGTTGATGCACTCGCCGGAGACGACGGCTATCTTCCCGCAGACGTTACAACAGACGGCGTTCATTTCTCCGCCTCTGTCTATCAGCAGTGGCTTCAATATGTAAAAACACATTATGTATAAAGGGGCAACCATCATGAAGAAAACGCTTTCCATTATACTTGCGTTTTGCCTTTTCGCAGCGATAGCCACGGGCTGCGCTCCCAAGGCAGCGGAATACGACCTTGGTTTACTCTCCGATAAGCTTGAGAGCAGCGGAGCGTTTTCCGATATATTAAGCGAGGTTGAGCTGCCTGTTGCCGCCATTCTCTACGGCTTCAATGAAGCGGACATCGCCGAGGGCAAGCTTCTTTGCTCCACCGGCGCAACCACCGAGGAGATCGGTCTTTTCAAATGCGTGGATGAGTCCGCCGCAGCCAAAGTTTTTTCTGCCGCGGAAGCTCGCGTTTCCTCTCAGCGTTCAGCATATGAATCCTATGCTCCCGCGGAAATGCCCAAGCTTGACGAAGCCATCGTCGTGAATGACGGAATTTATGTTTTTTACATTGTCTCCGCCGATGCCGAAGCGGCAGCAGCGGCAATAAAATAAGCAAACAACAGTTTTAGCACAGCGTCAAATCGGCGCTGTGCTTTTTTGCGCCCTTTTTACCTTGCGAAACAAACAAAGCAAAAGTTCATATTATGTGAGTGAGTGTCGATCTATTATTCTGATAAGGAGAGTAAAAATGTTTGACGATCTTCTGATAAGAAAAGGAAACTGCTGCGTACCGCAGGAGACTGAGATAAATAATGTCCGGCTTGCCAACGCCTATGTGCCGATGCAGCGCCTGTGTGAGACCTTTGAGCCGCTCCACGGTCTGCGGCACGGAACTATCTTCCCGCCGCTGGTAAGTGATTATGTTGGAAAGGACAGGAGGTTCGGTTTGTATGATGACTAGAGAGCAACCCTGCAAAGAGCAGCCCCGCAAGGAACAACTGCTAAAGGAAATCACCGCACTTGATTTTTATATTATCGACCTGCATCTGTTTCTCGACACTCACCCCGGTGAAACAGAGGCAATCGAAACGTATAACAGATGCGTGATGAAGGTCAAGGAGCTGCGCGAGGAATACAACCGTCTCTACGGAATGCTCCTTGCCAATATGTCCACCAGTTGCGAGCCATGGCAGTGGATAGAAAACCCGTGGCCTTGGCAGAAAAAATTCAATTTTGAGTTGACGGAGGAGAAAAGCTAATGTGGATGTATGATAAAAAGCTCGAATACCCTATCAAAATCAAAAACCCCGACCCCCGTATGGCTAAGCTCATTATCACGCAATACGGCGGTCCTGACGGCGAGCTTGGCGCCTCTCTGCGCTATTTAAGCCAGCGCTTTTCGATGGTAACACCCGAAGCGAAGGCTATTTTAAACGATATCGGTACAGAGGAGCTTGCACACCTTGAAATGATCGGAACAATGGTTCGCCAGCTCACGCGCGGTATAAGCACCAAGGAGATTGAGGAGAGCGGCTTTGCCGCCTACTACGTTGACCATGACACGGCTGTCTATCCCGTAAGTGCGTCCGGAACTCCCTTTACGGCTGCATATATTCAGTCCAAGGGCGATCCCATTACGGATCTTTATGAGAACATGGCAGCAGAGCAGAAAGCACGCTCCACCTATGAATACCTGCTTGATTTGGCGGACGACCCGGACGTGATTGGACCGCTTAGATTCCTGCGCGAACGCGAAATAGTCCATTTCCAGCGCTTCGGCGAGGCGCTGCGCATCGTTCAGGACTTCCTTGCCGAGAAGCGCTATAGCTTCCCCTGCGACAAAACTGAGCCGTGCCGGTGATGAAGCATGGTAGATTTTGATAAAACAAGCTTAGAGCAGTTTCACGCCATAGGCACAAGCTCCTTTGATTTTGACAGCGCGGTAAGCGGCAGAAGCATTGTGAGCGGCAGCACCGAGGAAAAAAGCGAGCACAGCGCATCCGACAAGCGCCGCGACTGGCCATATAGCTTCACCGAATACCTACGCGGTCTCATCGGCAAAATGATCAGAGTAGAGTATTCATATCCAAGCGGACAGCGTATGTCCATTGCGGGAAGGCTCAAAACCGTCGGCACGGACTTCATCAGTCTCCGCTCGGCGCAGACGGGTGAGCAGGTGCTTATCGGCTTTAGCGCCATTGCGAGCATTAGGGTATCAAACAGCAAAAAATAAACACAGACTTGTTTAAAAACGTCATGACCCGCCGGGCGGGTCATGACGTTTTTGGTACTACTCAAACCATTTTTTCCTGCTTTACCTTTTTGTCTATCACATGGCGCGATGCAAGCTCTCTAATGATGTCCTCATTGGAAATACCCATCTCCACCATCATAACCATAACGTGATACATCAGGTCGGCGATCTCGTAAACAGTCTCTGCCTTGTCATTCGCTTTGGCGGCTATAATGACCTCGGTTGACTCCTCGCCCACCTTCTTGAGTATTTTGTCAATGCCCTTTTCAAAAAGATAGGTGGTATAGCTGCCCTCCTTGCCCTCTGTCTTTCGTCCTTTTATAAGCTCATAAAGACCGGTAAGAGAAAAATCATGCAGCTGCTCACTCTCCCAAAGCTTATCTACAAAGCAAGAGTCGTTTCCGAGGTGGCAGGCAGGTCCTGCCTTCTCCACCTGTATAACGAGCGCATCTCTGTCACAGTCGGCGGTGATGTCCACGATCCTTTGAACATTGCCGCTGGTCTCTCCCTTGCGCCAAAGCTCCTGCCTGGAGCGGGACCAAAAGCAGGTTCGACCCTCGCGCATGGATAGCTCAAGGCTCTCTTTATTCATATAGGCAAGCGTAAGCACCTTTTTGCTGACGCTGTCCACCACCACGGCGGGTATTAAGCCCTTGTCGTCGAATTCAATATCATTTATGTTCAGCATACTTACCCTCCAAACTCCGCGCTCATATGCGCACGGGAATACCGTTATCACGAAGCTGTGCCTTTAGCTGCGGAATCGACACCTCTCCAAAGTGGAAAACTGATGCCGCCAGACCTGCGTCAACGCGCGGCAGCGTCTTGAACAAGGTCACAAAATCCTCCGCACAGCCGGCACCTCCCGAAGCAATGACAGGTACGCTGACCTCCTGGCAGACAGCCGAGAGCATTTCCAAATCGAAGCCGCGCTTAACGCCATCGGTGTCAATACTGTTTAAAACAATCTCGCCCGCGCCGCGCTGCACCGCGCGCTTTATCCACTCAATAGCGTCAAGCCCCGTGTTCTCGCGCCCACCCTTGGCAAAAAGCGTAAAGCGACCGTCAACGCGCTTGACATCCGCCGAGAGCACAACGCACTGACTGCCGTATTTCTTCGCCGCGGCATATATCAAATCCGGGTCGCGGATAGCGCCTGAGTTCACGCTCACCTTATCCGCTCCGCATTTTAAAACTCGGTCAAAGTCCTCAACGGTGTTTATAGCACCGCCAACAGTAAGCGGAATAAAAATGCGTTCTGCTACTCGGCGCAGAATATCCGTAAACAGCGCGCGTCCCTCGCTGGAGGCTGTGATATCATAGAAAACAAGCTCATCAGCGCCGTTGTCGGAATAGTATTGCCCCAGCTCCACGGGTGAGGAAACATCGCTTAGCCCTTTGAAATTCACGCCCTTGACAACTCTCCCGTCGCGCACGTCAAGGCACGGAATAATCCTTTTTGTTATCATACGCTCTCAGCCTCTTTCATCCGCGCAATTGCCTCCTCTAGCTTTATTCCGCCGGTATAAAGCGCCTTGCCCAAAATCGCCCCGCGAACGCCTATGCTTGAGAGTGTTTCAAGGTCCGAAAGCCCGCTTACGCCGCCCGAAGCAATGATATCGAGAGAAAAGCGCCGCTTCAGTTCCCTGTAAAGCTCCGCGTTTACGCCCTGCATAGCCCCATCCTTTGAAATGTCTGTGCAGATAATGGTTTTTACACCCAGCTCCTGCATACTCTCAATGAAAGCATAGCCGTCAAGCCTGCTTGTCTCCGTCCAGCCGTGGATAGCGACGCAGCCGTCCTTGAGGTCAACGCCGACGGCGATTTTTTCGCCGAAGCGCAAAAGTGCCTCACGCAGAAAATCAGGGTCAGTAACAGCGGCAGAGCCGATGATAACACGCCTCGCGCCGGCGTTCAGATAATGCTCGACCGCCTGCATATTTCGTATGCCGCCGCCAACCTCTGTCAAAAGCCCGCTTTCACTGACGATTTGGGCGATAAGCTCACAGTTTGGTGTGCCGCCGTCTTTCGCGCCGTCCAAATCGACCAGATGCAGATACCTTGCGCCGGCGGCTGCAAAGCTCTTTGCCACCTCCACGGGTGAAGTGCTGTAAACCGTCATTTGCTTATAATCCCCGCGCAGCAGCCGCACTGCGGCTCCGCCGCGAAGGTCAATAGCCGGAAATAGCTCCATATAGTCTCTCCGTTCAAATTTCGCAGAATGCCTTTAATATTTTAAGTCCAACGTCGCCGCTTTTTTCGGGGTGGAACTGCATACCGAAAACACTGCCGCTTCGCACAGCAGCCGTCAGCTCCGCGCCGTATTCGGCGCTTGCAAGCAGGCTTTCTCCGCAGCCCGTTGCCGCGAAGGAGTGGACGAAATAAACGCAGTCTCCGTCCTTGATATATTTAAAAATTCCGTCCGCCCTGCCGCGTTCTGAAAAGCGCAGAGCGTTCCAGCCTATATGTGGAACCTTGTAGTCCTTCGGGATAACAGGTTCAATGGGCTTGACCTCGCCCCGAACAAGTCCAAGACCCGCAGTCTCCCCGAATTCAAAGCTTTTATCAAACAAAAGCTGCATTCCAAGGCAGATGCCCATTAGCGGCTTTCCCGCTTCGGCGAGGGCTTTCACAGTTTTATCCAGCCCACAGCCCGAAAGCTTTTCCGCAGCGTCGGCAAAAGCGCCGACTCCGGGCAGGATTATGCGTTCGGCTCGCTCAAGCGTTTTCGGCTCACTTGTCACTACCGCCTCCTCGCCAATATAGGCAAGTGAGCTTTTCAGCGAAAACAGATTGCCGACTCCGTAATCAACTATCGCAACCATCACAACGCTCCCTTTGTTGAGGGTATCTCCCCGACACGCTTCGGATCGATCGCCACCGCCTTTGAAAGCGTTCTTCCCAAAGCCTTGAAAACTCCCTCTAATATGTGGTGTGAGTTCTCTCCCGCCATCTGGCGTATATGAAGCGTAAGCTGCGCGCTGCGAACAAAGCCGAGCAAGAACTCCTTCACCAGCTCCGTGTCAAAATCGCCCACCTTTTCAGTCGGCGGCGTTACGTCATAGGAAAGGTGCGCACGCCCCGATATATCTGCGGCGCAAAGTATGAGAGTCTCGTCCATAGGGAGAATAATATCGCCGTAGCGCACTATTCCCGCCTTGTCTCCGAGAGCCTCGCGCAGAGCCGTGCCAAGGCAGATACCTACATCCTCAGTGGTGTGGTGGTAGTCCACGTTAACATCACCGACACAGGAAACGCTTAAACCAAAGCCGCCGTGACGGGCAAAGAGGGTCAGCATATGGTCCAAAAAGCCGCAGCCTGTGTTAACAGAGCATTCGCCGCCCTCTAAGCAGAGCGAAAGCGCAATATCCGTCTCGGCGGTCTTTCTCTCAAGCGTGTAGCTTCTCATAATCAAAGCATCTCCTTTATCGCGGCAACAAGAGCCTCCATCTGCTCGCTTGTGCCGACGGTTATTCTGACATGATTATCAATGCGGGGCTTATTGAAGTGACGAACGAGTATCCCTCTCTCTCGCAGACCGCTGTAAAGCTCGATGCCGGAGAGCTTGGAATGCTCGGCAAAAATGAAATTCGCCTTGCTGTCTGTGCAGCTAAAGCCCAGAGCGCGCAGACTCTCCGCAGTTTTATCGCGCGTCTGCGCTGTTTTAGCGCAGTTTTCGTAATAATAGCTCTGACTTTCAACAGCCCTCTGACCCGCGATAAGCGTAAGGCGATTAACATTATATGGGTTTGTGGAGTTGCGAAGCCTTTCCAAATCGGCTATAAGCTCGTCGCTGCCGATGGCATAGCCCAATCTTGCGCCGGCAAGCGAGCGCGACTTGGAAAAGGTCTGCACAACAAGCAGATTGTCATACGTTTTCGTAAGCGAAACACAGCTTTCGCCGCCAAAGTCCACATACGCCTCATCCACAGCGACCACGTTATCGGGGTTGCTTTTGACGATGCGCTCAACCTCGTCAGGGGAGATTGCAAGTCCCGTCGGCGCATTTGGGTTTGCGAAAACAATCGTTCGATTAATACCGCAGTAATCCTCCGCGCAGAGTGAAAAGTCCTCTCTCAGGGGTATCTCGCGGCGGTCAAGCCCGTACAAGTCGGCATAGACAGGGTAAAAGCCATAGCTGATATCGGGAAAGGCAACTCCCCTCTCACTATCGCAAAACGCCATAAAAATAAAGCTTAAAATCTCGTCCGAGCCGTTGCCGACAATTACATTTTCCGGCTCAACGCCATAGTGAGCGGCAAGCGTCTGCCGCAAAACGCGGCACTGGGGGTCTGAATAAAGGCGAAGCTTCTCCACCTCACCGCGGCATATAGCTGCAACGACCTCCGGTGAGGGCGGATAGGGTGACTCGTTTGTGTTAAGCTTGATAAAGCTTCTGTTTTGCGGCTGCTCGCCCGGGACGTATTGCTTGAGTGCGGCAAAGCGCGGACTTAAAAACCTGCTCATAATCAGTTACCGCCTTTCAGACGTTTTCTGATGGTCGCGCTGCGAGCGTGCGCCTCCAGTCCCTCCCTGCGGGCAAAGCCGGCGATCTTGTCGCAAAGTGCGTTGAGCGCTTCCTCGGTATAATAGGTGTAACTGGATTTCTTAACAAAATCGTCAACACTCAGCGGGCTTGAAAACCTCGCTCTGCCGCCGGTCGGCAGCGTGTGGTTCGTTCCCGCGAAATAGTCTCCCAAAGGCTCGGGGCAGCTTCTTCCGAGGAAGATAGAGCCTGCGTTTTCTATCAGGTCAAGATAGTTGAAGGGATCATCGACACAAAGCTCCAGATGCTCCGGCGCAATGCGGTTTGAAAGCTCGATTGCTTTTTCAATGCTGTCCGCTATGATTATTTTGCCGTTATTTTCTATCGAAGCTCGGGCGATCTCCTCGCGCGGAAGCTCGGATAGCTGGCGCTCAAGCTCCTCCGCCGTTCTCTCAGCAAGCTTTGCATCGGTCGTTATCAAAACGGCTGTAGCCATCTTGTCATGCTCGGCTTGAGAGAGCATATCGGCAGCCAGAACGACAGGGCTGGTCTTTTCATCGGAGATGACAAGAATCTCGCTCGGACCTGCTATCATGTCGATATCAACAGCGCCATAGACCTGCCGCTTTGCCTCCGCCACAAAAACATTTCCCGGTCCGACGATCTTATCGGCGCGCGGAATGCTCTCCGTTCCGTAGGCAAGCGCCGCAACAGCCTGAGCGCCGCCGCATTTAATAATGCGGTCAACTCCCGCCACCTTTGCCGCGGCTAATATGCAGGCGTTAACTCCCCCGTTTTTGTCCGGCGGAGTTACCATGATGATCTCGCCAACACCCGCTAGCTTGGCGGGAATACAGTTCATCAATACCGAGGAGGGGTAGCTTGCCGTGCCTCCGGGTATGTATAGTCCCACTCTGGCGAGCGGCGTCAGCTTCTGCCCTAGGATAACGCCGTTTTCCTCGCGTATCTCATAACCCTTTTTCAACTGACGTGAGTGATAGGCTCTAATATTCTCCGCCGCCTCGCGCAGAATGTCCATAAACTCCGGCTCAACGCTGTCAACAGCAGAGTCCCATTCCTCGGACGCAAGCTCAAGGGAAGCCGGTCTCACACCGTCGAATTTCTCTGTGAAATCAAGAACCGCAGCATCGCCGCGTGCGCGAACCTCCGCAATTATCTCTGCTACCGGTGCAAAAACGTCCGGCTCTGAAAGCCCGCGAAGAAAGATTTCGTTTTCGGATACGCGCTTCATGTCCAAAATTTTAATCATCAGCCTTATCCTTTCGCAATGCGCTCGCGCAGCTTGCCGCACATCTGTTCTATCTGCTCCGTTTTAAAGCGAAACGCAGCCTTGTTTACAATGAGCCGTGCGCTGATGTCACAAACGGTCTCCAGCACCTCAAGGTCATTTTCCTTGAGTGTTTTGCCGGTTTCCACAATGTCTACTATAACGTCAGAGAGCTTAACGATGGGCGCAAGCTCTATCGAGCCGTTGAGCTTGATTATCTCAATTTCCCTGCTTTGCTCGGCGTAATAGCTCTTGGCTATATTCGGAAACTTTGTCGCCACGCGCAGAGTCCTGTCCGTGTCGCGCAGGGCATCCTTTTTGCCCGCCACCGCCATGCGGCATTTGCCCAGTCCCAAATCCAAAAGCTCAAAAACATCCGGCTGCTGCTCTAATAGAATATCAAGCCCGGCAACGCCGATATCCGCCGCTCCATGCTCAACGTATATCGCCACATCCGACGGCTTTGCCCAAAAATAGCTAACGCGGTTTTCAGCGTTTTCAAATATAAGCTTGCGCCCCTCCTCCATTATCTCGGGGCAGCCGTAGCCGATCTCGTCAAAAATCTTATAAACGCTCTCGCCCAATCTCCCCTTTGGAAGAGCGACGCTAATCATTGGATTCAAGAATTTCAAGCCCCCTTTCGCCGAGCTTTAAAAGCTGCCTGAAGCGCAGCTTTTCAGAGAGCGCGCTCTGCACGCGCACACGCTGACCGTTATTCGTAAGCATTTTTACAGCCGCCGTCAGCTTTGAAACGTCCGCTCCCTCATCGTATAGCAGCAAAACGTCAACATCATAGCGGCGCTCCTCAAAGCCCAAGCGCTCAAGCTGGTCAACATATACGGCAAAGCCCATAGCCGATGTGTTTTTTCCGAGACGCTCCATAAGCTTGTCGTAGCGTCCGCCGGAAAGCACCGCGCTTGGCACACCGTCAATAAAGCCCTGAAAAATAAGCCCGTTATAATAGCTCAAATCGTTAATAACGGAAAAGTCCAGCCGCAGGCTGCCGTCCGTCTCGGCGGAGAGGACGCTTGCAATTTCCGTGAGTCTGTCAAGCGAGCTTGCCATTTTGTCGTTTTTTACGAGCGCTCTCGCCCGCCGAATTGTATCGTCAAGCTCACCGTAAAGACCAGTCAGCGCGGCAATGCTCTGACAAAGCTCCTCGTCAACGCCGTTTTCGGCACAGAGTCTCTTGATCTCGTGCGCGTTTTTATGCTCAACGCAGGCAACGATGCGCTCCTCAAGCGCCAGCGGCAGGGCACAATACTCCAAAAGCCCCGATATAAAGCCCATATCAGAAAGCACCATAACACAGCTTTCCGAAAGCTTTTGCAGACTTCTGAGCGCCAGTGAAAGCACCTCGCACTGAGCGTAAAGGTCAATGCTGCCAAGGTACTCCAGCCCCACCTGCATGATTTCCTTATACTCATGCGAGCCGCGCGGAGTGCGATAGACATTTTCGTTGTAATAGACCTTTTCCGGCTCCGCCGGGCAAGTAGGAATGTATTTTGCGATAGAAAGAGTAACATCCGGCTTGAGCGCCAAAAGCTTGCCGTTGAGATCGGTAAAGGTAATGACCTGCGAGCTTGGAAGAAAGCTCTTGTTCTCAAGATAGAGGTCATACTCCTCAAACTTGCTCATTTTGTATTTTTTATAGCCATACTGCTCATAAAGCTCACGCAACTCAAAAATTGCTCTCTCCTCGCGGCGGAGGTCGGAAGTAACTGTGTTCATAGCGCACCTGCCTTTTCCTCTTATGCTACAAGTATAAACTCACAGGCAAAAAGCGTCAATACTTTATCTCGCTAATTTGTTACCGAATTAGTCTGCTATCATAAGCTTGGCTTTTGTGCGATATGTCCATTACAGTGATATCGCTGCTGTTCTCGCTAAGGATTGAAGCTATTTTATAACAGCACGGACTATGCCGCTTTTTTCACTGCGCTTATCTCCAAGGCGGTAGCACTCTGTCAAAAGCCGCTCGGCTTCAGCGGCGCTTGCCGCGTCTGCCGCGTGTATCGTGGCAATGCTCTCTCCCGCAGAAACGCAATCACCGACCTTTTTATGCAGCACAACGCCCACAGAGAGGTCTATTTTACTGTCCTTTGTCATTCTTCCTCCGCCAAGGTGTATACATACTCTGCCGACGCCCTCGGCGTTGATAGACTCCACAAACCCCGTCTGTGTGGATATAAGCTCGTGTGTTACAGGCGCTTTCGGCAAAAGAGAGGTGTCAAATACCGCGCGCTCGTCGCCGCCCTGCGCCTTAACCATCTCCGCAAGCTTGCGCAGAGCAGAGCCGTCAGAAAGCGATTTAAGCAGGCTTTCTTCAGCCTCCCGCTCCGTCTGACAAATCCCGGCCGACAGCAGCACCTCTCCTGCAAGCTCCATACAAAGCTCATGCAGCTCTGCCGGTCCCTCTCCGCGCAGCGTGTCTATCGCCTCTTTTACCTCCAAGGCGTTGCCGACAGCGCAGCCCAAAGGCTCGTCCATATCAGATATAACGGCAAAGGTCTTTTTGCCCGCGCCCTTGCCCACGGCTACCATCTTTTCGGCAAGCGTTTTTGCGTCCTCAAAGCTTTTCATAAAAGCGCCGCTGCCGCATTTTACGTCTAGCGCGATAATATCCGCACCGGAGGCAAGCTTTTTGCTCATAATACTGCTGACGATAAGGGGAATAATATCAACCGTCCCCGTAACATCGCGCAGGGCGTAGAGCATTTTATCCGCCGGGACAAGGCGCTTTGTCTGTCCGGCTATGGCAAAGCCGATTTTATCTACCTGCTGAATAAAGCGCTCGCCGTCAATGCCGGTTGAAAATCCGGGAAAGCTTTCAAGCTTATCAATAGTGCCGCCCGTATGTCCCAGTCCCCTGCCGGACATTTTCGCGAGCTTCACCCCCGAGGCTGCGAGCAGGGGACAAAGAACGAGGCTCGTTTTATCGCCTACTCCGCCGGTTGAGTGCTTATCGACCTTTACGCCGCTAATAGCGCTTAAATCGAGCGTGTCGCCACTTTTAATCATTTCCCTGGTGAGATAAAGCGTTTCAGCGTCGTTCATTCCGCGGAAATATATAGCCATCAGCAGCGCGGATATCTGATAGTCAGGTATTTCTCCGGACACATAGCCGCCTATCAGATAGCCGATCTCGCTTTCCGTCAGTACGCCGCCGTTTCTTTTTTTTATAATAAGTTCGCACGTATTCATAGCACACCTCCAAATGCCGCTTATACTCCCATTGTATCATTAGGCTTCTCACTTGCATAGACGATTTTGCTCATAAAACCCGACCAAGTTCATATAATTCATGGGAAGCGTTTTTTAGGAGACAATTGTGTCTAAACGCCGCCTGCTTATTTTGCGCGGGCGCGCGTGTCACATCGGGCGCGAGAGCGCGAGGAGGTAATTATGGAGCATGAACTGACGGGGTGTTATCCAATAATTCTGGACGGAGCCGACGCGGGTAAGGTAACAGTCAGCCGCGAGGGGGTCTTCTGGCGCTTTGAGGCAAGCTGCGCCATGCGCGAGGAGCTTTTGCGGCTTTCCGTTTATGGCGAGGGGGCGGAGGGCTATCTTGGCGTAATGGAGCCTCGAGACGGTGAACTGTACTTATCAAAAAAGCTCAGTCGCAGCGCGGTGAGCGGCTTTCCCGGCTCAATAAGCTTTGCGGCACGCGCGGGAGAAACGCCGCCTGCGTTAAGCTATGCCGATGAGGAGAAAACGGAGTCTGTATGCGATAGCAGCGACGCTCCTCCGACGTCAGGCGACTGCTGCGGCTGCGAAAGCACTGACGCTTCCGGCAGTGAGAGAGCCGATGATTGCGCCTGCCATCTCCCCGCCGAAGATGATAAGCCTCCCCCTTTGGAGAATTTCGCGGAGCAGAGCATTGCTTTCGACGGTGTTTGGCGGCATTGCCCTTGTCCCTGCTCGCTTTTTTCAGGGCTGGAGGCAAAGTCGGTCTGCTCATCGATAAGCGGAGCATTGATGCTCGAGGAAGCGGAGGGCGTATGGCTGGCCGTACCTGATGACATAGCAAAAGGCATTCCAAACAGCCGCTATTTAGCTTTCACCGACAGAGAGATGATAGGAGGAAGGCACTATCAGCTCGCCTTCGTAAAATATACATGACCTCCTTCGGGGCGCGTTAGCGCTCCGAATATTTTTATACTTTTGAGAAAAACTATAAAAGCGCCGCTTAAACGAGCAAATTTTGGCGCGTATAAATTACTAGGAGGTCGATCACATGGCAAATCTCACTTCAAAAGAGCTGTCCGCCCTTGAGGATCAGATTGGTCTCGAGGAGACCCTCATAAAAAAATATGAGGCAATGGCATATCTATGCAATGATACCAAAATTCAGCAGGATCTAAATAACTTTGCAAACAAGCACCGCACTCATTACAATTCTTTGGTTTCTTTTTTACAATAGGAGGAGAGTATTATGTCAAATCCCAATCAGTGCGCCCAAATAATGACCGAAAAGGAAATCCTCGCTGACTGCCTTTCCAGTCAGAAGCAGATGACCTCAAGCTATAACCTTTTTGCCGGAGAATGTGCCAACGAGCAGCTTCGCAATGCCTTTTTGAACATTCTAGACGACGAGCACCGCATTCAGGCGGATATCTTCACCGACATGAGCAGCAACGGCTGGTATCCTGTTGAGCCTGCCGAGCAGCAGAAGATCCAACAGGCAAGACAGAAGTTTTCAAAGCAGCCTTAACTGCGAAAAAAGAAGGTCTAAGACCTTCTTTTTCTATGTATGAGTCTTTCCGAGCACAACTAAATCGCGGAGTGTACCTTTAGCGGTCACACTCCGCGATTTCAACTTCTATTTGGGGCTTTTCCCGGAATAAATGCGGCTTTCTTTATTATACAATCAAAGTCAGCTATCCGTTCGCGCTTTAGCCAATAGTGTAGACGCCGCGAACAAGAAGCTTCGCATCCGCTGTCGCCGTAACTCCGTCACCGTTTTGCGCAACTGTCAAAAGATGGTTTGCCGACACGGCGGCACCTGAGGAGAGCGCCGCTCCGTCCGTAACATCGGCAAGTGCGCCCGTACTTTTCACGCTGCCGGAGCGCAGGATGATCTCACAGCCTATGTCGCACTTGAGGGTTTTGCCCGACGTGAGACTCACTTGAACAAAGCTTCCGCCCTGAGACGAGCCAACAGCGGCTATCTCCTGCTCAAGCTCATTGACGTTCTGGTCGAGCTGCGCGTTAAACTGAGCCTGAAGCTGCGGCGTTAAAACATCGTCGAGATAGCTTTTTGCCACCAGCGGGTCTGACTGCGTGCCGTAATTAGAGGCGGCATACGCTCCAATGCCAACGCCGACAACCAGAATTATAACGGCAAGCAAAACTGTTAGAAGTCTTTTCTTTTTCATCGTATGTACCTCTCTTTTGTCTTATTTCTGCGGGTCGGCGTTTGCCGACCCGCATCCGCCTTTGGAGCGCTTTAAACTCCCAAACCGAAGCTGACGGCGATGGCATTATCCACCTCGCTCATCAACGGTTCTGAAAGCGAGCCCATCCGCTCACGCAAGCGTGATTTGTCAATGGTTCTGATTTGTTCCAGCAATATAACGCTGTCCCGGCTCAAGCCGCAGCTTTGACCGGACAGTTCAATGTGAGTGGGCAGTCTTGCCTTTCCCACCTGCGAGGTAATGGCGGCGGCTATGACTGTCGGACTGTGCTTATTGCCCGTATCGTTTTGTACTATGAGCACCGGGCGCATTCCCCCCTGCTCACTGCCGACAACAGGACTTAGGTCGGCATAAAAGATGTCTCCGCGTTTAACTGTGCTCACTGCGATTCACACTCCGATGATAGTTTGCCCGCTACATTATATGTAGGAGCGTACTATCATTGTTTCACAGCGAGGCGGGATTTATACATCCGCAGGGCTTGTCAATGATAAAATCTGGGAACTCTGGCAGCAATATCGGTGAGGATTTCGTAACTAATTGTGCCCGCCTTCTCAGCGATCTCTGTTACGGGGAGAATTTCGTTGTAGTCGTGTCCAAAGATAGTTGCAATGTCACCGACCTTGACGTTTTCAACGTCTGTCACATCGACCATACACATATCCATGCAGATGGTGCCTATCTGACGGCAGCGCTTGTCGCCTACTATGACCTCAAGCTTGTTGGAAAGCACGCGGTGCAGACCGTCGCCATAGCCAATGGGCAAAACCGCGACCTTCATCTTCTTTTCTGCGGTAAAGGTGCGTCCATAGCTGACGGTTTCGCCCGCTTCTATCTCATGCACCTCGACAATGCGGCTTTTAAGCTCCATGACATGGGTGAGCTTTAAGCCCTTTTCCCTGCTGCCGGGATATACGCCGTAAAGCGCGATACCGGGGCGAACCATGTCCAGATACATTTCAGGGTAGTTCACCATTACGCCGCTGTTGGCACAGTGGCGGAGCTTAAACTGTATTCCGGCTTCCTTTTCAATTTTATCAACAGCATCTATGAAGCACTTAAACTGCGCTCTGGTGTATTCCTCACCGTCCGCCGCATCGGAAACGGCACAGTGGGTAAAAATGCCTTCAACATCAAAGCCCGGCATTCCCACAGCCTTTATGACCTCGGAAACATCGCCTTTTTTAACATTAAAGCCGGTGCGCCCCATACCTGTTTCCAGCTTGATGTGAACCTTCATAGTTTTGCCCGCCTTGGCAAGCAGGGAGGAGGTTTCCTTTGCGACATCAAGACTGGTAATAGTCTGCGTGGCATCAATAGCCACAACGCGCTCTGCAAATTCGGGAATTGTTGCACCGAGGATAAGGATGGGCAGTGTCAAGCCCTCGCGGCGAAGCTCCTCCGCCTCATCAAGGGTGGCAACCGCAAGATAATCCGCACCGTAGCGCTGGAGCATTTTAGCCACCTGCACACCGCCGTGACCGTAAGCGTTTGCTTTTACAACGCCCATAAATTTGCAGCCCTCCGGCAGCTTTTCACGCATTTTTCCGTAGTTGTACTGAATTGCGGAAACCGAAATCTGAGCCCACGTTCTTTTCTTTGTGTCTAGCATAGTATTTTCCTCTTTTATTCTATCGTTTGTATATGTATTTTCAGCTCTACTCTTTCGCCGCTGCGAACGGCGGCGAATAGGGGCTTCATAGTCTCATAATCCTGCCAGAGCTGCATACGAACGCCGTCGCCGTTTTCAAGCTCGCTGACAAGCGCTTTCCCGTCCTCGTAGGTTTCCGTCCACACGCTTTCAAGGTGTCCTTCTTTTATCAGCTCCATCATAAGCGGCAATGCCAGCATCGGCGAGCTTCCCGCCTCATCAATGTCACCGAGCGTCAGCACCGTGCCGTCGTAGGCAAGCGTGCCCTCCTCCTCTGAAACATTTACCTTAACTCGCGCTATCATCTGCGGTTCGAGCACCTCAACGCTCACGTTTTCGCCCTTTGTCTCACAGCGCAGGAGAAAAACCGTTTCACTTTCTTCCGAGATCGCGCTGACCTCGGCTTGAGCCATGTGGCTCTCAGCGGCGTTAAATTCGCTCCGCCAGCTTTCAAAAACCTCCTCATGCTTTGCCGCGCTGCCGCAGGCGGAAAAGCTCAGCATAAGGCTTATCATAAGTGCAAGCCCAAAAGCTCGCCTCATAGATTATTACCCTCCATTTTTATCACAACCTTGGGTATCTCGTCAATAACATCTGTTGGCAGCATCGAATATTCACCAAGTCTGCCTGCGCAGCTATCACCCGCCGAGGCGTGGATATAGACAGCAGCCAGCACAGCCTGCTTAAGCGGAAGCTGACACAGCAGCGCACCAATCAGTCCCGCAAGCACATCACCGCTGCCACCCTTCGCCATGCCGGGATTGCCCCTCGGAATTATGTAAACTTCCCCATCGGGAAAGGCGCAAATGCTGTGATGTCCCTTGAGGACAAGAACGCAGCTTCTATCCACGGCAAAGCTCCGCGCGTCGGCGATCCTGTCTCCCGTCAGCTCGCCGCCGAGGCGGGCAAACTCACCCTCGTGCGGAGTAAGCACTGGGGGGAGAGCGGCATTGCGAATAAGCTGCGCGTCGCTTCCGATGGCAAAAAGCCCATCGGCATCAATCACCAGTTGCTTTGCACAGGACTGCAAGATCGCGGCTGTAAGCGTTTTCAGTCCCTCTGAACGCCCCAAACCGCAGCCGAGCACGCAGACCTTGGCGGTGGAGAGCTTTTCAATAATCGAAGGCAGTGCCGAAATATCTATCCTGCCCTCGCCGTCATCGGCAAGCGGAAACGTCATCGGTTCAAGCAACTGCGCTGCGATAACGCCGTATGCTTTCTGCGGCACGCCGAGAGAAACAAGCCCGGCACCGCCGCGAGAAGCCGCCTTCGCGCACATGACGGCCGCACCCGTGTAGCCAACGCTGCCGCCCAGAATAAGCATTCTGCCGTAGTCACCCTTGTGGCTTACCTTAGGACGCTTTGGCAAAGAAAGCTCGCCCTCTTGCACGGCAAAAACGTCCGTCCCCGCCTCCTTCAAAAGCTCCTCTGGTATGCCGATGTCACAAACCCTAAGCTCACCGCAGCAGGCGCAGCCCGGCTCAACGAAGTGTCCCACCTTCGCCATGGAAAAAGTGACGGTAAGCTCAGCACGCACAGCCTCGCCCAAAATACGTCCCGTATCGGCTTCAACACCGCTGGCAATGTCCGCCGCGATCACCGGAGCGGCGCTTTTGTTGATCAGTCTCACCGCAGAAAGCGCCCTGCCTCGAAGCTCGCTGTTTAGTCCGATGCCGAACATCGCGTCAATGATAACGCCCGCTCCTTGAACCGCGCGAAGCTGCTCGGCATCGTCCGGGTCAAAATCCTCAAGAGCGCCGCCAAGCTCCGTTAGCCGCCGCTCCATTTCAGCCGTGTCCGGCGTAAGCTTTTCGCGGCTGCCCACCAGAAAGCAGCGCACGCAAACACCGCGCCGCAAAAGATAAGCCGCCGCGCCCACACCGTCTCCTCCGTTGTTGCCGCTGCCGCAGAAGATAACGGCGCTGCGGTTGTCCGCAAGCCGCTCCGCAGCCGCCTTGGCAACATGGGCTGCGGCATTGGTCATAAGCAGGGTCGAGGGTACGCCTGCAACGTGTATTGCACGGCTGTCCGCATCACGCATTTTCTCCGAGCTTGTAAGTCGCATAGCGTTTCCTCCCAATTTGTTTGGGCGCTTAACCGCTCCGCGCCCATCGCTCTAATAATATTGGTATTATAGACTTGGCAAAAAAATTAGTCAATTTTTATCTTGCCTATTTGTATAATGTGTGATAGATTATACATCGTAAATGCGATGAAAGGGAAAATAGCGTCGTCACGCCGCCAAAGAGAGGGAGCGCCGTCGGCTGAAAGCCTCCTGCGGATAAAGCGCTTGGTTCGCCCCGGAGCAACCGGTCAATCACCGGCGGAGCCGCGCCGTTATACGCGGGCAGAGTGCGGCGTCTCGCCGAATTCGGGTGGTACCGCGGAGGAATGTCCTTCGTCCCAGAATATGGGGCGGGGGAATTTTTTATACCCGAAAATGCGTAAAAACATTTCACCATAAGGAGTCAAAACGTATGAAAAAGCAGCTTCAGGAATTAAAGGAAGCCTCGCTGAGCGCCATAAACGGAGCGGACAGCATTGAGGCACTCGAGTCGCTGAGAGTAAAATTTCTCGGTAAAAAGGGCGAGCTTACCGCCATTTTAAAGCAGATGGGCAAGCTTTCCGAGGAGGAGCGCCCGGTTATGGGTCAGCTTGCAAACGAGGTTCGCGAGCTGCTCACAGCGTCCATCGACAAGGCGCACGAGGTTCTTGCCAAAAAGCAGCTCAGCGAGCGCTTAGAGCGTGAAACAATAGACGTCACCATCCCCGGAACACCTGTCATCATCGGCAAAAAGCATCCTCTCACCGCCGTTCTTGACGAGGTAAAGGAAATCTGCGTCAGCATGGGCTTCACCGTTGTTGAAGGTCCTGAGGTAGAATACTCGGTATATAACTTCGATAAGCTCAACACAAGCGAAGGGCATCCCGCCCGCGACAGGCAGGACACCTTCTATTTCACCGATGATGACCGCGTGCTGCTTCGTACGCAGACCTCTCCCGTTCAGGTTCATGTTATGGAGACTCAGCCTCTGCCTATACGCATCGTCTCTCCGGGACGTGTTTACCGCAAGGACGAGGTTGACGCCACGCACAGCCCCATGTTCCACCAGTTCGAGGGTCTTGTTGTTGACAAGGGCATCACGATGGGCGACCTCAAGGGAACATTAAACACCATTATCAAGCGCCTTTACGGCGAGGACACGGTTACCCGCTTCCGCCCCCACCACTTCCCCTTTACAGAGCCAAGCTGCGAGGTAGATGTTCAGTGCTTTGAATGCGGAGGTAAGGGCTGCCGCGTATGCAAGGGCGAGGGCTGGATCGAGCTTCTCGGCGCGGGTATGGTACATCCCAAGGTGCTTGAAGTATGCGGCATAGACAGCAAGGAGTATTCCGGCTTTGCCTTCGGCATGGGCGTTGAGCGCATGGCGATGCGCCGCTTCAACATCTCCGACCTGCGGCTGATATACGAAAACGACCTGCGTTTCCTTGAGCAGTTTTAACTGCGCCGCTTAAATGAAAATATACCTTGCTTGAAAGGAAGAATATATAATGCTACTATCACGCGAATGGCTGAACGAATTTACCGACATCAAGGCGACCGACAAGGAATACTGCGATGCTATGACTCTCTCCGGCTCTAAGGTCGAGGGCTTTGAAATCGTCGGCGAGGAAATATCAAACGTCGTGGTCGGTCAGGTTAAAAAAATCGTCCGCCACGAAAACAGCGACCATATGTGGATATGCACGGTTGACGTTGGCAAAAGCGAGCCTCTTATCATCGTAACCGGCGCGCAGAATTTACACGAGGGAGATTTTGTCCCCGCCGCGCTGGACGGCGCAGCACTCCCCGGAGGCATAGAGATCCACACCGGCAAGCTCAGAGGCGTTGAGTCTCAGGGTATGCTCTGCTCTCTCAAGGAGTTGGGACTCACCGTTCACGACTTTCCCTATGCCATTGAGGACGGTATTTTTGTCCTCAGCGACGATCCCGAGCTAAAAGGCAGCATGAAGCCCGGCGACGATATCAAAGCCGTTCTCGGTCTGGGTGACACAGTCGTTGAGTTTGAGATTACCAACAACCGCGCAGACTGCCTTTCCGTGATCGGTCTGGCACGCGAGAGCGCGGCTACCTTCGGCACGGAGCTGAAGCTCCACACCCCCGTTGTCAAGGGAGGTGCGGGCGATATCAAGGAGCATCTGAGCGTTGAAATCATCGACAAGGAGCTTTGTCCGCGCTACACGGCGAAGATGGTCAAAAACATCAAGATTGCCCCCTCACCCAAGTGGCTGCGTCAGCGTCTGCGTGACAATGGCGTCCGCCCCATCAACAACATTGTTGACATCACAAACTATGTCATGCTCGAATACGGTCAGCCCATGCATGCTTTCGACTACGCCTGCGTAAACGGAAACAAAATCGTGGTTCGCCGCGCACAGCAGGGCGAAACGCTTACCACCCTCGACGGCAATGAGCGCGCAATCACCCCGGATATGCTCGTCATTGCAGACGCAAGCTCACCCATAGGTCTTGCCGGCGTTATGGGCGGAGGAAACAGTGAGATCACCAACGATACAAAAATGATTGTTTTCGAGTCTGCCAACTTCAACGGCACCTCAGTGCGCAAGACCGCCATTGCTCTCGGAATGCGCACGGACGCCTCCGGTCGCTTTGAAAAAGGGCTTGACATAATGAACACCATTCCCGCCGTTGAGCGTGCCTGTGAGCTTGTGGAGCTGCTCGGTGCGGGAGAGGTTTTAGACGGCACAATAGACGTTATGAGCGGCGAATATAAGCCCGTCAAGCTTCAGCTTGAGCCTGAGCGCGTTAACGCCCTGCTCGGAACGGATATTGAGAAGGACTTCATGGTGAGGGTTCTTGAAAAGCTTGATTTCACCATGAATGGCGACACGATTTGCGTTCCCTCCTTCCGTCAGGACATCGAGCATTACGCTGATATTGCGGAGGAGGTCGCCCGCTTTTACGGCTACGACAAGATAGTTCCCACCGTTTTCAAGGGTGCTGCCACCAAGGGCGGCTACGACGAAAAGCAGAGCTTCGAGCGCAGTCTCAGTTCCCTCTGCCGCGGCATGGGCTACTATGAGGTCATGACCTACTCGTTCGGAAGCAAGAGCGCATGGGATAAGATCCATCTTCCCGACGACAGCAAGCTCAGAAATGCTTTTGTTATCCAAAATCCTCTGGGTGAGGACACAAGCGTTATGCGCACCACCTCCCTGCCCTCAATGCTGGACGTACTCTCTACGAACATGGCTAAACGCAACATGGACGTTCGTTTCTTTGAGCTTGCAACCGTTTATCTTCCCCTTGACGGCAGCGAGCTTGCTGATGAGCGCAGCATCCTCACCCTCGGCAGCTACGGCAAGGGCGAGAGCTTCTTCACCCTCAAGGGCAGCATTGAAGCGATGCTTGGCGCTATTCGCATAAAGGACGTTCACTTTGAAGCGGTATCAACCAACAGCGCCTACCACCCCGGACGCTGCGCGGCAATATATAGCGGCAGCACACTGATTGGCGTTATGGGGCAAATCCACCCTCTGGTATGCGATGAGTACGGCATGAGCACCGATGTTTTCTGCGCAGAGCTTTACGTTCGTGAAATGACAGGCTGCACCGCGGGCGACCCGACCTACAAGCCGCTTCCGAAATTCCCCGCCATCACCCGTGATATCGCCCTTGTATGCGACAATGCAATAACAGTTGCCGCACTTACGGAAACGATGAAATCAGCAGGTGGCGACTATCTTGAAAGCTGCAAGCTCTTTGACATCTATACCGGCACAGGCATTCCCGCAGGAAAAAAGAGCGTTGCTTTCTCGCTCACTATCCGTGCCAAGGATCAGACTCTTACCCTTGAACACGCCGAAGAAATTGTCTCTGCGCTGCTTGACAAATTGGAAAAAGTCCACGGTGCTGTAATAAGATAGGGTGTTTTGCGCTAAAATGTAACTGAACGGTAATATTTAATCGCTTTACTCTTTAGATTTTTTTGCTATAATATGGCTATGCACCGAAAAGGAGGGCTGTATACATGGAGGATGCTACCCGCAAGTTCAACATCATCGACAACAAGACGGAAATGAAAGAGATTCTGTCCTCCGTCTATAACTCTCTGGTGGTCAAGGGCTATAATCCGATAAATCAAATCGTCGGCTACATTCTTTCAGAAGATCCAACCTATATTACAAACTACAACAACGCGCGCAGTCTCATTTGCCGTCTTGACAGGGACGAGCTGCTGCACGAGCTGGTTGTAAGCTACCTCGACAAATAGAAACATCATTAAGCATCAAAGCTGCGTCTGGTTTTCAGACGCAGCTTTTTCATCCATATTCCATGCTATGACAAATATACAGGCTTACCGGTATGCGCGCTCAGTTCCTTAGCACAGCCCTTTCGCGTGCGGTTTTAGCGCTTTAAAAATGCAAGAAGCATAGAAGCCGCAGGCTTGCTGCCTGCGGCTTCTATGCTTCTTGTGTGGCAGCGGGAGAAGGATTCGAACCCTCACAAACAGAGTCAGAGTCTGTCGTGCTACCTTTACACAATCCCGCTACATAATCTTATTTTTTACAGCGCAAGTGTTATTATACTAAGTTTTCACAAAATGTCAAGAGAAATGTAAAAATTAGTCTCGGCTTTTTTTGGGTGCTTCAATTATCGCTGCGGATCTGTTTTAACACGCTCGACAAGCAGACCTGAAGCGATACCTATCAGCACGCCGGCAAGCGTTCCCGACACAAGCAGCACAGGCAGATAATACGCAATGCGCGAGGTGCTGAGCAAAAGCATTGCGCAGAGGATCTGTCCTATGTTATGCGCCACACCTCCGGCAACGCTAACGCCAACGGTTGAAAACCTGCCTGTTTTGATAAGCAGGCTCATGAGCGTTAGGCTAAGCACCGTGCCGCAGATGCTATACATCATGGCAAAGGCATTGCTGAACATAACGGACACCAAAACAACGCGCACAAGTGATATAATCCATGCGTCACGCGCACCGAGACGGTATAGGGCAAAAACTATAACCAGATTCGGCAGTCCGAGCTTTACGCCCGGCACAACAACAGAGAGCGGCACGAGCAGCTCAACATAGCTTAAAACCAGCGCCAGCGCAATCAGCAGCGCATAGCGCGCAACACGCCCCGCGCTCATCGTACCACCGCGTCGATATTTGAACGCTCGCCGCCGACTATCTCGACAACGACCTTATGCGGCAGGCAAATGATGCTCTGTCCGCTGTATCGTATTTCACCCTGATTAACGCAAAGCTTATCCGGGCAATCAGCCTCGCTGATACGAGCGCCGCCCTCGGAGATTGCGAGAAGATTGCTGTGTTCTCCGCTGATAATACTCTGCTGCGTGTCTTTATCAAGCGCGTAGCGCCCATATTCCTCGCCGTTAACGGTGACGAGTGCATATGCTCCCTCGCTGCGAAAAACAGCCAGTGCGCCCCAAAGCGCCGCCGCCAAAAGCAGTGCCGCAAATATTAAGATCAAATCGTTTTTGCGCCTTTTCACAGCCTTGCTCCAATCTTTCACAGCAGGCAAGCTCCGCCCTGCCCGGGCGGAGCTTGATTATTTATTATTCTGCCGCCTTTACGCGGTGGATACCCGAAAAGTCCTCGTGCATGATGCAGCCGGTAACGCAGATCTCCGCACAGTGACCGCAGTCTGTACATTTATCGTAGTCAATGCTGGCAAGGTTGTTTTCAACCGTGATCGCCCCGACAGGACACTCTCTGGCGCATTTTTTGCAGCCAATGCAGCCGTGCGAGCATTTGCCGCGAACGGAAGCGCCCTTTTCCGTGTTTGAGCAGGTTACGAGCATCTTCTCAACATCAGACATAAGCGAAATGAGATGGTTCGGACAGGTTTTGGTACACATACCACAACCGCTGCAGCGGCGGGTATCAACGTGAGCGATACCGTTTTCAAGGCAGATGGCGTTATTCGGACAGACCTTCGCGCAGTCGCCAAGACCTATGCAGCCATAGGTGCATTTACCCATGCCGCCGTAAAGCAGTCGCGCGGCAGCGCAGCTTTTCATGCCGTAGTAGTCCATTTTTTCGGAGGTAACTGTGCAGTCGCCCTTACACTTGATGACGGCTACCTGCTCAACAACGTCCTCAAAGCCGACGCCAAGCAGCTCGCTGAGCTGTCTGGAAACAGCGTCCGCTCCCGGAATGCAGAGGTTTGTTTTAACGTTCTCATCCTCTACCAGAGCCTTGGCGTAGCCATCGCAGCCGGCATAGCCGCAGGCGCCGCAGTTAGCTCCGGGCAGACAGGCGCGGATGGCGGGAAAGCGTTCATCCTCCTTAACTGCCATTACCTTTGAGGCAACGGCAAGCAGCACGGCGCAGATAACACCGATGACGGAAACGGCTATAATTGCGTAATAAATCTCATTCATATCGTCGCCTCCTTATGAGAATAGGTTCTCGATGACCCCGGCGAAGCCGAAGAAGGAAACAGACACTATCGAAGCTGCGACCAGTGTTATGGGCAAACCCTTAAACGCTTCGGGAGCTTCGCAGTTTTCAATGCGGGAGCGAACACCTGCAAACAACACCATAGCCAGCATGAAGCCAAGACCCGATCCCAGGGAGTTTACCATTGAGGCAACAAAATCGTACTGCTCGTCGATATTAAGTATCGTAACGCCCAAAACCGCGCAGTTGGTGGTGATAAGCGGCAGATATACGCCGAGAGTCGCGTGCAGCGAGGGAACGTATTTTTTCAAAGCGATTTCCACGAGCTGCACCAAAGCCGCGATAACAAGGATGAAAACGATGGTCTGCATATAGCCCATACCGTTAGGGTTGAGAAGGTAATACTGAATAGGCCATGTTACCGCCGTGGCAAACAGCATAACGACGATAACGGCAATACTCATGCCTGTTGCCTGATCCAGCTTTTTAGACACGCCCAAAAAAGGGCAAATGCCGAGAAACTTTGAAAGGACATAGTTGTTGACGAAAACCGCCGACATAAGGATTATAACGAGTCCCTTAAAATCGAAATGAGCTAATTCTGTCATACTTTATCCTCCTGCGCTGCGCACTCCGAGCAGCCAAGCTTGCCGCAGGCCTTTGCCGAGGGGCAGCCCGCGCAGCCGAAGCTGTCCTTTTTGATTGCCCTGCCGCGGGAAATATGGTTTACAAGCGCGATAAGGCAGCCGAATACGAAAAATCCGCCGGGAGCAAGAGTCATAATGGAGATGTTGTTGTCGATGAGTACGGGTATCTCCATGCCAAACCACGTTCCGCTTCCGAGAACCTCGCGGATAGAAGCCATTACAAACAGGGCAAGCGTAAAGCCGAGTCCCATGCCGATAGCGTCCAGCGCCGAGTCTCCGACGGTGTTTTTGTTTGCATACATCTCTGCCCTGCCGAGGATAATGCAGTTAACAACGATCAGCGGCAGGTATATGCCCAGCGCCTCATCCAGCGCAGGCGAAAACGCCTTAACAAGCATCTGAACTATGGTTACAAAGCCTGCGATAAGCACTATGTAGCAGGGAATGCGAACATTGTCCGGTATTACTTTTCTCAGTGCGGAGATAGCGATGTTGGAGCAAAGCAAAACGATGGTAGCCGCAAGTCCCATGCCTATTGCGTTGGAGGCCTGCGTTGTAACCGCCAGAGTCGGGCAGGTGCCTAGAACGAGCACCAAAACGGGGTTTTCCTTGATGATACCTTTTGTGAGTATACCGAGCTTAGACACTTACCTCGCCTCCTTTGCAATTTCATACGCCGCAAAAGCATCTCTGACGGCGTTAATATAAGCGCCCGATGAAATGCTCGCGCCGGAAATGGTGTCAACCCCTTCAAGCGAGGAGTCCTTGCCTATAAACAGTCCTCTAAAGTCATCTCCGGTAATCTTAGAGCCGAGACCCTTGGTTTCGGAATGGGAAAGCACCTTACTGTCTGTTATCGCTCCGTCCGCGTCAACACCGCAGATGAGCTTGATAACACCGCCGTAGCCTTTGGTTTCAAGCATGAACACATAGCCTACGCCGTTGTCGGCTGAATACGCCTCCGTGACGGAGGCGGGCAGACCGCTAAGCTCCATTCGCGTAAAGGAGTCCGCCTCGGGCAGCATTTCAATGCGCGCCGCCTCAGCAGCCTTGCGCTCTGTTTCCTCAATGATGGGCGCTGTTTTCATATTGGTGAAAGCAAGCGCGGCGGAAACTATCAAACAAATCGCCGTAAGCACGACGATGGGCATTACAAAATCCTTTTTCATGCTTCAACACCTCCAAAGGGCTTTGTACGCGTGAGCTTGGAAATATGCGGGGTGAGAATATTCATCAGAAGGATAGAGAAAGACACGCCCTCAGGATAGCTTCCCCAGACTCGTATCAAAACTGTGATAAGTCCACAGCCAATGCCGAAAATAAGACGACCGGAGTTTGTGGATGGGGTCGTAGCATAGTCTGTCGCCATAAAGAAAGCGCCAAGCAGCAGACCGCCGGAGAGTATCTGATAGACGGGCTGCTCACCGAGCAGGAGCGTGAAAACGAAAACCGTTCCTATGAAGGCGACCGGCGTATGCCATGTTATAACGCGCCTAATCAGCAGATAAGCTCCGCCAAGCAAAAGCGCAATCGCGCTTGTTTCGCCGATGCAGCCGCCATGTAAGCCGAGCAGCATATTGGTAAGGCTCGGAAGCTCGCCCTGCGCCTGACCGGAAAGGAGTGCCAGAGGCGTTGCCGAGGAAACGGTGTCGGGGAAGGTCCATGTCGTCATTGTGCCGGAGAATGCCAGCAGCATGATAATGCGCGCAGTAATGGCGGGGTTTGCAAAATTTTGACCGATGCCGCCGAACAGCATTTTCACAACAACTATCGCAACCGCGCTGCCAAACGCCGCCTGCCACAGCGGAATGCCGACCGGCAGGTTGTATGCCAGCAGCACACCCGTTACGCAGGCGGAGCAGTCGCGTACGGTGCAGGGTTTTTTTGTTATCTTTTCAAAGAGATATTCGCATAAGCAGCAGGTGGCAACACACACTGCAACCACCAGCAGCACTCTTTCACCGAAAATGATAAAGGAGGCAATTAGAGCGGGCGCGAGCGCGATAAGCACATCGCGCATAATCGACGCGGTATCCGTTTTTTCTCGAAGATGCGGAGAAACTGAAACAATAAAGTTAGCCATTAGTCGTATTCTCCTTCTGCTTTTTTGCTTCTTCCCTTGCCTTTTGCTTTTCGGCAAGCTCCTTTTGCTGCTTCTGATAATCGCGCAGTCCTGCTTTGGCAAGCTTATTAACCTGCACCAGCGGTCGTCTCGCCGGACAGACAAAGGCGCAGCAGCCACATTCCATGCAGATGTTCACCTTCAGCTCGCCCAAAAGCTCAAAGTCTTTAGCCTTGTAGGCGCTCTCGATCTCCGCGGGCATAAGCTTCAGCGGACAGTGCGCAATGCAGCGTCCGCACCTGATGCAGGCGGTAGACTTCGGCAAAACCGCGTCCTCCTCGGCAAAGGCGAGGACGGCGTTTGTGTTTTTGAGGATAGGAACGTCCAAATCGGGCACCGCAATGCCCATCATAGGACCGCCGTAAAGCACCTTTTTGGGCGGTTTCTTAAAGCCGCCGCAAAAATCGAAAACATCCTTCAGGGGTGTACCCACGGGAACGATGACGTTCTTCGGCTGACAGACGGCGGAGCCGTCTACCGTCACGCATTTTTCAACAAGGGGCATACCGGTTTTTATAAACTTGGCTATATCGGCAAGCGTTGTGCAGTTTAAAACTACCACGCCCACGTCGATGGGCAGCTTGCCCTCTGGAACGATTTTTCCGGTGGTGTTATAGATAAGCACCTTTTCTCCGCCCTGAGGATAGAGCGCGGGCAAAGCCTTCACCTCAACGCCTGTCTCGCCTTGACACTTTTCGCGGAAATTTTTAATGCACTGGGGCTTATTATCTTCAATTGCGATGATAACGCGCTTTGCCTCCATGTATTTCTGCAAAAGCTTAACGCCCTCCCAGACGAAGTCCGCGTCGTCTATCATAGTTCTGGTATCGGAGGTTATGTATGGCTCACACTCAGCGCCGTTAATAATGATGGCTTCAATCTTTGAAAGGTCATTGACCTTGAGCTTAACGGCAGTCGGGAAGCCCGCACCGCCCAAGCCGACAAGTCCGCTGCGACGGACGGCGTCAACAAATTCATCGGTATTTGTGACCGTCGGAGGAGTCAACTCTTCAAAGGCAGTCTGTGCTCCGTCCGACTCAATGGTAACGGCAGGAATATACTGACCGCCGGCAACAAGCACATCGTCAATCTTTTTTACCTTTCCGGAAACGCTCGCGTAGATGGATGCGGAAACGAAGCCGTTTGCTTCGGCTATCATTTGACCTACCTTGACCTCATCGCCAACGCTGACAACAGGTTTTGCCGGAGCGCCGATGTGCATTGACATCGGGATTGTGACCAGTGACGGAGTCGGTATGCGTTGAGGCTTATCTCCCGCCGTATTTTTCCTATGCGGCGCGTGTACTCCGTTGAGCTTTTTTTTGAGCACAGCTATTCCTCCTATTTTCCTATTTCTCGCACAAAAAGGCTTGCTGCTTTGCAAGCCAGCGATATACTCACCGTTAAACCCATAACAAATTTCTTATGGATTGATAACAGCAAATTGTCTAAATGTTAACATATGTTATATGCACTCTATATAAGTATGATTATAGCTCAGGTCGAATTCAAGGTAAAGTACAAAAAACGCAAAGACTTGATAAACAAAAATGTTTGTAATAAAATAATAAAAGAAATTTAAATGAGGAACTTGTTTATATGACTTTTTGCCGAAGAAGACTAAGGTATTTATCGTATTTTTTAACAGTTTTAACGCTTTTTCTTTGCGGCTGCTCGACACTTGCAAGTAAAAGCGTTTCCAAAAGCGCCCTTCTGCTCGGAACTGCCGTTAAAATCACCCTATACGACAGTTCGGACGAGAGCATAATAGACTCCTGCTTTGAGCTTTGCCGCGAGTATGAGGCTCTGTTTTCCCGCAACATTGAGGACTCGGAGATTTCCCTGCTCAATGAGCGAAAAATCAGCACCGTTTCAGACGATACGGCGGCGCTTTTGCTCAAAGGTCTCAATTACTGCGAGCTTTCAAACGGCGCTTTTGACCTTACAATCGAGCCTGTCAGCTCTCTTTGGCGCTTTGGCTCAGATGAGCCGCAGCTTCCCGACGCGGCTGCGCTCGCCGCGGCTGCCGAGATGGTAGATTACCAAAGCGTAAGGCTTGAGGGCAACACCGTTAGCTTTTCCTCTCCCTACACACGCATTGACTTAGGCGCGATCGCCAAGGGCTTCATCGCTGACCGGCTGAAAGAGCACCTGCTCTCGCAGGGCGTTGAGCACGCGATAATAAATCTCGGCGGTAATGTTTTGTGCATCGGCGGCAAGCCAGACGGCAGCAGCTTTTCTGTCGGAATTCAAAAGCCCTTTGCCGAAGAAAGCGCCGCGACCCTAAAAATAAGCGACGGTTCGGTCGTCACCTCAGGCGTATATGAACGCTGCTTTGAAAAAGACGGCGTTTTGTATCACCACATACTTGACACCTCAACGGGAATGCCGGTGGAAAACGGTCTGCTCTCCGTTACCATCGTCAGCGAAAGCTCAACGGATGGCGACGCGCTCAGTACCGCTTGCTTCGCCTTGGGCTTAGAGCGCGGCATGGAGCTGCTCAACAGCATAGACGGCGTATACGGGATGTTTATTACCGACGATTACGAGCTGCATTTTTCCGAGGGCTTTGAAACCTCATATATAATAACGCATTAAGAGGCTTAAAAATTTCACTTTTATAAAAGCTTAACGTATATTTCTCGGCTTTACACTATTCTTAACGGAATACATAGCTTAAAGAGCGGCAGACAAAGTGTCTGACGCTCTTTAAGCTATAAGCGTGCATTCTTCCGAAGCGCTCGCTTTTCCCATATACTCATATACTGATTAATGCAGCTTATGTATCTTTAAGCCTGCACTGCCTGCCCGTGTTATCAATTTCATAGTCTCCCGTCAGCAGGATCTCCGATATCGGCACAAGCTCAAAGCCGTCGGCGATAAGCGTTTCAATAATCTCAGGCAACGCGGCAGGAGTGTTTTTTGCGGCATTGTGAAAGAGTATTATGCTCCCGGCCTGTGCGCGGCTCGTCACCCTCTGCGAGATTTCCGATGCAGGCAAGTCTTTCCAATCCAAGCTGTCAACATCCCATTGCACGGCGGTCATTCCCATTGAGTTAACTGATTTTATCACGTTGTCGTCATACTCACCATAGGGGCAGCGGAAAAGTGTTGGACGAACGCCGGTAACGCTCTCTATTTTGTCGTTGCAGGCATTGATATCACTGATAATCTGCTCGGAGGACAGCCTTGAAAAATGTGCATGGTCATTTGAATGGTTCATGACCTCATGTCCTGCGTCATGCAGCGCTTTCACCGATTCCGGGAATTTGTCTACCCATTGTCCCACAACAAAGAAAGTTGCTTTTACATTATAGCGTGCCAGTATATCTATGAGCTCCTGTGTATCCTCATTTCCCCACGCCGCGTCAAAGGAAAGGCTTGCGCATTTGTTGTCGCGTTCAACGCAGTATATCGGCAGCTCGCGCTTTACTGCGGAAACTCCGACAATTACGGGATTGTTTATCAGCAGCGCAACGGCGATTATCAGCGCCAGCGCACCCAAGGATGCAATTGACCTTCTCTCTGTCAGAGAAAGCCGCCCGAACCATGTTTTCAGCTTGTTCAAAGTATCATCTCCCATCCTGTTATATAACGATACTATGAACGAGCCTGCACGAAAATGCTTATGCGTCCTAAAGCGCAAAACAATAAGGGCGGAAACGCTTATCAACGCCCCCGCCCTGCAAATACTGCCTATTTTTTCTTCATACGTCTCCACAGCTCCGCGGAAAGCTCCGCCGCATGGGCGTATTCCTGCTGCTTATCAACACCTATAAGCTCGCGGTCGAGCATTCTGGTCTCCCCGCCGATAATTGTAGTTCGCGTCATTGCCCCGTTCATGCCGAAAAGGATATGGCTGTTAAAGTTGTCCGCCGTCATAGGCGTAACGGGCGTATAGTCTAGTACGATCAAATCCGCGTGCGCACCGGGCTTTAACACTCCCAGCGGACGCTTAAAAAACCTTGATGCGATTTTCGCATTATTTTCAAAAAGCAGGGTCGGGATCTCATTCCACACGGCGGTGGCATCACTCAGCTCATGCTTGTGAAGCAGGCTTGCGGTTTTAAAGGCTCTTAGCATATCCGCACCGCAGCCGTCGCTTCCGAGTCCCACGACTACCCCCCGCTCAAGCAGCTTCAACAGCGGAGGGCAGCCCGTGGCTCGGCTCATGCTGCTTTCGGGATTATGAATTACTAAAGCGTCGTTGTTTTTCAAAACGTCCATCTCACGCTCGTTTACATGAGTGCAATGGCTGCAAATCGTTTTATTGCCGATAATGCCGAAATCGTATAGACGGAAAAGCGGGCGTATACCATGCTTGTTTAGGCAGTCTGTCACATCCAGCGCAGCCTCGGCAACGTGCAGATGCCAGCCCGCCCCCTGCGGGGCTTTTGACGCGCAGTAATCAAGCGTTGCGTCAGATAGCGTAAATTGAGCGTTAAGCCCCATCACACCAAGGGCGCGGTCATCCTGCGTTTGGCGCATATGCTCGATGTACTCAACATTTTCCTTCACCGCCTGCTTCATCTTACGCTCGCCCTCGCGGTCGGAAATATCATAGCACAGGCATACGCGAACACCGTGACGCGCGGCACTTTCTTCAATTGCGAAAAGGCTGCCCGGCACCTCTCCGTAGCTTGCATGATGTTCAAAAACGGTGGTGACGCCATTTTCCACACATTCGATAAAAGCACAGTCAGCCGCAGCGGACACATCCGCGCGCTTCATCTTTCTATCCAGCGCCCATGAGCCCTCCTCAAGAAGCTGCAGGAAGGTCTTTTTAGGAGGCGCGGCTATATCTGCGCCTCGAGAAAAAATTGAGCGGAGGTGGTCGTGCGTGTTTATCAGTCCCGGCATGATAACACCGCCGCGGGCGTCAATAAGCTCCGCTTGAGGGTACTTCTCAAGCAAGGCGGCGTATTCGCCGACCTCGACTATGCTGTCTCCCTCCATAACAACGCCGCCGTTTTCAAAATAAGGAGCGCCGCTGTCTCTCGTTATCAATCTGCCGTTTCCAAGCAGTCTCATATCCAACCCTCCCGTGCCGAGCGGTACGACATAATACTTTTTTTACAAAATTATATCATTTTCATCAATTCTTTTCAATTTTTATTTCTCCGCCGGCGGCAAAGCCTCCTTTAAAAGAAATTGAGAAGAACGCGGGATACCCGGCTTATTAGAAAATTTTGCCTTTCAGCTTCAAATATTCAAAAATGATGTAAAAAAGCGTCACACTAGAGGGAAGGTTCAGCGTCGATTGCCGTACTTTTGAGGATAATCTGCTTGTTTTGTTTCCCTGCGTATTGATTTGACGAAAAAAAGGTACTATAATGTAACGAAGCAGCTTTCGTGCAGCTGACGCTTTAGCATTAACCGCCGCATAATTAAGGAGTATTTATATGTACACTCGCAAAGAGATCTTTTCCATCCCAAACATCATCGGATATGTACGAATTCTTCTTATCCCCGTTTTTATGTATTTCTACATTTCGGCGGATACGCTCAGCTACTATTACACGGCCTCAGCTATTGTGCTTGTATCAACCTTTTCGGATTTGTTCGACGGTATGATCGCCCGCAAGTTCAATATGGTAACAGAGCTTGGAAAGCTCATTGACCCGCTCGCGGATAAGCTTTCTCACGGTGCGATGATGATTTGCCTTCTAACCCGCTATCAAGCCGTGTGGCTGCTGCTGGGCATCTTTGTTCTCAAGGAGGGCTTCATGGCAATCATGGGACTTGTTATGCTTCGTCACAACGGCAGAAAGCTTGACGGCGCGATGTGGTTCGGCAAGGTTTGCACAGCCGTGCTTTTTCTCACCATGTTCGCCCTTTTCCTCATTCCCGAAATGTCCACAGTGTATGTAAATTACCTTATCTGGCTTTGCGCTGCCGTTATGCTGATTACTCTTATCCTCTATATTCCGGTCTTCGTCAAAATGTATAAGGAGCCGTAAATGGATATTATTCTCAACTTGATCTGGATTTTGGCTATCATAAGCGTGATCTTTCTGGAGAACAAAAACCCCGGAGAGGCTCTGTTCTGGACGGTGATAATCGTCACCACACGCTATGTCGGCATAGTGCTGTATATGCTTTTCGGCAGCACACTGAGCATCAAGCTCACCAAGCTTGTCAGAAAGCAGCGTTTTACGACCGAATGGCGCAAGCACGCCTACAACAGCGTCACGAACATCCCCGGCAACAATAATGAAAGCTTTTCCCGCGTCAGCTCTCAGGTAATAAGCTTCAATAGCGCTTATAATGATTCCCACCTCACCGCTTGCAGCGATTACAGCTTCTTTACCGACGGCAGCTCACACTATAATCAGCTTTTCAAGGATATTGATGAGGCAACGGACAGCATACATATCCTTTTCTACACCATCCACAACGACGAGACAGGTCACCAGCTCGTTGACCTTTTGACCAAAAAGGCCCGGCAGGGCGTCAAGGTCTGGGTAATGTTTGACTTTCTCGCAAACGTGCGCTCAACGCCGCGAATGTATAGGAAGCTGAAAAAGGCAGGCGGTATTGTCAAGCGTCTAAAACCGCTTGTTCACCAATTCCGCAGCCACCGCAAGATAGTTGTTATAGACAATAAAATCGCATACATCGGCGGCATGAACGTCGGCAATAAATACGCAAGCTGCGACAGCCGCAAAACCCCATGGCGCGACACTCAGCTGCGCCTAAAGGGCGACTGCATCTGCGAGCTACAGGAATACTTCCTTAAAGACTGGATAGGAGTTATTTCCAAAAAGCAGGGGCTTGAAATGCTGCCGGATTTCATAAAAACCGCGCAGGAGATAAAGAAAGTAGGCGGCTCTCCCTGTCAATTTGTAACCGGCGGTGTGGATACGGACAGCAAGTCGATACAGATGTGCTACCTTTCGCTTATCCGCAGTGCGGAAAAATCCATCAGAATACAAACGCCGTATTTTATTCCCACCGACTCTGTGCTTGATGCTCTCAAGGTAGCCGCTTCAACGGGCGTGAAGGTAGAAATCATGATTCCCGGCATTCCCTCGTCCTTTTTCCTTGACCCAGTTACACGCTATTATTCGGGTCAAATGCTCAAGGTCGGAGCTAAGGTTTTTAAATATCACGGCTACATTCACGCCAAAACCATCACGATAGACGATCAGGTCTGCTGCATCGGCTCTGTTAATATGGACATACGCAGTCTTGCTCTTGACGACGAGATCTGCGGTATGTTCTACGGCAGCGACTTTGTTTCCGAATACCTTTCTATCTTTGAAAACGATTTGAGCCACTGTGACGAATACACTCTTGAGGAATTTGAAAAGCGTGGCAGCATGAAAAAATTTGCCGAGCACGTCTACCTGCTCGCAGCACCGATTATGTAAGCGGAAGCTAAAAAGCGGAGGTCATTTGATCTTCGCTTTTTTATGATTTGTTAAATCTGCACTTTTTTTCCTGCGCGAAAGAGACTTTATCTATTTAAATACTCAAAATATTTCAAGGTTAGAGATTTGCCGTTGACATTTGCCATTTAAAACGCTAAAATGACACCGTCAAAGGCAATGACCGGGAACAAGTAAGCCGAAGCCGAGTCTTTCAGAGAGCTGCCGTTTGGTGCAAGGCAGTATGACGCACCTCGGACGAATACATCCCGAGAGCCGTGCGCTGAAAGCGGGGATTCCCCGCCGCTAGGACGCAACGGGAGCGCCCGTTACAGCGTCAAGAGTGTCGCGCTCTGCGCCGCACCCGTAGAGACCGCTCTCGTGAGGGAGCGGTAAACTGAGGTGGTACCGCGGGTTTAAAATTAATCCCGCCCTCTGTAATTCATTATTACGGAGGGCGGTTTTTTCGTTCTCCGTCAAGGAAAGGATCTGAATCTGTATGGCAATCAAAATCATTATTCTGCTCGCGTTCTTCTCTGTTATGGTGGGTGTGGGGCTTTACTGCCGCAAGCACGCAACTGACGTTAACAGCTTTGTTCTCGGCGGTCGCCAGGTCGGTCCGTGGCTTACTGCGTTTGCATACGGCACCTCATACTTTTCCGCTGTTATATTCGTTGGCTATGCCGGACAGTTTGGATGGAAATTCGGTGTTTCCTCAACATGGATAGGCATTGGCAACGCCGTTATCGGCAGCCTTTTGGCATGGGTAGTCCTCGGTCGCCGCACAAGGCTGATGACCCAGCACTTTGACAGTGCTACCATGCCGGAGTTTTTCGGTGCGCGCTATGACAGCCGCGCATTGAGAATAGTCGCTTCCCTAATCGTTTTCGTCTTTCTCATTCCATACACCGCCTCGCTTTACAACGGTCTGTCCCGCCTTTTCGGCATGGCGTTCAACATTGACTACACCGTTTGCATTATTATAATGGCTGTGCTCACGGGTGTTTACGTTATTGCCGGCGGCTACATGGCAACTGCCATAAACGACTTTATTCAGGGCATCATCATGCTGGTCGGCATTGTCGCCGTGGTGCTTGCTGTTTTGAAAAGCAACGGCGGCTTTATCAGTTCCCTGGACGCTCTGGCAAGGGTTACGGATGATTCCGCCTCCACCACTCCCGGCGTGTTTGCCTCCTTCTTCGGTCCTGACCCTGTGAACCTTCTGGCTGTTATACTCCTCACCTCTCTCGGTACATGGGGTCTGCCGCAGATGGTGCAAAAATTCTACTCCATCAAGAGTGAAGGCTCAATTAAAAAAGGTACTGTTATCTCAACACTTTTCGCCGTAGTGGTCGCGGGCGGCTGCTACTTCCTAGGCGGTTTTGGACGCCTCTTTTCCACTTCGGAGCTGGTTGCGGAAAACGGCTTTGACTCCATCATTCCCGCAATGCTCTCAAACCTCTCCCCGATACTTATCGGCGTAATCGTCATTCTCGTTCTTTCCGCCTCCATGTCCACCCTTTCCTCGCTGGTCATGGCTTCGTCCTCAACACTTACGCTTGACTTCATCAAGGATGTTTTTGTAAAGGACATGAAGGATAAGCATCAGCTTATCTGCATACGCGCGCTTAGCGTTGTTTTCATACTCATCTCAGTAATAATCGCCATTATCCAGTACAGATCCAACGTCACCTTCATTGCGCAGCTCATGGGCGTTTCCTGGGGCGCGCTGGCAGGCGCGTTCCTCGCACCGTTCCTGTTCGGACTTTACTGGAAGCGTACCACAAAGGCTTCCGCCTTCGTCTGCTTCTTCTTCGGTTCGGGCATCATGCTGATGAATATGCTCTTCCGCGACCTTTTCCCCGTCATGCTGCGCTCCCCGATAAACTGCGGCGTTTTTGCAATGCTCGCCGGCTTTATCATCGTTCCCGTAGTATCGCTGCTTAGCAAAGCTCCTGACAAGCAGCTTGTTGATGACGCTTTCGCCTGCTACGACGAAAAGGTTCTTGTTCCCGCAAAACAATCCTTGAGCGAATAAGCCTATAAGATACAGCAAAGCCCCCTGCAAAGCACAAGCTTCGCAGGGGGCTAAGCGTTAGGTATTATATCAGCGTGCGTCAATGGAAACATAATCCTGCTTTGCGAACGCGGCGCGGTATGCGGGACGTATGATGCGGTTGCAGGTGAGAACCTCCTCAATTCTGTGCGCACACCATCCGGAAATCCTGGCGATTGCGAAAAGCGGCGTGAACAAATCCTCAGGAATACCGAGCATCTTGTAAACCAAGCCTGAGTACATATCCACATTGGCGCAGATGGGTATCTTCAGGTTTTTCTGTTTCATAATAAGCGGGACACCGAGACGTTCAACGCTCTCTAAAAGCTTAAACGGCTCTCCATAGCCCTTTTTCTCAGCCACTGAAGCGGCATATTTTTTCAAAATGACCGCTCTGGGATCCGAAACGGTGTAGACTGCGTGACCAAGACCGTAGATTTTTCTTGAACCGTCGCCCGCCGTGCCGTCAAGAAGCTTCATAAGGTAGGCTGAGACCTCCTCATCATCCTCATAGTCGCGGACATTTTCGCAGATATCGCGGAACATCTCCATTACCTTTGCATTAGCGCCGCCGTGAAGCGGACCTTTGAGGGAGTTGACCGCGCCGGAGATCGCGCTGTATGTATCCGTTCCCGTGGAGGATAAAACACGGCAGGTGAAAGCCGAGTTGTTGCCGCCGCCGTGTTCGGCGTGAAGAATAAGCATCAAATCGAGCAGATGCGCTTCCTCAGCGGTGTAGCTTTTATCCTTGCGCAGCATACGCAGGAAATTTTCGGAAACGGAAAGGTTTTCGCGCGGAACGTGCAGATACAGCGACTTGCCGTCAAAATAGTGGCGCTTGACGGCATAGGCGTTGGCGACAATGACAGGAAAACGCCCAATCAGCTCAATGGACTGGCGCACAATGTTTTCAATTGAGGTGTCGTCAGGATTGTCGTCATAGGAATAAAGCGCAAGAACGCTTCGTGAGAGCTTGTTCATAACATTGCGGCTGGGAGCTTTTAAGATCATATCCTCGGTGAAGCCCGCCGGCAGGTGGCGCGCATTGGACAAAATGGTGTCAAATTGCTCAAACTGCTGCCTGTTGGGGAGCTTTCCCATCAGCAAAAGATAAGCGACCTCCTCATAGCCGAAGGTGCCGTTTTTCACATTCGCTTCGATAAGGTCGTTAACATCGATGCCGCGGTAATAAAGGCTGCCGGGGCGAGGTATCCTCTCGCCGTCCTCCAGATAGTAGCCCTGGACGCTGCCGATGCGCGTAACGCCGGCCATAACGCCGGTCCCATCCTCGTTACGCAGACCCTTTTTTATGGCATGACCCTTATACTGTTCGGGATCTATCGCATATTCCCCGCGTATATCCTCGCATAATGCGCTTACATATCCGTTCAAAACATCGTTTGATATATCCAAGTTCTTACCTCCTTATAAGCTACTACCGCCGACTTACTTTCACAGTTTACCGCATATTATACACAAAAGCCGTAATTGTTGCAAGTTTAATTTTTGAATTATTCAAAATGCTGTTATCTTTTTGTGTATCAGCAAGATTATTTATAAGTATTTGCAATTATTATTCTCATCCTTGCAAACGCCTTGTCATTTTAAAGAAATATGGTATACTGGTTGGGTGAAATACTAAACGAGGTGTGTATACATGATAGAACTGGTAAACAGCCCTGTAATCTATAAAGACGGAAAGCCTGTTTCCTCAGAAAGTCTTTCGGAGGAATCGCGCGGTAAAACCATCGCTTCCCGAATTCTCTCGAGCCATAACCGCTCGTCCTCGCGCGAGAGTCTGCAAATAAAATTCGACAGTCTAATTTCTCATGACATCACATACGTCGGAATAATACAAACCGCCAAAGGCAGCGGTCTTGAGCGCTTTCCCGTTCCCTATGTTCTTACCAACTGCCACAACAGCCTTTGCGCTGTGGGCGGAACGATTAACGAGGACGACCATGTTTTCGGTCTCTCAGCCGCAAAAAAATACGGCGGTATCTATGTTCCGGCTAATGTCGCCGTTATCCATCAGTATGCGCGCGAGATGATGAGCGGCTGCGGCAAAATGATTCTCGGAAGCGACAGCCACACGCGCTATGGCGCTCTTGGTACTATGGGTGTCGGCGAGGGTGGACCGGAGATCGTCAAGCAGCTTCTCTCCAACACTTGGGACGTAAAGCGCCCCGAGGTGGTACTCGTATATCTTACGGGTCAGCCGCGCCGCGGCGTCGGTCCGCACGACGTGGCAATAGCCCTCTGCGGGGCAGTTTACGACAACGGCTTTGTCAAAAACAAGGTTTTGGAGTTTGCCGGTCCCGGAATTTCTAATTTGCCGATGGATTTTCGCATTGGTATAGATGTTATGTCAACCGAAACCGCCTGTCTGTCCTCCATTTGGGAGACAGACAGCAGGGTCGAGGAATACTACGCCGCACACGGCAGAGCAGATGAATACAAAGCCCTCTCCCCTCTTGACGGCGCGGGCTATGACAGCATGATAAGCATTGACCTTTCCACCATTGAGCCGATGGCGGCGTTGCCGTTCCACCCCTCAAGGGCGGTCACTATACGCGAACTGCAAAAAAACGCGGGCGACATTCTTCGTCAAGTGGAGCTGGAGGCGGAAAAGTCTCTCTCCGGCAATGCAAGGCTTCATCTTACAGACAAATTGGTCGGCGGCAAGCTCATCGTTGAGCAGGGCATTATAGCCGGCTGTTCGGGCGGAATGTATGACAACATTGCCGAGGCTGCCGCAATTCTGGACGGGCATTCTGTCGGAAACGGCTGCTTCTCGCTGTCTGTCTACCCGCCGTCTGTTCCCGTTAATATCGAGCTGATTAAAAGCGGCGTGCAGCAGCGGCTCATGGAGTCCGGCGCGCTGTTTAAAAGCTGTTTCTGCGGTCCCTGCTTCGGCGCAGGTGACGTTCCCGCGAACAACGCTCTCTCCATCCGCCACACAACGCGCAACTTCCCCAACCGCGAAGGCTCCAAGCCATCTGACGGGCAGATCTCCGGCGTTATGCTCATGGACGCGCGCTCCATTGCCGCAACGGCGAGGAACAAGGGAGTGCTGACAGCGGCAGATGAGCTTGAATACACAGCTCCGGCTCGCGCGGGCTATTCCTTCGACGGCGGCGTTTATGAAAAGCGCGTTTATCAGGGCTTCGGCAAGGCACAGCCCGATCAGGAGCTGAAAATGGGTCCGAATATCGCCGAATGGCCAAAAATCCCGGCGCTGGAAGAAAACCTGCTGCTTCAGCTCGCGGCTGTTATAAACGACCCGGTTACCACCACCGACGAGCTTATACCCTCCGGCGAAACCTCGTCCTACCGCTCCAATCCGCTCAAGCTGGCGGAGTTTGCACTCTCCCGCCGCGAGCCTGAGTATGTAGCCAGAGCGAAAAAGACCGCTCTGCTTGAATCTGAACGTCAGCAGGGAAAATATGCCGAAGAGCTGCAAGCAGTCGTCAAGCGTCTGGGGCTTGACGATGCCGCCCTTAAAAGCACCGCTGTTGCCAGCGCCATATACGCCACCAAGCCCGGCGACGGCTCGGCACGCGAGCAGGCGGCAAGCTGTCAGCGAGTGCTGGGCGCTGGCGCTAACATCTGCCGCGAGTTTGCCACAAAGCGCTATCGCTCCAACTGCATCAACTGGGGTATGCTCCCGCTGACGCTGGACGAAAACGCAAGCTTTGACTACTCCGTCGGCAATTGGGTCTACATACCTAATGCTCGCGGTCTGGTTGAAAGCGGAGCAGAGCGCATACCCGCAAAAATCGTTACTGACAGCGGCGTTGAGGATATTTGCTTTAATATGAACGGTCTTACCCCCGAGGAAAAGCAAATCCTTCTTGACGGCTGTTTGATGAACTACTATGCGCGAAGCGCAAAAGCCTGAATCTTTGGAAAGGACGCAAGGAAATGTCTAAGATAATAATGCAAAACCCCATCGTTGAGATGGACGGCGACGAAATGACCCGCATTCTCTGGAAGCTTATTAAAGACGAGCTGCTCAGTCCCTTTGTGGATTTGAATACCGAGTATTACGACCTCGGTCTGCCTAACCGTGACGCGACAGAAGATCAGGTTACAATTGACGCGGCAAACGCCATCAAAAAGCATCACGTTGGCGTAAAATGCGCAACCATAACCCCCAACGCTCAGCGCGTTGAGGAATACAAGCTCAAGGAAATGTGGAAATCCCCCAACGGCACGATACGCGCAATACTCGACGGAACGGTCTTTCGCACCCCCATCCTCACAGAAAGCGTTAAGCCCTACATACCCACATGGAAAAAGCCCATCACCATTGCCCGCCATGCCTACGGCGATATTTACAAGGCTACGGAATACCGCGTTCCCGCAAAGGGCAAGGCGGAGCTTCTTTTCACAGGCGCTGACGGCGAGAGCTTCCGCGAGACGATTTATGATTTTGAGTGCCCCGGCGTTTTGCAGGGACAATTCAACAAGGACAGCTCCATAATCTCCTTCGCGCACACCTGCTTTGACTATGCGCTGGAAACGAAGCAGGATCTGTGGTTCTCCACTAAGGACACGATTTCAAAACAGTATGACCAAACCTTCAAGCTCATCTTTGCCGACATATATGAAAAGGAATACAAGTCCAGATTTGAAGCTTCAGGAATTGAATATTTTTACACTCTCATCGACGACGCGGTCGCCCGCGTTATCCGCTCGGAGGGCGGCTTTATTTGGGCGTGCAAAAACTACGACGGCGACGTTATGAGCGATATGGTATCCACTGCCTTCGGCTCACTTGCGATGATGACGAGCGTGCTCGTCTCGCCCGAGGGAGACTATGAATACGAAGCGGCTCACGGAACAATTACCCGCCACTATTACAAGCATCTCAAGGGCGAAAAAACCAGCTCAAACTCCATTGCCACCATCTTTGCGTGGACAGGCGCGCTGCGAAAGCGCGGCGAGCTTGACGGCAACGTGCGTCTGGTCGCCTTTGCGGAAAAGCTTGAAACCGCCTGCCTGCAAACCATTGAGGATGGCATTATGACCGGAGACCTTGCGGCTCTGTGCCACCGCGCCAACATCAAAAAGGTCGATAGCCTTGAGTTTATCAAGGCTATCCGCAGCAGACTGGAAAAGGAAATGTAACCGCGGCAAGCACCTTGCCAAGCGCGAGCAAAATATCGGACCGGCACAAAAGAGGGCGACTCCTTCTGAAAAAGAAAGAGTCGCCCTTTCGGTATTTAAGCCGCGAAAAAGCCTCGCCGCGCTTATCTATAGCTCCTGAAGCGTTCGGGCTTTGGTCGGTACTTGACCCCCGAAACAATTCCCATCAACGCCAGAAGCGAAAACATCGACGAGCCGCCGTAGCTAATAAACGGCAGCGTAATGCCGATTATCGGCGCGATGCCGATGCACATTCCGATGTTCTCCAAGGTCTGGAAAATAAGGCTGCCCGCCGCGCCCATGCAAACGAGCATTGACAGCGTGTTTTGTGACTTGACGCCTATATATATGCAGCGCGCAATGATGGCAAGCAGCATTAAAAACACAAACACACAGGCAATCATGCCAAGCTCCTCACCAATAACGGAGAAAATAAAGTCCGTGTGCGCCTCCGGCAATGCCCTTGACTGCGTTTGCTGACCGTTGTAAAGCCCCGTACCCGTAAGCTGACCGCTTGCAAGTGCCAAACGGCTTTGATTCCACTGCCAGCGGATACCAAAGCCGCTGGGGTCAATGCTCATGTCGTAGGGGCATAAAATTCTGTCGCGGTAACGCTGGTTTAAGACCTTTGTCCAAACAAACGGTGTAACCGCCGCTGCCGCTGCAAGCCCAAAAAGAAACCAATAAAGCTTAACGCCGGCGCAAAACAGCATTATAATGAAGATGAACAAAAACACCAGAGCACTGCCAATATCCTTGGAAATGGCAACAATAACGCCGATGATAAAGCCGCAATGGACAACAAGCTGCAAAATGGACATCGGTGAATTGATGTTTTTATAGTTTTTCAAATAGCTCATGTGCTTGGCCATTGCAATAATGAAGGCGATTTTTATTACCTCTGTCGGCTGTACGCCCATAGGACCAAAGCGCAGCCACGCGCGGTTGCCCGTATTATCCGCATAGCCAAGAGGGGTTAGCAGAAGCAGCATAAAGGCGACCTCTAAAACGATGAGCACCATCCACTTTTCCGCAAAAACGTCCAAATCTATTATTGTAAGCAGTACAAAAAGCACAATGCCGATGATAAGAGAGATGCTCTGAACCAGCACATAGCGTACAGGACCGTCATCAAGTGCCGACGATGCGCTGGAAATGACGACAATGCCGAAAAGTGCGCATACAATGCACATTGCGAGCAAAACCATGTCGGCTCTTTTTACGAAATCCTTAACATAGGGTCTTATTTTTTTCACACAGACCTCCAAGTATTTGAAGCGTGCCGCGCAAACGCGGCGACAAAGCATACAAAAACGCAAAACGCGGTAAACTCAGAATTTAAAGTAAAAGCAATTTCTGTTTATTATACCATCAAAATTAGCTTTGCGCAATCCGTAAAATCATGCTACAATCGATTTATATATCGGCGTATTCGCCGAACCGTATGTGAGGTTTATACCTATGAATATCCATGAGGGACACAGAGAACGCATGAAGCAGCGCTTTATGGAGCAGGGGCTTGACGTCTTTGACGACCACCAGGTGCTGGAGCTGCTGCTGTTTTACTCCATGCCGAGAAAGGACACCAATCCCCTCGCCCACCAGCTTTTAGAGCATTTCGGCAGCTTGGAAGCGGTGTTTGAAGCTCCCACAGAGGAGCTGAAGAAAATAAGCGGCATCGGCGACAGCGCCGTTACTCTCCTTCGGCTTATTCCTGAGGTCAGCCGCCGCTATCTTATTGACAAAAACAGCTTTGACAAGGTGCTTGACTCCTCTGCGAAGGTCGGCGCATTCCTTGCACCCCGCTTTATGTACGAGCGGGACGAGGTGGTAATCGTTATTTGTCTCGACGCTAAGTGCAAGGTGCTTGCCTGCAAGGAGCTTTTTCGGGGCGCGGCGGACTGCGCTGAAATAAGCATACGCAAAATCGCGGAGCTGGCGCTTGCGAAAAACGCCTCCTCCATCATCCTCTCACATAACCATGTAAGCGGCATCGCCCTGCCCTCTATTGAGGATGAAATGACAACGAAGCGCATTAAAGCAACGCTTGATGCCATGGGCATTTCCCTGATAGACCATATAATCGTCGCCGGAGACGATTACATATCCATGTCCGACAGCGGCATAATTTAAACCCGTCTGCTTACAGGCGGGTTTAAATTATGCCGCTTTACATATAAATCTGCGAAATACCACAGGCTTTGAGCTTGACGAAAACGTCGAGTTCAAAGCCCTAGAGATGATTTTAGCTAAACACCGGCTTCGGCGGCAAATGCGCAGACTTCGAGGGATAAGCATTGCCAAACGCCTGAAATAAATATATAATCCAAGGCGAGGAGAGCTTTTCGTTCTCCTCGCCGTTTGCTTCAATTCAAGGGAGGTAAGCTTTTGCATAAGATTTTTATAGTCGAGGACGACCCCGTAATTGCCGCCGCCGTACAAAAGCACATAGGCTCATGGGGCTGTGAGGCACGCTGCGCCTCGAATTTGGAAAATGTATTGGCTGAGTTTGCCGCTTTTGACCCTCATCTGGTGCTGTTGGATATTTCGCTCCCCTTTTTCAGCGGCTACCACTGGTGCGCGGAGATCCGCAAGCTCTCAAAAGTGCCGATAATCTTTATCTCCTCGGCAGCGGATAACATGAACATCGTTATGGCAATGAACATGGGCGGCGATGATTTTATCTCAAAGCCCTTTGACCTTGACGTACTCACCGCCAAGGTTCAGGCGCTGCTTCGCAGGACCTATGACTTTGCCTCACCCTCAAAGCTGCTTGAAAGCGAGGGCGCGGTGCTGAGCATCTCCGACGCCTCGCTCACCTATAAGGACGGGCGCGCAGAGCTTACTAAAAACGAGTTTAAAATACTCCGACTTCTTTTGGAAAACAAAGGCAAAATCGTATCGCGCGATACGCTCATGACAAAGCTCTGGGAGTCGGACAGCTTCGTGGATGAAAACACGCTTGCGGTTAACATAACTCGGCTTCGCCGCAAGCTGGAGGGTATAGGGCTTTATGACTTCATCGCCACCAAAAAGGGCGTTGGCTATATTGTGGGTGAATGATATGTTCTTTTCCTATCTCAAACGGCACTATAAAATAATCCTCCTGCTCACCCTTTTCGTAATCGTTTTTGCCCTTATATTCTCGCTTTACGATTTGGAAACGGAGGCTGTCATATACGCGGGCGCGCTATGCCTGTTTCTCGGTTTAATCGCCCTTGCCTTAGGCTTTAGAAGCTATTGCAAAAAGCACGCCATGCTTGAGGAGCTGAAATGCAGCATTGAGCTTGAGCTTGCGGGCTTGCCTGAGCCGTCGGGACTTATAGAAGCTGACTATCAAGAGCTGCTGCACCTTCTTTACGACAAAAATCTTCGCACGATTTCCGAGACCGACGGCGCCCGCCGTGACATGGAGGATTATTACACGCTCTGGGCGCACCAGATAAAAACCCCCATTGCCGCGATGCGCCTGCTGCTGGCGGAAAACGAGGACGCCAATCGTCTGCCGCTGGCGGAGCTTTTCAAGATCGAGCAATATGTGGATATGGTACTTCAATATGTCCGACTCGGCTGTGAAAGCAGCGATTTATTGCTGGAGCGCTGCGACCTTGACAGCATAATCCGCGCTTGCCTCAGAAAATACGCACGCTCGTTTTCGCTTAAAAAGCTCTCATTTTCCTTTACCGAAACCAATTTGACCGTTCTCACCGATGAAAAGTGGCTTTCCTTTGTCATTGAGCAGCTTTTTTCAAACTCGCTAAAATACACCCCCAGCGGAAAAATCAGTATTTATGCAGAGGGCGAGCGCCTTTTCATTAAGGACACCGGCATTGGCATAAGACCGGAAGACCTACCCCGCGTCTGCGAAAAGGGCTATACCGGCGTCTGCGGCAGAGCGGATAAGCGCTCGACCGGCATCGGTCTATACCTTTGCAAAAGCATTCTGAGCCGTCTCGGTCACAGTCTGGAAATAATCTCCGCCGTCGGCGAGGGCACTACCGTGATCATCGGGCTACAACGTGAAAGCATTACGTTTGAATAGCAAATCTTACGAAAATGTAAGCTTATAAGCCGAAATGTAAGTCAAAAGTCATTGCTTGCACTTCGGCTTTGTGCTATACTATCCGTAGTATATAGCTTAATACAGTAGCACACTTTATCACGGAGGTAAAATCACATGACACTTCTTGAAGTGAAAAACCTTAAAAAGACATATGTCACACGCTTCGGCAGCGTTAAGGTAAACGCGCTTACCAACATCAGCTTTTCCGTTGAAAGCGGCGAATTCATAGCAATCATGGGCGAGAGCGGCAGCGGCAAGACAACTCTGCTAAACATTCTCGCCACGCTCGACAAGCCCACGGGAGGCGAGGTTCTTTTAGACGGCGGCAGCACGCTGAAAATCCCTGAAAAGAAGCTTGCTTCCTTCCGCCGCGATAATCTCGGCTTCGTCTTTCAGGATTTTAACCTGCTTGACACCTTCTCCCTGCGCGACAACATCTATCTTCCCTTAGTGCTGGCGGGTAAAAAGCATCAGGAGCTCGACGAGCTGATTATACCCATTGCTTATAAGCTCGGCATAACCGAGGTTCTTGATAAATTCCCCTATGAGGTCTCCGGCGGTCAAAAGCAGCGCTGCGCCGTTGCCCGTGCCATCATTACGAAGCCTCGTATTATTCTTGCCGATGAGCCTACCGGCGCTCTTGACTCCCACTCGGCGGACTCTCTGCTTGAGGTTTTCCGCGATATCAACGCAGATGGTCAGACTGTGCTTATGGTCACGCACAGCGTCAAGGCTGCCTCCTGCGCGGGACGTGTGCTGTTTTTGCGCGACGGCGAGATATTCCACCAGATATATCGCGGCGAGCGCAGCAACGAGGAAATGTTTGCCGTTATATCCGACACTCTGACGACAATGGCGACAGGCGGTGAAAAAAATGCGTAAGATCTCACTTTATCCCCGTCTCGCCATTTTGAACATAAAGAGCAACCGTCAGTTTTATCTTCCCTATATCCTCACCTGTATTGCAACCATAGCCATGTTTTACATCATGACCTTTCTGACCTTCAGTGACGGAACTCTCTCGCTTCAAGGAGGAGATATTCTATTTTTTATTCTGAAGCTCGGCATGATCATAATCGGTCTTTTTTCGGCAATTTTCCTTACCTATACCAACAGCTTTCTTATGAAGCGCCGAAAAAAGGAGCTGGGACTGTATAATATCCTCGGCATGGGCAAGGGCAATATCGCGGTCGTCTTGTTTTTTGAAACCATGTTTGTTGCCGTCGGCACAATCGTGCTCGGTCTGGCGCTGGGGATCCTGCTCTCCAAGCTGGTTTTGCTGCTGCTGTACAAGATCGTCCGGTTCCCCGTTCCCTTCGGCTTTGAGGTTTCACTTGAGGGACTCACCTATTCCTTCTGCGTTTTCGGCGCTGTGTTCACGCTTATTCTCATTTTCAATCTGATCAGCATCAGGCACGCAAGCCCCATCGAGCTTCTCCACGGAAGCAATGTCGGAGAAAAAGAGCCTAAAGTAAAATGGGCGGCGGCTTTTCTCGGAGTGATCTCGCTTTCCGGCGGTTATTATATAGCTCTTGCCACCGAAAACCCGCTTCAGGCGATCATGCTGTTTTTCGTCGCGGTTTTGCTTGTTATTATCGGCACCTACCTGCTGTTCACCGCAAGCAGCATCGCCATATTAAAGCGGCTGAAGGCAAAGCCGGGCTATTACTATCAGCCCCGCCACTTCATCCCCATTTCCGGTATGCTCTACCGCATGAAGCAAAATGCCGTCGGTCTAGCAAATATCTGCATTCTCTCAACTATGGTACTGGTAATGGTTTCCGGCACCGTCTGCCTTTATCTGGGCACTGAGGACTCGCTTTTTGCCGGATACCCAAATGATTTTTCCGTTAATGTAAGAGCGCCCGAGGGCAATGCACGCGAAAACCTCCGCAGGCTTATTGAGCAAACGATAGCCGAAGAAGGCTACACAGGCGAAAACACGCAAGACTATATCAGCCTTTCCACGCAGACATACAGAGACGGAAATAATCTCTGCCTTTCCCCCGATTATGGCTATGACATCAATAATTCCGCCATCATTTCCATAATGTCTCAAAGCGAATACGAACACTTTTCCGGCGAGAGTGTTGCTCTTTCCTCCTGCGAAGCTCTGCTATACAGCTCAATTGATAACTTCGGCAGCGAAATCAATCTTGACGGCAGCCGCTTTGAAATCGTGGGTGATATGAATGCTCCGAGCCTTGCCGCTTCCCCAAGCATAAGCACTATAATAGACAGCTTTTGCATGGTGGTCAGCAACGAAAGCTTTGAAATGCTCAAAGAAAAATACAACGATGTCACGGAAAGCTGGTACTACGGCTTTGATATTGCTGCCGGCAGCGAGGAAAAGCTCTCTTTCTATGATGTTTTAACGAATGCCCCGGTGAGCTTCCCAAGCGATAGTCTAGACGGCGGCTATGTAAGCCTTTCCACCTCCTGCCGCGAGGCGGAGCGCAGCTTTATCTACAGCATGAACGGCGGCTTTCTTTTCCTCGGAATGTTCCTCGGTCTGGTTTTCCTGATGGCGACCGTTCTGATAATCTATTACAAGCAGCTTTCCGAGGGCTATGAGGACAAGCAGCGCTTTGAAATCATGCAAAAGGTCGGGCTGGGCAAGGACGAGATAAAGGAAGCCGTCAGAAGCCAGATACTCGTTGTATTCTTCCTGCCGCTGGGCATGGCTGTGATCCATATTGCCTTTGCCTTTAAGATGATAACAAAGCTTCTTCTGCTTATGAACCTTACAAACGTCTCCCTTTTCGCAGTTTGCGTAGTCTGCACCGTTGCCGTCTTTGCCATCATATACGGCATTGTGTACACGCTGACCGCCAAAACCTATTATCGCATCGTTGAATAACACACCCCTCTTTTTTTACAGCCGCCGCAGGTCTTTCCGCGGCGGCATTTTTTGTTGGCGGCTAATTGCCGCTATTTCGCCCCGACTTGTAATAATGTTTGGTATATTTAAATATTGGCAACCGCCGTAAAAGGGGGTATAATGCTGATTGGAAAGCTTTAAAAAACAAACAATACACACTTGGCGTCCGCGAAAGCGTCAGATGAAAGTGAGGTACATGATGCGTAAAACAAAAATCATATGCACTCTTGGTCCTGCCACCGATGACCCGGAGATCATGAAGCAGCTCATCCTCAGCGGGATGAATGTCGCCCGCTTCAACTTCTCCCACGGCACGCACGAGGAACAGCTCGCGCGTCTTGAAATGCTGAAAGCTCTGCGCAAGGAGCTTGGAATGCCGATTGCCGCGCTTATGGACACGAAAGGTCCGGAAATCCGTCTCGGCACTTTTGTCGGCGGAAATGCGCAGCTTAAAGCCGGTGAGCACTTCACCTTGACCACAGAGCCCTGCGAGGGAACGGCAGAGCGCGCGCACATTACTTACGCGGGGCTTCCCGGAGACGTCAGGCGCGGCGATACGATATCGCTCAACGACGGCAGCATCTCCCTAAAGGTTGAGAGCATAAGCGGCAGTGATATCATCTGCTTAATTGAAAATGACGGCGTTATCTCCAACCGCAAGGGCGTAAACGTCCCCGGCGCAAAGCTTACCATGCCCTTTATCAGCAAGCAGGATTACGACGACCTCATTTTTGCCGCTAAATCCGGCTTTGATTATGTTGCCGCCTCATTTACGCGCACTGCGGATGACATTAAAGAAATCCGTATGCTCCTTAACTGGAACGGCGGAGAGAAGATGAAAATAATCGCCAAAATCGAGAATATGCAGGGCTTGGACAACTTCGATGAGATACTTGAGGTCGCAGACGGTATTATGATTGCCCGCGGCGATCTCGGAGTTGAGATACCGCTCGAGGAGGTGCCTATCATCCAAAAGCGGCTCATCAATAAGGTTTATCGCCGCAACAAGCCTGTAATTACTGCTACACAAATGCTCGAATCTATGATAAACTATCCTCGTCCGACCCGTGCGGAAGCCACTGACGTTGCAAATGCCATCTACGACGGCACAAGCGCGATAATGCTCTCCGGCGAGACAGCGGCGGGAAAATACCCCGTCGAAGCGCTGCAAACAATGGTTCGCCTTGCCGAACGCACCGAGGCGGACATCGACTATAACAATATTTTCCAGACCAAGCTTTTCGATAGCGGCAAGAGCGTTACTCACGCGATCTCACACGCCGCCTGCACCACTGCCGTTGAGTTGGGCGCTGAGGCTGTTGTTACCTTCACGCTCTCCGGCAGGACCGCGCAGGAGATTTCCGCTTTCCGCTCCGGCTGCCGCATAATAGGCTGCACGACCTCGGAGCAGGCATACAGACAGTTGGGTCTTATCTGGGGCGTTGAGCCATACATGGTCAAGGGCGAGGCCAGTCTCGACGACCTGTTTGAAAGCGGCATTCGTATGCTGGTTGATGCGGGCGCGTTAAGCTCCGGCGAAATGGTCGTTTTAACAGCAGGAATTCCCATCGGGGTATCAGGTTCGACAAACTTCATCAAGGTCATGGAAGCATAATATAAATACGGTGGCGGAAACCGACTCTGCCGCCCTATCCACCGAGGAGAAGCATATGCCAGATTTTCACGTTGTCAGCGAATATACTCCCTCCGGCGACCAGCCCGAGGCTATAGACGCGCTTGCCCGAGGAATTGAGCTGGGCTTTGAGGAGCAGACGCTGCTCGGCGTTACCGGCAGCGGAAAAACCTTTACAATGGCAAAGGTGATCGAACGCATTCAAAAGCCAACGTTGGTGCTGGCGCACAACAAGACCCTTGCCGCGCAGCTTTGCTCGGAGTTCAAGGAGTTTTTCCCGGATAACGCCGTTGAATACTTTGTCTCCTACTACGACTACTACCAGCCGGAGGCATATATTGCCCACACCGATACGTTTATAGAAAAGGACGCAAGCATAAACAACGAGATTGAGCGTCTCAGGCACAGCGCCACCGCCTCCATGAGCGAGCGCAGGGATGTTATCGTTGTCGCCTCCGTCTCCTGCATATATGGTCTGGGCGACCCTTTAGACTATGCCAGCATGGTCATTTCCCTTCGCCCGGGTCAAACGAAGGACAGAGACGAGCTTTTGCGCCGTCTAATAGATATCCGCTATGAGCGAAACGATGTTGCCTTTGAGCGCAACACCTTCCGCGTCCGCGGCGACACGGTGGAGGTTTACCCCGTCTACTCAAACGATGTTGCCATCCGCATTGAGTTTTTCGGCGACGAGATCGACCGCATAAGTGAGTTCAACCCCGTGACCGGACAGGCTACGCGCATTTTGGGACACGTTGCCATTTATCCCGCCAGCCACTATGTAACCACCAAGGAGAAGATGGCTGCCGCAATTCAGGAAATTCGCCGCGAGTGCGACGAGCGTGTTGCGTGGTTTGAAGAAAACGGCAAGCTCATTGAGGCTCAGCGTATCAAGCAGCGCACCGATTACGATATTGAAATGATGCAGGAGCTTGGCTTTTGCTCCGGCATCGAAAACTATTCCCGCATAATCAGTGGACGTCCCGTCGGCAGTGCGCCGATGACCCTGCTTGATTATTTTCCTGAGGATTTCGTGCTTTTTGTCGATGAAAGTCATGTTACGCTGCCTCAGGTCCGCGCCATGTATGCCGGCGACCGCGCGCGGAAGGAAAGCCTTGTGCAATATGGCTTTCGTCTCCCCTCCGCCTTTGATAACCGTCCGCTGAAATTTGACGAATTCCGTCAGCGCATCAAGCAGGCGATATATGTCTCCGCCACCCCGTCGGAGTATGAGCAAAGCCACTCAGCGCAGATAGTTGAGCAGATAATCCGTCCCACGGGCTTACTCGACCCCGAAATCTCCGTCCGTCCCACAGAGGGGCAGATCGACGACCTTATTGAAGAAATCAACGTGCGAGTTGACAGGCATGAGCGTGTGCTTGTCACAACGCTTACCAAAAAGATGGCGGAGGATCTGACCGCCTATCTCGGTGCGGCGGGTATCAAATGCCGTTATATGCACCACGATATAAACGCCATTGAGCGTATGGAGATCATCCGCGATTTGCGTCTGGGAGAATTTGACGTGCTCATAGGCATAAACCTTTTGCGTGAAGGGCTTGACCTTCCGGAGGTCTCTCTTGTCGCTATTCTAGATGCCGACAAGGAGGGCTTTCTTCGCAGTGAGACCAGCCTTATTCAAACCATTGGACGAGCCGCCAGAAACGCAGAGGGTCTTGTCATCATGTATGCGGACTCGGAAACGCCCTCCATGCACTCGGCAATTACCGAAACCAACCGCCGCCGCCAAAAGCAGCAGAAATATAACGAGGAACATGGCGTTGTGCCCAAAACCATCGTCAAATCCGTGCGCGACGTGCTGGAAATCTCTTCCTCCGCCACAAGCGAGCTTAATGACAGCGGTGTGAAGATGACAGCCTCCGAAAAGAAGGCGCTCATAGACAAATTGGAAAAGCAGATGCGAGAAGCGGCGAAGATGCTCGAATTCGAGCTTGCTGCCGAGCTGCGTGACCGCATCATACGTCTGCGCGGTAAAGAATAACCCCGCGGAATCGGCGCGGGGAAACACCCCGCGCCGCCTTAAAACAGTTGGTAAAAAATATACATATAACGCCAAAATAAAGTCAGAGGTGAGAACTATGTCCTGGCAGGAAGAACTCAAGAAGAATGTAACGACAGCAGAGGAACTGGCAAAATATATGCCAATGACCGAGGAAGAAATCCATGAGATGAATGATATCATAGAGCGCTGGCCTATGTCAGTGCCAAGATACTATTTATCTCTTATCAATTTTAACGACCCCAACGATCCCATTGCAAAGCTCTGTCTCCCAAATATGCGCGAGATCGAGCTTGACGACGGTCTTGCGGACCAGAGCGGAGAGGGCAAAAACACCAAGGTGATAGGACTTCAGCACAAATACGGACCAACAGCGCTCGTTCTCTCAACAAACATTTGCAGTATGTACTGCCGCCACTGCTTCCGTAAGCGCCTTGTCGGTCTTCCGGAGTCGGAAACGGCGAAGTATTACAACGAGATTTACGACTATATACGCCGCCACACCGAGCTGACAAATGTTCTCGTCTCCGGCGGTGACGCTTTCCTTAACAGCAACTCCCGCATTGAGGATATTTTGAGCAACTTTGCCGCCCTCGACCACCTGCGTTTTATACGCTTTGGAACGCGAACTCCTGTTGTTTTCCCCGACAGGATAAACAAAGATCCCGAGCTTTTGGATATTCTGGAAAAATACGGCGCGCTGAAGCGTATCTACGTCGTAACGCAGTATAACCACCCCAAGGAGCTTACCGCCGAGTCTCTGGAGGCAATCGAAAACCTGCGCCGCCGCGGCATTATCGTAAGCAATCAGACCGTACTTCTAAAAGGCATAAACGACGACCCCGCAATCATTTCAGAGCTGATGAGCAGCCTTACCTCCAACGGCATTTTGCCCTATTACCTGTTCCAGTGCCGCCCCGTTGCAGGAGTAAAAAAGCAGTTTCAGGTTCCGCTCAGCCGCGCATACGATATCGTCGCTGAGGCAAAGGTATCACTGGACGGTCACTCAAAGCGTTTCCGCTACATCATGTCACATGAGACGGGCAAAATAGAAATACTGGGCAAGCTTGCGCCCGATACTATGCTCTTTAAATATCACCACGCCAAAGACCCCGCCAATGAAGGGCGCATTTTCACGCACACCATTGACGAGGAAAGCACATGGCTTACCGACACATTTTAAGCCGCCGTCTGCGGCAGTCTCCCCATGCGGGGCTTGAAAGGAAATCAAACCCATGAAGCTGATGATAATCGACGGCAACAGCATAATCAACCGCGCGTTTTACGGCATTCGTATGCTCAACGCGCCGGACGGCACGCCCACAAACGGCGTTTACGGCTTTCTCACCATTTTGCACAAGCTTATGGGCGAGGAGCAGCCCGACGGGCTTTGCGTTGCCTTCGACCTGCACGCTCCCACCTTCCGTCACAAGCAGTACGCCGAATACAAGGCGCAGCGAAAGCCTATGCCCGAAGAGCTTGTGGTTCAAATGCCTCTGTTAAAGGAGGTTCTGGACGCCGCGGCAATAAAGCGCATAGAGCTTGAGGGCTATGAGGCGGATGACCTCATCGGAACGATAAGCCGAATATGCGAAAAAAACGGCGACGAATGCGTCATCGTTACCGGTGACAAGGACAGCTTTCAGCTCATTACAGACAATACGCGCGTTAAGCACGTCAAGTCCCGCATGGGCAAAACCGAAACAAAGGACTATACCCCCGCCGTATTTTTTGAGGAATACGGCTTTGAGCCGCGCCGCATCATTGATCTGAAGGCTCTCATGGGTGACGCGAGCGACAATATTCCCGGTGTAAAGGGCATTGGCGAGAAAACAGCCATGAGCCTTATTCAAGCCTACGGCAGTCTTGACGCAATTTACGCCGGCATTCCGGCACTTGATGTTAAGGACGGAATTAAGGCAAAGCTGATTGACGGTGAGAACGACGCTAAAATGTCCTTTGAGCTTGCAACCATCAACACTGACGCTCCCATCCAATTCAACGCGGCTGACTGCGCCTTTTCCGGCAGCTTCAACAGCGCCTACGATGTTTTTAAGCGGCTGGGCTTTAACCGTCTTATCGAAAGCTGGGGCATTACAAAAAGCAGCGATACCGTTCCCGTAACAGGCAGTGCCGCACCCTCTCGCCCGGTAGTTGAGCTTTCCCCGGAAACGCTTGACGAGGCTGTTGAAAAAGTAAAAGCTGCTGAGTACATCGCCGTTATGCCCCTTTTTGACTCTCTCGATGAGCTTGAGCTCAGCACCGCCGATACAGTATATATTCTCCGCTGGACTGCCCTGGGAGATTTGTTCAATGAGGTTTTCCGTCTTGTATTCTCAGAGAAGATAAAAAAGCTCTCGCACAATGTCAAGGACATGATGCGCCTTTTGCAGCAGGAGAACATTGACTTCGGCGGCTTTATTTTCGACACGGCGCTTGCAGGCTATCTGCTGGACCCTACGGAAAGCAAATATGACTTGTCCGCCCTTTGTGAAAAACACCTCGGCTATTCCCTAAACGGCAGCAGCGCGGTATATGAGCTTTACCCCATGCTGAACAAAGCGCTGTCACAAGAGGGCATGAAGGAGCTTTTCTACAAAATCGAGCTTCCTCTCTGCCGCGTCCTCGCCGACATGGAGCAGGAGGGCTTTGCCGTTGACAAATTGGCTCTGCATGAGTTTGGCAAGGAGCTTTCCGTCGGCATTGAACAACTGCAGGAACAGATTTATGAGCTTGCGCAGGAGGAGTTTAACATCAATTCCCCGAAGCAGCTCGGCTCAATACTTTTTGAAAAGCTCATGCTGCCCGCCGGCAAGAAAACCAAGACCGGCTGGAGCACCAGCGCCGATGTTTTGGAAAAGCTTCTGGGCAAGCACCCCATAATCGAGCTTATTCTTGAATATCGCCAGCTATCCAAGTTTAAATCCACCTATTGCGACGGGCTTTCCAAGGTCATAGCAGACGACGGGCGCATCCACACCAGCTTTCAGATGACCGTTACGGCAACGGGACGCCTTTCCTCCACCGAGCCGAATTTGCAGAACATCCCCGTCCGTTCAAAGCTGGGCGCGGAATTCAGAAAAATGTTTGTTGCTGAGCGCGGCAAGGTTCTGATAGATGCTGACTACAGCCAGATAGAGCTGCGTCTGCTCGCCCATATCAGCAGCGACGAAACCATGAAAAACGCTTTTATAAACGGCGAGGACATCCACGCCGTGACCGCCTCACAGGTTTTCGGCATCCCACTGAGTGAGGTCACAAAGCTGCAGCGCAGCCACGCCAAGGCGGTTAACTTCGGCATTGTTTACGGGATCTCCGCTTTCTCTTTGTCGCAGGACATCGGCGTTTCCCAGCCGGAGGCAAAAGCATATATAGACGCATACCTCGAAAAATACCACGGCGTGCGCGACTATATGACCTCCGTTGTGGAGCAGGCAAAGCGCGACGGCTATGTGGCAACTCTTTTCGGACGTCGCAGACCCCTGCCGGAGCTGCAAGCCGGCAACTTCAATATGCGAGCCTTCGGCGAGCGCGTGGCGCTGAATATGCCTGTTCAGGGCACGGCGGCTGATATAATAAAGCTGGCAATGGTCAACGTCTATGATCGCTTGAAAGCGGAAAAGCTAAATGCCAAGCTCATTTTGCAGGTACACGACGAGCTTATAGTCGAATGCCCCGAGGCAGAAGCCGAAAAGGTAAAAGCCCTGCTTATCGAGGAGATGGAAAACGCCGTTTCATACAGCGTTCCCCTCACCGCAGACGCGGGCATCGGCAAGAGCTGGTATGAGGCAAAATAATGGATATGCCGGTAATTAAAATAGGCACCGCCCGCCCGGAGCAGCTTGACCGCATCAGCGAAATTGAGCGGCAGTGCTTTTCCCTGCCGTGGACACCGCGGCAGCTTGAGCATCAAATGCTTGCGGATAATTGCGTTTTTTATGTTGCGGAGACGGAAAACGGTGATATACTCGGATACGTCGGTATGATGTTCGTGCTTGACGAGGGCTACATCTCAAATATCGCCACCGCTCCGGAACACCGCCGCAAAGGAGTCGCCGATGCACTGCTTTGCGCGCTTGAGCGCTTTGCGCGCGAAAAAGAGCTATCCTTTATTACGCTTGAGGTGCGCGAGAGCAACAGCGCTGCCATAGCTCTTTATTCAAAGCACGGCTTCAAAAGCGTCGGCGTAAGGAAAAACTACTATGAGCGTCCGCGCGAGAACGCTCTTTTAATGACAAGGTTTTTTCCGTCCGCGCAAGACAGCTAAGCCAAAGAAGGTAACACATATGCTAATAATGTCAATTGAAAGCTCCTGTGACGAGACCGCCGTTGCCATTGCGGAAAACGGGCGCAGCATACTCACAGACCAGATTTTTTCTCAGGCTGACCTGCACGCCGTTTACGGCGGCGTTGTTCCGGAGATAGCCTCTCGCTGTCATGTTGAGGTTATATCCCGCCTTGCCGACCGCGCTCTGGAGGCGGCGAAAATATCACGCTCGCAGCTAGACGCCGTTGCCGTTACCTACGCGCCGGGACTTATCGGCGCTGTGCTGGTGGGAGTGAACTTCGCCAAATCGGTCGCGGCGGCGCTTAATATTCCCCTTATCCCTGTGCATCACATACGAGGGCATATCGCCGCAAACTACATTGCCTTTCCCGATCTTGAGCCGCCGTTTCTCTGCCTCGCCATCTCCGGCGGCAATACAATGCTTGTTGACGTTCGTGATTATACGGATATGCGCATCCTCGGCGCAACACGCGACGACGCGGCGGGCGAATGCTTTGATAAGACAGCTCGTGTACTGGGTCTGCCCTACCCCGGCGGAAAGCACGTTGACGCGCTTTCTCAGGGCGGAGATGACCGCAAATACACTCTCCCCCGCGCCCATATTGAGGGCAGCATCTACGACATGAGCTTTTCAGGACTTAAAACTGCTGTTGTCAACCTTGTTCACAACGCAGAGCAAAAGGGCGAGGAGCTGGATCGAGCCTCTCTCTGCGCTTCCTTCACACGCGCCGTGAGCGACAGTCTCGTTCCCCGCACGATGGAGCTTGCCCGTGAGCTGGGCTACAAAAAGATTGCCGTTGCAGGCGGCGTGGCAGCAAATTCGCGCATTCGCGCGGATTTTGAAGCGGCGGCTGCAAAGGCAGGCTGCGCTTTGTATATGCCGCCTTTAAAGCTCTGCGGCGACAATGCCGCGATGATAGCCTGTCAGGGCTACTACGAATACCTTGCCGGAACGCGCGCGGGCAGCGATTTGAACGCCTACGCAAATATGGAGCTGTGAAGCATATGAAGCTTGAGATAAAAACAAACAACGTAAACGAGACAGAAGCGGCGGGTGCCGCCTTTGCAAAAAGCCTATCCGCAGGAACGGTGGTCGCCATGTACGGCGACCTCGGCGCAGGCAAAACCGCCTTTGTTCGCGGCATGGCGGCAGGGCTGGGTTCCTCCGCTCGCGTGACCAGCCCCACATTTACCATAGTAAACGAATATGACGGAAAGCTGCCTGTCTTTCACTTTGATATGTACCGTCTCGGCAGCGCCGACGAGCTTTTCGATATCGGCTGGGAGGATTACTTAAAGCGCGGCGGCATCTGCGTTGTTGAGTGGAGCGAAAACGTGGCGGATGCCTTTGACGGCTCTGAAACCATCGTCACCATCGACAGGCTCTCGGAAAACGAGCGCAAAATCACGGTGGAGGTGGCGGAGCAATGAAAATACTCGGCTTTGAGTCCAGCGCCAAATCCGCCTCAGTCGCTTTGCTTGAAAATGGCGTCCTGCTCGCGCAGAGTTTTCAAAACAGCGGTCTTACCCACAGCAGAACGCTTCTTCCCATGGCAGAGGATATGCTAAAAAATCTCGATATGGACTTTGGCGATGTTGACCTATTCGCCGTTGCCCACGGTCCCGGCTCTTTTACCGGCGTTCGCATAGGCGTTTCCGCCGTTAAGGGACTGGCTTGGGCGCTTGACAAGCCCGTATGCGGCGTATCCACCCTTGAAGCAATGGCGTATAACGGTATTGCAGCGCCTGAGGGCGTCATTATCTGCTGCGCTATGGACGCAAGGCGCGGGCAGTTTTATAACGCACTCTTTGAAATGGAGGGCGGCAAGCCCCGCCGTCTGTGCGAGGATAGGGCAATTTCCCCCTCAGAGCTTGCGGAAGAAATAAAAAATTTGAAAAAAAGCATATTTACTGTTGGAGATGGCGCGGCTTTGTGTTATAATGCCTTGGATAATTTCGAAATCAAAACCATTCTCGCGCCTGAGCCGATGCGATTTCAGTCGGCATGGGGCGTTTGCATGGCGGCTGCGGACAGACCGCAGCAAACTGTCCATGAGCTTTTGCCCGTGTATCTCCGTTTAAGCCAAGCCGAGCGGGAGCGTCAGGAAAGAGTTTTCGGAAAATAAACATTTTCTAAAAAGGGAGATTTTTTATGAGCAAGGTAACTGTATTCGACCATCCCCTCATTCAACACAAGCTTTCCGTTATGCGTGAAAAGGACACAAGCTCCAAGGAATTTCGTGAGCTGGTCTCCGAAATAGCGCAGCTCATGTGCTACGAGGTCACCCGCGACCTGCCTCTTGAGGAGGTTGAAATCGAGACCCCTGTTGCCAAGGCAAAGGTCAAGCGCATCGCCGGCAAAAAGCTTGCAGTCGTTCCAATCCTCCGCGCAGGACTCGGCATGGTTGACGGTATGCTGAACATGATCCCCAACGCGAAGGTCGGACACATCGGTCTTTATCGCGACCCCGAAACGCTCGAGCCTGTTAAGTATTACTGCAAAATGCCCACAGACGTCGCTGAGCGCGATATCATCATTGTTGACCCCATGCTCGCCACCGGCGGCAGCGCGGTCGCAGCTATCACCTTTATGAAAGAATACGGCTGCTCACACATCAAGCTCATGTGCCTGATCGGCGCTCCCGAGGGCGTTGAGAAGGTTCAGGAAAGCCACCCCGATGTTGACATCTACATCGCCGCTCTTGATGAAAAGCTCAACGAGCACGGCTATATCGTCCCCGGTCTTGGCGATGCGGGCGACAGAATTTTCGGTACGAAATAATTGCTCAATATAAAACGGAAGCGTTCCAAAACCTGTTTGGAACGCTTCCGTTTTTCAGCACGCCTTTTCATTCCACCTTGAGAAACCTACAGCCGTAGCGCTCGCCTGCCCGCTCGCTGTTTTCCGCTCGGAGTATCTGCGTTGTCGCCGTAACCTGAGTTCCGCCCAGGCTAAAGCGCAGCTTAATTATCTCGCCCACCTCGAAGCGAACGTGAACAGGCTCGATAAGAGCGCCAGTTGCGCTGAGGTTAAGGATATAAACCTTGAGCGGCAGCTTGCGCAGCATATCGCTCTTTTTTTCAACGAAGCTTTCGACCACTGCCTCGTCGTTAATCAAGTAGCGCGGCTCGGCACGAATCGGCGTTATCTTACAGTTATAAAGCGCAATGTCTATCCTCGCATCGGAAAAAAGCTTTCTGGTAGTACCCATAAATTCATAAGCCTTACCCTTACCGAGAATAATAAGGGAAACCCTGTCAATGCGGCGTAAAAGGCGCTTCTCATCCAGCACGGTGATAATCTCTCTATCCATATTGTGCTCAAGCACAGGGCTGTCAAACAATACTTCAAGAGTCTCATCATCTCTGATTATCGCCTTGCAGCCCTTGAAATTCTCATGCTGTCGCATTTTACTGTCATCCTCCCGCGCATACTAAGCAGAGCGCAGACGTCTTTTGCCGCCTTACTCCTTGAAATGGATATGGCTGTTGATATGGTCGATGCAGAAGCAATGATAGCCCGCACACTTGGAGCAAAAGCGAAATTCCAGTTCAGGATAGTCGGCATCCGTTCTGCCGCAGACCTCGCATTTGCGCGTGTAAGGCTTTTTCGCCTGCTCCTTGTTGTATTTCTTCGCCGCTTTCTTGAAATCTATCGTGTTTTTCTTCTGCTTAACTCTCGCGGGACGGAAATAGTCAAACAGCCAGCTCCCGCAGAAAATCAGATAGTTAAATATGGCGACGATAGGCACAAAGCTCAAAAGTCCCATTCCGTTGATAAGCATGAGAATGACGGAAAGCGCGAAAAACGCCGCGTCGATAATGCCGAGCCACTTCATCTTAATGGGGATGATGAAAAACAGCAGTACCGTCATGTCCGGATAAACCGTGGCGAAGGTAAGGAACATGGCAAGGTTAATATAGGTTGCGGTGATATATGCGTCAAGCCCTGTGGCAAGCCAGATGATCGTTCCGTAAAGGATGTTAAAAAGCATACCCGTGAGGTAATAGATGGTAAACTTACCCGTTCCCCAATAGCGCTCAAGCGTGCTTCCGATGAAGTAATAGAAATAAAGGGCTATGAGGAAAAACAGCCCTCTCATGCTGGGGTCGGGAACGAGAACAAAGGTGATCAAGCGCCAAATCTGACCCTTGGTAAATACAGCCTCTGCACTAAAGCACAAAAGGCTTTCCAAAAGCCCTGTTGTATCCATCATACCAAACAGCCAGATAACAGCGTTGGCTATGACGATATAGAGCATCAGGTTTTGGATGCCGAATTTCGGATGAGTCAAACAAAAGCGGTCTATGCGCCGCACCAAGCCTCTCATAAATATTCTCCTTTGCTGCGAAGATATTGCCAATTATATCTTTTTTATGATAACCTGTTTATAGCGCAAAGTCTATTATATTTTTGTAAATTTAAGTATTTGCGTCTAAAAATCCTAATTACTATGAAATATGTGCTTTAAGTATTGAAAAAGATGTGTTATGATATAGTGTAAAGAAAAAATCACCGCGTTTCCTCCGCCCTCAGCGGGAGGATAACGCGCCGGTAATATTCAGCGGATATAGAAATGAGGTATAGCATATGAGCAAAACAACAAATCGTGTTTTCACCTCAGAGTCAGTCACTGAGGGACATCCCGATAAAATCTGTGACCAGATTTCCGACGCAGTACTCGACTCCATCCTTACAAACGACCCCAAGGCACGCGTTGCCTGCGAATGTGTCACAACTACGGGCATGGTCATGGTAATGGGCGAGATAACCACCGACTGCTATGTTGACATTCCTGCCGTTGTGCGCAAAACCGTTAACGAAATCGGCTATAACCACCCGGAATACGGCTTTGACTGCAACACCTGCGCGGTCTTGACCTCTATCGACGAGCAAAGCCCCGACATCGCTATGGGCGTGGACAAAGCTCTTGAATGCAAGCTCGGCGAGGAGTGCGATGACGGCGAGAATGGCGCAGGCGATCAGGGAATGATGTTCGGCTTTGCCTGCGACGAAACGCCGGAGCTTATGCCCGCCCCTATCTCCTTTGCACATAAGCTTTCGCGCCGCCTTGCCGATGTTCGCAAAAGCGGCGAGCTAAAGTGGCTGCGTCCCGACGGCAAAAGCCAGGTCACGGTAGAATATGGTCCGAACGGTGAGGTCACCCGCATTCCCGCCGTTGTTGTTTCCACCCAGCACAGCGCGGATATCAATATTGAAAAGCTCCGCGATGCCATTATGGACACCGTTATTCTTCCCGTTCTGCCTAAAAACCTTATCGACAAGGACACGAAGTTCTTTATCAACCCCACCGGACGCTTTGTTGTCGGCGGACCTGTTGGCGACTCCGGTCTTACAGGCAGAAAAATAATTGTTGACACCTACGGCGGCTATGCAAGCCACGGCGGCGGCTGCTTCTCCGGCAAGGATCCCACGAAGGTTGACCGCAGCGCGGCATATATGGCGCGTTATGTGGCGAAAAACATCGTTGCAGCAGGCTTGGCAAGGCGCTGTCAGATTGAGCTTGCTTACGCAATAGGCGTGGCAAGACCCGTTTCCGTTTTGGTGGACACTCAGGGCACCGGCATTGTTTCCGACGATAAGCTCGCTGAGATCATCAACGACTGCTTTGACCTCCGTCCCTCCAAAATAATCAAGAGCCTCGACCTCATGCCTCCCATCTACCGCCAGACAGCCGCCTACGGTCACTTCGGAAGAACGGACATCGACCTGCCGTGGGAGCATACGGATATGGTGGAGGAGCTTCGTGAGCGAGCAAAATAATTTTTACGGAGAATAACAATGGCATTTGAAAACGACCGCGAGGACGTTATTGAGGGGCGAAACGCCGTTATCGAAGCACTTCGCGCAGGACGTACTATTGACAAAATCTTCATTCAGAAGGGTGAAACGGACAAAACCCTTGGGCACATCGCTTCAAAAGCGCGTGACGCAGGAATTGTCGTTGTTGACGCGGACAAGCGCAAGCTGGACTCTATGAGCCTTACGCACTCGCATCAAGGCGTAATCGCCCTCGCCGCCGTTCGAGAATACTGTACGATAGCGGATATACTCGCCATCGCCGAGGAGCGGGGCGAAGCGCCCTTTGTTATCGTTTGCGATGAGATAAGCGACCCGCACAACCTCGGAGCGATCATACGCACGGCGGAGTCGGCAGGCGTACATGGTATAGTCATTCCAAAGCGTCGCAGCGCAGGCGTTACCTCAATTGTTGACAAAACCAGCGCAGGCGCTGTTGAGCACATGGCAGTTGCGCGCGTTGCCAACCTAAGCTCCGCCATCAAGGAGCTGAAAGCCGCAGGGCTCTGGATATACGGCACTGCCGCCGAGGGCAGCTCAAGCCTTTGGAAAACAGACTTAAAAGGTCCTATATGTGTTGTAATCGGCTCTGAGGGCGACGGGCTGGGCAGGCTCGTAACCGAAAACTGCGATTTTCTCGTAAGCATCCCCATGAGAGGGCAGGTTTCCTCGCTTAACGCAAGCGCTGCCGCCGCGATCCTCATTTACGAGGTTCTGCGCCAGCGCGAAGCCTAATCCCAAAGCCGCGGCAGGCGCGGCTTACTACCTTAACAGGGTGTACTATGGATAACAACAATTTTGACAACAAAATATCGGACGATATCAACGCCGACCTCTCCCTTGAGGCTATCCTTGCTGAATTTAAAACGGGCAAGGACTCTGATCTGAACGAGAGCCTTGAGTCTCCGCGTACCGCCGCCGATTTGGACGACGGCTTTGGCAGATCCATCCGCGAGACCGGCTTTTTCTCCATTTCGGGGGACGGCGGCAGCACCGGGGAAAAGCCCTCGGCTGAGTCTTTGCCGATGTATACGGACGACAAGAATGACTCCGGGGAGCATCACGCACGACGCAAAATGTCGCCGCGTCCGGCGGGGCGTTCCCGCGCAGCCGAGCAGGATCACTCCCTTTCGGAGAAATCAGACTCCACCGAGTCTGAAGCATCGTCAGCGGGCGCAGCGGCCGCAACAAGCGCCTCCCCCGCAGGAAAGATATTTGACCTTTCTCCAGACGGCGGAGAGGGCAGGACAAAATACGCTCCGCGCCGAAGCTATGAGCTTCCGGAGGATGAGCTTGAGGAGAAAGACGAGCGTCCACCCTCCCCGATAGCTCAGCTCTTTTCCGAATCGGCAAGGCGCCGCGAGGAAAATCGCCGCAAGCGCTTGGAGCGTGCGAGCGAACAAGCCAAGAACAAGCCTCCGGAGATGCGGGCGGACAAGGCATCGGAACTGTATTTGGCTCAGGCCCAATCACTGCGCCTGCGGTTTCGCTTTTCGCTGCTGCTGTGCATCATTCTCGTTTACCTCTCCTATGGTCTGCCCGCCTTCGGCGCACTGGGAGACAGCGTTATTATTCGCAGTCTCGTTTGTCTCGTTCTGGAGCTTACGGTAATGGTCATAGGACTGGATATAATCACAAACGGCATCGTTTCCCTGTTTAAGGGGCATCCCGGAGTGGAGTCCCTTATTGCCGTGTCCTGTATCATGTCTGCAATTGACGCCCTTGTAACGGTCATTACCGGCAACATAGACGCAGGACTTCCCTACTGCGCGGTTTCAGCGCTGTCTGTTATGTTTGCGCTGCTGGGTTCATTTTTGTCCTGCGCAAGCTATGCCGTTAATTTCAGAGTAGTTTCGCTTACAAAAGCACCCTCGCTCATCATCTCGCATGACTGCACCATAGATAAGGAGCAGGTTCGTGTTCTCGCCAAGGTCAGGCGTCCCGCCACGGGCTTTGTTCGCGCAAGTGAGGAGGCGGATATCTTTGAAACGCTTTACGGCGTGCTCGCTCCTTTTCTTATCATAGCTTCCTTTGTTTTAGGCATCTTTTGCTATTTCGCCAGTGAGGACTGCACAAAGCTTGTTCACACGATTTCCACCTGCACCTCGGTTGCGGCATCTTTCTCCGCCATTTTGGGCTTTGCACTGCCCTTTTCGGTGCTTACAAAAAAGCTTGCCCGCAGCGGTGCGGCGGTTGCTGGGTATTCCGGCTGCGCGGAGCTTGGCAGGCTAAAGCGTGTTGTAATAACCGACTCTGACCTGTTCCCGAGACGCACCGTCTCCATCGCGGATGTTCATATTGAGGAGGGCTACTACCCCGAGCATGTAATTGCCTATACCGGCAGCATGATCGCCGCCGCCGGTCTGGGAATTGCTCCCGCCTTTACCGAGCTTATGAAGAAAAACGGCAGCGCAATGCAAAAAGTAGAGGACTTTGCCTGTCACGCGGGCGGCGGCGTTATCGCCAGAATTAACGGCGATAACGTATATGTCGGAAACGCCAGCTTTATGTACCTTATGGGTATTCGTATGCGCAAGGAGAAAAACAGCGACTGCACCGTTTACACAGCCATCAACGATAACTACGTCGGCAAATTCAAGATAAGCTACACTCCTATGATGTCCGTTACCAACGCTCTCAGCACTCTGCTCAGCGGCAGGACCGTTCCGGTTTTCGCCATACGCGACTTTAACCTCACACCCATGCTGGTGGATAAATTCTTCCGCCTGCATTCGGGCGTTTGCGACTATCCCTCGTTTTCAGACCGGTACTCCATTTCCTCGCGTGAGGCTCAGCAGGAGGGCAGCGTTGCGGCAAGCTTCGCAAAGGGCGGGCTGAGCGCGGTTTCAGGTCTTATGAAGCGCGGCAGACGGCTTTATGTAAGCTCTGTGCTGTGCGCCGCTCTTTCCGTTCTCGGAACGGTGGCGGGTATGCTGCTTATGCTCGCGCTATGCTGGTCAGGTGCTTATGACTCGGCAAGCTGCGGCAACATCCTGACCTTTATGCTGCTGTGGCTCGTGCCTGTGCTCGTCATTTCTCTGGGTCTGAGGCGCTGATATAATCCATAAAAATGCCCGCCGGCTGAGTCAGCGGGCATTTTCGCTATATTGCACATAGCTTCCGTCTCATCTCCTACAAATATGTATCCCATGGATAAAAATTTATTGCAAATGCTCTATGCGCTGTGTATAATTGTATCGTATTGGGTTCTGATGCTGTCAGATTGAATATATAACGCTTAACATCTGATAAAACCAAAATAAACTGAATAAGGAGATTCTTCCACATGAGCTACGCAACCAACGACATTCGCAATATTTGCCTGCTCGGTCATGGCGGCAGCGGCAAAACCAGCATTGCGGAAAATATGCTTTTTTCAACCGGTGCTATCGACCGTCAGGGCAAGGTTCCCGACGGAAACACCGTCTGCGATTACGACGCCGAGGAAACAAAGCGCCAGATCTCTATTGCCACCTCTATCGCTCCCATCGAGTTCGGCGGCAAGAAGATCAATGTTTTGGACTGCCCCGGTTATTTTGACTTCGTCTCCGAGGCGCTTGCTGCCATTCGCGTCAGCGAGACGGGCATCATTTTCTGCACCGCTAAGGACGGAATTTCCGTCGGCGCCGAGCGTTCATGGAAATATCTGAAGAATGCCGGCGTACCCTGTATGTTCTACATCTCCAAAATCGACGAGGAAAACAGCAACTTCTCCGGCACCCTCGACGCTCTGCGCGAGAAATACGGAGCTTCCGTCTGCGCTATCACCGCTCCCTTGAGCGACGGTTCCGGCGTTATTGACCTCGTCCATAATGTTGCATATCAGACAAAGGCAGGCAAGACCACGAAGATTGACATTCCCGCCGCTGATAAGGACACCGCCGAGGAGCTGCGCGAGGTTTTGATGGAAGCGGCAGCCACCACCGAGGAGCTCATGGAAAAGTATCTCGACGAGATGGTTCTCTCCGAAGCTGAAATCGTTGAGGGTCTTAAAGCAGGTCTTATCGAGCGCAGCGTCGTTCCCGTTCTCTGCGGCAGCGCTATGACCGGCGTCGGCACAGAGAGCCTTCTTCGCGCGATTTGCGAATATGTTCCCTCCCCCGCCGATATGCCCGCTCCCAAGACTGAGGATGGCAAGGATATCCCCTGCGATGCCAATGGCACCACCACCGCTTTCGTTTTCAAAACCCTTTCCGACCAGTTCGGCAAATACTCTCTTATCAAGGTTCTCTCCGGCAAGGTAACCGCCGACCAGTCTCTGCGCAACAGCCGCACAGACTCCGCTGAAAAGCTTGGCAGGCTTTACACCCTCTGCGGCAAGAAGAACACCGAGGTCAAGGAGATCGTTTGCGGCGATATCGGTGCTATCGGCAAGATGGAATACAAGACCGGCGACACCATTGTTGACAGCAAGACCACCGTTGCATTGCCTCGCATCGCCGTTCCCGAGCCTGTTTACTCCATGGCTATCAGCCCCAAGGTCAAGGGTCAGGAGGATAAGATTGCAACCGGTCTCGCCCGTCTAAACGAGGAGGACATATCCTTCACCATTGTTAACAACGGCGAGACCCACCAGATGGTTCTCTCCGGCGCAGGCGACATCCAGATAGACGTTCTCTGCTCCAAGCTCAAGAGCCGCTTCAGCGTTGAATCCGAGCTTAGCGCCGCCCGCGTTCCCTACCGCGAGAAGATCAAGAAGAAGGTCGAGGCTCACGGTCGTCATAAGAAACAATCCGGCGGCAGTGGTCAGTTCGGTGATGTTTGGATCCGCTTCGAGCCTCAGGAGGAGACCGACGACCTTGTTTTCGCCGAGGAGGTTTTTGGCGGCAGCGTTCCGAAGAACTTCTTCCCCGCAGTCGAAAAGGGTCTGCGCGACTCCATCAACAAGGGCGTTCTTGCAGGTTATCCGATGGTCAACCTAAAGGCAACCCTCTACGACGGCTCTTATCACCCTGTTGACTCTAACGAAATGGCGTTTAAGACCGCCGCTCAGCTTGCATATAAGGAAGGCATCCCCAACGCAATGCCCACCCTTCTTGAGCCTATCGGTCAGCTCGCCGTCACCGTTCCGAGCGACTACATGGGCGATGTTATCGGCGATCTCAACAAGCGCCGCGGTCGCGTAATGGGCATGAACCCCGATGATGACGGCAACACCGTTATCGACGCTGAGGTTCCCATGGCGGAAATGTCCAGCTACGCAATCGACCTACGCTCTATGACTCAGGGACGCGGCTCTTTCGTATTCAAGTTTGACCGCTACGAGGAGGCTCCCGGCAACATTCAGCAGAAGGTAATCGAAGAAGCCAAGGCTCTTGCCGAGGCTGAGTAATCCTCTATTATTAAATAATTTCAGACCGCCCGACATAAGCTGTCGGGCGGTCTTTCATATTGGCTCAAATTGTCATACGGTTGACTTATGCTGCTGTCGGTGATAATATACTTAAGTTAGATACTGTGCCGCTTTGCAGGCACAAAGGAGGTTACTATGGGTACGTCCAAACAGGAACACATTTATTTTTTCTGGTCAACATCAATCATAATATGTATGCTTCTGGCATTTTTTGCCTTGCTTTTTGCCTCATGCTCTCGTTCCGGCGATGAGAAACCCGAGGATATAGACCCCGCGCTGTATTCCATTCAGCCTTACGACCCGAACGTCTCGCCCGACGTTGGCGATATCGGCGTTATCCCTTCGACCGACCCTGCCGCTTCTACGGAAACAAGACTGGCAGAAACCGCCGACATGGGTCAGTCTTATATCGACAGCTTCGTCTTTCTCGGAGACAGCACCACTTACAGCTTGGCGCATTACAACGTAGTCCCCGCGTCCCAGGTGTGGACACCTATCAGCGGGACACTTACCCTCCCTCTCTGGAGTACCTCTACCATAGTATATGAGGACGGCAGCGAAATTCCGATTATCGACGCAGTCACCTTGAAGCAGCCGGAATATATGCTGATAACCCTAGGCGTTAACGGCGTGTCTTTCCTCTCGGAAAAGGACTTTGTTGAAACCTATACCGCTCTTGTTCAGGCAATCGCGCAGGCAAGCCCCAACACAAAGATCATACTCAACTCCATTTACCCTGTCACCGCCGAATATGACGCATCGGGAACAGGCATCACAAACGCCAAAATAGACACCGCAAACGAGTGGGTTGAGCGCATTGCCGGCTCTACCGGGGTCAAATTTCTCGACACCGAAAGCATCTTGAAAGGTGAGGACGGAGCATTGCCTGCCTCTTATTCCAATGATAACGCACTGCATCTTAACGAGCAAACACTTAAGCGCGTTATCCAATATATCCGCACACACGGCTATGTATAAACCTGAAAGGAAGTCTTAATTGTGAAAAACACAAAGATCATAGCATTATTTTTATGCCTAATAATGACTGCTGCCGCGCTTACCGCTTGCGGCGGCGGCGAGGTTCGCAACGATGTTGCGGTATCAGAACTCAGCGCCAAAATAAACTCGGAGCTTGAAAGCGGCGCGGACCTCGTTGACGCTCCCGAAAGCTATATCTCCAGCTCTATGGGCTTTGACCTTTCCAGCGTCTCCGAATATGTTGTAAAAATCAACTCACGCGGCGTAAATATTGATGAATACGGCATATTTAAAGCCGCGGACGACTCACAGCTTCAGCAGCTTCAGACCGCTGTATCCAATTACCTTCAGTTCCGCGTTGATACATGGATGGTCGAGTATATGCCCGAGGAATTCCCCAAGCTTCAAAACGCTGAGACCAAGACCATCGGCAACTACGTTATGTATGCGATCTTGTCCGACAGCGATAAGCAGGCAGTTTTCTCCGCCTTTGAAAAGACCTTGAAATAGTAGAAATCACCCCTTTTGTGCGCAGCTTGCATTTATTGTTACTGTTTGCTATAATGTCAAAAACCGCCCCAATTTAACACTTAGGTGGGAATAAAATGTCTCAAACACATTTAAAAACGCCCCCCCGTGGGAAAACAGCGCTAAACATAGTGTTGGCTCTGATATTCGTCGCGCTACTTGCCGTGCTGGTGCTTATTGTTATAAAAATAGCCGACTCAGAGCCGCTTGCAGACCCCGCTCCGCTTTTCACTCCCCCGCTTGAGGAGAACCTTTCTTCGGAAACTCCCGTCCCCGAAGAAACACCCGAACCGAAACCGGTATTGCCGGAGTATGAGCCATATGCGGTCGATAGCACAAAGCCGGAAAACTACATTCAATCTACTGCCGTTCAGGTCAACGGCGAAATCGTTGAGAGCTACAGTGCAAAGGACATTATTGATTTCGGCTTTCCTCAGGACTATGCCAACCTGCCGGGCATTGTGACCTTCCGCGGCAACAACTTCCGCGACAGTGCCGCATACGGTACTGCGAACATAGAAAACGGCAAGCTTGTCAACGCATGGTCTGTTAACACGAGTAACCTGCAAGCCCCCAACGGCGAGGTTTGGACGGGCAGCGGCTGGGTCGGTCAGCCCCTTATGATGTCCTGGCCGAAGGAGCTTCGCGCCAAAATGAATATGTATGAGTGGGCGAAAGAGGCAGAAAGCCTCACCGAGGTTATTTACGCAACGATGGACGGCAATGTCTACTTCCTAGACCTTGCCACAGGCAACAAGACGCGTGATAACCTCTACCTCGGTTTCACTTTCAAAGGCGCCGGAGCGCTTGACCCGCGCGGCTATCCCATTCTCTATCTCGGCTCCGGCTATGACAGCTACAAAGGCTCATCTCACGTCTTTGTTATCAATCTGTTCGACTGCTCGGTCATGTACGAATTCGGCGGGCAGGACAGCTTCTCGCTCCGCGGAAAGCTCTCATTCTTTGACGGCAGTCCGCTTGTAGACGCTGAGACCGATCAGCTCATCTATCCGGGCGAGAACGGAATTCTCTACATAATCAAGCTCAACACCAAGGTTGACGTTGAAAACGGCATCGTGAGCGTCGAGCCGTCAAACATTGTAAAATGGCGTTATTACGGTGTCAGAACCAGCTCCTCGCAGTACTGGCTTGGCATGGAGGACAGCGCAGTTATTTTCCGCGGGCATCTCATCATGTCCGACAACGGCGGAAACCTTATGTGCCTTGATTTAAGCACGCTCCAGCTCAAGTGGGTTCAAAATGTTCTGGACGACACCAACTGCACGCCCGTTCTTGAGCTTGAGGACGGACACCCCTATATTTATACAAGCACCTCTTTCCGCGCGGGTTGGCGAGCGGCGTATAATCAAACTGCAACCATCCCCATATGGAAAATCGACGCTGTTACGGGCGAGATAATCTGGCAGAAGGATTACACCTGCTACACAGAGGACGGCGTTTCAGGCGGCGTTCAGGGCACTCTGGCGATGGGAAAGAATAATCTATCCGACCTCATTTTTGTGCCCGTTGCAAGGACTCCCGACCCCGGAACAGGAATTCTCGCCGCCATCAGCAAGGAAACAGGCGAGGTCGTTTGGGAGATACAGACTCAGGTGTATAGCTGGAGCAGCCCCGTTATCGTCTATGACTCTGAGGGCAACGGCTACATCGTTTACTGCACCGCCGGCGGCTATATGTATCTCATTGACGGGCGTACAAAGAACGTGCTTGACTCAATCAATCTAGGCGGCAATGTTGAGGCCTCCCCCGCCGTGTATAACAACACCGTTGTTGTCGGCACACGCGCTCAAAAGATTTGGGGCATCAACATCAGCTGACAAGGCAAAAATATGTATAAACGCGCCGAATTTTTTTCGGCGCGTTTATTGCATTTTTATGTCTTTTTCAAAGAAAAAACTCTTGCTTTTTATTTCGATATGTGTTAATATAATCAAGCGCTGTTGAATACAGCAATTTCCGGGTGTAGCGCAGATTGGTAGCGCGCTTGAATGGGGTTCAAGAGGCCGCAGGTTCGACTCCTGTCACTCGGACCACGCGGAGTATCATTAAAGGATCTGATTTCCTTTTATGATACTCCGCTTTTTATTTTTCAAAAGGTGCTTTGTCCGCGAACAGTCGCCATGCCCCTCTGCTGCTTCAAGTTTGCAGCGAAGCGCAGACGGCAAGCAGGGCAAGTTTATCTGCACTTGCTTTTCAGGGAAAAAGGAAACGGCGTGACCGAAGTCACGCCGTTTCCCTTAAAACACCGGATTCTAAGTATTTTGAATAATCCCGTTATACTGCCACCCTGCATTTGGGCGGCTTTTTTATGGGTTTTTAGGTCTTACTCAAGACCAACAAAGTTCTCAACGGTGGTTTCGCTCATGAAGTAAGGAGGAACGATTGTGCCTGCTTTAATAGCCTCGAAAGCTTCGGTGCAGGCAGCAAGGGTCTCCTCAGAGAGCTGATGACGACCTTCTTCGGAAACAAAGCCGGTGCCGTCGGTCGTTGCGTTCAGGCGAACGTTTGCGCCGGTGAAGCTGCCGTCAACAACTGCGTTAAGAGCGTTGTAAACAGTAAGAGCCATGTTCTTCAGACCGGAGGTGAGAACGATGTTGCTATCGCCGTTAACACCATCATCATACTGGTCAACATCGCAGCCGATAACGCGAACGCCGCTTGCTTCCTTAGCTGCGGTGAAAACGCCGTTGCCGGAGTCGCCTGCTGCAACAAAGAGGATATCAACGCCCTGCTCGATGAGAGCGGAGCCTACGACCTTGCCGGTTGCGGGGTCATTAAAGTCGCCAATGTAGTTGCCGCCAACATCGTTACCCAAAACGTCAGTGTCTGCGTATGCGTCGATCTCAACGCACTCAGCAGAGGTGCCGAGCTTAGCGTTTGCATAAGCAACGCCTGCCTCAAAGCCATACTGATAGTTAACGTTGGAGGGATATGCGATGCCGTTAACAACAGCGACCTTGCCGGTCTTGGTTTCCATTGCGGCTGCAACGCCTGCAAAGAAGCCGGACTCCTGCTCTGCATAGTAAACTGCGTAAATATTGTCAACAGGCTGATCCTCGGGGAGATCCATACCGTCCTCGCCGACAGGCCACGCATCGATGAGGATGAACTTCTTATCAGGGTTCTCCTGAGCCAGAGTGGTGATACCGCCGAACTGGAAGCCCGGGGTTACGATGACGTCGTAATCAGCAACGATATCAGCAACAGCGTTTACAGAGTTGTTGATATCGCTCTCCTGGATGGGAGTAACGCTGACACCTTCATGCTCGGCCGCGAAAGCCATTGCGCCTTCATAAACATTCTGGTTGAAAGAGCCGTCGTCAACGCCGGAGGGGCTGGTTACAACTGCGATCTTGAGAGCTGTTTCTACAGGCTCGCCGCCGTCAGAGGGAGTAACATTCTCGGGCACATCGGTCTCGGAAGCAGGGGTCTTGGAGCCGCAGGCACCGAGGGCGAGCAGCATGACCAGAGCCAGTGCAAGTGCAATTAGTTTCTTCATTTTTTACCTCCAAATAATTTGTCAGTATTATTATGTATATGGTAAGGTTTGTCCTTCCCATAGACACAGCGACATTATAGTATAGTCATATGTTCTTTTCAAGTATATAAAATAAATTTAAAAATTATTTAATACTTTTGTAATATTTTCTCTCTGAAGTCGAAGCCTGCCTTAAATGCTTTGCTGGCAAATGCCGCTTCCCAATCCTCAAGTTTAAAAAGCTCGATTGGCGGCAAATCAATTAAAGCTCTCTCAAGAAGCGACAGCGCCGGCTCAAATGGACCGCAGCGGCTGCCGATAAGCTTTACCTCATTAACAACCAGGGGTGAGAGGTTCAGTTCCCTGCCCTTGGCGTATGTGGACTTCATAACGATTGTCCCCTTGCTGCGGACATGGCGCATTGCAGTTTCTATGCCGCTTGGCGAGCCGCAGGCGTCAACAACGATTTCAAAGCTCTGACGGGTCTCCGTAATTGTATTTGCAAATGGCTTGAACATCTCAAGCTTTTCCTCGTGCCTGCCGAGAACGGTAACAGGCGCGCCAGTGAGTGCAAGCACCTGGGCTGTCATAAACGCCAATCTTCCGTCGCCGATGACACAAACCTCAGTAGAGGGCTTGATATGCACCTGCTCGGCGATCTCCAGCGCCGCCGCCAATGGCTCGGTAAAAACCGCACGCTCATCGGGCAGCTCATCGGGAACGATATGCAAAAGGCGGGTCGCTATTGTCATATACGGAGCAAAGCAGCCATCCTTGCCGGAAATGCCGATACATTTGCGATAAACGCAGTGGTGCTCTCTGCCGGTTTTGCAGTAAACGCACTCGCCGCAGCCCTCGTTCAGCTCGCCGACAACACGCCTGCCCACAAGCTTAGGGTCATTGGAGCTTTCGACAACACCTACAAATTCGTGACCCAAAACGCCTGCAAAATCGGGCTTATATCCGTGCATGATCTCCCTGTCAGTATTGCATATAGCGGCAAGGGATATTTTTATAAGGCTCTCATGCGCCAGCGGTACCGGAACAGGATAATCCTCTTTCAGCTTGGCTTTCCCTCCATCATAGTAAAGGGCTTTCATGTATTCACCCACTCTCAGTCCAGAATTTGACCGATCGCGGCGATGGACTTGGCAACCAGCTTTGTAAACTGTGTGGAAACGCGGTCGGCTGTCTCTTGAACCTCCGCATGCGTCAGCGGTGTGCTGCTCATGCCGCAGGCGAGGTTGGAGATACAGGAAATTCCGCATACTCTCATACCCATATGGTGCGCGGCGATTGCCTCGCAGGCGGTAGACATACCAAGAGCGTCAGCACCTAGGGCGCGGCACATTCTAACCTCGGCCGGAGTTTCAAACTGCGGTCCTGTGAGCTGAAGGTATACACCCTCCTGAAGGTGAATTGCATTCTCCGCGGCTGTTTTGCGAATAGCCGAACACAGCTCCTCGTCGTATATATGGCTCATATCGGGGAAACGAGTGCCCAGAGAGTCTATATTTCTGCCCACCAGCGGTGAGGGAACGAAGCTTGCTATATGGTCGCGGATGAGCATGAAATCGCCCGGTCTGAAGCTGAAATTTGCTCCGCCCGCAGCGTTAGTAAGCAAAAGCGCCTTTGCGCCGAGAAGTCCCATCAGCCTTGTCGGCAGAACAACATCGCTCATGGCGTAGCCCTCGTAATAATGGACTCTTCCCTGCATGGCAACTATCGGAACGCCCTCAACATATCCAAAAATGAAGCGTCCCTCGTGACCAAGCACTGTTGATATCGGGAAGCCCTCGATATCCTTATATTCAACAATGGCGCGAGCGTCGATTTTCTTACCGAAGCCACCGAGTCCCGAACCCAGAATTAGCGCCACCTTTGGCTCAAACCCTGTTTTCTCCTTAACGCAGCCAAGACACTTCATAAGCTTTTCTTCGGTGTTCATATTAAAACCTCCAGATTGTATTTGCGTACAGTCATTTGAATTATACCATGCCTTCTACCAATAATCCACAGCGGAATTGAATACCGCACGGTAATATATACTGCGCTTTTTCAAATACATTTGGCGCTTGTCTCCTCCTTACGCTTATGACGGTCGGGGCTTTATTCCGCTCCTCAGTAAGGACAGGCAAAAAAATCAACCAATTATTAATGTCGATTTTTGTGACATAAGTACCATAATTTCTCCCGTTCCCGCTTATTTTATGCTTTATTTTGATGAACAACTATGTTATTATGTTTTCGTCTGGCGCACAAATGCCAGTCATGCACATTTATTATATGAGGGAGAAATCTATGGAAAAACGTTTTGGTTTGCCGACCGCTATTGCGATGGTCGTCGGTATCGTAATCGGTTCCGGCGTCTTTATCAAGGGCGGCAAAGTTCTAAGCCTTACCGGCGGCAACATGATGCAGGCCGTGCTTGTTGTCGGCATCGTCGGTCTTATCTGCATCATCTGCTCGCTGGTTTTCGCGGAGCTTGGCTCAAAGTATGAGAAGGTCAACGGCATCGTTGACTACGCAGAGGCAGCGCTTGGCTCGAAATACGCCTACTATGTCGGCTGGTTTATGACCACGATATACACGCCCAGTCTCTCTGCAATTCTGGCATACTTCTCGGCATTGTTCTTCTGCGTACTTTTCGGTATACCCGGTATTGACTTTGCAGCGCAGAGCTTAAGCCCCCAGATTGTGGGCATCGGCGCAGGCTTTCTTATGATAGGCTACTGCATCAACGCCCTGTCTCCGAAGCTTGCAGGCAAGCTTCAAGTCTCCATGACTGTCATCAAGCTTATACCGCTGGCGCTTATGGGAATAGTCGGCACAATCGTCGGTCTCAAAAACGGGAGCGTTCAGCAGGTTTTAAACTATGTCAACACCGCTGAATACACGGCCGTACCAGGCGGCTTTTTCAGCGCCATAGTTGCTTTTGCCTTCGCTTATGAGGGCTGGATACTGGCCACCTCCATTAATTCCGAGCTTAAAAATGCAAAGCGCAATCTTCCTATCGCGCTCATTTCCGGCGCTCTTTTCTGCACCCTTATCTACGCTCTCTACATATTCTCCATGAGCTCTGTGGGCAGCGTTGAAACTATTCTCGGCACATGGCCTCTCGGCGAAACTCTGCCGAAAATCGCTTTCTCCAATGTCTTTGGCAACACCATAGGCACAATTGTTCTCGCTTTTGTTACCGTTAGCTGCCTTGGAACTATGAACGGTCTTATCATGGGATCTTGCCGTAGTATGTATTCCATTTCCTGCCGCGGTCTTGGTCCTAAGCCGGAGTTCTACGGCGATATTGACAAGCAAAACAACTTCGTTATCAAATCCTCCATCATCGGCATGGCAATCGCCGGCTTCTGGTACGCATGGGACGCTGTTTTATGGTGGGCAGGACCCGATATGCTCGGTAACCTGCACAACTGTATGTGGATCGCATGGGAGCCGGATGAAATCGCTATCATAACCCTTTACGCAATGTATATCCCCATGTTCATAGGACTTATGGTCAAGTGCAAGGAATTTAACTTTTTCAAGCGCTTCATCCTCCCCGCTATGGGCGTTGCCTGCTGCCTTTTCATGGTTTACAGTTGCTGTGTAGGCAAGGGCATGAAGCAGGTCGTCGGTTTCCTTATATTCTTCGCCATCGTAATGCTCATCGGCGCTTTCTGCGAAAGGGGAAAACCCTCGCCCAGCAACAACACCAAAGAATAAGCCTTAAAGCAAAAGCGGTTCGCCTGCCACGCGAACCGCTTTTCATATTCTATGCACTATAACAAGCGGCGCGCCGCCTCAAGCGCCTTTTCCTCCGCCTGGCGCATCAGAAGCTCTGTGTCCGCCCCATCAAGGTCGAAACCATCGGCTGATACGCACTCAAAGCGCCCTATTCCAAAAATTTTGCTCAATGCTCTAATATAGCGCTCTCCCATTTCATACTCAGACAGCGGCGGTCGGCTGTAATCCCCTCCGCGGGTGGTGATGTATACAAGAACTTTTGCCTTGCACAGTCCCTCATAGCCCTGCGCGGTGGTATTGAAGCTGATGCCGGGTATAGAGACATTTTCAAAATATGTCCTTAGAACGGCGGGAAAGCTCAAATCCCAAAAGGGCGCGGCAATAACTATCGCGTCTGCTCTTGCAAACTCGTTTGCAAGGTCGAAATTGAAGTGGTCATATTTGCCCTGGCTTAAAAGCTCCTCGCGCTGCTTGAAGCTGAAATAATTCAAAAACAGCGGATTAAGCAGCATCAGATTGCGCTCTGTTATGCTCGCCTGCGGAAAGCATTTTTCAGTCTCCTTCAAAAATATGTCCGCAATGCGCTGTGTGCGTGACTCCGCACCGTGAACACAGGCATTTACGAATAAAACAGTTTTTTTCTCCTTTTCCATTGCAAACTATCTCCCTTTTATGAAAACGCTTAGGCGAAATAATAGTCCTGCGGCTGATAAAAAATATAAAAATCGTGATTTTACCCTAAAAGCTCCTTGCTTTTTTTCCTAAAATCTTTTGTTAATTTCCTGTTAACGAGCTATTCATTCTTGAAATAAGCATATGTAAGATGTATAATTATAAGGTAGTGTTGTTCGCTCATACACACCTATCACTGCTTGTTTTTACATAATTATAGCACGATACTCTGCTTTTTTCCATACCAACATTTAGAGGAGGAGATACTGTGGATATAGCCATTTCCAACAACGCAGCACCGGAAAATGCTGCGTCTGACGGCGTTTTGCTCCCCCTCCCTTCTGAGTCTGAGACAGCATGGCATAAATTCCGCGAACTAAACTGGCTTTCCCTGCTTTTGTTCCGAATCGGTCTTGTCTCCTCCGAGGCGGTTGCGGAGGAGTATTTCTCGCTTGAGGGCAAGCCGCTTTGCGAGGATGAGCTGGACTTTCTTGACGATCTTTCGGAAAGCGCAAGAACTATCGTAGAGGCAATCGATGAGAAGGGCATTGAAAAATACTCCTCGCCGATGTCCCTACATCTGCACCTAAGCCGCGACAAGCTCACTCTTTACGGCTGCATCTTTCCTAATATCGGCTCCGGCTGGAAGCTGCCGACTGAGCGTATGTATAATACTATCACTGATAACGGCATTGTTTTCGGGGTGCGTGAAGGAGTTTTTGAAAGTATCCTCGAAAACAAGTCCTACATGAAGATATTTGTCGTTGCAAGCGGCATCCCCAAAAAGGACGGTATCGACGGCGAGATCATTGACCTATATTCAAGAGAGACGAGAATAAAGCTTGAAACCAACGGCGACGACGATGTGGACTATAAAAACCTTAACTGGCTCCAAACCGTCCACGAGGGCGACATCATCTGTAAGCTGGTTCGTCCCACTGCGGGCGAGGACGGCACAGATTTGTACGGTCAGCCGATCAAGGCATATAACGGAAAAATGCCTAAAATCCCCGCCGGAAACAACACCTCCGTCACCGAGGACGGTCTTGCGCTTGTTGCCACCGCTGACGGACAGCTTTCCTTCAAGGGCAACTGTTTCCGCGTTGACAGCCTGTTGAAAATAGACGGCAATGTTGACACTGCCGTCGGCAACCTTGACGTTATCGGCTCGGTGTCCATTAACGGCGACGTAACCGAAGGCTTTTCCATCATCGCCACCGGCGATATTATCGTCCGCGGCATTGTTGAGGGCGCTTACCTTAAGGCAGGCGGCAGTATTCAGGTTTTCCATGGAATGAACGGCAACTCCAAGGGCAGGCTTGAGGCAGGCGGCAATATAAACATAAAATACCTTGAAAACTGCTATGTCAGCGCCAAGGGCTTTGTAAAATGCTGCTCCATCATCAATTCCACCGTTGTCAGCAGCGATAAAGTCAGCGTAATAATGGGCAAGGGCATAATTGTCGGCAGCAATATAACCGGCTTTAAGGGAATAGATGCTCGCTCCATAGGAAACGAGCACAACCGCCTTACAACCTTGACCGTCGGCTCAAATCCTATTCTTCTAGATGAGCTGAACACCTTGCGCAAGGAGGTCGCTGACCTTGAGCACACCTGCGAGGAGAACAAAAAGAACATAGCATACCTTGAAAACACAACAAATCTTGACGAAAAGTATAAGCAGCTTTTAAACAAGCTGAAGCTCGACCAGTCCGTTAACAGCATGAAGCTAAACAAAAAGAAGCAGCGTCTGATTGAAATAAACGAGGAGCTATCCGATGTTGACGGGCAGATATCCGCCATCGAGCTTTATCCGCCCGCAAATATCACAATGGGCAAGCTCAAGCTCACCATTACTCAGCTTGAGCGTATGTGCCGCCTTTATAATCAAGACGGGCAGATCATCGTCGGAAAGCGCTAAGCTCCGCATTTAAGGCTCAGTGTCTTGCAAAGCATGATATCTGCGACGTCCCATGCCGCAAGGCTCGCCATTGGCGAGCCTTGCGGCATTTCTACGTTTATTCAAGGCAAAAAGCATAAGCTCCCTTTTCGCCGGTGTGCAAAGCTTCGCGGCTATATAGTCAAAACACCGTTTTCATCCTGCAAAACCAGCATTATCTTCTCCTGCTCTCCCGTCACGGCATTTACATAGATAAGGTATCGCAGTCCCTCGGAGTCCTGACACTCAAATTCGTGGCATAGCAGCTCATACTTGCCGGCGCTGGGAATCAGCACCGTTTCCGTTCCGAGCACTTCAAGCTCCGGCGGCACCTTTGCGCTTGCCGTCTGCGCATCCACCTGAATTTGCGGAAGCTGGCGCTGAATGTGCGCTTTAACATAATCGCTTGCCTCAAAGCTTTGCAGCGAGCCGTCATCCAGAGCAACGCCAACCTTAATCAGATCGGAATAGCAGACTACCCCGTCCTGCACATAGGCAAAATTCGCGGTCAGCACATTGTCGCGTATCATATAATAGCTCTCACGCATATCCTTATAGCCGCGCCGCTCTAAGTGTTCTTTCGCCTTTTGCAGCCCCTCCTCGGCGGAAAGCTGCACACTTTCGACTCTTTTTGAGCTTAGCATATCATAAACGACCCCGCCGTTGCGGGAAATGCACAGGCTAATCGGTATTCCGTCAAACTCGGCAGCGTAGCATAGTGACGGGATGCTGCCGTTAATCTCGCCCGATGGATAGACCTGCTCGGGACGAAGCCCCAAAAACTGCGCTGCGAGCTTTCTGCCCTTGTTTTGGTCTATTTCCTCAAGCCCCTCAAGCAAACGCGGCGAAACCTCCAGAAGATGCTCGGAAAAAGGACCGTCATATATAAGCGCGGGTATTTCGGGAAACTCCGACTCAGAAAGGCTCATGGCGTCGCCTATCGTCTCGGGAACTACCTGACTCTCTTGCTTGTCAAAGCTTTTTATCGTGCGCTCGTATTGCTCAACATCAACAAGTCCGCTGCCAAGGCTTTGCTGAATATCATTTAAGCACTGTGAAAGGCGCGTGGCGGTTTTTGAAAGAGCGCGCAGGTTTTCGCGCTCCTCCTCGCTGAAGCTCTCGCCCAGCGCAGCCTTGCGGGAGAGCGCAAAAGCGTAGTCTCCGACTTTATTGATAAAGGCGCCGGTTTTTTCAAGCTCCGTTGCGGAAAAGGGTAAAACGCTCAACGCCATATCGGCAGTCTGCGATTTGCCGAACACCTCTGTGCAAACCGCGCCTGCCAAAGATGGTGAGGTTACTAAAACACTTTTTTTCAGTGAGCTATCCAAATCGGAAACTCCGGAAACAAGCTCCTCGAAGGCATGGCGGTAGTTTGCAGAGATGTAACGCTCCTTTTCCGCCGATTGCTGCGCCGTAATGTAAGCAAAAACACCCAGCCCCACGGCAAGCACGGATAGTATGCTTATGGTCGTTATGGCTGTTTTCTTCTTCATATATTTCATAAAAAACACCCCTTTGTGGCTAGGTTTCCACAAAAGGGGTGCTTTAACTATGTTAGATTTTTGAGCTTTTAGCCGATTTTAGCAATTGCGATCCGGCGATTTTGAAAGGCTTATCGCACTCTTTTATTCTCTCTCCAGCTTTTCAATGCCAAGCTTCATACGGCGAAGCGTTTCTTCTTTTCCGAGTAGACTGCATATCTCCACAGCGCCGCCGGGAGTGACTGTTTTTCCCGCCGCGGCAATGCGAACAGGCCACATAAGCGTTGCGTTTTTTACTTCAAGCTTTTCCGCGAGAGATATCAGACAATCGTGGATTTGCTCATCGCACCAGTCGCTGATGCTCTCCATCGCGGGCAGCGCCGCCTGAAGCATTTTAAGCGATATCTCAGAGTCGGTCTTGGACTTTTTGTTTGTAAACAGCTCTTTGTCATATTCGGGCAGAGCGTCGAAAAAGTCTATCTTTTCGGGAATGTCTGTAAGCTTTTCCGTGCGTGGCTGAAGCAGAGGAGCAAACGCCGAAATGTCTATCGACTCTTTTTTGACGCTTTGTCGAATAAAGGGCTGCGCAATTTGGATGAATTTTTCGGGCGCCATAGCCTTGATATACTCGGCGTTGAAATAGGTCAGCTTTTCAATATCGAAAATAGCGGGAGATTTGGAGATGCCCGCAATATCAAAAATCTCGCAAAGCTCAGACAGGGAGAAAATCTCCTGCTCCCCTCCGGGACTCCAGCCGAGCAGCGCAACATAGTTGACAACAGCGTCAGTCAAATATCCCTGTGCCAGCAGATCCTCATAGGAGGGGTCGCCGTGGCGCTTGGACATTTTGTTGTGGTGATCGCGCATAACGGGAGAGCAGTGGACATATTTAGGTATCTCCCATCCAAAGGCTTCGTAAAGCAGATTGTACTTAGGCGAGGAGGCAAGATACTCGCTGCCGCGCACAACATGGGTTATGCCCATAAGGTGGTCGTCAATGACGTTTGCGAAGTTATATGTGGGCAGCCCGTCGCTCTTGATAAGCACGTTGTCGTCAAGCGTATCGTTCGGTACGGTTATATCGCCGAAAATCTCATCGTGGAAGGTGGTCATTCCCTCTGAGGGGATGCGCTGACGGATAACAAAAGGCTCTCCCGCAGCGGCACGGCGGTCAGACTCCTCGCGGCTTATATCGCGGCAGGGGTCAATGTGCTTTTTATGCTCATCCCCCTCGTTCTCCGCTTCATTTTCCGCCTTTTTGCAGAAGCAGCGGTAAGCGCCGCCCTTTTCCAGCAGAAGCTCGGCATATTTGCCGTAAATCGGTTTGCGCTCGGTCTGGATATAAGGACCGACAGGACCGCCCACATCCGGACCCTCATCGTGAGTCAAACCGCAGTCTCTCATGGTTTTATAGATAACATCCGTTGCTCCCTCAACAAGACGTCCCTGATCGGTGTCCTCGATGCGAAGAATAAATTTGCCGCCGTTTTTTCTGGCAATGAGGTAGGTATAAAGCGCCGTGCGAAGATTGCCAACGTGCATATAGCCTGTGGGACTGGGAGCAAACCTTGTTCTAACCTCACCGCGAGGTATGCGCGCTTCCATATCCTCAAAGTATTTCATATCCATGAGCTTTCTCCTTAGAAAAAAAGTATTGTAATGCGCAGCGGGCGTAAAGCGCCGTTGGCGGCACATATCATCAAAGCAAACAATACAATGCCCGCAGGCGGACATTGCAATATATACTATATTTTGTTTGGCGGGGATTGTCAAGCGGCGCTTGCGCGTGTTAAAATACTTAATTAGAGTTTATGCAGATTATTGTGAGGTAAAGATATGTGCAGCACTATTTCTAAACGGATGCTTGGTCTTACACAGAAAAACAGCGCGGTGCGCGAAATGTTTGAGGAGGGCAACCGCCTTGCGAAACTTTACGGACGTGAAAACGTCTATGATTTCAGCATCGGAAATCCCTACTTTCCCGCGCCGGAAAGGGTAAGCTCCGCCATACATGAGGTTTTGGAAAACGAAGCTGTCAATTACGTTCACGGCTATATGCCGAACGCGGGCTTTCCCGATGTCCGACAGGCTGTTGCGGAGTCTTTGAACAAGCGCTTTGAAACGAGCTATTCGAGCGCAAATGTAATTATGACCGTCGGCGCGGCGGGCGGCTTAAACTGCGCCTTGCAAACGCTGCTCGACCCCGATGATGAGGTTATCTGCTTTGCCCCATTCTTTCTTGAATACGGAAACTACATCGCTAATCACGGCGGAAGGCTTGTTATCGTTCCCGCCGGCGCTTCGGACTTTCAGCCTGACGCTGAAGCTCTGCGCAAAGCGATAAGTCCCAAAACCAAAGCGCTTATCATCAACTCTCCGAACAATCCCACCGGCGTTATCTACTCCGAGGAAACGATTAAAAAGCTAGCCGCCGTTTTGGAGGAAAAGCAGCGCGAATACTCTCATCCTATCTTTATCATATCCGACGAGCCATATAGGGAGCTGAGCTATGACGGAGCAGTTGTTCCCTGGCTGCCTAGTTTTTACCGCAACACGATAGTAGGCTATTCATGGTCAAAATCGCTCTCCCTTCCGGGTGAGCGCATCGGCTACCTTCTCATCCCCTCCGAGGTGGAGGATTTCGAGCTTGTTTTTTCCGCCGCAAGCATCTCAAACCGCATTTTGGGCTTTGTCAACGCACCGTCGCTTATACAGCTCGCAGTTGCAAAATGTCTGGACGAACGCACAGACATCGCTTCATACGATACAAACCGCAAGCTTCTTTACAATGGGCTTACGGCACTTGGCTTTGACTGCGTTTATCCGCAGGGCACATTTTACCTCTGGATGAAAACGCCGTGCGACGACAAGGAGTTTGCGCAGCTTGCGAAGAAATATAACATACTTGTCGTTCCCGGAGCCTCCTTTGCCTGCCCCGGCTATGTACGCATAGCCTACTGCGTCGGCAGCGATACAATACGCGGCTCTCTGCCCGGCTTTGAAAAGCTCGCAAAAGAGCTTGGACTATAAAACAATAAAGGACGCATCACAAAATGGACGAAAACGTAAAAAAGACGATATTCAGCGGCATTCAGCCCTCCGGCGAGCTTACCCTGGGCTCATATCTCGGCGCCATCAAAAATTGGGTGGAGCTGGAGAAGGACTATAACTGCTACTACTGCATTGTTGATATGCACGCCATAACCGTGCGCCAAACCCCCGCAGACCTGCGGCGGCGCACTCTTGAGCAGCTTGCACAGTACATTGCCTGCGGTCTTGACCCGGAAAAGAACACCATCTTCATCCAGAGCCATGTTCCCGCGCACGCGGAGCTGGCTTGGGTTTTAAACTGCTACACGATGTTCGGCGAGCTTTCAAGAATGACCCAGTTCAAGGATAAAAGCTCCAAAAACGCCGAAAACATCAACGCCGGTCTTTTTACCTATCCCGCGCTGATGGCGGCAGACATTCTGCTGTATCAGGCAGACCTCGTCCCCGTGGGTCAGGATCAAAAGCAACACGTTGAGCTATGCCGGGATATTGCAAACCGCTTCAACGGCGTCTACGGCGATGTTTTCACCATTCCCGAGCCTTATATTCCCAAGGTCGGCGCGCGCATTATGAGCCTTACCTCCCCCGAAAACAAAATGAGCAAGTCCGATAAAGACCCCGGCGGCTGCATCTATCTTATGCAAAAGCCGGAGGATATCCTTCGCTGCTTCAAGCGCGCTGTAACAGACAGCGAAACCACCGTCCGATACGACGTTGCAAGCAAGCCCGGCGTGTCAAACCTCATGCAGATCTACTCGGTCGCAACAGGCGCAGGCTTTGATGAGATCGAGCGCGAATTTGACGGAAAGGGCTATGGAGACTTTAAGCTCAAGGTTGGCGAAGCCGTTGTGGAAATGCTGCGTCCCATCCGCGAGGAGGCAGAGCGCATCATGGCGGATAAGGCATACCTTGAAGGCATTTACAAGCAGGGCGCAGAGCGCGCCTCCTATGCCGCAAATAAAACGCTGCGCAAGGTCTATAAAAAGGTTGGCTTTGTCGCAAAATAAAGCATTTTGCTTTAACCATCGGCTTTGCCAATGATGAAAGGAATTTCTGTCATGCCTATAAGTTCAGAGCTTGCCGTGCATCTGCTGCTCACCATAGCAGTTGCGTTTATTATCAGCTTCTCCGCAACTCCAATCGTCAAATCCTTTGCGCAAAAGGTCGGAGCTATGGATGTTCCAGGCGAGGCACGCCGTGTTCACGACCACCCCATCCCCCGAATGGGCGGTCTGGCAATTTTCCTCGGCTTTCTTTTGAGCGTACTGCTCTTTGTTGATATTGACCGCCAGCTACAGGGCGTTTTGCTCGGCTGTGTCATTATCGTGGCAACGGGAGCCGTTGACGACGTTGTTTCGCTAAACGCATGGGTAAAGCTGGTTTTGCAAATCCTTGCGGCGCTTATTGCGGTATTGCACGGCATACGCATTGACGTGCTTATAAACCCCATCATCTGGAGCAGCTCGGAATACTGGATACTCGGCGGTCTTTCAATCCCGTTTACCATATTGTGGATCGTCGGCATCACCAACTCCGTTAACCTTATTGACGGTCTTGACGGTCTTGCCGTGGGCGTTTCCACGATAAGCAGCGTAACAATGCTGGTCATCGCCCTGCTCGTTGCCGATGCGCCTGTTGCGCTGGTTCTGGCGGCTCTTGCAGGCGCTTGCATCGGCTTTATGCCCTATAACCTCAACCCCGCGAAGATTTTCATGGGCGACACGGGCGCGCTGCTGCTCGGCTATGTGCTGGCAACAATGTCTGTTATGGGTCTATTCAAGTTTTACGCAGTTGTGAGCTTCGCCGTGCCCTTGCTTGCACTGGCAGTTCCCCTTTTTGACACCATTTTCGCATTTTGCCGCCGTATGCTCAAGGGGCAAAGTCCCTTCCATCCGGACAGAGGTCATTTCCACCACCGCCTTATCGACATGGGTTTGAGTCAGAAGCAGGCAGTTGCCATACTTTATTCCATCAGCGCAATTTTAGGTCTTGCCGCCGTTGTTATCACTACCAGCGGTGAAATAAAGGCGCTCATCCTCATCCTCGGCTTTTGTATCTGTGCTGTTGTGTGGGCGTTCGTTTACGGCAAGCTGCACAAGAATAAAACGCCCGACGCACCCGCCGTTTCAAAGCCGGAGGCTAAGGCGGACATAAGCGCCGAGAGCGAGGAGATAAAGCATGAAGCCGATTAAAGTTTTGTCCGTTTTTGGCACCAGACCCGAGGCGATCAAAATGGCGCCGCTGGTGCTTGAGCTTGGCAAAAGGCACGAATTTGAAAGCTTAGTTTGCGTTACCGCTCAGCATCGTCAGATGCTTGACGGCGTTTTGTCCTGCTTTGACATAAAGCCCGACTATGATTTGGACATCATGCAGTCGGCTCAAACTCTATCGGACATAACCTCCCGTGTACTCAACGGTCTCGGCGAGGTCTTGAAAAGTGAAAAGCCCGATTTGGTGCTTGTCCATGGGGACACGACAACGACCTTTGCAGGCGCTCTTGCCGCCTTTTATGAGCGCATACCCGTCGGTCATGTTGAGGCGGGGCTTCGCACCTTTGACCGCTACTCTCCCTTTCCGGAGGAGATGAACCGCTGCATGGTCGGGCGCTTGGCGGCATATCATTTTGCCCCCACCGCGCAAAACGCCGCAAATCTTCGCAGCGAGCGCATAACAGATAATATTTTTATCACGGGCAATACCGTTATAGACGCAATGCGCTGCACAATCGGCGACGGCAGCTTCAAGGACGAAACGCTCAAGAAGCTCGTTTTCGATAAGCGCCGCGTAATCACCCTTACCTGCCACCGCCGCGAAAACTACGGCGAGCCGATGGAAAGCATTTTCCGCGCCGTTGTCCGAATAGCGTCGAGCTTTGACAATGTGGACATTGTATATCCCGTCCATTTAAGCCCCTATGTGCGCGAGACAGCGCGAAAATATCTAAGCGGCAAGGCAAATATCCACCTTATCGAGCCGCTTGACGCAATGGAGATGCACCGCCTGATCTCAAAAAGCTTTTTCGTTATGACAGACAGCGGCGGAATTCAGGAGGAAGCTCCCGCACTGGGCAAGCCGGTCTTGGTTCTGCGCCGTGAAACCGAGCGCCCTGAAGCCGTTGCGGCGGGAACGGTAGCTCTTGCCGGTGTTGACGAGGAGAATATCTTCCGCCTTGCAAGTGAGCTTTTGACAGACTCCGCTTCATATGACAAAATGGCACGCGCCGTAAACCCCTATGGCGACGGACATGCCTGCGAGCGCACCGCCGACGCCATTGCCTACGGCTTCGGCGTACGCAAGACGCCACCGGAGGATTTTCACCCATGAAAAGGAATATGCTTATCGCAATAATAAGCGCGACGCTGCTCCTCATCCTCGCGGTAGTTATAAAATCCTACAACAAGTTCAACCAATTTCCCACGATCACACTGCCGGCTCCTGCCGTCAGCGCACCCGTCGGAGCTGATATCGGCAGCGCCGACACGCTGAGCGTTACGCCGGAAAACGTTTGCACCGCAGTATCCACACTCTCGCGCACGGAGAGCTATTCGCGCACCTACAGCGTTAAAAGCTATTGGCAGGGCGGCAAATGCGAGGACTCTCTCAGCGTTTGGCAGCGGGATGACAACCTGCGTATGAGCATTTCGCACGCAGGCTCAGTCAAAAACCTGCTTATTCTCGGCAACGAGCTATACATCTGGTATAACGACGCCACAGGCGTATTTTCCTCCACGCATTATGACAGCTTTGACTACACTCAGACCGACAAATTCGCAAGACTAATAACCTATGAGGAGCTTTTCGCGCTTGAAGCCGACGCAATTACGGACGCAGGCTACTCCATTGAGCTTAATGAGCCATGCATTTTTGCCGAATATATCGGCGATAATAATTATGTAAACCGGCTCTACATTTCCGTCAACTCCGGTCTGTTGGTCTCCGCCGAAATATACGAAGGCGAAACACTGATATATGAAATGGAGTCGAAAACCACCGAGCTTTCGACTCCGTCTGATGACGTATTCACGCCTCCGTCCGCATGACTATGTGAATAGCAGTATTCCTGCTATAAGCAAAAACTCAATATCCCCGCTTTCCCTATACATAAGATACAGCACAGCGATTAGAATAAGATCCTCGGTTTCGGGGACCGCGCGCTTCGCTTTTCCAAGTAAGCCGCCGAGTAAGTCGACAAAGCCCGACGCGCCCGGCGGCTTTCTATATTCCGCTCTGCCGTCACCGGGCGGGCTTTCCGTTTCAATTATAATCGTTTCAGGTTCGGGGACATACTCCATTTTGCCGGTTTTGGCATCATACCTGTTCATGTCTGCCCCCTCCCAAAAAAGGCTTCGCCCGCAGTCTTCATCACCCTGGCAATCTTCATTGCGCCGTCAAGCCTGCTTCGGCGCTTTTCGGACAGCCACGGCTTCATTGCCTCGAGCAGCTCAGTCTTATCCTTATTGCCGGCGCTGCTGTTTAATAATGAGCTTGCAGCACCCGCAAGACCTCCGGGCAGATTTGTAAGCCCGGACAGTATGTTTCCGAGATTAAGTCCGCCGCCCTTGCCTGCGCCCATTCCCGCGCTCATTGTCGAGCCGCTGTCGGCAGTACCCGCCGCGGCGTTTTCCGCCTTAGCGTTTAGCTCCTCCGGCGGGGGGGCGTTTCCCATTATGCTGCCCGCCACGTCCATGACCATTTTCATTTGCTCCGGATTGCTAAGCACGGAATTGATCATATTTTCAATGTTGTTCACGGCGGGAGTCTCCTTTCAGTTTATTTTCCGAAGCGTTCGCTGATTTGCTTTACCAAAGCCTTGCCGTCATCGGTGGCAAGCACCTGGTTTAGAATGCTCTGCATCGTATTGCTGTCGCCCTCGGCGAGCGCCTTTTTAAGGGAGTCGCCGTCTATCATTTTGCCGACGCTCCTGCCCTCCTTGGAGTTTACAACATCCTTGACTGCGCCCGCTTTTTTACCGGAAAACAAATCCCTTTTGATTTTTTCAACGTCGCTCATAACGCACCCCCTGATAGTCTTTCATTTCAGTATATACACTCTTTATTTTTTTGGTTACACGGAGGTATACCATGAAGCTTTTGGTTTTCTCTGATTCCCATGGCAATTCCGAGCGTATGCTGCGCGCAATTGATCACTTTTCTCCCGATATGGTTCTGCACCTTGGCGACGGAGGCAGAGACATTGCAAAAATAAAATCGCAGTTTCCCGATATGCCGCTCAAGGCGGTCAAAGGAAACTGCGATATATCAAGCTCACTTCCCGAAAGGGAAATCATTTCCGTAAACGGAGCCAAGCTTTTTTTAACTCATGGGCATCATTACAGTGTTAAGAGCACAGCATCGCTGCTCATAAGCGAGGCTGTGTCGCTCGGCGCGAATGCTGTTCTTTTCGGACACACGCACAAATCGGTCAACTACTACGATCAGGGCGTACTGGTAATAAACCCCGGCACGGCCGGATATCCGCCAATGCAGACCTGTGCCGTGCTTGAAATAAGCGACAGGGGCGAGCTACTTTCCCGGATCATCAGACTCTAGCGAATTTCTCCGTTTGAACAAGCTGCGGCGAAGCTGCTCGTCGTTCTCGTCGCGCTCGGCAGCCTCCTCCTCGGTCAGCATTCTCGGAATAAAAGCACCGGCAACCTGACCTTTTCCCTTTCCTCGTCCTTTAAGGTAGATAGCGCCAATAAACGAAAAAACAAGCGCACCGACAAGGTTTACGAACATATCCTCCATCGTGTCGTGCAAGCCGATGTCAAGATAGCCCTTGATGGTAACTGTGTTTTCCTCACCCTTGATCTTGCCGTGGATAACAGTTTCGTCAATGTCCGTAATCCAGACGACCTTGTTTTTGCCCTCGGGATTTAGTGTAACCGAGCCTATAGAGCTTACGATCTCATCTTTTTGCATATCGCCGCCAAAGTAGTTATCAACGGAGTATTCGGCAAACTCCCAAAGGACGCCGATGGTCATGGAAAAACAGAAAGCGACAAAGGCTACAAAGAAGGTGGAAAGCCGCATATTTATTCTTGGACTGCGGTTTAGAACATCAATCAGCGCAAAGCCGATTGCCGCCATTATGAAACCGTTGGTGGTATGCAGTATAAGATCCCAGCCGGGGATTTTTAGAAAAAAAGCCTCGATCTCGCCCAAAATCTCTCCTGCAAAGATAAACAGCAGTACAACGATTTCAAGCGTGGTGGGTAATTCAACGCGAAATTTGCGCTCAACAAAAAAGGGTATCATGAACAGGAACAGGGTCAAAATGCAATAGAACACGCCATCCCACTGACCGAGCATCATTTCACGAATCATAATAGCAATTACTAATAAGCGCAAAACGATATATACGATCACCGTTCCCTTGTTGTCACCACTTTTATTCTTGCTTTTGCTCATAGCTCTCTCCCATCATCCCATATATTCTTGCGCTTTTTGTCTTCTTTATGCTGAAATCACAACTCGTCTCTCTGCTCGCCCGATGCGCCCGTTTCGTCTGTTCCCGAAACGGGTGTGGACTCAGGCGACGGTGTGGGTGTTGGTGTAGGTGTTGGTGTCGGTGTCGGTGTTGGCTCAGGCTTTTTCTGGAACACAGCGTAAATTGCGTGGTCACCCGTGACCTTCGTGAAGGTGTAGCTTTCAACAGCACCTATGCTTGTGCCGTCAACCTTGACCTCACGGATTTCATAGCCCTCATCCGGAGTTATCGTGAAGGTCTGATCCTTTTCATTTTCGACCATCACCAGTCCCTTTGGGCTGATGCTGCCGCCTGTTCCGGCGGTAACTGTAATAGTGTGCGACTCCGGCGAAGGAGACGGCTCAGGTCCCATAGACAAAACGACCTCAACGACCTCTCCCTTTTCAAGCTTCGCGCCCTTATATGGGGTCTGGTCAACTATTTCGCCCTCGTCCTTATCGCTGTATACATCCTCGCCTCGGCGGATGGCAAGCCCCATCTCCGTCAGCATTCGGCGAGCCTGGTCATAGGTCATTCCCGTCAGACTCGGAACTTCGATATACTCGATTTCCTCGTCCGTCTTTTCCTCAAGCCCCTTGGAAACGACAATGGTTATCTTCGTACCCTTTTTGACCTTTTCGCCCTCCTTGACGCTCTGTCGAATAACGGTGTCTATGGGGGCATCGCTGAATTCCTCCTCAACCGTAACGGCGGCTTTCATTCTCTCAAGAACGCTGATAGCCGTGTCTCTGTTCCAGCCCTCAAGCAGCGGCATTGTATTTTCCGAATCCTTGCCGCCAAAGCTGAACACACCGCCCATGATGCACAGCACCAGAGTAAGCAGCGCCAAAAGTGCAGCTCCTGCAACGATAAGCTGCTTTTTTCGGTTATCAAGCCCACTCTTGCTCGGCGCGCTGACAGCGCTGCTCTGCCTGGTATATTCGCGCATTTCAGCGCGGGGAGCATATTGCGGTCTTGGCGAAGACTGCTGCGGGCGCGGCGCGGGTCTTACAGGCTGCTGCGGGAGCGTCTCCTCCCTCACGGGGCGGAAAACTTGAGTTTCGTCGCCTCCCGAAGTCTTTATGACGTGGGTGTTGAAAATATCGTTGTTTAAAAGCTCCGCGTCTCTCGCGTTGCGGGCGTTAAAAATGTCGTTTACATCCTTTTCTGAAGGCTCCCACAGCTTAGCGTCGTAATCAGGGGAAGCACTTTGCGTGGGCTTTTCTTCCTCGGAGAGTATGTAGTATACCGCTCCGCAGCTTGGGCACACGCCCAACTCGGCGTCTATTTGAGCACCGCATCTTTTGCAAATTATCGTTCGCATCTCTTGCCTCCAAAATAATGCAGCCTTGAGTTAAAAGCGATAATACGCCGTGTTATTGCCAAAAATCCTCACACTCACAACTGCAAGGCGATTATTAGCACTATTTTAACACATTATCGGCCGCTTTTCAATCAGTTGTCCAAAATCGATATGCCGTGTTATAATTGCTCCGGCGGCATTGCTCCGCCATATGTACATCATCTCACCCGAAGGGAACGAAACAAAATGAAAAATGCGCTTATCACAGGCGGATCAAGAGGAATTGGCGAGTCGATCGCCCGTGCTCTCGCGTCGGACGGCTGCCGTGTTTTTATAAACTATAACCGCAGTAAGGAGCAAGCAGCGGCTCTTGCCGCCGAGCTTTCGGGCAGGGCTGTGCACGCTGATGTTTCGGACTATTCGCAGGTTTGCGGAATGTATGACGAAATCGGAGACATAGATGTTCTGGTTTGCAACGCGGGAATTTCGGAATACGGGCTTTTTTCCGAGCTTTCTCCCGAACAATGGCGGCGTGTTTTCGCCGTTAATGTGGACGGAGCGTATAATTGCATCCATCGCGCTCTGCCGTATATGATAAAGCAAAAGCGCGGATGTATCCTTACCATGTCCTCGGTTTGGGGCGTCCATGGTGCCTCCTGCGAGGTGGCATACTCCGCGTCAAAGGCAGCGCTTATTGGGCTGACCCGCGCGCTGGCAAAGGAGCTTGGACCATCGGGCGTGCGGGTAAACTGCATTGCTCCCGGCGTTATTGAAACTGACATGATGGCAGGCTTTTCCGCAGATGACAAACGCGCCCTGTGCGAAGAAACTCCGCTCTGCCGTCTCGGAACGCCGCAGGAGGTGGCATCTCTCGCCGCCTTTCTCTGCTCCGATAAGGCGAGCTTTATAACAGGTCAGGTAATCGGAGCAGACGGCGGCTTTGCCATATGAATACAATAAAACGCACCCGAACGATCAAGCTCATTCGGGTGCGTTTCTATGTTTGTTTAAATTATTATGTTTATCCGTATAACATCTGAAAGCGGATGCCTCAGCAATATTTCTTAATTCTGTCTCCCACTGTGGCGGGATCAACCGTTGCGCTGATGGTAAACTTGATGCCTTCCTTTTCGCCGAAAGCGTCAAGCTCGTCCAGCAGGTCTGCGACCTTGTCCATGTCAGTTTCGTTGAACATTTTAAGGAAGTTGTCTATAAATACATGGCTGATATCATAGTTTGCGGCATGAAGTCCACTGATAAAGCCCTTGAAAAATTCGATTGACGAGAAATTATAGTCGCTTGCGTGAACAAGTCTTACGGTGTAGGGGATATCATAAGTTAGGTTTTTGTCCTTCTCTATACATACAACGCTGCCGTTTTCTTCCTCGACCGCGTGTTTTACACGCTCAACAAGCGACTTGGTTTTTCCTGAGCCTTTAAGACCCATGATTAGATGAACCATTTTAAACACACTCCTTTAAAATTGTGTAAGCAATAGTGCTCCCACTGCCTAGAAATATGATAACATACATTACCTTGAACATCAACGATTAGTTTTTTCGTTTTATTAACAAATAATTGACGTGCTATCATGTGGAAACACCAAATATACGGTTATTAGTATAAAAACTATCACTCTTTTCCCAACATCTTGAACATATTGATTTTGTAAGCCTCAACGCCCGGCTGGTCAAAGGGGTTGACTCCGGAGGCATATGCGGAGAGGGCGCAGCTCATTTCAAAGAAGCACACGAGAGCGGCAAAGCCCGCCTCGTCACGCTTTGGAACGGAGATCGAGATATTCGGCACCTCACCTTTTATATGAGCCTCGGCAACTGCTCTGGCGGCAATTTTCTGCACGGCGCTGTATTCGCGGCCGGCAAGGTAGTTGAGTCCGTCACGATTGCCAAGCTCAAAGGGAATTTTAAGCTCGGAGTTAGGCTCATCAAAGGAGACTACGCTCTCCATCAGGCGGCGCGGACCGTCCTGAACATACTGACCCATAGAGTGCAGATCTGCGGAATACTCCACAGAAGCCGGGAAGATGCCAACGCCATTTTTACCCTCGCTCTCACCGAAAAGCTGCTTCCACCACTCCGCCATAAAACGGAAGGAAGGCTCATAGCAGGCAAGAATTTCCGTTGTTCTGCCAAGTGTGTAAAGGTGCTGGCGCGCGCCGGCATACTGCCACGCGGGGTTTTCGGCGGAGCGCTGCTGCGTAAGGTCTTGTAACTCCTGCACAGCGCAGCTTAAAACGCTTTCAACATCAATGCCTGCCACAGCCATAGGCAGAATACCGACCGCGGAGAGAACGGAGAAACGTCCGCCAACGTCGCCGGGTACTATGAAGCGCTCCCAGCCCTCGGCTGCCGCCATATCGTGCAACAGACCGCGTTCGGCATCGGTTGTAGCATAAATGCGCTTTTTGGCATTTGCGCCATACTTTTTCTCAAGCAAAGCCTTGAATACGCGAAAGCCAAGCGCAGGCTCAAGCGTGCCGCCGGATTTGGAAATCACATTGACGGAGAAGTCTCTATCGCCGATAAGCTCGATAGTCTCGTTGATAGCATCGGCTGAAAGCCCGTTGCCTACAAAGAAGATATCGGGCGTGTCTTTCTTTATGAGATTATAGTTAGGAGAGCGCAGAAGCTCAATGGCAGCACGCGCGCCGAGATAAGAGCCGCCGATGCCTACGACTACAAGCACCTCGCTGTTGCCCTTAATGCGAGCCGCCGCCGACTGGATAGCCTTCAGCTCGGTCTTGAGCATATTCTGAGGCAGCTCCAGCCAGCCCGTAAACTCGCTGCCCGCGCCCGTTTTCTCAAGAAGCGTTCTGTGTGCATCCGAAATCTTTGAATAGTCCGGTCCAATGACGTCAAAAAAATCCTTCGCTCCGGATAGCTCTACCTTTACCATTTGCAGTTCCTCTTTTCATGGCTAGTTCTGCCGCGGCGCATTGACCACAGCTTCGTCATTTATTGTAATACATTTCACATATCATTACAAGTAAAATAAATATCAAACATAGCCATTGTGGGAGGAAATCACAAAATAATAACCTTTTCCGCAGCGAAAGTGGAGAATGTTACCCTCCAAAAAGCCTTGATAGCATTCTTCCGTATATCTGCGGTACACTCAGACGCTCCACAGGCGTTTCTGCCGTCAGCAGCACACGCGCAAGCTCTTTATCGCCGGAGCGCACTACAAGCTCGCCCAGCGGCTCTCCCTGCGTCACGGGAGCTTCCACGCACTCCGGCAGCAGCAGCTCGTAGTTAAGGTCTTTCACCGTGCTTTTTTCCATCAGCATACTTTCCTCACCCGTGTATTGCGGCTGCACACTGTCCGCCACACCCAACTCCACGCGCACCGGCGGCAGAGCCTCGGGATGTCTCAGAGGACAGGCGGCGTAATTTGCAAAGGCATAGTTCAAAAGCGTTTTGGCACTTTCAAATCGGTCAGTTGAGCTTTGGCAATGCATAACAACGGCTATAAACTCCGTGCCGTCGCGCTCCGCGCTGGCGGAAAGGCAATACATGGCTCTGGTGGTAAAGCCCGTTTTAAGCCCCGTAGCGCCGTTATAAAAGCGCACAAGCTTGTTGGTGTTTGTCAGCTCCGAGCTGCCGTTTCTCAGCGAATCCATCCAAATAGTGGTGTATTCCTTTATTTTCTCGTGCATGAGAAGCTCGCGGGACATGAGCGCGATGTCATAGGCACTAATCAAATGCTGCTCATCATCGGTCAGACCCGTGCAGTCAACAAAGTGGGTGTTTTTCATTCCCAGCTCCGCGGCGCGCTCATTCATGCGCTTAACAAAGCCCTCCTCCGAGCCTGCGATATGCTCGGCAAGCGCAACGGCGCAGTCATTGGCAGAGACTACCGACACCGCCTTTATCATATCGCTGACACTCATCTGCTCGCCCTCCTCGAGCCAGATCTGACTGCCGCCCATTGAGGCTGCGTGCGACGAGCAGCTTACCATATCGTCATAGCTAAGCCTGCCCGCTTCTATCTCCTCCATAACCAAAAGCAGCGTCATCACCTTAGTTACGCTTGCCGGCGGGTGAGGAGTGTGCGCATCCTTTTCGTAAATCAGCTCGCCGCTGTCCTTTTCAATAAGCACGGCAGTAGGCGCCGTTATGGAAATTGCTTCCCCCTCCAGCACCGTTATTGCCTGCGCCGGAGCGCAAAGAAACAGCGCAAACGCCAGTAAACAAGCCATTTTTCTCATATCATCCCTCCATACGGTGTTGTCCCACCTCGTCAAGACACTATATGGCGGCTTTGATTTAGATATCCCTATTTATTCGTGTCAAGATGCTTTATCATCGTTTCATTTTTTGCAACAATTTTCGACTAAAAATGATGCTAAGCCTTCATATTCACCGGCAGTGAATATTCGTCAGTTTGGAAAGGCGTGACCGCTAATTTAGATTATTCAATGGTTTTCAACATTATGAACCGAGTTTTGAACATCCCCAAAAATGACCGAATTCGACAATATATTCATAGCTTACTTTCACAATTTGGTTCCTCGCTGTTCTATCTCAAAACGGTTACAAAAGTTATATCTTGACAAACGATATATTACCTTTCTCAAACCATACACAAAAACGAAATGACACAGCGAATGATGCACTTTCGTTGTGTCATTTCGTTCCAATTAGTATCAAGTCGGTGTTCAAACGATTTCGCGGTACATGGCGGGAGCATCCGCCTTTCCAACAGCCTCGGCTATCGCCATGACCTCCACCTTGAGGGTACGCGAGCCAAATCGAATTTCGATAATGTCGCCTATCTTCACGTCATATGACGCCTTAACTACACGACCGTTGACGGATACACGCTCGCCGTCACACGCCTCGTTTGCAACTGTACGGCGTTTGATCAGTCTTGACACTTTAAGGTATTTATCAAGACGCATAAGTCTCCTCCCTATGATAAAGGCGCGGAAGCTCTCCGCGCCTTTGTATTGTTGATTTATTTATCGATGGTTTCCTTGAGCGCCTTGCCTGCTTTGAAAACAGGAACGCGGGAAGCAGGAATCTGGATTTCTTCCTTAGTCTTGGGGTTGCGACCAACGCGGGCTTCTCTATTCTTGACATCAAAAACGCCGAAGCCGACGAGCTGAACCTTCTCACCAGTCTCAATGGTCTCGGTGATGGTCTGGAAAGTGGCGTTAACTGCGCGCTCACTGTCCTTCTTTGTGAGTCCTGTCTTCTCCGCAACTGCGGCGATAAGTTCTGCTTTGTTCATAATATCCTCCTAAACAACACATTTTGCCGACTCCAAGCCGACTGAATTATATAGAAATTTGCAAAGCTCTCTCGCAAAACTCTAAGCAGATTTATTTCTTGCTCTCTTGCAGCTTACACTGCCGGTATAGCTCCTCCATCTCATCAAGACTCATATCCTTGAGGTCACGCCCTGCCAAGCGCGCCTGAGTTTCGATATAGTCAAAGCGTCTGATGAATTTTTCGCAGCTTCGATGCAGCGCGGCTTCAGGATCAACTCCGACAAACCTCGCCACGTTTACGGATGCAAAAAGCAGGTCGCCAAGCTCCTCCTCAACGGCGGACTTGTCCCCACCGGCAATTGCCTCGTTAAGCTCGTTTAGCTCCTCAGTTAGCTTGGTCTGCGCGCCGGAGCAATCCTCCCAGTCAAAGCCGACCTTACAAGCCTTTTTCTGAACCTTTTCCGCACGCCAGAGCGAGGGCAGGCTCTCGGCCACATCAGTCATCGTTTTGGTAACGGTGGTTTGGGCTTTCTCACGGCGCTTAAGCTCGTCCCAGTTTTTCAAAACCTCGCCGCTGTCGGAAACGCTTACGTCTCCGAAAACGTGAGGATGGCGAAAGATAAGCTTTTTAACAGCGGCATCCGCCACATCGTCCAGATTGAAAACGCCCTTTTCCTCCTCAATGCGAGAGTGGAAGATGACCTGCATCAGCAGGTCACCAAGCTCCTCCTTGAGATGGTCGGGGTCGCGCTCGTCTATCGCCTCGCAGACCTCATAGGCTTCCTCAAGCAAATTGCGGCGAATACTCTCATGCGTTTGCTCAATGTCCCACGGGCATCCGCCTGGCGAGCGCAGTATCGCAATTACCTTTCTGAAGTCGTCAAGATCATACGACGATTTACATTCAAAATCTACCACAATTTCACCACTTCCGCAAGCTGTATTTTATCTTTGTAAAATCCTATGAAAAGTTTGCACCGGGACTGTGCATATAATTCAAAGAATTACAAAAAAACGAGTCTTTTCAAGGAAAATCAAAACAATTTATACCCGGTTACAGTTTTACTTTTTTCTTGCAGACGTCAAAAAATCTTGTAACTTTTCTATTTTATATGCAACAGCTCCGCTATTTTCTCACCCTTGGGAACAAGCTTCATGTCGTCAAGTGTGATCGCTCTGGTCACTATGGTGAGCAGCAGGTATACAATAATAGCAGCGCCTATGGCGGCAACAAGACCGATTAGCACGAGCTTTCTTTCAGGCTGCGTACCCGCGCCAATAAGACCCAAAACAGCGGGATAAAGCAGCCATGCCACAAAGCCCATGATAAGGCAGTTGATGGCAGGCATTAAAAAGACCTTTGCAAGCTTCGGTCTTTCCGGGAGCTTATTCATAACGAACCAGAGGTTGAGCCCGCTCATAACAACATAACAAAGCAGCGTGCCGATTGGAGCGCCGAATATATTGATATTGGGATTGCCCACCAGAAACCAATTGAGGACTATGTTCATCGTTCCACCGATGAGCATAGTATACATAGGCAGTCTCTCACGACCGCCCGCCTGCAAAATCGCGGTGGTCATCAAAGAAAGGCAAACGAAGAACGAAGCCGCTCCCATTATTGCAAGCAATGTAGTTCCCTGCTCGGCGCTGCCGTAATAAAGACCGTCCATAATAGGTCCGGAAAGCACGCTCAGCCCCACAGCCATTGGCAGGGCGATGATGGTGGAAATACGAAGCGAGGATTCAATGACGGTTTTCGCCTCGCTGTAATGCTTCTTTGCAAGAAAGCCCGCGATGGCGGGAACGACGCTGATGGTCAGCGGTGTAATGATCGCAGCGGGAAGATTGTAAAGGGTCAGCGCTTTGGAATATACGCCAAAAAGCACCTTTGCGTCCTCGAACGAGAAGCCGGCGGCATTTTGAAGTCTGCCGAGAACCAGCTTAGTGTTGACCAGCGTAATAACGCTAAGAACGCACGAGCCGAGGGCTATCGGGATACCGATTTTGACAAGGCGCTTTAAAATTGCCTTGCTGCTGTCCGTTTCCGTGTCGGCATCCCCGGGATGCTCTGCAAGGCGCAAAGACTCGTCCTTCATGCGCTTTATGGCAACAACGCCAATATAGACGCAGGCGACAAGAGAGCCGAACGACACTCCGGAGATAGCGCCTGCGGACAGAATGGGGAGGCTTGCGCCCTGACGCTCCAGCAGCAAAACCGCCGCCAGACCGAAAATCACCTTGCCCGCGACCTCAATAACCTGAGAAACCGAGGTTGGACGCATATCCGACAATCCTTGAGTGTAGCCGCGGAAAGCAGACATTATACAAACGAGTATAACCGAGGGTGCCATCGTCAGTATGCTCTGGCTTGCTTCAACGTCCTCCATGAACGCAGCAAGCTCGGTTGGAAAGGCAAGCATGACCGCCGAACCCGCCGCGCCCAGAACAACAAACGAGGTAATCGCAACATTAAAGGTTCTTTTTATCTGAAGCGGCTTATTGAGACTGTTAGCCTCCGAAATCAGCTTTGCAAGCGCAATAGGAAGACCCGCGGTGGAAAGAGTAAGCAGGACATTATAGAGATTGTAAGCGACATTGAAATGAGCAAAGCCCTCGTCGTTAAGGATATTGCCCAGAGGAATTTTATAAATCGCGCCGAGGATTTTTACTATTACGACCGCAACGGCAAGAATAGCCGCTCCATGAAGATAATTCTGGTTTTTTGATGCCGACATTTTTCCACCTCCGAAATAAACAGGGCAAACCCGTGTCGGTATTATATATGCCGAAAACTCCGGCTTCTTGCTTCAAGGCGCTGCCGCGAAAGCACAACTTTAAGCCGTATAACTTTACACCAAAGCAAATCAAAAATCAAGGAAAAGAACGGCTTTGCAGCAAAATTAAAGTCATTGCACATATTTTTACCGCCGCGTCTGTCATCTGCTGTGGCATTACTTACAGTAATTCCCCCCGTCTAACCCCATACTTTGGCGCAAAAATTTCTTTTTGACATTAATAATGTCAAAAAGAATTGTAAAAGCTCGGAAAATCTGATACTATAATTCGACGGACATATTTTCCTCTTTCCGGCAAATACTAATCCCCAGATTGGAGGCTGCCCGCTATGATGAACAACACAACGCTCTCAAAGCTCTTCTCTGCGGTTCACGAGGCTTTGCTTGGAATCGACGGCTCTACAATAGTTTTTGCCAATCCTGCCGCAGACAGCCTTTTCGGCACTTCATTAACAGGCACTGCCGCAAAGGATGTTTTACCCCGCGAGCTGCTGGAAACCACCGCAGACAGCTTCGTAATGGCTACGGAAATAATGGGCATAGAAGCAACCGTTTCTGTCCTGCGCGAGGACGGCTTAACGCTGCTATTCATTGAAAGAATGCAAGCCGAAGGCTTCCTTTATCCTATATCCCGTCGAATAGTCAGCAGTCTCCGAGGCAACGCCATGGGGCTTAAAATGGCGGCGGATCATTGCTTTTCACGTCTTGAAGATGGGAAGCAGCCTAAAGAACAGCACATCTCCATGCTCTACCACTACTACTACCGGCTTCTTCGCACGATCACCCAAGTTGACAGCGCAGCCTCTCTGGAAAGCGGAGATATTCTGTTTTCCCCCATCTCTACGGACTTAGTAAAGCTATGCTCCGATATAACGGACACAGTATCCTCCCTGCGCTCCGGTTCCGACGCTTCAATCAGCTTCACCTGCTCAGAGAGCGAGCTTACGGCAGTTGTTGATCCCGAGCGTATTGAGCAGCTTCTTTTGAACCTTCTTTCAAACAGTCTGAAACATACAACAGCAGGCGACCACATCACAGTTTCCCTGCGCCGCACAGGCGAGAGCATAATTCTCTCCGTAGACGACGACGGAGACGGCATTCCTCAAGATAAGCTCTCACGACTTTTTAAAATGCCCCTAAGTGAGCAGGACTTAACCAATCCGGACAACAGCGGCGGGCTGGGATTATACATTTCCTTCAGCATCGCCCGTCTTCACAAGGGCGTTCTTCTCATCGAAAGCCGCGAGGGCGAAGGCACTCATGTACGCGTTATGCTCCCCATTGATAATGCACCTGCTCCAAAATTCAGCACACCGGGCGTTGCCTACCACAGAAGCGGTATTTCCTCCGTACTCACAGGGCTTGCCGAGGTTCTTGGCAGCGACTGCTACGGTCCAAAATTTGAGGATTGACAACAATAACAGCAAAGCTGCCTCATCTCGCCGCCACACGGCGCAAATGAAGCAGCCTTGCTTTTTATTCAATTCCGAAAAAGCGCTTGCCGTTTTCGGTCGTAAGGCATATGACCTCCTGAGTGCTCATGCCCTTGATTTCAGCTATCCTTTCGGCAACATATATTAGATTGCGTGAATCGTTTCGCTTTCCGCGAAGCGGAACGGGTGCCAGATATGGGCAATCAGTCTCGATTAGTATGCGCTCCGGCGGACATATCTCAAGCACCTCGATAGCCTTACGCGCGTTTTTAAATGTTATTACTCCGGTAAAGCCCAAATACCAGCCACGCGCCAAAATCTCCTTTGCCATCTCCGCACTGCCGGAGTAGCAGTGAAATTCTCCCCTCACCTCGGGAAAGGCGCGAAGAATCTCCATACAATCCTCATGTGCCTCTCGGTCATGGACGACTACCGGCAGTCCAAGCTCTGCCGCCAGCTCAAGCTGGCGGCGGAAAACACGCTTTTGAAGCTCTCTTTCAGGCGTTTCATAATAATAGTCCAAGCCAATCTCGCCAATCGCCCTCACCTTTGGATGCTTTGCCCAGCGGCGAAGCTTCTCGACACAGCCCTCGTCAAACTCCTCCGCCCCCTCAGGATGCCAGCCGACGGCTGCATATATAAACGGATATTTCTCCGAAAGAGCCAAAGCCGCCTCACTGCTGGCAGCGTCACAGGAGTTATTCATAACAAGCCCGACCCTCCCGTCGCGCAGGCTTTGAATAAGCTCGTTTCTATCCTCGTCAAAGGCTTCGTCAGTGTAATGGGCGTGAGTATCAAATATCATTGCTTCGTCCTCCAAGCAGTTATGTAAACTATATTTATGTTAACCAACATTATGTATACTTGGTGGTATCTCATTTGAAAAAGCTGTCCGCTTTCATTAAAGAAGCCGGCGCTGCCAGCCGGCTGACCGACAAGTACATATTGGCTATGCTCCTGATTTACCCGCTGTTTGTCGGCTTTTGGGGCTATACACGGCTCACCGTGTCGAAATCCGTGTTCTTCGCCGTGCTCACGCTGCTGTGGCTTATGCTCACTGTCGCCGCATCGGTCAAAAGCAGGGACGCGGCTACATCAAGAGCGGGAAATGCTCCGTTGCGGCTTATATTGGCATATTTCGCACTCTGCTGCGCGTCCGCGCTTTTTTCACCATACGGAGCTTCGGTTCTTCTGGGCGAGGGGCGCTTTGACGGGCTGCTGAGCCTTCTCCTTTGCGCCGCCGTCCTTTTTGGAACGGCTCGCTTTGCCGAGCCTAAATGCGCATACCTCGCAGCTTCGGCAGCATCGGGGGTAATTTGTTGTCTGATCGGCATAGCACAGCTTTTCGGCTTTAACCCCTTTGACCTTTTCCCCTCGGATTATAATTTCTATGATGCCGGCAGCAGGTTTTCCGCCATCTTCATCGGCACAATCGGCAACGCCGACCTGTTTTCCGCCTACCTGTGCCTTCTGCTGCCAATAAGCGCGGCGTATTACATCCTTGCCGTGAAGCGCCCTGTTTGGCTTTTGCCGGTCATTGCCATTTTCGGCTTCAGCCTTGTTGAATGCAAGGTTTCCGCAGGCTTACTCGCAGTCTGCTGCACCGCGCTCATCGCACCGCCGCTTTTGATAACAAACGGCGGACGGCTTTGCCGAGCCTTGGAGTGCTTTGCTGTTTTGTGCTTTGCCTTTTGTCTGGCATCAGGCTTTCAAGGCGGCAGAGAAAGCGGCGTGATCAGGGTTGATTTCGCTCCTTCTGTCATAAGCGCCGCTCTGCTTATTTTAGCCATATCATCGGCGATTGCAAGTCTGCTTTTGAAAAAAAGCGACTTTCCCCCAAAAAAGCTGCAAGTTTTCTTTGCATCCCTCTCCTGCGTCATAGTCCTCGCGTCACTCGCGGCGGTCTATTATATTCCGCCGGAGAGCGGCACGCTTTATGAGCTTTCCCAAGTTCTGCACGGCAATTTTGATGATAGCTTCGGCTCCTCGCGTCTGCTTATCTGGCGGGAAACGCTGGCTCTTTTTTCCGACCGTCCGCTGCTCGGTTCAGGACCGGGAACGCTGCCGCTGCGCGTGGATATCGAGTTTTCCCGATATGTTGAGGAGACGGGACAAACCCTCAGATCCTATGTAGACAACGCTCACAACGAGTATCTTGGCATACTCATCAACACCGGGCTGCTTTCTCTCTTATGCCATCTCGCGGCTCAGGCGGCAAGCGTAATTTTGGCAGCAAAGCATGGCGGGACGGCGGCGAAATGTCTTATCTGCGGTCTTGTCTGCTATTGGATACAGGCGTTTTTCGGCTTGGGTCTTATAATCGTTTCTCCGTTTATGTGGCTTTGCTGGGGGCTTTTGATTTCCGCTCTTAATAATAATGAGGCAAGGACTTAAATCACGTCCCTGCCTCGTTTTTTGTATCAGTCCTCTTGCTCGGCTATCTTGCGTCCCATAAGAACGCCCATAATGGAAGCCATCATCAGTCCGCGGGTCCAGCCGCTGGAGTCACCCAAGCAGTGAAGCCCTTTGACATTGGTGTTGAGATCCTTATCCATCTTAACGCGGTTGGAATAGAACTTCAGCTCCGGAGAATATAGCAGCGTTTCATAGGAGGCAAAGCCCGGAACGACCTGATCGACCGCTTGAATAAAGTTGATAATGTTTATCATAGAGCGATATGGCATGGCGGCGGTGATGTCGCCCGCCACGGCATCTTTAAGCGTGGGACGGACATTGGACTGAGCAAGCTCCTTTTCCCAAGTGCGCTTGCCGTCCAGAATGTCTCCAAAGCGCTGAACCATAATGTGCCCCGCACCGAGCATATTTGTAAGCTCGCCAACCTTTTGTGCATAGGCAATGGGCTGGTTAAATGGATAGCTGAAGTTATGCGAGCATAAGATGGCAAGATTTGTATTGTCCGACTTTTTGTCCTTATAGCTGTGTCCATTTACAACAGCGAGGTCGTCATCGTAGTTTTCTTGGCTTACAAAGCCGCCGGGGTTTTGGCAGAAGGTGCGCACCTTGTTTTTAAAGGGTCTTGGATAACCAATGAGCTTAGACTCGTACAAAACGTCATTCACCTTTTCCATGACCTCGTTGCGAACCTCAACGCGCACGCCGATATCGACAGTGCCGGGCTGGTGGGCGATGCTGTGCTCGGCACAGATTTTCTCCAGCCACTCAGCGCCGCGCCTGCCGGTGGCAATAACGGTTTTGTCGGCAAATATTTCGAGGTTTTCCTCACCCTTGTGGATGACAACGCCCAGGCATTTGTCCTCCTGCAAAATCACGTTGTCGCATTCGTAGCCGAACATAAGCTCAACGCCGTTTTCGATGAGGTATTGCTCAATGCGGTAGTAGATGTCCTGAGCTTTTTCCGTGCCCATATGGCGGATGGGGCAGTCTACCAGCTTCAAGCCCGCTTGAATTGCGTTTTTTCTTATCTCCTTGACCGCCTCGTAGTCGCTGACGCCTTCGATCTTTGTATCGGCACCAAACTCAAGATAGATACCATCGGCGTAGTTTATAAGCTCCTGCGCCGTATTCTCACCGATAAGAGTGGGCAAATCGCCGCCGACCTCATAGCTCAGGGAAAGCTTTCCGTCTGAAAACGCGCCCGCGCCTGAAAAGCCGGTGGTTATATGGCAATAGGGCTTGCAATTGACGCAGTCTTTTGTCTTAGCCTTGGGACAGCGGCGCTTTTCAACGGCAACGCCCTTTTCTACCATGACTATTTTCTTTTTACTTCCCCTGCGGATAAGCTCAAGAGCGGTAAAAATGCCGGCAGGTCCGGCTCCGACGATTACTATATCTGTTTTCATGTGTAATACCTCCATGCACCCGAAATGGGGATATGCGATTTTACAAATATCTGCCCATACAAAGTTTATTATACATCAAACAACAGTTACAGACAAGCAAAAACTTTTGGATTATTTCTCCGGCAATTTTAACTGTCAAACCGGATTTATACACTGACCCTAAACTCGGTATATATGAGTGTATCAGTATAATTGACAAAACAAAAGTGCCATGAAACTCAATGTCTCAACGCTCAACAATTGCGGCAATAGTTTTCCTGCCATACATATTGACATTTTTCTATATTATGAATATAATAGCGTCGCATAGAAAAATTTCAATGTGAGGCGATTTGAATGCTGCTCGAAGAAAAGAATATAGCCACAGTCTTTAAGGCCTTTTGTGATGAAAACCGTGTTCGTATCTTAAAACTCCTTATCACGGGAGAAAAGTGTGCTTGTGTTCTGCTGGATGATCTGAGCATCACCCAGCCTACACTATCTCACCATATGAAAATCCTTTGTGACTCCGGTATTGTTATAGGAAGAAAAGAGGGAAAGTGGACTCACTACTCAATCTCTTCCGAAGGTGCCGCAACTGCTATGGAGCTTCTCCAAGCGCTTACAACAGTTAGTTCTTATGAAAGTAAGCCGTGTTGTGAAAAGTGAGTTTTATACTGAAACGGCTTACTTCAAAAATTACACATGGATATACTTCGATATTACTGTTTTAGGAGGCTCAATATGGAAGCATTACAAGCTGTTTGGAGCTTCTTCCAAAATGAAATGATTGGTATGCACTGGCTCAATAAGCTTATCGAAAGTCTACTCAAAAGCTTTGGGTTGGATACTACATCCCGAATAGGAGGAAGCCTCCGGTTCTTTCTCTATGACACCATCAAAATTATGGTTTTGCTTGGCGTTCTGATTTTAATCATCTCCTACATTCAGAGCTTCTTCCCCCCTGAAAGGACAAAGAAGATACTGGCACGATTTAAGGGGATTGGTGCTAACTGCATCGCAGCACTATTGGGAACAGTAACACCATTTTGCTCGTGTTCGTCAATACCCTTGTTTATTGGATTTACGAGTGCCGGACTTCCATTAGGAGCAACATTCTCTTTCTTGATTTCTTCTCCCATGGTTGATCTGGGTTCATTGCTTTTGCTGATGAGCATCTTTGGCTGGAAAGTTGCCATTGTCTATGTAGTATTAGGTTTAGTCATTGCTGTTGCGGGAGGAAGCCTCATCGAAAGGCTGCACCTTGAAGATCAGGTGGAAGCATTTATCAGAAAAGCAAATTCGATTGATATACCACAAGAAAAACTGCACTTCAAAGACCGTATGAAATATGCCTGGGAGCAAGTTGTTTCTACTGCCAAAAAAGTAGCACCCTATGTTCTGATCGGTGTAGGCATTGGGGCAATCATCCACAACTGGATACCAAAAGAATTCATAGTTAAACTGCTTGGAGATAACAACCCATTTGGAGTTATCATTGCTACGATTGCGGGCATCCCCATGTATGCTGATGTTTTTGGAACGATACCCATTGCTGAGGCACTATTGGCAAAAGGAGCATTACTTGGCGTTGTACTTTCCTTCATGATGGGAGTAACAACCCTTTCATTGCCCTCAATGATTATGCTGAGAAAAGCGGTTAAGCCAAAATTGCTTGGTATCTTTGTGGCTATTTGTTGCGTCGGCATTATCATTGTTGGATACTTTTTTAATTCTATCCAGCCGTTGCTCATTTAGTTTTAAACAGATGTACCATGTCAAAAAACAGCTATTATCTGCATTCACAAATCTCTTATCAATCTATAAACTAAGAACGGAGGAATCGTATGTTATTTTTAAAGAAAAAAGGAGAAGCAAAAAGCCCCGCTTGTACTTGTTCTGCGAAAGAGTCCACAGGAATAAAAGCTACTTGTTGCCCCGAAGCAGAACAAGAAATACGCTGCATCAAGGTATTAGGTATGGGTTGTAAATCCTGCCACCAGCAGTATGAAAATGCAAAAGAAGCAGCTAAAAACATTGCATCAACTATTGAAGTCGAATACATAACAGACTTGGAAAAAGTGATGTCTTATGGTGCTATCAGTATGCCTGCCATAGTTGTTAATGAGCAGGTAGTCTCTATGGGTAAGGTTTTGAGTTCTTCTGAGCTGGAAAAACTCCTGAATAAACTTGGATTTTAAACTGCTGAACGCGAAAGAGGATGCTCCAACCGGTCATCCTCTTTTTGTTATCTACACTTCTCCAAAGAAATACAACGATGGTTAGGAATATGAAAACCCGGTTTCAAATATATGTCTAACCAAAATCAACAAAGCACTTCCGGATTTTTTGGTAAAAAGAAGCTTTTTATCGCTATTCAGTAAAGGAGTCGATACCTTATTGGTTACTGTAAATAACATTTGAAACTGCATTGCGGACGATTATTTTTCAACGCCGCACCACTTTCTCCAAATAACAAACCAAAAACTTGTAAATATTGTATATGTTTTTCGTCATTTATTGTCCTTTTCCCTTGACCGTTTTTACACTTTCGTATAGAATTATAAAAGCAGGCTTTGCTTATTTTTCGGTTAAAAGCCGCCGCGCAATCCTTGTTTTGCAGTTAATAATTGAACTTAGAATAAATCTGTCAATTTGTAAAGGAATGGTGACGACATGAAAAAAGTAGCCTTGATCATGGGCAGCGAAAGCGACCTGCCCGTTGTGGAAAAAACCATTGGCAGGCTCAGCGATTTTGGCGTGCCGTGCGATGTTCACGTTTTCTCCGCACACAGAACGCCTGTCGAAGCGGCGCAGTTCGCGCAAAGCGCGAGGGACAATGGCTTCGGCGTAATAATAGCCGCCGCCGGCAAGGCAGCGCATCTTGCCGGAGCGCTCGCGGCAAACACCACCCTGCCTGTAATCGGAATACCTGTAAAATCTTCGTTGGACGGCTTGGATGCCCTTCTTTCGACTGTTCAGATGCCCTCGGGCATACCTGTTGCAACGGTCGCTATTGATGGGGCTGAAAACGCCGCCCTTCTTGCCGTTGAGATACTGGCGGTATCCGATGAGCAGCTCGCTCTCAAGCTGTCCGCCAGCCGAAAGGCGGCGGCGGCAAAAACGCTTTTCATAAACAAGGCATATGAGGAAAAGTATAACCGCCCCCATAAGACATCCGAGGAAAAGTAGAATTATTTCAAAATAAAACAGAAGGAGAAGTCAAAATGGAGAAGACAGTCCAGCTTTACGAGGGCAAGGCCAAAAAGGTTTTTGCCACAGCCGACGAAAATCTTTGCATCGTTTCCTACAAGGACGACGCCACTGCCTTTAACGGCGAGAAAAAGGGCACTATTCTCGGCAAGGGAGTCATCAACAACCGTCTAACCAACCGCCTTATGTCCCTTTTGGAGCAGGCGGGCGTACCCACGCACTTTGTTGAGGAGCTTTCCGACCGCGAAACTCTGGTAAAAAAGGTTTCCATCGTTCCTCTTGAGGTCATCATCCGCAACATCTCCGCAGGCAGCTTCGCCAAGCGCTATGGTGTTGAGGAGGGAATAGTTTTCTCCGCTCCCACCATTGAATTCTCCTATAAAAACGACGATTTGGGCGACCCTCTTATTAACGACTATCACGCTCTTGCCCTCAAGCTCGCAACACAGGATGAAATCGACACCATCAAAAAATATGCCTTTAAGGTCAACGATTTTCTCAAGGCATTTATGCTTGAGCATGACATTGAGCTTGTTGACTTCAAGCTTGAGTTTGGAAGGCTTTCAGACGGAACGATTGTCCTGGCCGACGAAATCAGCCCGGACACCTGCCGCCTTTGGGACGTTCACACGCACGAAAAGCTTGATAAGGATCGTTTCCGCCGCGACATGGGCGGCGTTGAGGATGCCTACAACGAGGTCATGCGCAGACTTTTGGGGGATACTGTCTGATGGGTGGAATACATGAAGAATGCGGCGTTTTCGGGGTTTATTCCGCCGAAACGCGAGATGTTGCGTCCACCGTATATTACGGTCTGTTCGCATTGCAGCACCGCGGTCAGGAAAGCTGCGGCATTGTTGTTAACGACGACGGCGTTTTTTCCGCCTATAAGGACACGGGGCTTGTTAACGATGTTTTCACGCCCGCCGTCATGTCAAAGCTCGGCGAGGGCAGCATTGCCGTAGGTCACTGCCGCTACGGTACCACGGGCAATAATGACCGCAACAACGCCCAGCCGCTTGTTATAAACCACATTAAGGGAAACATGGCTCTTGCCCATAACGGCAACCTTGTAAACTCCGCGGAGCTTCGTGAGGAGCTGGAACTGCAAGGCAGCATTTTCCACACCACTACGGACAGTGAGGTCATCTCCTACATAATAACCAAGGAACGCATCAACTCAAGCTCAATCGAGGAGGCGGTAAGCCGCGCGATGGACAAGCTGCACGGCGCGTATTCTCTGGTAGTCATGTCCCCGACCAAGCTGATTGCAGCGCGTGACGAGCACGGCTTTCGTCCCCTGTGCTACGGCAAAACTCCCTCCGGCGATTATGTCGTATCCTCGGAAAGCTGCGCATTAAACTCCGTTGGCGCTGTTTTGGAGCGCGACCTAAAGCCCGGCGAAATTCTGGTTTTCGATAAAAACGGCGTTCGCTCCATAAGCGACCACTGCGGCAAATGCGAACCGTCCCTCTGCGTATTTGAATATATCTACTTTGCCCGTCCCGACTCGGTGATTGAGGGCTGCAGCGTTCACAACGCGCGGCTTCGCGCGGGAGCCTTTCTTGCTCTTGAGCATCCTGTGCAGGCGGATGTTGTAATCGGCGTACCCGACAGCGGCATAGACGCCGCCATAGGCTTTGCCCGTCAAAGCGGCATTCCCTACGGCATCGGTCTTATAAAAAACCGCTATATCGGCAGAACATTCATCTCCCCCGGTCAGAAATCCCGCGAGGACAAGGTTCGCATAAAGCTAAACCCCGTTTCTGACGTTGTTCGCGGCAAGCGCGTCGTCCTCATAGACGACTCCATCGTGCGCGGCACTACCTGCGCGCGCATTGTCCGCCTGCTGCGCGAGGCGGGCGCAAAGGAGATCCATCTTCGCATCTCCGCGCCGCCCTTCCTCAACCCCTGCTACTACGGCACGGATATCGACAGCCGCGAAAACCTCATTGCCTGCCACAACAGCGTTGAGGAGATCGCTAAAATCGTCGGAGCGGATTCTCTAGGCTATCTCAGTGTTGAAAACGTTACAAAGCTTACAAACGGTAGCTGCTCTCACCCGGGCTTTTGCGCCGCCTGCTTTGACGGCAAGTATTCCACCGAGATACCCAGCACCCCCGCAAAAAACAGATTTGAAATGAAGATAAGCGAAAGGAGCGACGCCTGATGAAAAGCTTCTCTGATAGCTATGCAGCGGCCGGCGTTGATATAACAGCAGGCTACAAGGCAGTTGAGCTTATGAAAAGCCATATTGCCCGCACAATGGTCGGCAAAAACACTCCCGATATCGGCGGCTTCGGCGGTCTGTTCGAGCTTGACCTGTCCGATACTCCCAATCCTGTGCTTGTTTCCGGCACGGACGGCGTCGGAACCAAGCTGAAGCTTGCCTTTTTAACAAATAAGCATGACACCGTCGGCATTGACTGCGTTGCCATGTGCGTTAACGACATCATCTGCTGCGGTGCAAAGCCCCTTTTCTTTCTTGACTATATCGCCTGCGGCAAGAATGTGCCCGAAAAAATAGCTCAGATAGTTTCCGGTGTCGCCGAAGGCTGCGTGCAGTCCGGCTGCGCGCTGATTGGCGGGGAAACGGCTGAGATGCCGGGCTTCTATCCGGAGGATGAATACGACCTTGCGGGCTTTTCCGTCGGTGTGGTAGATAAATCAAGGGTTCTTGACAAAAGCTCCGTAACCGAGGGGGACGTTATCATAGCTCTTCCCTCAAGCGGTGTGCACTCCAACGGCTTTTCACTGGTGCGCAAGGTTTTTGATGTTGAGCACATCGACCTTGGCAAGCCCGTTTCCGCCCTCGGCGGCACGTCTCTGGGGGACGCTCTTTTGACCCCCACGAAGATATACGTTAAGCCCATGCTGGCACTTTTCGACGCGCTTAGTGTAAAATCCGTTTCTCACATAACGGGCGGCGGCTTTTATGAAAATATCCCGCGCAGCCTGCCCAAGGGCTGCACGGCTAAAATCGAGCGCGGCGCTCTGAAGCCTCTGCCCATCTTCGATTATCTTGCCGAAACGGGCGGAATTCCTGAACGCGATATGTTCAACACCTACAACATGGGCGTCGGCATGAGCGTTATCGTCTCAAAGCACGACGCGGACAAGGCTCTCGAAATCCTCCGTGCCGAAGGCGAGGCAGCTTACATCATGGGTGAGGTCATAAAGGGCGACGAGGGCGTTGTAATATGCTGAAAGTGAGAATAGCCGTTCTTGTTTCCGGCGGCGGCACCAATCTTCAAGCACTTATCGACGCGCAGCAAAGCGGCATACTCAAAAGCGGAGAAATCGTGCTTGTTTTATCAAGCAAGGAGGGCGTCCGCGCACTTGAGCGCGCGGCGGCGGCAGGTATAGACTCCGCTGTCGTCTCCCGCAAGTCCTGCGCATCTCAGGCGGAGTTTGAGACACGCCTTCAAGCAGAGCTTGAGTCGTCCGGCATTGAGCTTGTCGTTCTGGCGGGCTTCATGTCAATTCTCTCGGCGGAATTTGTTTCCAAGTGGCAAAAGCGCATTATAAACGTGCATCCGTCGCTCATCCCCTCTTTTTGCGGCGAGGGCTACTATGGACTTCGCGTGCATGAGGCCGCGCTGAAAAAGGGCGTTAAGGTGAGCGGTGCAACAGTCCACTTTGTAAATGAAATACCTGACGGCGGCGAGATTATATTGCAGCGCGCCGTCCCCGTATATAAAAAGGATAGTCCCGAAAGCCTGCAAAGGCGCGTTATGGAGAGAGCCGAATGGAAGCTGCTCCCCCGCGCTGCCGAGCTGGTTGCAAAAAAAATAAGAAGCGAGGGAGACAGCTATGGCAAGCATGATCAATGATTTGAGTGAGCTTTTGAAAGCCAACGAATACCCCGGACGCGGCATAGTTGCAGGTCGCTCCTCCGGCGGAAAGCACGCCGTTTTTGCCTATTTCATCATGGGTCGCAGTGAAAACAGCCGCAACCGCGTTTTTTCCGAGACTGACGACGGCATCCGCACCGAGGCGTTTGACCCTTCAAAAATGACCGACCCCAGCCTTATCATCTACCACCCCGTTCGTCAGCTCGGAAGCCGTGTGATCGTTACAAACGGCGACCAGACGGATACGATACGCGACTGTCTCCTAAACGGCGAGAGCTTTGAAAAGGCTCTGGAAAGCCGCTGCTTTGAGCCGGACGAGCCGAACTATACCCCGCGAATAAGCGCACTGCTCGACCTTTCCAACGGCTATTCCTACAAAATGAGCATTCTCAAGGCGGCCGACCGCTTCGGAATAGGCTGCAACCGCTTCACCTTCTCCTATGCCCCGGTCGCGGGGGTAGGTCACTTCCTGCACACCTATGACGGCGACGGCTCGCCCCTTCCCAGCTTCAGCGGCGAGCCGAAGGCTGTTTCCATCGGCAGCGATATAGACGAGTTTTTCGAGCTTATTTGGGATAGCCTCAACGCCGAAAACAAGGTTTCGCTTTATGTTCGCTTCATTGAGCTTGAAAGCGGCAAGTCCGAATACCGCATCATCAACAAAAACTGCTGAGGGAGATATAAAATGACAGAATTTGAACTCAAATATGGCTGCAACCCCAACCAGAAGCCCGCACGGATTTACATGGCGGACGGCTCTGCGCTCCCCATCGAAATCCTCAACGGTCGCCCCGGCTACATAAACCTGCTTGACGCTTTCAACAGTTGGCAGTTGGTTCGTGAGCTATCCGAGGCAACAAATATGTGCAGCGCCACCAGCTTTAAGCACGTCTCCCCCACCAGTGCGGCGGTCGGCAGTGTTATGTCAACCGAGCTTAAGCGCGCCTGCTTTGTCGATGACATTCCGGGGCTTGACGACTCCCCCCTCGCCTGCGCCTATGCCAGAGCGCGAGGTACAGACCGTATGAGCTCCTTCGGCGACTGGATCGCCCTTTCCGAAAAATGCGACCTTGTGACCGCCGGCATCATAAAGCGTGAGGTATCCGACGGCGTTATCGCCCCGGACTATGAGCCCGAAGCTCTTGAGCTCCTCAAGAGCAAGAAGAAGGGCGCATACAACATTATCAAAATCGACCCCGCTTATGTTCCCGAAAAGCAGGAGATAAAGCAGGTTTTCGGCGTTAGCTTTGAGCAGGGCAGAAATAACTTCAAAATCAACGCGGAGCTGCTGAAAAACATCGTTACCGAAAACAAAAACCTCCCCGAGTCCGCCGTGCGCGACCTTATCATAAGCCTTATCACTCTCAAGTACACGCAGTCTAACTCCGTGTGCTTTGCCGCAGACGGTCAGGCAATCGGTGTAGGCGCGGGACAGCAAAGCCGTATTCACTGCACGCGCCTTGCCGGCAGCAAGGCTGACAACTGGCATCTGCGTCAAAGCCCGTGGGTGCTTGAGCTGCCCTTTATTGACGAGCTGCCCCGCGCCGTGCGTGATAATACTATCGACGTTTATCTGTCCGAGGAGGCTGACGATGTTCGCGGCGATGACGTTTGGAGACGGTTTTTCAAGGAGCAGCCCCGCAAGCTCAGCTATGAGGAAAAGCGCGAATACCTTGCGAAAATCGAGGGCGTGTCCCTCGGCTCGGACGCTTTCTTCCCCTTTAGCGACAATATCATCCGCGCACGGCGCAGCGGCGTAAGCTATGTTGCGCAGCCCGGCGGCAGCGTCCGCGACGACGACGTTATCGCCGAGTGCAACGCTAACAGCATGGTCATGGCATTCACCGGAATGCGTTTATTCCACCACTGATGCAGGCAAACGGAGGAAGTAAAATGAAAATACTGGTCATCGGCGGCGGCGGTCGTGAGCACGCCATCATAAAAAAGCTGAAGGAAAGCCCCAAATGCGGCGAGATTTTTGCCCTGCCCGGCAACGGCGGCATCGCCTCCGACGCTGTTTGCGTTGATATCGGCGCAAAGGAAATTGACAGAATCGTGGATTTTGCCGTAAAAAACGGCATTGAGCTGGCGGTCGTTGCGCCCGATGACCCATTGGTGCTCGGCTGCGTTGACGAACTGGAGAAAGCGGGCATCCCCTGCTTCGGTCCTAATAAAGCCGCCGCGGTTATTGAGGGCAGCAAGGTCTTTTCCAAGAACCTGATGAAGAAATACGGCATCCCCACCGCGCAGTATGAGGTTTTTTCAGACATGGACGCGGCGCTTAGCTATCTTGACACAGCGCCTATACCCACCGTTGTAAAAGCGGACGGTCTGGCGCTCGGAAAGGGCGTTATTATCGCCGAAACGCGCGAGCAGGCGAAAGATGCCGTGCGCTCGATGATGCAGGAAAAAATCTTCGGCGAAAGCGGAAGTCAGATAGTCATTGAGGAATTCCTGGAAGGACCGGAGGTTTCCGTTTTATCCTTCACCGACGGACGCTTCATCTGCCCTATGGTATCCAGCATGGATCACAAGCGCGCGCATGACGGTGACACAGGTCTAAATACCGGCGGCATGGGAACGATTGCTCCCAATCCCTACTACACTGACGCTATTGCGAAAGAGTGCATGAAAACAATCTTTCTGCCCACAATAAACGCCATGCGCGACGAGGGACGAGAGTTTCGCGGCTGCCTCTATTTCGGACTTATGTTAACCAAAAACGGTCCTAAGGTCATTGAGTATAACTGCCGCTTCGGCGATCCCGAAACGCAGGTTGTGCTGCCTTTGCTGAAAAGCGATTTAGTTGACATAATGCTTGCGACCCGTAACGGCACTCTGGCGGATACCGAGGTGCAGTTTTCAGACGGAGCCGCCTGCTGCGTCATTATGGCGTCAAACGGTTATCCGCAAAGCTACGAAAAGGGCTTTGAAATAACGCAGACCGCTCCGCTTCCCGAGGGCGCGCAGCTTTTTTATGCCGGCGCAAAAAAAGACGGCGAGCACCTTTTGACAAGCGGCGGCAGAGTGCTGGGAGCAACCGCTGCTGCAAAAGATTTGCATTCTGCTGTGCTTATGGCTTATAATACTATCGGGTGCGTCCATTTTGACAATGCCTATTATAGAAAAGACATTGGAAAACGGGCGTTAGACGCTATAATCAAGGAGTGATCTGCAGTGGTCCACAGAGTATACGTTGAAAAAAAGCCTTCCGAGGCTCTTGAGGCTAAGGCTCTTGCAAATGAGATCCGCAGCTTTCTGGGCATCACCTCTCTCAAAAACCTGAGGATAGTCAACCGCTACGACGTTGAGAATATCGACGCCGGGCTTTTCCATCGCTGCAAAACCACTGTTTTTTCCGAGCCTCAGCTCGACATCGTCACCAGCCGCCTTACAGATATAGAAGGCTGCACTGTTTTCGCCGTTGAATACCTGCCCGGTCAGTTTGACCAGCGGGCGGACAGCGCCGCTCAGTGTATCCAAATCGTTTCTCAGGGCGAGCGTCCCGTGGTGAGGACCGCAAAGGTTTACATAATGTTTGGCACCTTCACCGAAGCCGAGGTCGAGGCGATCAAGCGCTATGTAATAAATCCCGTTGAATGCCGTGAGGCGGGGCTGGAGGTTTTCAGCACGCTGAAAGCAAGCCATGAGCCGCCTGACAAGGTCGCCACGCTCAAGGGCTTTTGCCAGTTGCCCGATGAGCAGCTTGAGGCGTATATTGACGAACTCGGTCTTGCGATGGACGCAGACGACCTGCGCTGCTGCCGCGAGTATTTCCGCAGCGAGCAGCGCGACCCGACCATAACCGAAATCAAGGTGCTTGACACCTACTGGTCGGATCACTGCCGCCACACCACCTTCAACACGGTCATTGACAGCGTCCACTTTGACGACATCATGCTCAACCGCGCGTGGAACGAGTATCTTCGCACACGCGCTCACATGGGAACGACAAAGCCGGTGACGCTTATGGACATTGCCACCATCGCGGCAAAGGAGCTAAAGCGCAACGATATGCTCCCCCGCCTTGACGTTAGCGACGAAATAAACGCCTGCACCGTTAAGATTTCGGTTAATACCACCCACGGCACGGAGCGCTGGCTGCTGCTGTTTAAAAACGAAACGCACAATCATCCCACCGAGATAGAACCCTTCGGCGGAGCGGCGACCTGCATAGGCGGTGCTATCCGCGATCCGCTTTCCGGACGCGGATACGTCTACTCGGCAATGCGTATAAGCGGAGCTGCCGACCCCACCGCGCCCATATCCGACACTCTCCCAGGTAAGCTTCCTCAGAAAAAGCTTGTTACCACAGCCGCCAGCGGTTACAGCTCCTACGGCAACCAAATAGGTCTTGCCACGGGCATCGTTGACGAGATATATCATCCAGGCTACGTTGCAAAGCATATGGAGGTCGGCGCTGTTCTCGCCGCCGTTCCCGAGGCAAACGTGCGCCGCGAAAAGCCCGTCCCCGGCGATATCATCCTTCTTCTCGGCGGCAAAACGGGACGCGACGGCTGCGGCGGCGCAACCGGCTCATCAAAGGCACATAAGCTTTCAAGTCTGGAAAGCTGCGGCTCTGAGGTTCAAAAGGGCAATGCCCCCGAGGAGCGCAAAATTCAGCGTCTTTTCCGCAACCCCGAAGCTGCACGCATGATCAAGCGCTGCAATGACTTCGGAGCGGGCGGCGTTTCCGTAGCAATCGGCGAACTTGCTGACGGTCTTGAAATCAACCTCAACGCCGTTCCGAAAAAATACGAGGGGCTTAACGGCACGGAGCTTGCCATCAGCGAGTCGCAAGAGCGCATGGCCGTAGTCGTTGAGCGCAGCATGGCAACGCGCTTTATCGCCCTTGCCGCCGAGGAAAACCTAGAGGCAACGGTCGTTGCGCAGGTTACAGGCAATTCGCGCCTGCTGATGAGCTGGAATGACCGAACCATTGTTGACCTTTCGCGTGAGTTTTTGGACAGCAACGGTGCGCAAAAGCATATTTCCATCGCTCCCGATGCGCCAAAGCCCATTTTCAATGAAATCCCAACAAGCTTCACCGCCGGATACCTTACGCTTGCAGGCGACCTGAACGTCTGCTCAAAGCGCGGTCTTTCCGAGCGCTTTGACTCGACCATTGGTGCGGGAACGGTTCTTATGCCCTTTGGCGGAAAAAATCAGCTCACTCCCATTCAGGCAATGGTACATAAAATCCCCGTTGAGCGCGGCGATACGGACACCTGCTCTCTAATGGCATATGGCTTCAATCCCTATATCAGCGAGCGCAGTCCCTATCACGGGGCATATCTCGCCGTGGTTGAATCCGTTTCCAAGCTCATCGCCACAGGCGCTGAGTTTAAGGATGTTTATTTGAGCTTCCAGGAGTATTTTGAAAAGCCTCTGCGTGATGAAAAGCGCTGGGGCAAGCCTCTGTCCGCACTTCTGGGTGCTTTCATGGCGCAAAAGGATCTGGGCATTGCCGCAATCGGCGGTAAGGACTCCATGAGCGGCAGCTTTGAGGACATTGACGTCCCGCCGACTCTTATCTCCTTTGCCGTTACGACAGGTAGGGTTTCCAACATTGTCTCTCCCGAATTTAAGGCGGCTGACCGCAAGGTTGGTCTGCTGCTGCCGGAGTATGACAGTGACGGTCTGCCCAAGCCCCAATCCCTTATTGAGAATTTCAATACCGTCACCCGCCTTATCGAAAGCGGCGAGGTCTGCTCTGTTTATACGCCCACCGGCGGCGGCATCGCCGAGGCTATTTTAAAAATGTGCATCGGCAACAGTCTGGGCTTCAGCTTCTCTTATGACATCTCCCTTGACGATATTTTCGGCTATCGCTACGGCGCGTTTATTCTGGAGTTCACCGGCAGCGACACGCTTGGTCTTTACCTCGGCAAGACCAGAAGTCTGCCCGAAATCAACTACGGCGGCGAAATCGTTCTCCTTCGTGACCTTCTGCTTCGCTACGAAACCAAGCTTGAGGGCGTTTACCCCTGCAACATCCGCACCGAGGACAAGCCCACCGTTGCTCACACCTTTACGCGCAGCACTCCCATTCAGCTTCCCAGCTTCAAGGTTGCCCGTCCCAAGGTTCTTGTGCCTGTTTTTCCCGGCACGAACTGCGAATACGACACGGTAAGAGCAATCGAGGCGGCAGGCGCTTTAGCCGAGACAATTGTTATTAAGAACCTCAGCCCGGCTGACATTGCACAATCTGTTGAGTTTTTCGCCAAGGAGCTTAGAAGCTCCCAGATGATAGTCATACCCGGCGGCTTTTCCGGCGGCGACGAGCCTGACGGCAGTGCAAAATTCATAACCAGCTTTTTCCGCAGCTCGGAGATACGCAAAGAGGTTGACAAGCTCCTCACCGTGCGCGACGGACTGATGCTCGGCATCTGCAACGGTTTTCAGGCTCTTATAAAGCTCGGTCTTGTCCCCTACGGTCATATTATCGACACCGACGAAAAATGCCCCACACTCAGCTTTAACGACATCGGACGCCACCAGTCGAAGCTTGTCCGCACACGCGTTGCCTCCAACCTCTCGCCTTGGCTTATGCACACCACTCCGGGTGAGATATACACCGTACCCATCTCCCACGGCGAGGGTCGCTTCCTCTGCCCGGAGGACTATATCAAGCGTCTCGGCGAAAACGGTCAAATAGCCACGCAGTATGTTGACCCCGCAGGAAATGCTACGCAGGACATTCGCTTCAACCCAAACGGCAGCGCCTGCGCAATCGAGGGCATCACCTCGCCGGACGGTCGCGTCTTCGGTAAAATGGGTCACAGTGAGCGTATTGGCAGCGGACTATACAAAAATGTCGCCGGCAGCTTCGATATGCAGCTTTTCCGCTCGGCGGTGGAATACTTCAAATAAGCCCCGCCACACAGCGGCAGCGACCACCAAAAAGCGGCAAATTACAATGGTTGACAATTAAGAAACAATGTGTTACAATTTGGTTACGTTCTTGAAGCGTTCTTTTTGGCACATACTATGAAAGGAATGAAATAAATGGCGGAACAGAAAGCAGCAGTATTGGAGTATAAAAACCACCCCCTCCGTCGCAAAGATAACATGATATATTACGGCAGCATGGCCGAGAAGTATATCATTCTCCTGCAAATTCTTGAGAGCAAGAAGGTCAAGGATATGGACGTGGCAACAAAGGTTTCCGTTCAGCTCCAGTTAACAGACCCCAACATCACTTCAAGAGACCGTATTGTCAAAAAGAGCGAGAAAGACAGCCTTTATGCTGCAATGGACGTTGCGGCCGTTTGGCTTGAGCGAGCTCTGGCACAGTAACAGATATAAAAAGCTATTCCATCTCAGCAAGCCTTTCGGGAATCTACGCACCACGAAAGGAACAGTATGATTAAACAACCCTTGAAAACACTGGCAATCACGGCGGTACTTACAGCGGCGATGACCATCTCCGCAAATGCCGCCAGCAGCGGCGGAGCGACCGTAGCCACCAATGCTCTCAATCTGAGAAACGCTCCGTCAACAAGCGCCGCTATTATGACAGTAGCTCCCTCGGGCTCGCTGGTCGTAGTTGGCGGCAAGGTGAACGATGAGTGGTACAAGGTAGTTTACCGCGGAGCAACCGGCTATATGTCCTCAAGGTATTTAAATTACAGCGAGGTCATGGACGGAGACTTAGGCTTCGGTATCGTGCGGGGAAGCGATGTTCTTATCCGTGCGACTCCCGACTTTTCCGCGGCGGTGGTAGGCAGCCACCAAAACGGCACGAGGGTGAACATTCTCGGTGTTTACGGCAGTTGGTACAAGGTACTCTGCGGCAGCACCGTCGGCTTCATCCACAGCGATTACATCGCACTTAACGGCGGCGTTGCCGACGATTTTTCATCAGAGGCGTCAGCCGCAGGTCAGGTCATTGTCGATACGGCAATGAAGTACATGGGTGTACCCTACGTTTGGGGCGGAACCTCAGCGAGCGGCTTTGACTGTTCGGGACTTGTATACTATGTTTACAAGGAATGTGGATACACCATCAACCGCACTGCGGCATCGATTTATCAAAACGGCTACGCGGTTGACAGAGCTTCGCTAAAAGTTGGCGATGCGATTTGCTTCTCCAGCAACTCAAGCTACATCGGTCACGTCGGAATTTATATCGGAGACGGGCAGTTCATTCATGCCAGCTCCGGCTCCGGCAAGGTGATCATCAGTGACCTTGACTCAAACTATTACAACACGCACTATGTTGGCGCACGCCGCATCGTGTAAATAAAATCAAGCACCGCAAAGCAAAAATGCTTTTGCGGTGCTTGATTTTTTAACCTTTTACGCTCAGAACCGCGCTGTGACTCAAAAAGATGCCGCTCAGGCTGCTGTCTTTGGCAGCGGGAAGCATCATTCATTCAGCTAACGCAAGAGCCTCGGCTGTTTTTATTCCATCAACGGCGGCGCTGGTTATGCCGCCTGCGTAGCCCGCGCCCTCTCCGCAGGGGTAGATGCCGCGTATGAGCGATTGAAAATCAGCTCCGCGCAGAATACGAACCGGTGAGGAGCTTCGCGTTTCAACGCCCGTGAGCAAAGCGTTTTTGTCTGCAAAGCCGTGCAAGCTGCGGTCAAGCACGGGCAGTGCCGCCGCAAGAGTATCCGAAACGTATGCCGGCAGGCATTTGCGCAGCTCCGTCGGCGTAACACCGGGGCAATATGTGGGCTTGACGCTTCCGACATCGCGCGAGGGGCGCTTATTTAAAAAATCACCGACCGTCTGCACAGGAGCGTAAAAACCGCCGCCGGCGAGCTTATAGGCGCTTTGCTCCCACTGCTGCTGAAAGCGCACTCCCGCCAGCGGATCCTCTCCGCCGAAATCAGAGGGCTGCACACCTACGAGAAAGCCGCCGTTTATATTCTCGCCGTCTCTGGCACGAAGGCTCATGCCATTTGTCACAAGTCCTCCGTATTCCGAGGCTGCCGCCACCACCTGCCCGCCGGGGCAGACACAAAAGCTATACGCAGAGCGTCCGTTAGGAAGATGGCAAACAAGCTTGTAATCCGCGGGCGGAAGCCTATCCGCAAAGCTCCCGAACTGCGCACGGGATATAAGCTCCTGGCTATGCTCAATGCGAACACCTATGGCAAAGGGCTTGCGCTCCATCGGAAGCCCCGCTCGGAAAAGCATATCAAAGGTGTCACGCGCAGAGTGTCCGGGTGCGAGCACCAGTGCGTCGCAGGCTAGCTCGTATGGTCCTGTTTCGGTCATCACCGTTATGCCGCATAGCACGCCGTTTTTTATATTAAGCGAATGGAGCGTGTTTCCAAAGCGTATCTGCGCTCCCAGCGCAAGCAGCTCCTGTCTCATACTTTTAATAACGCAGCGCAAAACGTCAGTGCCGATATGCGGCTTTTGCGAATAGAGAATATCCTTTGGCGCACCGTGGGCAACAAAGGTTTTAAAAACATGGTTTATACGCGGGTCGTTTACCCCGGTATTGAGCTTTCCGTCGGAAAATGTACCTGCTCCGCCCTCTCCAAACTGAACATTGGAGCTTCCAGAAAGACTGCCCGTTTTCCAAAAATGTGAAACGTCTTCAGTGCGCTCGTCAACATTTCTTCCACGCTCAAGGACAATTGGAGAAAGCCCCGCCCTGGCAAGCTCCAGCGCGGCAAAAAGCCCCGCAGGTCCCATGCCGACCACGACGGGCGGCAGCGCACTTTTTCGCCTAGGCGTTGGAAAAGAGTATTCGGCAGGCTCAAAGCACGTTATACTGCTTTTTGCCGAGATCAGCGCCTTTTCATTATCCAGCGACGCCGTTACGGCGCAGATATAGTGTATTTCGCTTTTTTTCCTCGCGTCAACAGAGATTTTGCTTATCGCAAAATCTCGCAGTTCCTCCGGGGCAACGCCGAGCCGCTTTGCCGCCGCTTCCTTTATCTGCTGCTCTCCCACGCCAAGTGGGAGGCGAATATTGCTGATTTTTATCAAGCTGTTATCCTCCAATGCAGCGAGCGCGTATTGAAACCGTCCGCCGCCTCGTCTATTATACCAAAACGCGGCGAAAAATGATACAGGCAAGCGTAAATAGTGTTTTTATATATGCTTTTGCGTGCAGTCATTTACACGTTTCCCTCATTTTGATATATTGTTTACAGAACACAGAAAGGAAGTGACAATTATGCCAAATGTCGAGACAAGGATTCGCAAGCGTCTTTTTTCGCTGCAAGACCTTGATTATAAGGCTTTTCAGTGCAGGCTTATGCCGAATATAGACCCCGATACCGTTATCGGCGTGCGCACACCTGAGCTTAGAGCGTTTGCAAAGAACCTTGCCAAAACGCCCGATGCACGGGAGTTTATTAATATCCTGCCGCACAAATACTATGATGAAAACAATCTCCACGGCTTTTTGCTGGAAACAATAAAGGATTACGACGAGGCGCTTCACGCGGTTGACGCTTTCTTACCCTATATCGACAACTGGGCGACCTGCGACCTCATATCCCCCAAGGTGTTTAAAAAGCACCTGCCTGAGCTTCTCGTAAAAATCCGCGAATGGATGGACAGCGGCAAAACCTATACAGTCCGCTTCGGCATCGAAATGCTGATGAGCTTCTATTTGGATGAGGCGTTCAAGCCCGAATACGCGGAAATGGTCGCCTGCGTCAAGAGCGAGGAATACTACATCAACATGATGATCGCGTGGTATTTTGCTACTGCACTGGCAAAGCAGCCTGAGTACATAATGCCCTATTTCACGGAATGCCGCCTTGAAAAATGGACTCACAACAAGGCAATTCAAAAATGCGTTGAGAGCAGGCGCATTCCGAAAGAAAGCAAAGACTATCTGCGCAGTTTAAAAATAAAATAGAGGCGGTTTCATTAAACACCATTGAAAATCCATCGGGCTTATTGTAAAATAGTTTAAATTGTTTTTTCCAATTGCAGGAAAAGCCCTGCAAAAAACTATTGAGAGAAGTGTATATTATGAGACATTTTAAAGACCTGCGCCGTGCGCTTTCCATTACGCTTTGCGCAGTGCTGCTGCTTGGAGTCTGCGTTGCGACACCCATAACGGGAAAGGCGGCAGCAGCATCAAACGAACTGCTCATCGGTGTCGGCACCGGCGACATCACAGGACCTGTTACGGAGATAAGCACCGGCTATAACTCCCTCGGCGACATTATGGAGGGAGTTTTGATGAAGCTTTACGCAAGAGCCTTCATCCTTGCCGAGCCTCAGGGCGAGCGCATCGTCTATGTAAGTGCCGAAATGGTACATATGACTGAAAGCATCAAGCCCGGCGTTCTCAAGGAGCTTAAAGCACGCGGACTGGGTGACCTTTATACCGAGCAGAACGTCATGCTCGCAGCAACACACTGCCATTCATCGCCGTCGAATGTGTCCTGGTATCCGCTTTATGACTTGGTAAACGGCGTTCCCGGTTATGACGACCTCTATTACGACATCATAATCGACGGTATTGCCGACGCAATCGAAAATGCGCACAATTCCTTGCAGCCCGGCAGCATCAAAATCGCACAGGGCGATATTGAAAACGCCGTTTACAACCGCTCTCTTGAGGCATATTCATGGAACATTGACGCCAATGAATACCCCCAAACCTTAAACAACGAAATGACTCTGCTTCGCTTTGAGGGCGCTGACGGTACGGAGCTTGGCTCTCTAAACTGGTTCGGCTCTCACGGCACCTCCAACAGCATTGACAACACCTACGTTTCCGGCGACCACAAGGGCTACGCCGCATACAAGTTTGAGCAGCTCAAGGGCAGCGGCTTCGTAGCCGCCTTTGCTCAAAGCGAAAGCGGCGACGCAAGCCCCAACCAGCCTCAGGCTGACGACCCCACGGCTGACTTCCTTCGCCCCAACCAGCTTGACCCTTCTCTTTCCGTTATTGAAAATGAAATCGTCCACGGACAAAAGGAGCTTGACGCCGCGCTCAGTCTTTATAGCCGCGCACAAACACTGCTCTCATCCGATATTGACTACCGCTACACTACCGTTGATTTCAGCGACATTCTCGTGGACCCGGCATATATCGGCGAATACGCCATGCCCTACGACGATATTTACAACGCGCGCACAGGCGAGCCCTGCATTGGCGCAGGCATAATGGCGGGTGACGAGGAAGGCGCGCCGGTTGACTACGCGGCTGAGGGCGAGGTCAAAAACACCTTTGAGTTTAAAGACGGCAAATGGGTTAAAAACACCTTCCGTTTCACGTCGCTGCAACTAAATGGTCTGCAATATGTGCTTGGACCTCTGTGGCCCGCAGCGCAGGGTGTGCTCGGCTCTTATGAACACGCCGAGCTTCAAAAGGAGAAGGTTGTTGCTCTGCCAGTTGGAGACCTTATGCAGACCATCCAGCCACTACAAGTTTTCACCATCGGCGACCTCGCCATCATAGGCGTTCCCTTTGAATGCACCGCCATGCAGGCAAGACGCATGAAGGAAGTGCTTATGGAAACGCTTGAGCCTGCCGGAATTAATGAGATCGTTTTTTCCACCCTCACCAATTCTTACAGCCAGTATGTTACAACGCGCGAGGAATACGCCGCGCAGAATTATGAAGGCTCAACCGTTCTCTTTGGACCTTGGAGCGGCGCGGCGCTGACACAGGAGCTTGACAAGCTCTGCCAAGCCCTTGTTGACGGCACTCCCGCCGCCATCGGTCCAAGCGCCCCAGATAAGAGCGGCGATCCAATCATCAAAACCTCCGCTGCTGCAACGGGCGTTGTCCGTGACGCGGGCAGCTTCGGCACTGTGCTTACCGATGTGAACAGCGAATACAGCTATGGCGAAACCGTTACGGCGGTATTCCAGGCAGCCTGCCCCAGAAATATTCCCGAGCTAAAGCGCAGCGAAACACTGGAAAAATACTTTGACCCCGAAAGCTTCGCATATATGGAGGTTCAGCTTAAAGACGAAAATGGCGAGTGGCAGACGCTTCTGACCGAGGCCGACCCCTACACCACCTTTAAATGGGAGCGCCAGGGGGCAAGTCTCTCGTCCTATTCGCAGATTACATTTACATGGCTTTTAAAGGACGCCGAGCCCGGCATCTACCGCTTCAGATATAACGGCGTTGCCCGAAACCTCTTGGGCAGATACACAAGCTTCAGCGGCGTAAGCGGCGAATTTACCGTTAAATAAAAAAGCGAAAAAGAACATACTTTGCCCGCGAATGAGCAAAATCGCAGAACCGTTTCTATAACCGATAAATACTGCATAAAAAAAGCAGTCTGCCCAGGCAGACTGCTTTTTTTATATTAGCGAAGCTGAAATGAGCTTCTTTGCGTAATCGGTCTTTGGAGAACTGAAAACCTCCTCAGGCTTACCCTGCTCAACTATTTTGCCTTCGTTCATTACCATCACCCTGTCACTAATCTGGCGAATTACATTCAGATCATGCGATATGAACAGGTAGCTCAGATCCAGTTCCTCGCGCAGTTCGAGCAACAGCTCCAAAATCTGTGCCTGTATGGTAACATCGAGCGCGGAAACAGGCTCATCGGCGATAATGAAGCGAGGACGCTGAATAAGCGCAACGGCAATGCCCACACGCTGACGCTGACCTCCAGAGAGCTCGCGCGGCTTGCGGTCGGCAAATTGCTCACCCAAACCGACGCGGCGCAGCATATCCATAACTCGCTCGTGGCGCTCCGCCTTGCCATATTTACCGTAAGCGCGAAGCGGTTCTTCAACTATCCACTCAATGGTTTTTGCCGGGTTAAGCGAGCCAAAGGGGTCTTGAAAGACCATCTGCGGACGCTCGGTATGGTGGATTATCTCACCCTCGTAATCTGTGTGCAGACCTAAAATTGCCTTGGACAGTGTAGATTTGCCACAGCCGGATTCACCCACAAGACCGAGAATCTCGCCCTGATATACGGTGAAGCTGACGTCATCGAGCACCTGCTTTCGCGTCTGTTTGCCGAGAAAGCCATGAGTTATATAATGTGCGCTGAGGTTTTTTACTTCAAGCACGGGTTCAGACATTTGCTCGTCTCCTTGTGGTTACCGCCTCTACCAGTCGCTTTGTGTATTCATGCTGGGGGTTGTTGAAAACTTGATCTGTGTCGCCCTGCTCCACGATCTCGCCATGATACATTACGGCAACCTTTTTGCACACGCGGCGCACAACACGCAGATCGTGGGAAATAAACAGCAGGCTGACACCACATTTTTCGTTGAGTTTCTTTAGAAGCTCCAAAATCTGCGCCTGAATTGTAACATCCAAAGCCGTAGTAGGCTCATCAAGAATAAGGAGCTTGGGATGCGTGATAAAGGCAGAGGCTATCATCGCTCTCTGGCGCTGACCACCCGAAAGCTGATGCGGGTATTTTTTATAGGTCACATCAGGTTCGGGCAGTCCAACAAGGCGCATGACCTCAAGCGCCATGCGGCGGCGCTCCTCTGCCGAGAACTTGCAATGAACCTTAACCGTTTCTTCGATTTGGCGTCCAATGCGCATGAGCGGGTCAAGGCTTGTCATCGGCTCTTGAAAAATGACACCGATGTCCTTGCCCTGCAACAAACGCATTTCGTCAACGGTGCATTTGAGAAGATCCTTGCCCTCAAACATAACCTCACCCTCAACGGTGGCTCTGTCCTTTTGCAAAAGTCCTGCAACAGTCAGCGCGGTGACGGTTTTTCCAGAGCCGGACTCGCCAACAAGACCGAGCGTGTCTCCCGCCTCCATATGCAAATCTATGCCGGAAACCGCGATGCCCTTGCGTCCGTCGTTAAAGGATACTTTAAGGTTCTTTATATCAAGCATCTGCCTTACGCCTCCGTTTCGCAACGGGTCTCCAAGTGGGTCTGTAACCCATCCCGTCAGATATTAGTGCAAAGCCAAGTATTAGAATGGTAATAGCAAAGCCCGCAGACAGCGCCTGCCACGGAGCAGAGAACAGATATGCCTCCGCGTCGAGCAGCATTCTGCCCAGACTTGCGCTCTCCGTCGGTCCAACACCGACACCGAGAAAGCTCATGCTCGCCTCCGCAAGCACAGCGTTATTAAAGCCAATGGCTATGGAGCTTAAAAGCACAGGCGCTATATTAGGCAAAATGTGAACAAACATGATGCGCAAATTGGTAACGCCCATGAGCTTAGCGTTTTTTACATAGTCCATATTGCGCTGCTTTGCAAATTCGCCGCGTACAACGCGGGCAAAGCTGGGTATAAACAGGATTCCCAAAACGATTATCAAATTCGTTTTTCCGCCGCCTGTGATCGCAACGGCAACCAATGCCAAAAGCACGCTCGGAAATGCTGTTACCGCGTCGTTAACGCGCATTATTATTTCATCGGCGATTCCGCCGAAATAGCCCGTTAAGCCTCCGATAAGCGTTCCGCAGGTCGCTCCAATGGAAACCGCCAAGAAGGCGATCTCAAGTGTTGTCCCCGCTCCCTGCATTACCCGGCTTAGAATATCGCGCCCGAAATTGTCCGTTCCTAAAAGGTGGGCTGCGCACGGGCTGACGCTGCGTTCGGCAATGCTCATCGCGTCCGGCTCATATGGAGTCCAGAAAAAGCCAAGAATTATTACCGAAACGGTGGCGGCAGTTAAGGTGCAGCCTAGTATTAAGTTGTAGTTGGGCGTTCTTCTCACGATGCCCCTCCTGAACTTATGCTCTTGAGCGCCTCCGCATCAGCGGAAGCGAATGCGCGGGTCAATGTATTTATAGGAAATATCCGCAATAAAATTCACCGTTATAACGATAACAGCGATAATCATTATTATCGTCTGCACCACAGGCAGGTCGCGTCCCGTTATGGAGCCTAAAAGCAGGCGACCTAAGCCGGGTATGGCAAAAACCTGCTCGATGATGATGCTGGCAGCAAAGATATCGACCAAAGTTACCGCTAAAAAGGTTACAACCGGAATTATGGCGTTTCGCAGCACATGCATTCTTAAAACACGCCAGTGGCTGTTTCCGCGGGAGAAAGCGGTGCGAACATAGTCCTCCTGAAGCTGGCTGACCATGCTGCTTCGCAAGATTTTTACTACCATTGCGCTTTTCGGCAAAGCAATGGCAAGTGCGGGGAAAAACAAATATCCCCAAAAGCCCGCGGAGTCATCAGCATGGTGAATAAACTCACCCGGTGTGAAAAGCTTAAGCACCAAACCGAAAATATAGGTAAATATTATGCCGACAAAAAACGGCGGTATGGACATTACGATTTGATTAAACAACATAAATAACCTGTCAGTAAGGCTGTGCGCAAAGCGGGCAAGCAGTATCCCCAGCGGAAAGGAGATAAGCACGACCATAATAAAGCTAAGCACTGTAAGCGCTGCCGTTATGCCGAGCTTTCCTGAAAGAAGCTCATTGACAGGCATATTGTAGCTGTATGACATACCGAAATCGCCCGTAACAAAGCCCTTCAGCCAACGGAAGTATCTTAGCACGGGAGGAGCGTTCAAACCAAGCTCCTCGCGCAAAGCCTCCACCTTTTCCGGCGTCGCTTGGGTTCCCAGCATTCTGGTCGTCGGGTCGCCGGGGATAATCTGAAAGGCAAGAAAAACAAACACTGATATAACGAGGAGAGTAGCAACGAATACACAGGCTTTTTTTAGAACGTATCGCATTTTTCCCTCCGTCTAATTTGCCGTCAGCATTCAGAGAATTCGGCATTTTTCCGCCTTTTGCGGATGCAAGCGTGTATCGCGCGAAATATCCGCAAATGCACGCAAGCAAAGCAGAGCGGCTCTTTCAAAAGCAAAGACCGCTCCGCTTTGCATTTTTGGGGCTGCGTCCGCCTTATGGCTTGTCACAGCACCAACACTGTTAGTTTGTGAAGTAGACTTTTGACATATCCATGACGTAGATGGGGTAAAACTCATATCCACCTACGCCCTTGCGCATTGCAACGAGGTCACAAAGGTCTTGTATATAGAGGTTTGCAGCTTCCTCGGCAAGAATGGTCTGGAGCTTTTTGTAAAGCTCTGTCTGCTCGGCATCGTCGGTGCAGGAAATGGCAGCTGCAAAGGTCTCATCGTACTCTGCGCTCGAAAAGTTGACAAAGTTGTTGCCCGCGTCGCTTGTGAAGCGTTCAAGCATGGCGCGCGCTGTCATCATAGCTGCGTCAACACCTACGATGGTGGCTTGATAGTTGCGTCCGAGATAGGTCTCACTCAGCCATGTTTCCCAGTCAACAAGCTTGATGTTCATAGAAACACCGACCGCCTGAAGCTCCTGCGCAACGACCTCAGCCGTATCAATATGGGGCTGATAGTTGGAGGGAACGGTGCAGTCAAAGGAAAAGCCGTCGGGATAGCCCGCGTCAGCTAAAAGCTGCTTTGCAAGCTCCGGATCGTAGCTGTATTCATCGACCAGCTCGGGAACGAAATACTTCTCAAAGGCAGGATACATACTGCTGCCAACAGCCGCTCCCCTGCCCTCAGCCAGGAAGTCCATAATTAGCTGACGGTCAATGGCGTGAGCAAGAGCCTGACGAACCTTAACGTCGTTGAACGGCTCAACGGCGTTGTTGAGGTAAACCGCCTGAACGAGATTCATAGTACCATCAAGGACAGTAAAGTCGTCGCCAAGCTCGTTTACCTGCGCGCTGGTAAGGTGGGCAACGAGGTCAAGCGCGCCGCTCTTGAGAGACATGACTATGGTTTCGCCCGAGTCAATAATCTTGTATGTTACTGAATCGACGTAGGCGGGAGTTCCCCAGTACTCGTCGAATTTTTCTATTACAATGCTTTCCTGCGGTATGCGGGAAACGAATTTAAATGGTCCTGTGCCGACAGTTTCAACAGCAGGGTCGCTGCCTGCGGGGATAATGCCCGCTGTAAGCAGAGCGAGCATCTCGATGTTCGGTTCACCGAGAGTGACAACAACGGTCTTTTCATCTGTAGCCTCAACCGAGGTGATGATCTGCATACCGTCAATCATGGGCTTGTCCGCGCCGAGACCTGCCGCACGGGAAACGGAGTATACAACGTCCTCCGCTGTAACGGTTTCTCCGTTGTGGAACTTAACGCCTTCACGCAGGGTGAACGTAAAGCTGTCGCCCGCTTCGGAAATATCAACGCTTTCAGCTACCGCAGGAACAAGATTTCCATCGTTATCGGGCTTTACAAGACCCTCATAGATGTTGAACAGCACCTCTCTTGTGCCTGCCGAAATAATGTTGTGGGGGTCGAAGGTGTCGTCAAGATCCTGTGCTATGCCGACACGGAGGTCACCGCCCATGACCGGCTCGCCGATGTTTGCTCCCTCGGCGTTGCCGCTTTGGGGGGTGGGATCGGTTTCTGTCTGGGTCTCGCCCTGCTTGCCGCCGGAGCAGGCGCTCAGTGCAGCAGTGAGCATAAGAACCGCCAGAATAAGTGCGAGTGTTCTCTTGGGGAATTTCATTCTTTTGCTCTCCTTAAAATAATTTATAACATTTCTCTAATAAAAAACCCATCCGCGCCATCTTTCGTAATCATCAGTCGGGTCGCGGTAGGAATATTAAAGAAATATTTACAATTACTTTAGCAGTATATACAATTATCCATGCAATTGCAATACTTATTGCCCAAAAAACGACCCATTTATAGACTTGGCTCGATATTTTGGGGGGATTGTAAATTTCGACGCGATACATTTTGGTAAAGCGCCGAAAAAATAATAGTAAAAGCGCGTATCGGAAAGAAATGCTATCCGATACGCGCCGGTTTTCACTGTTTACTTTGCGTATTCAACGGCCTTGGTTTCTCTAAGGACGTGAACCTTAATCTGACCGGGGTAGGTCAGCTCACTTTCAATTTTTTTGGCTATGTCTCGCGCGAGGAGCACCATATCGTCCTCGGTTACCTCCTCTGGCTTGACCATGATGCGAATCTCACGACCCGCTTGAATGGCATAGCAGCTTTCAACTCCGCCGAAGCTCTTGGAAACCTCCTCAAGCTTTTCGAGGCGTTTGACATAGTTTTCAATGTTCTCACGCCGCGCTCCGGGGCGAGCAGCGGAAATAGCGTCCGCCGCCTGAACCAGACAAGCGATGATGGTGTGCGGCTCAACATCGCCGTGGTGAGCATGAATTGCGTGGATGACCTCCTCGCTTTCCTTGTACTTGCGTGCAAGGTCAACGCCGATGGTAACGTGGCTGCCCTCGACCTCATGGTCGATAGCCTTGCCTATGTCATGGAGAAGTCCCGCGCGCTTGGCAGTGGCAACATTAACGCCAAGCTCTGCCGCCAAAAGACCCGCAATGTGTGAAACCTCTATGGAGTGGCTGAGAATATTCTGACCATAGCTGGTGCGGTATTTCATGCGTCCGAGCAGCTTTACAAGATCCGGATGCAAGCCGTGAACATTGGTTTCAAATACAGCTCTCTCGCCCTCCGCCTTAATGGTAGCATTTACCTCTTTCTGAGCCTTTGCAACCATTTCCTCAATTCTGGCGGGATGGATACGTCCGTCTTGAATGAGCTTTTCAAGGGTGAGTCTTGCGACCTCGCGTCTGACGGGGTCGAAGCTTGAAAGGGTAATCGCCTCCGGTGTGTCGTCGATGATAAGATCGATGCCGGTAAGCGTTTCGATGGCGCGGATGTTGCGGCCCTCACGTCCTATGATGCGACCTTTCATTTCGTCGTTGGGGAGTGGTACGACGGAAACTGTGACCTCAGAGGCGTGGTCGGCAGCGCAGCGCTGAATGGCAAGGGTGATAAGCTCTCTGGCTTTGGTTTCGGCTTCGTCCTTATACTTTGCCTCGACCTCCTTAACCTTCATTGCCATTTCGTGCGTAACCTCGGTTTCAAGGCTGGAGATAATATGCTCTTTCGCCTCGTCAACCGTGTAGCCGGAGATTTTTTCAAGCATTTCAAGCTGGCTGCGCTTGAGGAGGTTTATTTCCTCCTGCTGTGCCTCGGCCGCTTGAAGCTTGCGGTTTAGCTGTTCTGTGCGCTTTTCGATAGCGTCGGTCTTTTTGTCCAGTGTTTCTTCCTTCTGCTGAAGGCGGCGCTCCTGCTTTTGCAGCTCACTGCGGCGCTCTTTGACCTCGCGCTCATATTCCGCGCGACTTTTGTGTATTTCTTCCTTTGCCTCTAAAAGAGCCTCTCTGCGCTTATTTTCAGCGGTTTTTATCGACTCATTTATAATTCTTTTAGCCTCGTCCTCGGCGCTTTGTATCTCACGCTCGGAAACGCGCTTGCGGTAAATGATGCCAAGAACGAAAGCTGCAAAAACCAACACCACTAGGATGCTGAATACAATCCATTGAGCTGGAGTAGAAGGCATAGTAAGTAACACACCTCCATTCTTTAAAAAATTTTCGGTGGTTAGCTTGAGAATAGTGATATTGTCCGAGCTGTCGGACCAGGGTGTTCGATGCAGCCCCACATCCGAAAGGTGAACTGTCACAATTTAAAATGTGACAGCAGAACAGATATGGGAGCTCTCCAAGCAGCGCATTTCGCACATTTTTAAAATAAACCGCGCGTTTGGAGAAATATAATGAAAGCTAATAGGATTTCCCCTATCCTATAATATCATCACTTCATTTTAGCCTTGTTTAACTGCTATGTCAAGCGCAAAATACCTCGCAGGGAAAAACCCCGCGAGGTATTTTGGAAAAATCAGTATTTTATGCCATAGGGCTGTATTAGAACATACCGCCCATGCCACCCATACCGCCCATGCCGCCCATATCAGGCATTGCTGCTGCGGGTGCGGGGGGTTCGGGCTTATCGGCAACCAAGCTTTCTGTGGTGAGAACGAGGGCAGAGACGGAAGCCGCGTTCTGGATAGCGCTGCGGCAGACCTTTGTCGGGTCAACAACGCCGGCAGCGATCATGTCGGTGTATTCCTCGGCTGCCGCATCAAAGCCGAAGTTCACGCTGTCGCTTTCCTTGACTTTCTCAAGGATAACAGCGCCTTCAAGACCTGCGTTCTCGGCGATTTGGCGGATGGGAGCCTGCAAAGCCTTTGCAACGAGCATAGCACCGGTGCGCTCATCTCCCTCGAGAGTATCAACCAGTTCCTCAACTGCCTTGGATGCCATGACATAAGCAGAGCCGCCGCCCGCTACAAGACCTTCCTCAACAGCAGCGCGGGTAGCGTTGAGAGCATCCTCAATGCGCAGCTTCTTCTCTTTCATCTCTGTCTCGGTCTCAGCGCCTATCTTGAGAACCGCAACACCGCCGGAAAGCTTAGCAACGCGCTCCATGAGCTTATCCTTGTCGTAGTCCGAAACAGAATCTTTGATCTGGACGTTAAGAGCGTCAACTCTGCCCTTGATAGCGTCAGCATCGCCTGCGCCGTCAACGATAACGGTGTTTTCCTTGGTAACGCGGACAACGCGGGCAGTACCGAAGTTTGCCGGATCGAAGTTCTCGTCGTCAAGGCTCAAGCCAACATCGCTGCTGATGACCTGACCGCCGGTGAGGATTGCGATATCCTCGAGCATTTCCTTACGTCTGTCGCCGAAGCCGGGAGCCTTAACACAAACGCAGGTGAAAGTGCCGCGGAGCTTGTTGACGATAATGCCGGTGAGAGCATCGGTCTCGATCTCCTCGGCGATGATGAGAAGCTTGCGACCTGCCTTGATTGTGATTTCAAGGACGGGAAGCAGCTCGTTGAGAGTGGAAATCTTCTTGTCGGTGATGAGAATATAGGGATCCTCAAGAACAGCTTCCATCTTCTGGGTATCGGTTACCATATAGGGGGTGAGGTAGCCGCGGTCAAACTGCATACCCTCGACGACGTCGATGTAGGTTTCGGCGGTCTTGCTGTCCTCAATGGTGATAACACCCTTCTGTGTAACCTTTTCCATAGCCTCGGCAATGAGGTTTCCGATAAACGGATCGCCGGAGGAAACTGTTCCGACGCGGGCTATATCCTGAGAGCAGGAAACGGGCTGGCTGTTGTTCTTGATCTCGTCAACAGCAGCTTCGGTCGCCTTCTTGATACCGCGGCGCATAACCATGGGGTTTGCACCAGCAGCAACGTTTTTAAGACCCTCATTGATCATTGCCTGGCAAAGAATGGTTGCGGTTGTTGTACCGTCGCCGGCAGTATCGTTGGTCTTGGTGGAAACCTCCTTGATAAGCTGAGCGCCCATATCCTCAAAGGGGTTATCAAGCTCGATTTCCTTAGCGATGGTAACGCCGTCATTGGTGATGAGGGGAATGCCGAACTTTCTTTCAAGGACTACGTTGCGTCCCTTGGGTCCGAGAGTTATTTTAACGGTATCGGCGAGCTGGTCAATGCCGTTTTTGAGAGCCTTGCGTGCTTCCTCGCCGTAGATGATCTGTCTTGCCATAATCTATGTGACCTCCAATTAAATTTGATGTTTGGAATTATTCCTCAACGATTGCGAGCAGCTCGCTCTGGCGGATGATAACATATTCCTCTTCCTCAACGATAACGGAAAGTCCGGAATACTTGTTGCAGACGACCTTATCGCCGACCTTAACAAACATCTTGATCTCGCTGCCGTCGTTCTGAACGCCGTCGCCTACCTCTGTTACCTCATAGATGGGGGGCTTTTCCTTGGACTTGTTGGTGAGGATGATGCCGCTCTTTGTTTTTTCCTCAGCCTCAAACTGCTTGAGCACAACTCTGTCGCCTATGGGTCTGATCTTCATTTTATATTCCTCCTATGATGTTGGATATACTTTCATCGGTTTAGCACTCAAACTCTCTGAGTGCTAACGCATTATATAATAATCCATGTGCTGTTATTCTGCAAGCCGTATTTTTCTCAAAATCAGCTCAAAACCGCCGTAATTTATATTCTGGAGAAAACAGCGTTGCAATTTCCTGCTGTCAGCTTCGTTTTGCTCTGTTTTTCTCCCGATTGCTCGTTTCAAACTTTCGGAAAATGTAAACAATTTATTATTTGAGATACATATATAGGTCGCACTTTATCATGCCGTTATAAAGCTTGCGCTTTTTATCCGCGCTTTTGCCGAAAGTTCGCTCAAACTCCGTGTGTGAGGAGAGCAGATACAGCTTCCAGTTTTGTGCTGCAAAAAACGCCCTGCCGAAATTGGTGTAAAGCTTCTCCGCCTCAGTCTTTTCCATAAGACGTTCGCCGTAGGGGGGATTAGTCACAATAACGCCGCGCTCTGTTTTGCGGGAAAACTCCGTTGCATCCGCCTGCTTGAACTCTATTAAATCGCCGACCCCGGCTCGCTCGGCGTTTTTGCGCGATATCTCCACAGCCTCAGGCGAAAGGTCTGAGCCGAAAATGCGGTAATCGCCATTATACTCCTTTGCCGGCGCTTCCTCGCGGGCATCCTTCCATATGCTTTTCTCAAACAAGGACCACTGCTCGGCGGCAAAGGCGCGCTTTAGACCCGGCGCACGGTTTTTGGCAATAAGCGCCGCCTCTATGGGCAAAGTGCCGCTGCCGCAGAACGGGTCGCAGAAATCCTCCCTGCCGCGGTAGCGCGAAAGATAGACCATCGCCGCGGCAAGTGTCTCCGAAAGGGGCGCTGCAACATGGGCAGGACGGTAGCCGCGCTTATGAAGCCCGTCGCCGCTGGTATCAAGGCTGATAGTGCAAACATCGTTCATTATGGAAAACTGTATTTGAATTCTTTCCCCATCCTCCGGAAACCATTCTATGCCGTAGTGAGAGGAAAGGCGGCTGACAGCCGCCTTTTTTATGATGCTCTGGCAATCGGAAACCGAAAAAAGCTTGGAATTGATGCTGAAGCCCTTAACGGGAAAGGCTGCGTTCCTGGGAATAAACTGCTCAAGCGGCAGCGCCTTTACACCCTGAAACAGCTCCTCAAAGCTCATAGCATCAAAGCTTCCTACTTCAAGCAGGATGCGTTCGGCGCAGCGCAGCCATATGCTGGCGCGGGCGAGGTCGCGTCCGTCGCCGTCAAAGCGCACGCGTCCGTTTTCCGCTCGTACGTTTTTTAGGTCAAGCCTGCGCATTTCGTCGGCAAGCAGCCCCTCGACTCCAAAATGGCAAGGGCAGCAAAAGGTATAGCTCATTGCTTTTCCTCCGGCTCAGCCTCGCTCGTATTCTCCGCCGACGTCACCCAAGTCTCGCCCTTTGCTGCATTTGCTGTCTGCTGTGCCTGCTCGGGAGACGCCTTTCCGACGCCCTGTTCATCCTTGTCCTCGCCAAGGCTTTCTTCGGGCTTTTCTTTCTTGTTTTTATATAACCCCAATGCCATCATAATAAACTCCGCGATGATATAAAGCACGAGCAGCGCGGCCGCACCCGTAAGGATGAAAACCAGCGTCTGGCTTTTGCCGTTTACGGTATCCACCAGCAGAACCTTGTCGGAAACGTAGTTTTCCATATCAATAGTTTCGGAAGCGACGCCCTTGGAAATCAAAGCTTCTCTGTTAAGCTCCAGCCATTCCTTCAAAAGAGCGCTCTGCTCCTCGTCAAGCGTTTCTACTGTTCCCTGCACAACAACATATTTATCGAGCGGATAAATATTTCCCGCGAGGAAGCCCTCTGTTTCCTCAACAACGGCTCTGACAGACTCATCATAGCGTCCCGTAAAACGCACCGTTACATACTGACGACCGCCGGGAACGAGCGCAAGCTCCTCATTCTCACCGTACAAGCCGATAATCGCAGAGATTTCGCACTTGACAAAGCTGCCCGGCTCCGCCTCCTCAAACGCCTGATACTCAACAGGACCTCCGGCAAGGTCCACTATCGAAAATCCGGAAACAAGCAGCAGCACCGCTGCTAATATCAGCGCGGCGGCGCAGCGGATAAGCGCAAACCTTAGGTCGCGCTTTGTTGCTTCCTTTTCAGCTTCCTCTGATACTGCGGCTGCGTCATTCTCCTCGAGGGCTTCGTTCGACCGGCTTGCGCCGTCGAGCTTTTCCTCCGTCTGCTCCTCCGCTGCGGAGTTCTTTTTCTTAAACAGCTTCATATAAACCTCCTGCGCGCTCTGCACGCTAAATACTACTTGCTCAAAACAGCCCTCAACAGAAAATCACGGGCTGACTTATCTCGATTTCTGATTTCCGCGCAGGCGCTTCTCCTCGCGGCACAGCTTTTTCGCTGTTTCAGCGCGGCTCGCACATTGCGTCAAGCAGGCAGAAAGCAACCATTGCCTCCACCACCGGCAGCGCTCTCGGAACGATGCAGGGATCGTGACGTCCGAGTGTGCGAATAGTTGTGTTTTCCTTTTTCATCAAATCAACGGTTTTCTGTTCGCGGCTAATGGACGGAGTAGGACGAAAGGCGCAGCGCAAAACCAGCGGCATTCCGTTGGTTATTCCGCCGTTGATGCCTCCCGCGTGGTTTGTCTCCGTAAAAACAACGCCATTTTCGGTAACAATGGGGTCATTTGCCTGTGTTCCGCGCATTTTGGCGATTTCAAAGCCCGCTCCGAACTCAACGCCCTTTACCCCGGGGATAGCGTAAAGCGCTTGTGCTATGCGGCTTTCCATGCCGCCGAACATCAGCCCGCCAATTCCCGCGGGAACGCCGCTTGCCACGCATTCGACCACACCGCCGACGCTGTCTCCAACAGAGCGCGCCTCTAAGATCTCCTTATGCACTGCATAGTCAAAATCCTCGGCGCTGCGGTCAACGCCGCCAACACTCAATATGCGCGCTTGAACCGAAACTCTGCGCCGCTCCAGAGCCTGCTTGCACAGCGCACCGGCAAGCACCATCGGCGCTGTGAGCCGTCCGCTGAAAGCTCCGCCGCCGCGAAAATCGGCTCGTCCCTTGAATTTTATCTGCGCTGCCAGATCCGCGTGTCCCGGTCTGGGCAGCTCGGGATGATAGCTTGAGGAGTCAACATCGGTATTTCTGATGATCGCGCAAAGCGGCGCGCCCGTTGTATGGTCGTTAAAAATGCCGCTTAAAAACTCCGGCTCATCGCGCTCTTTGCGCGGGCTTACGGTCTCCGCCCCGCCGGGGGCGCGGCGCTTGAGTTCCTCCCTAAGCCTGTCAAGCTCTATCTGCTCACCCGCAGGAAAGCCGTCAAGCACCATGCCTATCGCCTCTCCGTGGGACTCTCCGAAAATGGTAAGTCGTATGTTTTCGCCGAAAGTGTTCATTTACCTTTCCTTTCAAGGGGTACTATCTCGTGCCGCCAAGCGACGTTATTTTAACAGATTTAAGATTTTTTGCCATTTCCGCCTCACGGGAGTGGCAGCTAAAAAGTATCACCTGCCGCTTTTTGGAGATGTCCTTCAAAACCTTGATGGCATAACGGCAGCGCTCGTCATCGAAGTTTACAAGCGCGTCATCGAGGATGATGGGGCATTGCTTGTCCTCAGGCAGCGCCATTTCACATATTGCCAGACGAACGGAAAGATAAAGCTGGTCGATAGTTCCGGCGCTCAAAAACGCCGCTTCGCGCGAAACACTGTCCCCCACCGGACGTGCCGCCGCGCGAAGCTCGCGGTCGAGCAGAATAGTGTCGTAGCGCGAGCCTGTAAGCTGGGAGAAAAGCTCTGCCGTGCGCGCGCTAAGCTGAGGGGTAAGCCGCCTTTGAATATCGGTATCCGCCTCGGCGAGCACATCAGAGGCAAGCACCAGCGCGTCATATTCCATTTTTACCTGCTCATATTCACGGTTTAGCTCGGCAAGCTTTTTTTGAAGCTCGTCCATATCGGGCAGCATACTCTGCTTGCCCTCCCAGAGGGCGCTCTCCTCGCGGATATTGCGCAGGCTGCGCTCTGCATCCTCAAGCATTTTTGTATATTTCGCAGCATCGCTGTCTCCATCGGCAAAATCCAGCTCACGAAGAAGCGAGGTGTCAAGCTCAGCCTGACGGCGCTTTGCCTCGTTGAGTCTTTCCGCCGCGTCCTGCTGCTGAGCTTGCAGCTCGGAAAAGCGTTTGAAAGCCGCCTCATGAGCGTCCAGCAGCTTATCGACCTCGTCCATGCTTTCGCAGCGGTACTGTGCAAGTATGTTATAGCGCATATTCTCGGCTTTTTTTGCCTTTTTTATAGCCTTGGAAAGGCGCACCGCCTGAATTATCGCCAAGCAGCCCACACCGCCTGCGGGAATGTAAAACTGAAACACCGCCAAAACAGCGGCAATTACCACAAGCGCCGCGAGAATGGCTATGTTAAGCGGAACTGTGCCGCCGCTGCGAGCCTCCTTTTCGGCGCTCATCAGCTTCATTTTTTCCAGATTGACGCGCTGTCGGCTCTTTTGCGGCTCTTCCCTGCCGAAAAGTCCTTCGTCCAGCTCGCGTCCGGCGAAGCCGAGCTGGTTACTCAGCTCGCCGTATTCCTTTTCAATCGCCTTTATGCGCCCGCGATATCCCGAGAGCTTATCAAGCGACTCCGAGCGTGCCTGACGGCGAAGCTCGGAAACCTTGTCCAGCAGCTCGTCACGGCGCTCTAAGGCTTGGCGCTTGGCTTTCTTCAGCTCATCGCCCTTTTTAGACTCCTTGACCGCCTCAATGAGCTTTTCTCGGTTTTCGGATATCTCCTTTTCCAGCTCCGGCAATCTGCCGCTGCGGTTATATCTGCGGCGGCGTATCTCGGCGTGAAGCCGTTCCTGCGCCTCGGTATAAGAGACGCTCTCCTGCCCCGTCTGAACGATGGCGGCAACGCGCTTTTCAAGGTCGGGGCTTCCCGCAACGGCAAGCTTGCCTTGACTTATAAACGCCGAACGCTCAAAAACGTCCTTGGTTACGCCTACGAGCGTTTCTCCGACAGCGGAGGCGGGAATGTTGCCGGCTGGGACGTTCGTGCCTGTGAGCGTCGCCTTAAAATCCTTCATCGGCGCATACGCCTTGCCCTGGCGGGTAAGGGTTATTCTTTTGCCCTCGTACTCAATGTCCATTGTGCCGCTCATCGGCACGCCGCTCCACGGAGCGTATTTAATTTTATCGGGCTTTACGCCGTTTTTTTCGCGTGTCGCCGTGTCTATGCCGTAAAGCATCGCCTTTATAAAGCCGCACCAGGTGGATTTACCGCTTTCGTTAGGCGCAAAGATGATATTCAGACCATCGCCCAGCTCCAGAGTTTCATTTTGCAGCTTTCCGAAGGAGGCGGTCATTTTGTTTATTTTCAAGGCTGCTGTCCCCCGTTCCCCATAGCGTCAAGCCCAAAGCGCACGGCAAGCTCTATCACCTGCCGCTCCTTGTCGGTCTTTGCGTTGTCAAACATATCCTTTAGGCTTGAAAGGAAAATTCCGCAAAGCGTGTCCTGCCCCGTTTGCGCCCATATGTCGCGCTTGGGAACGGTTTCATCCAAAATTTGCAGCTCTCCGAAGCAGTTTTCAAGCTCCTTGCGTATCTGCGGGATATCCGGCAGCTCATCGCACTCGCCCGTAAGTATTACACGGCAGCAGTCTTTGGTGGAAAGTCCCGCCACCGCCTTTAAAATAGCCCTGACCGGCTCACCGTCGGAGATATCCACGCTGACTATCTCATAGCGCACGCCGCCGAGGGGGACGAACTCCGCCTCCACGCCCGCATCGGAAACCGTTACGAGAAGCGCGCCCTTCTCACCCGTCTCGTCAAAGCCGCGCCCCTCGGTGCAGCCGGGGTATGCGTAAGCAACCTCTCCCGCCATTTTAAGCGGTGTACCCGCATGAATATGCCCAAGGGCGATATAGTCCATACCACTGCGGAGAATATCCTCGCGGCTGATGCCGTTATAGGCGGATTCACCATTGCCGACGTCTGCGTGCAGCAGCATGATATCCGGAATGTCCTGACGCTTCTCCGGCGCCTGAAAATCCTTCAGCAGCGGACGGCAAAAGGCAGTTTGAAAGCCCGCGCCCCAAAAGCGCGCGTGTACACCCGGCAGCTCAACGCCCTCTATCTCCTCGTTTTTGAAAACGTATATGTTTTCCGGCAGATGTACGGTCTCCCACATTGAGTAGGCGGTGTAGGGGTCGTGGTTGCCGGGGGCTATCAGCACAGGACAAGGCAGCGCGCCCATTGCGCGGCAAAAGTCGCGCTCCGTTGCCCTGTCGTTTTCCACGCCGTTAAAAACATCGCCGCAAAGAAGCACTGCGTCAACGCCGCGGCGCAGAGCTACCTCGGCGAGCTTGAACAGTATTTCTCTCTGACCTTGTCTGCGTTCTTTCGCCTGCTCCGGCGAAAGCGATTCAAACGCGGAGTCAAGATGCAGGTCTGCCGCGTGCAGCAGCTTAATCTCTCTCATAGAATTCTCAATGCCTCCACATTAAGACAACGTCCCGTTTCTGTATCCAGTGTAAAAACGGCGCATTCCATTTTGCCCGGACCTGGCGCGGACTCGTAGCGCCGAGGCGGCGCACCGAGGAATTTATCAATGCTCTGCTGCGGGTTGATGCCGAGAACGGAAACGGCCGCGCCGGTCATGCCAAGATCCGTAATATAGCCCGTACCCTTCGGCAGCACGCCGGCATCCGAGGTCTGAACGTGCGTGTGTGTTCCCCAAACAGCAGACACTCTCCCGTCCATATAATAGCCCATAGCCGCTTTTTCGCTCGTAGCCTCCGCGTGGTAATCCATAAGGATCAGCTTTGTATTTTTTAAAGACGATAGTATTTCATCGGCAACATAGTAGGGATTGTCCGTATTCGCATCAAGCGTAAAGCGCCCCATTAGGCTGATCACCGCCACATCGCCGAAGCTTGTTTCATAAACGCCGTGACCATAGCCCGGACAGCAGAGCGCGAAGTTTGCCGGGCGGAGGATTTTGTTGTTGTCGTCAAGATATTCCTTTAGCTCCCAGCGCGTCCATGTGTGGTTGCCAAGCGTGACAACGTCCGCCCCGGCGGCGAAGATCTCCTCCGCCTGCGCGGGTGTAATGCCGACAACATTGGCATTTTCGCCGTTAACCACGGTGAAGGAAATGTTTTTATCCTTTTTGACTGTCGAAAGATGCTTGCGCAGAAAATCCAGACCGGGCTTTCCGCAAACGTCTCCCACTGCGAGAATGTTGACTGTCATTATCTGCTTTTCCTTTCGGAGAAATGCGCCTGTGCCTGTATTGAATAAGCCTCGGCAGAAAATGGCGCAATTACACAAATTGCATTATAGCATAACTACCCGTTCAAGTGCAAACTAATTCATATTCTATGCCTTAAAAACTAAAAGCTCTCTTTCGTTTCGCGCAAAGCAAAATATAATTGAAACGAACTGCACATACTATCATCGACAAATCGGAAAGGAGTCAAATTAGATGGGTTGTATGAACTTTGCCAAAGGAATGGCGCTTGGACTGGTAGTAGGCTCCGCGATCAGCATGGCGGCGACGTCTTCCTCCTGCAAATCAACGCATAAGAGGAAAAACGTGATCAGCAAGGCGCTGAAAACAATGGGCGATATTGTTGAAAACATCGGAGATTCTATGAGCTTCTAGGCGTCTGCGCCCTGTCGCCAAAAAAATTTTCAGCTTAGCAAAAAAAGGCTTGCATTTTGTAAACGCCTGTGTTATTATACTCAAGCGTTCAAAAATATGCGCCCTTAGCTCAGCTGGATAGAGCGTCTGGCTACGGACCAGAAGGCCGGGGATTCGAATTCCTCAGGGCGTACCAAAGCAGGCAGCCCGCAAAACACTGATATTTCAGTATTTTGCGGGCTGCATTTTTGTTTTTGGAGCTTATTGTTGATGCTTGTTTTTGACCGGTTTAATAGGTTTTAAACACTTTTTATGCTAAACTGCGTAAAACGCAAACAACAGCTTGGCAAAAAGGCTGATAGCATCCGTCGGCATCCTTTTCCTCGAAGAAGCTCAGCCAATCATCAACATCTTTCAGAGCGCCTTGATTAATCGCCGCCCGAATAGCTGCATAACGATGATTAGTCAGCAGCTTTGTATCAAGTCCAAACCTGGCTATTGTTTCGGCAGCTCCGGGGTTGCCATTCGCCGCTATGATTTCACCATTCGGGAGATATGTAAAGAGTTCTTCAACATCTTCCTCCAGCGGGCATACAGTGGTGTTCTCGTCAAACCACGCATCCTTGCGATGTCCGCAATTCTCTCCATTTTCCTTTGCACCGTTACACGACGCAAACATATTGTTGTAGTCGAGATCCAAAGCACTGTATTTAGGATCAGATTTAGGTCGAAAATGCTCAATATGGGAATTGTACGTCTCAATTCTCTTCATACAGTAACAGCAAATATATCCCTGTTCATCAAGAAGCGTTTCTTTTAAATCCTGCTTTTCTTTTCCGACCAGATCCATATATGTAGGCATCCTGCCCTTTTCAGCCTGAAATTTTGTCTTCCAGGCTGAAAAGGTCTGAGGCTCTGATAACTTAACTATTCTTTTCATTTCTCAACCCTTTTGCAATCAACACTCTAGCATAAGTGACATCTTCATTCGCGTCGTTTGTAACAACCGCTATATCGTCAGCCAATGCTGAAGCCTCTCTGTACTTTTTTTCAGAAATCATTTGAAACATAAGCTTGGATTTTTCCTGAATATCGCTATTCCTGCTCGGAGTATTCATTTTGTCTTCCAATATCGTATTGGAATCCCAACCATAGAGCGAGTCAATCCGGGTGCAGGCGCTTAGATAACCGCTGCGTTCCAAAAAGAACAGATTGTAAGAATCGTCAATTTCTCCGAGAACCTGCGGTGAATGGGTCGTAATCAAAAACTGAATATTGGGAAAGATCTCTTTTAGCTTTGGAAGTATCTTCCTTTGCCACTGGGTGTGCATATGCAGCTCTATCTCATCTATCAAGACAATTCCTTTACCTTCAAGCGGGTTATCTAACGAAGGATTTGCAAGTGCCAATCGTCTGGACAAATCGCCTAAAAGCGCTATCGTACATTTCTCTCCGTCAGAGAGCTGCTCAATCCTCAAATCACGCCCCTGCTTCGTAATCTTCATTGCCAACGGATTTCTGTCTACGCGAAGATTTGAAAAGCCTTCCATAAAAGATGTAATGGCAGTCTGCGCCGCCCTCAGGGAAACATCGGAGTAATTTGGATCTTCTCTTACTTTTACTTGATTTTCAAAATCCTCTTGATACCTGTACCACTCAAAAAAGGTGCGGAAATCTATCTTGCTTTCTATCGCATTCTGATACGTTGACAGTTTGTCAAATTCGTGTTTAGTCCTTATTCTGAGAGGGATGTCAACAACAGATCTATTAACGCCGTAATTAACAAGAATTGGCATATTCGCTTCAGGAACGACCAAGAAAAGAGCTTCAAACAAATTGTAGAGGTTATCCAGCTCAATTCTGTTGTGAGTCCTTCTGTTAGCATTTTTATCTATATGTCTGGCGTATCCACAAGGAAATCCTTCCATCTGAAACTCAGCGCTTATGCTAGCTCTCGTTTTTCCAAAAGTAATATCGTTGAAATCAATCGAAATGCCTTGCTTAAACCTATTTGCAACGATTTTGTTTATTATATTTGAAAACAAGATATTAACCGCAAGCAGTATAGAAGACTTACCGACTCCGTTTACGCCGAAAAAGACGGAGCTTCTGCCGTTCAACGGCAGTTCCATATTGGTAATACCCTTAAAATTCTCAAGTTTCAGTAAATCAATATACATCAATATTTCCTTTCATCTCATCTTCGCTTCACGCGAAGAAGCAACGGGGATACTTTTTAACAACATACTCATATATTACCACAAGTTTTTATTCTAATAAACATCAAATTTGAGCTTCACAACATTTTGTCCAATCATCTTCTTTTTCACACATTAGTATTTTTTGTAACATTTTGGTCTTTCCAACAAAACACTTGACAAGCGCATCTATGCGTGGTAATCTAATTAAGCTTTGATAAGGAGCGCAGTCTCCGAAAATCAATATCGCGGAGTGGAGCAGTCTGGCAGCTCGTCGGGCTCATAACCCGAAGGTCGTAGGTTCAAATCCTGCCTCCGCAACCACCAAAAGCCCTGTAATCGCAATGGTTACAGGGCTTTTTCATGCTCAAAGCGCCCCGCGCCTTAGCGGCATTTCTAACATTCTTCTAACATTCAAAAGGTCAAGGTGTTAGAAAGCCCTTGTATCATATTTTTCTTGTTTTGCGGGTCAACGTGGCTGTACAAGTTTGCTGTTGTCTGATAATTACTGTGACCTAGCCAACCTTGAATATCCTTCATTGAGTAGCCCAAAGCCAAAAGAAGCGACGCGCATGAGTGCCGGAGGTCGTGAAACCTAATCGGCTTTAGTCCGTTATTCTTGATGATTTTTTCAAAAGTGCTTGTCACATAGTCGGGGTTTATTAAATCGCCAATTTCATTGACTCACACATAATCATCATACTCATGATTGTGACTGTTGCAGTTCCTCTCTCGGTTTCTCTCCTGCTTTGACTTGACATCTTTTAGATATGCAAGAAGCGTATCATTGAGCGGCAGGACACGGTAACTGGACTGCGTTTTAAGTTCGTCCGTGGCTTGAATTGTCATCTTGCCGTCTAGCTTGGCTCTTACCACCTTATGCTTTACCGTCACCGTCTTACTTACAAAGTCAACTGCTTCCCAACGGAGTCCGATTATTTCTGACCGCCGCAAGCCGAAATATGCAGCTAGAAACACCGGCGTTTCAATTGTCGTGCCTTTTGCCACTGCGAGCAGCTTGTTTAATTCGTCAGCGTTGTAGAAGCTTCCATGGTATTTAGCTCGTTTGGGCTTTTCAACTAGGTCAGCCACATTTTCTCTCACAAGCTTTGCTTTGTATGCCTGCTGCAAAGACGTTCTCATTATGGCGTGGTGCTTGATAACCGTGTTCGGACTCAAGCCCTCCGAGAGCTTATCAGCATGATACTTCTGTATAACGCTGGGTGTGACCTTGGCAAGCGGCAAACCAAGCTTCTTAAAGTAAGGATAAATGTGCCGGTTTAGCATATGAACATAGTTGTCATAGGTTGTTACTTGTACTTTGCCTCTTTCTCCTTCAACCCACAGCTTAACGTAATCACAAAACAAAATCTTTGTTGGCTCTATATACGCTGTACCATCGTTTTCAGCTAGCAGCTCAGCTAAACGCTGCTCTGCCTTGCGCTTGTTGTTCTTTACCGGCATATTGAGACAAACCCATTTTTGTTTACGCTTTCCGCTATCATCCTTGAAGTTAAGGACTGCATAAAAGGTATCGGATTTTACTTGTAGACTACCTGTCAAAACTAACCTCTCTTTCGTAACAGGCAGCCCATCACTGATAACGTAATTATATCAGAAATGTGCTGAATTATCAAGCATTTCGCGTATTTTTGCGCTCTATTTACTGTGAAATATACTCTATAACGCTTTGCTTACTTATTTTATATCGCTTGCCTACTCGGAAGCTCGGAATAGTGTTGTTTTGCAGTAAGCTATATGCTGCGTTTCTTCCTATGCGGAGCATTTTCATAAGGTCATTGGGCGTGACTATATCGGGGTATTCGGAGAAAACACTTGTGCTTTCATTCATGCTCCGCTATCTCCTTTCATATGGATTTTTTGCGCACTTTCAAAAGGCGTTTCCATATCTGCGGGCAGTTCCTTCCATGTGTCAGTGCGGGCAAGGTAGTCTTTCGTTTCGTACTCTTGCCGTGAGCCGTCTGCATAAAAGCGAATGACCTTATGTATGCGCCTGACGAAAGCCGCCCACACCTCTTGCTGATTGATACGAGCAAAAGAATACTGGTCTCGCAAGTCTAGATTGCTGATAATGAAGACCTTGTCATAGCAGGCTTGCTTGTTGGAATAGCGGGCAGGCAGCGCTAAAGGATAGCCGTCAAGGTAGTTGTTCATATCCTGTATGCGGAAGCTGCTGGCAAATTCGTCAAAGAGCAAAACACTTTCCCCAGCATACCCATCGAACGGG
>JAHAWY010000046.1 GCA_018385135.1 Oscillospiraceae bacterium | reverse complement strand
CAGCGAAGAACACCACAATGCTTATCGAAAGCTCCATGCAGGCGGTTGAAAAGGGCAGCAGGCTTGTCAGCAAGGCAAACGAGGACTTTGAGGCGGTCGCCGCAAAATCCTCACAGGTTGCAAGCATCGTCGGCGAGATAAGCGAGCACTTCCAGCAGCAGTCAGCCGCCGCGAAGCAGATAGCACTCGGCATAGAGCAGGTAGCAAGCGTTGTTCAGATAAACAGCGCCACCAGCGAAGAGAGCGCCGCAGCGAGCGAGGAGCTGTCCAGCCAGGCAAATGTACTTAAAAACCTCGTTGCTCAGTTTAAGTTTGAAAACGACGGGGAAAAGGAGTCGCTTTATTAAAAAGTATACATTCTCTCGCATAAAGGCTTTATGCAGGAGAACGAGAATGCGTACTGATCGCTTTGGCGCAAGTGCGCATATACAACCCAAATAAGAGATGGAGCGATATGGCTTAAGTACGCTGCATTGATTTTGGTCAAGAGCAAAAATAGGAGGAGTAATAGTAATATGACCCAAAAAGTAGGAGTCGCCAATGGCGCACCGGCAGCCAAACAGAAAGCATCCTTTGGAAAGTATATGAGCATTATCACATTAGCGCTCGTTTTACCCATTGCGATCACTTTTCTTCTGGTAGGTATTATCTCGGTTAAGAACAATATGCTGAATTCCGTCGAGGTTTCTCTGCCCGGGACCATGGCTTTCGTTGCGCAGACGCTTGCCGAGGAACTGGAAAGCGGAAACGGCGAGCTTGACGACATTCTAAAGGGCTGCTCTCTGAGCCCGAATTCACAGGTGGCGGTTTTTGACAAAAGCGGCTCTTGCGTTTCGCCTGCGGGCTTAAGCTCGTCATCGGTGCTTGCGCAGGCAGCCAAAAGTCTGCAAGGCGGTCAAACCGGCGTTTTTGAATATTCGGCAGGCGGAGAGAAAGCTATGATAGGCTATGCGCCCATCTCCGGAACTGACGGCTGGAAGGTCGTCGCTATGACGCCCGCCTCGGACTATAATTCCGGCTTGACAAAGACGATTTGGATATATGCGGTGTTTGCGGTGGTCTTCATTGCTTACGGCTACTGGGGTAACCGCCGTGTAGTGAAATATACAGCCGAACCTATTCAGGTCTGCATTGAAAGACTTAAAACCATGTCTGAGGGCGACTTCAGCTCTCCCATACCCGATACCATTATTCACTATTCAGAGGTAGGCGAGTTGAAGGCGTATCTGGAAAAGATGCGTTCTGAGACTTGGGATGTTATTGAGGACATAGACTACACGCTCGCGGAAATTGCCCGTGGCAACTTTGCTGTTGAATCGCGTATTCCCGAAAAATATGCCGGTGACTACCGCGGTCTTCTCGATGCTCAGGAAAACATCAAGCTCCAGCTTAACAGCACGCTCGAAAGAATTGTTCAGGTTTCCGAGCAGGTTTCCGCAAGCTCCGAGCAGGTGGCAAACGGCGCACAGGCACTTGCACAGGGCGCAACGGAGCAGGCAAGCAGCGTTGAGGAGCTTTCGGCAACCATCGGCGAAGTAGCAAGACAGATAGAGGCAAGCGCAGCAGACGCTGAAAAGGCAAATGTGATCACGATGGAAACCGAGAGGATCGTGAATGAAAGCTCCGAGGCTATGGAACAGGCGAGCGCTGCCATGAACGAGATAAGCGAGACCTCGAAGGATATCAGCAAGGTCATCAAGGCGATAGATGATATCGCGTTCCAGACCAACATACTGGCGCTTAACGCAGCGGTTGAGGCTGCGCGCGCGGGATCGGCAGGCAAGGGCTTTGCGGTTGTTGCGGACGAGGTT
>JAHAWY010000045.1 GCA_018385135.1 Oscillospiraceae bacterium | reverse complement strand
CAGCGAAGAACACCACAATGCTTATCGAAAGCTCCATGCAGGCGGTTGAAAAGGGCAGCAGGCTTGTCAGCAAGGCAAACGAGGACTTTGAGGCGGTCGCCGCAAAATCCTCACAGGTTGCAAGCATTGTCGGCGAGATAAGCGAGCACTTCCAGCAGCAGTCAGCCGCCGCAAACCAGATAGCACTTGGAATAGAGCAGGTAGCTTCCGTTGTTCAGATAAACAGCGCCACCAGCGAAGAAAGTGCCGCAGCGAGCGAGGAGCTGTCCAGCCAGGCAAATGTACTTAGAGGTCTTGTTGCACAGTTTAATCTTAAAGAGAACTAAACTGAAAGCATCGGTACCAATGAATAGAGCGGCATAACGAAGCATATTATAAGCCCCATTGCAAAACTATTGTTTTGCAATGGGGCTTTTGTTCAAGCTGTTGAGGAACTGCGGTGTAGAGCGGCAGCGCGGAGAAGCGCAAAGCGGCGTAACAAATCCGCTGTGGAGTCATATTATATACTGAAACCGGAAGGAAGTGGTAATATGAAATTTGCCGTTATGGGCGGCGATATGCGCATGATAAGCCTTGCCAAAATGCTTGAGGGAGCGGGGCACGATGTATGCACCTACGCTCTGGACGCAGCACCCGAAGGCTCGGTTAAACTCTGCGGGCTAAGCGCCGCAGGCGCTGCCGACGGGGTGGATTGCGTTGTTTTGCCGCTGCCTGTCGTTCGCAACGAAGGAGGTATGCTAAACGCCCCGATGAGCGCTAAAAGCCATGATGCGGCGGCGCTGCTGCGCGAGCTGCCGAAAGGCACACTGGTTTGCGCCGGAAAGCCCGATAAGGCGCTTTTTGAGGTCGCAGAGGATGCGGGCATTAAGCTTGTTGACTACTATGCGAGAGAGGAGCTGGTCGCGCTAAACGCTCTTGCCACGGCGGAGGGGGCTATTTCGGTCATGCTTCGCAGCTCACCCACAACCATTTGGGAGAGCAAGGTGCTGGTAATCGGTGCGGGTCGCATTGGCAAGATGCTTGCGCGCAGACTTCGTGCGCTGGGCGCATATGTGAGCGTTTCCGCGCGAAAGCCTTGGGATAAGGCATACATCCGTGAAATGGGCTGCACCGCGCTAGATACAGGCTCGCTGGGCAATGAGCTGGGCGATTTTGATACGGTTATCAACACTGTTCCCGCGATGGTACTCGATGCCGAGCGACTGGAAATGCTCAAGCCCGATGTGCTGCTGCTGGATCTTGCCTCGCGTCCCGGCGGAATTGATTTTGACAGGGCGAGAGAGCTTAAACTGAAGGTAATATGGGCGCAAGGGCTGCCCGCAGAGACGGCTCCCGTAGCAGCGGGAAAAATCATAATGGAGACAGTTTTCAACATCATTAAGGAGCACCGGGGCTAAAGCCCCTGGGAGGTGGAAATGTCTAAACCGCGTCTGGGGCTGGCGATTTGCGGCTCCTACTGTACATTTGACAAGATATTGCCCGTTGCCGAGGCGCTGGCGGCTGATTTTGAGCTTACGGTTATAATGAGCGAAAATGCTGCCGGCACGGATACACGCTTTGGCTGTGCGGAAAACATGAGAAAAAGGCTTGAGGAGATCAGCGGCAGGGAGGTTATTTGCAGCATTGCCGCGGCAGAGCCGATAGGTCCAAAGAAGCTTTTGGATATTCTGGCGGTTGCGCCCTGCACGGGCAATACGCTGGCAAAGCTTGCCTGCGGCATAGCCGACACTGCGGTAACAATGGCGTGCAAGGCTCATCTGCGAAATGGGAGACCTCTGGTCATCGCCGTTTCAAGCAACGACGCGCTTTCTGCCAACGCCAAAAACATTGGCGAGCTGATGTGCAGGAGAGGTGTTTTCCTTGTACCGATGCGCCAGGACGACCCGACAGGGAAGCCCGCATCAGTTATTAGCGACCTTACTCAGCTTAAAGCCACGGTTTTGGAGGCGCTGGAGGGACGGCAAATTCAGCCGATGCTGCTGGGCGCTAAATAGGCGTCAAAGCTCCGTGCTGTCAGCTATATAAGCGGCTAAAGGGGTGCGTTCTTTAAGGCTTTGATGGGATGCGCCCCCTGCTGACCGACAAGTGCTTGCTTTGAGTGGGTTTTCTTCGTAATAAAAATGAGCTTCTCCTTCCGTCGAAGGAGAAGCTCATTTTGTATCGGAATGGCTATAAAAAGCCAAAAGCCGCTTATTTTGTCATTATGCTTATCTTTTTATGGAGATTTTCCAGAGTGACCTCGCTGTGAGCGCCGCCGTTTTCGCCGTCACGAGTCCATTTTACGGGGCGGTCAAAGGTGAATTTGACCTTCCTGCTCTTTAGCATCGTAACAGGTCCGGAGGAGTAATTATGCGAAAGAAGGGAGGAGACGATCTGGTTCATTTCCAGCACGTTTTTAGGATTTTTGACAAGGATCACCTCAAACAGTCCGTCGTTAAGAACAATTTCATTTTTGCTGAGCTTAACAATGCCGGCGACGGAGTTGCTGTTTGAGACGCTGCCAAAAATCAAATCGCCGCCGGTTACGCCGCCGTCATGCTCGACTGTGACCTGATATGAGGTGAGCTTTGGAAGCTGCTCCATGCCCTTGAGCACATAGGCAAGATGACCGAGAGCCTGCTTTGACTCCTTGGGGGTCTCATAGCTTACCTCGGTGAAAGCACCGAAAGCGGCGATATAGGTGAAGTAGGCGTCGTCATTGAATTTGCCGACATCCAGAGATGTGGGCTTGCCCTTTACAATGGTGTGGGCGGCAAAATAGGGCATTTTCGGCAATCCGAGGCTTGAAGCCACATCGTTCGTTGTTCCCTGCGGGATATAGCCGAGCACCGGCGGGGCTTCAAGCTGGGCAAGACCCGCGACGGTTTCGCTTAAAGTGCCGTCCCCACCGACGCAGGTTACGCAGTCAAACTCAGAGCCGTATTCAAGCACAAGGCGCGTCGCGTCGCCAACGCCGTCTGTATAAAAAACCGTCGGAATATATCCGCCGGTATATAGGACTTGCAGTGCCCGTCCGATAGACGAGACCGCGCCGCCCTTTCCGGCGGTGGGGTTGAGAATAAGCATAAGCCGTTTTCTCACGGTTGATACCTCCAATTGTATGCGCGAAAGTTACTGAAAATCTGTATTTTTGCTTGGCGTTATAACATTATAGTATCCACCATTGCTATTGTCAATCAGTGTGGGGAAAGCTTTACAACTTTGTCATATTTGGCTTTGCGCATAAAAAAGCCGTCGGGAAAAGGGAAAGCGGCGCAGCAGAAGCTGCGCCGCGTAAAACTGTTCAAAGATTTGTTTGAGGAAGGATTATTTGACCATGCTGGCGATTTCCGCTGCGAAATCGTCCTGCTTCTTCTCAATGCCCTCGCCCTTTTCAAAGCGGGTGAAGCTGAGAACCTTGATCTCGCCGCCGACTGCCTTGGCAACCTCTGCGACGTGCTTTTCAACGGAAATCTTGTCGCCCTTAACGAATGCCTGCTGGAGGAGGCAGTTTTCCTCATAGTATTTGCTGATACGACCCATAACCATCTTTTCAAGGATGTTTTCGGGCTTGCCGGCGTTCTTGGGGTCTTCCTTTGCCTGAATGGTGAGGATTTCCTTTTCCTTTGCCATGGTTGCGTCGTCAACATCGCTCTTGTCGCGGAAGGAGGGGTTCATAGCGGCTATCTGCATTGCGATGTCCTTGCCAAGCTCGATGACCTCAGCCTTACCCTCAAGACCTGCGGAAACCTCCATGTTGACGATAACACCGATGCGACCTCCCATGTGGACATAGGGGATGTTCAGACCGGTATCATAGCGGGCAAAGCGGCGGATCTTGATGTTTTCGCCGATAACGAGAACCTTTTCCTGCTGCATCTGCTCAATTGTAAGCTCGCTTCCGGGATACTTGCAAGCCATAAGAGCTTCGAGGTCTGCGGGATTTTCCTTGGCGACAACGGAAGCAACGGTCTTGGTGAAATCTACAAAGAGGTCATTTTTTGCAACGAAGTCTGTCTCGGCATTGACCTCGACGACAACGCCTACGCCGTCGTATACGTCAGCGTATGCCATACCCTCGGCGGCGATGCGGCCCGCTTTTTTCTGAGCTGCGGCAAGACCCTTTTCACGAAGCCATTCAACTGCCTTGTCCATATCGCCGTCGGAAGCGGTGAGTGCCTTTTTGCAGTCCATCATGCCGACGCCTGTCATTTCACGCAAATTCTTAACATCCTGAGCTGTGAATGCCATATTTTATACTTCCTCTCGAAAATTTTTACCGGTGCGCCGCAAGGCACACTCTGAGTTCTATAAACCGTATATAAGGGCGAACGATGTCCGCCCTTATGCTGTGTTCTGCTTGGATTACTCGGCTGCGGGAGCTTCCTCGGCGGGAGCGGCTGCTTCAGCGGGAACCTCCTGAGCGTCCTGACCCTGACGACCCTCCTGAACGGCGCTTGCCATTGCAGAGGAGATCAGGCGGATGGCGCGGATAGCGTCATCATTGCCGGGGATAACATAATCGACCTCGTCGGGGTCGCAGTTGGTATCGACGATTGCGATGATGGGGATGTGAAGCTTGCGAGCCTCGGCAATGGCGTTGTGCTCCTTGCGGGGATCGACAACGAACAGAGCGCCGGGGAGCTTCTTCATTTCCTTAACGCCGCCGAGATATTTTTCGAGCTTTAAAATCTCGTTGGTGAGCTTAATGACTTCCTTCTTCGGGAGCATATCGAAAGTGCCGTCCTCCTGCATCTTGCGAAGCTGTGCAAGACGGTCGATACGGGGGCGCATGGTCTTGAAGTTAGTGAGCATACCGCCAAGCCAGCGGGCGTTTACATAGTACATACCGACGCGCTGTGCTTCCTCGCGGACTGCGTCCTGAGCCTGCTTTTTTGTACCGACAAAGAGGATGCTCTCTCCGTTTGCGGCGATGTCGCGGACGAAGTTATATGCCTCGTCGAGCTTCTTGACGGTCTTCTGAAGGTCGATGATATAGATGCCGTTACGCTCCATGTAGATGTATTCGGCCATCTTGGGGTTCCAGCGGCGGGTCTGGTGACCAAAGTGTACGCCTGCCTCCAGAAGCTGCTTCATAGATACTACTGCCATTTTTGTTTGCCTCCTAAAAATTTGTTTTTTCCTCCGGAGACTTGCGTTTTGCTTCCAACCGCCGCGGCGCTTTTCCGACGGCGGCACGGGGAAGAAAACTGGTCTCCGTGCGTGATGCTCTGGTATTATACCAAAGCAAGCGCCTTTTTACAAGGACTTTTTTGAAAAAAGTATTTATTTTTCAGTGTATTACAGCGGTTTTTCGAGAGAGATATAAAAAGAGGGCGAGGTCCGGCACGAACCTCGCCCGAAAATGCGGATATGTAGCTGCGGCAGACAGCGGGCAGCCTCAGACCGGGCTTCGGGGCTGACCTTGCTCATCAAACTGCCATGTAAACCAAGGATGCTTTTCGCGTTTGCCCCTCCTGTATTCGCCCTCCACCTCGACAAGAATTATGTCGTTTCCTATTCGGCGAATATTCTCCCAGGGCAGTATATAATCCTCCTCGCGCCAGAATAGTCCGAGAAATCTGCAGCGACCCGGCACGACCAGCGCCTGCACGCGTCCTGTGCCGATGTCTATGACAACATCACATACGCAGCCGAGCCGTTGACCGCTGCACACGTTAACGACCTCCTTGAAGCGGAAGTCCTCCACTCTGCACTCCGTTGAACTCACCTCCCGGTCAAAAGCCTCCCGCATACAAAAGCGTATGCGGGAGACTCCTTGTACTATTCTCAATAGGCTACGAGGCGCCTATGCTTTTTTGATTTGTCCGATGGCGTTTTTCTCCAGACGCGATACCTGCGCCTGCGAAATGCCGACCTCGGCGGCGACCTCCATCTGAGTTTTGCCGTCATAAAAGCGCAGCGCCAAAATCTGTTTTTCGCGTGCGCCCAGAGCGGAGACGGCTTCGGCAAGGGAGATCTGCTCTATCCACTCATCGTCGGTGTTGCGCATATCGCGTATTTGATCCATGACGCAGATGCTCTCGCCGCCGTCTGAAAACACAGGCTCGTATATGGACACGGGCTCTGAGATGGCGTCAAGCGCGAAATAGACCTCCTGACGGGTGATGCCAAGCTCCTTGGCTATCTCGCCCATGTCCGGCTCACACTGCTTTTCGGCGGTCAGCTTTTCCTTTGCCTGTAAAACGCGATAGGCAGTGTCTCTCATGCTGCGGCTTACGCGGATGGAACTGTTATCGCGCAGATAGCGGCGAATTTCTCCCGCTATCATCGGAATGAGTGTCTGTAGCTGAAAAGAGCCTTGGCGGGGTCGAACAAGCATGAAAACGCCGAGTTTTCGGGGCGTAGCCTCGAAGGCTATAATCTGTATTCTATTACGACATCGCCGTGGCTGACGGTGATTCGTTCGACCAGCGAGCAGATCAAAGCGCGCTTCTCGCGCACGGACATATAGTCCCAGACGCCGGCAACGCTGTGAAGCTGTTCGCGGGCTGTGCGCGCGCTTTCTGAAACAGCGCCGCGCTTTGACTCCTCGGCGATGCTCTTGTCAAGGCGGGCTATCTCCTCGGCAAGGGAGTTTATGGAATTTAGCAGCACGCGGTTGCCCGCCTCGGAGTATAGCTCATACAGGCGGCGCAGACGTACTTCCAGACCCTGACGCTTGCGCTGCAAGGTCTCCTCAAGAGAGATGCTATCCGTCTCGCCGGGGCTGATTTTGGCGGGGGTCATTTTAAAAAGGTCGCTTACCAGCTCGCGCTCGATGTCCTGCGCCCAGACAGTTTCGTTGTCGCAGTCGGGGTCGCGCACCAGATAGGGCTTTGAGCTTTGATGCGAGTAGCACACAAGCTTATAGCCCGCCTTGCCCCATTTTTGATAGCGCATTTTTGCGCCGCATACGCCGCAGTAGACAAGTCCTGTGAGAAGATGCTCCGTTGCGGCGTAAAGGCGCTTTTCGCTGCGGCGCTCGTGTAGGGCGAGGGCGCGGTAAAACACGTCCTCGGAGACGATAGGCTCGTGCCTGCCCTTGTATTCCACGCCGTTATATTCGATGATGCCGATGTTTGTTTTGCGAAGCAAGATTTGATTGGCAAGCTTTTCATATTTCAGTCCGAGCTTGTTGGCTATGCTTTGAAGCGACCAGCCGCGAAGATACAGCTCATAGAGCTGCCGGACGGTCTCGGCATCGGCGTTGGGCAGGAGTATGCCCCGGGCAGGGTCATAGTCATAGCCGAAGGGTACGCCGCCGCCGCCCGGCCAGTAGCCCGCCTCGACGCGCTTTTGCATTCCGCTGCGCGTGCGCTCATATATGTTTTCGCGCTCAAGCTGGGCGAAAACGGAGAGAATGCCGACCACGGCGCGCCCGAAAGCGGTCGCGGTGTTGAAGCTTTCCTGAACGGAGATAAAAGCAACGTCGTTGGGGAGAAAAATATCCTCGATCAGATGCAGAGTGTCCTTCTGCGAGCGGGAGAGACGGTCAAGCTTGTAAACGCAGACATGGGTGATGAGCCTGTTTTGCGCGTCGGAAATCAGCTTTTGCATGGCGGGACGCTCAAGAGTCGCGCCGGAGTAGCCGTCGTCAATGTAGGTTTCAAAGCTAACTGCACCGTCAAAGGTTTTGGTGAAGGCTACGAGCCGCTCTTTCTGTACGTCGATGGAGTAGCCCTCCTCCGCCTGTCTGTCTGTGGATACGCGTATATAAAGCGCCGCGCGGTATACCCCGCTGCCGCTTATTTTGTGCATCTTGCTTTTAGCCATAAAGCGATTATCCCTCCTTAAACGAAAGCAAGCGCCCGGAGAGAGCTTTCCCCCTCCAGACGCTTGCACTACATTTTTAATATGACCGCAGACTAAAGGGTTCTGAAGGAGACCGCACCCTCCTCGCCCATGCTGATGCGGGCAGAAACCTCGCTTACGATGCTCTTTATAGTGGGGTTTATGATGTCCAGGGCGGACAGCTCCTCGTCGCTTAAAACATTGCCGTTTTTATCGCAGCGGATAAAGCGCAGGCGCTGACCGTCTATAATCTTTTCTTCGGCGTTGTTGTAATGCTCCATATGTCCCTCCGAAAATTTGCTTTGTATTTTTATTATTGCCGTGAGGCGCGGTCTTAAACAGCGTTTTTCAGGGGAAAAACAATTTGCGGGCGGGTGCATACTTCTTGTTAAAGCCGGCACCGCGTGATATAATTTTTTTGTTCCGTCAATGGCGGCGGGCGTATGGATATGCGGCTTTATTTGAGATAAGCCGGCGGCAGGCGTTTAACTGAAGCGGGCGGAGAGACAGGCAAAGGAGAAAAGCAAGTGTTTTCGGGATTTACTTCAGCGACCATAGACTTTATGTGGGGCATCCGCATGAACAATAACAAAGAGTGGTTTGATGAGCATAAGGAGGAATATAAGCGCTGCCTTGAAGCGCCCATGAAGGAGCTTGGCGCTGAGCTTTTTGACGCTGTTATTGACGACTGCGGCGAGCTTGACATGACGCTGAAGGTATCGCGCATATATAAGGATGCCCGCAGGCTGCATGGCGGCGGTCCGTATAAAGACCATCTTTGGCTTTGCATCCGCGAGCCGACCGAGGAATGGACGGACAAGCCCGTTTTTTGGTTTGAGCTTATGCCGGAGAGCTGGAGCTATGGACTGGGCTACTACTGCGCCAAGGCGCAGACCATGGCAAAGCTGCGCAGGCGCATCGATAACGACCCGAGGGAGCTTTCAAAGCTGGTTCGCAGCTTTAACAAGCAGGAGGAATTTGTTCTCGAGGGCGAGAGCTATGCAAAGCCGAAGGGCGACCCGGGAAAGCTTCTTTTTGACTGGTATAACATGAAAAGCTTCTCCCTTATACATCAGCAGCCAAACGGCGAGGAGATATATTCGCCGGAGCTTGCGGTTCGCATTGCCGCGGGCTTTAAAGAGCTTATGCCGTTATACAAATATTTAAGAGCTGTGGGCAGTGACGGGCTTTAAAAACGCTCGGAGCAATTAAGTGCCCCGATGTAGGGGCATAAGCCGCTTTGCGAGTGCCCTATATGATGTTCAATTGCCGAAAAGCTCTGAAATTTGAAGAAAAAGCGCTCCTCTTTGCCGTGGGTCAAGGAGGAGCGAAATTTTTTATCTATTTTGCTATTAGTGTTGATTACTATTACTATTGACATTTTGAGCAGAAGATGCTACAATACAGACACACTAAAGGACGGGAGTGAACAACGATGAGTATCGAGCGTAAATCGCTTCGCAACACCAAGCAGCGTCAGTTGGTGCTGGACACGGTCAGAGCGAGCACGGATCATCCCGTTGCGGATACGATTTATGAGCGCGCCCGTGAGTGCGACCCCTCCATAAGCAAGGGAACGGTTTACAGAAACCTGAACCTGCTTTCGGAGCTTGGAGAAATCCGCAAGCTGCCCATGCCCTTTGGAGCTGACCATTACGATTTTAATCTGGAAAAGCATTATCACTTTATTTGCCGCCGTTGTTGTAAGGTGGCGGACGCGGGAATACCTTATGAAGAAAAGCTCAACGAAGCGGACACGGGGCTTCCGGGCTATATTACAGAATGGCACAGATTGATTTTGATTGGTCTGTGTGACGAATGCAGCGAAATTGAAAGGAGCAAGTAAAAAAATGAGCAAGAGAAAGTTTTTTATCTGTCGTCATTGCGGAAATGTTATCACCATGATGGACGGTCCCGGTGTGCCGGTTACCTGCTGCGGTGAGAAAATGCAGGAGCTTGTTGCCGGTGCTACCGACGCTGCCGGTGAAAAGCACGTCCCCGTTGTCACTGTTGAAAACGGCAGGGTCAACGTTGAGGTAGGCTCTGTTACCCATCCGATGACCGAGGAACACCACATTAGCTGGATATTCCTTGAGACGAGCAATGGCGGTCAGTTTAAGTATCTTGACCACACGGGCGCGCCGAAATGCAGCTTTGAGCTGGGCGATGATGAGCCCATCGGCGTTTATTCCTACTGCAACCTGCACGGCTTGTGGTATGGCGCATAAGCAGCCAAGCCCAGACTGAAAGCATTTCTTAAAAATAGATATATAAGGAGGAGTATATTATGGAATTCTATCGTTGTCCTGTTTGCGGCTACATTGAGGAAGGTCCCCTGCCGGATGGATATAAGTGTCCGCGCTGCAAGCAGCCCGGAGAGAATTTTGTTAAGGTCAGCATGGAGGAAATGAGCTCCAATCCCTATGAGGGCACCAAGACCGAGAAAAACCTGCGCGAGGCATTTGCCGGCGAGAGTCAGGCAAGAAACAAATACACCTATTTTGCTGACGTTGCCTCCCGCGAGGGCTTTGAGCAGCTTGCGGAGATCTTCCTTAAAACCGCACGCAACGAGCAGGAGCACGCCCGCATTTGGGGCGAGGAGCTGGGACTTATCAGTACCACAACCGAGAACCTCAAGCACGCTGCCGAGGGCGAGAATTTTGAGTGGACGGATATGTACGACCGCTTCGCCAAGGAAGCAGAGGAGGAGGGCTTTGCAGAGCTTGCTGCCAAGTTCCGCATGGTTGGCGCTATTGAGAAGGCGCATGAGGAGCGTTACCGCGCCCTGCTTAAAAACGTGGAGATGAAACAGGTGTTTGAGCGCAGTGAGATCACCGTTTGGGAGTGCCGTGTATGCGGACACATCGTGGTCGGCAAAAAGACTCCCGCCGTATGCCCTGTTTGCAAAAACGCAAGAAGCTTCTTCGAGCAGAGAAAAGAAAACTACTAATATTTCAGATGCACCAAGGGTGCTTGACTACCATGTGTTTCCGAGTGTTTCCTAAAAAACCTTAAGCTATGAAAGGGGTCTGTCTTTCCGGCGAGAAAGACAGACCCCTTTTGCGTATTCAGCTTATGCGGTTTTTTCCATGCTCCTTGGAGTAATAGAGCTTTTTATCGGCGCGGCTGTACAGATCCTTGCCGTAGCCTGAGGCAACGCCGCCGCTTATGGTTACATGAAGCCCCTCCTCATGCCAGCGGAGAGCGTCAACTGCGGAACGGATGCTCTCCGCGAGCGTATAGGGCGGAAAGCGCTTGGGATTGGAGACTATAATGGCAAATTCCTCGCCGCCGATGCGGTAAGCACGGCTGTTTGCGCCGCAGTGGCGATAGATCTCTTTGGCGACGCGAATAAGCACGCCGTCGCCAGAGACATGACCCCAGGTGTCATTTATTCTTTTGAAATCATCAATATCGAACATGATGAGTGCGCACTCCCGTGAACGTCGCAGTGATATGTGCCGGTCGTGCATGAAACGACCGCGGTTTAGCAGACCTGTGAGCGCGTCGGTTTGAGACTTTATAAAAAGGCGAACGATGAGCTGAAGGACAAGCACCAGAGGAATGAGCAGAATTACGACAATGAAAAGGAAATTATTCCTAAAGGCGATGCTGTTTTGGAAGTAATACATATACTCGATGAGAGCGTATTCACTGAGAAAGCTCATGTTTTCCTCGGATACCAGCCTGTATGCGCTAAAGAGTGTGTCGTTCAGCGCATCGGGAAAGGGCTGACCGCCGGCGGTGTATATGTCCTTTAGCGCGTTTAGGTGACGGATGATAATGGGCTGGTATTCATGCTCCGAGGCGAGACGTATAAGACGTCTTGATATGATCTCGGCATCAGCGTATTCGCCGAAATGAGCGGCGGAGAGCGATTTTATGCTCAATAATGGGAGGGTATAACGCTCAAGAATTTCAATGCTTTGAGCGCTGTCTCCCGGAATCATGCCGGACACGGCTTGGGCGCAGGCGGCATAGTTCCCTTCAGCGTATTGTATTTCGGCGAGAACAACATCGCAGTAATCATTAAATTTGTCCTGCTGAGCGAGAGCGGCATATTGCAGGCAGTTTTGAACGTGCTCTTTGGCTTCGTTGGTACGTCCGGTGTAAACACAAATTCTTGCCAGACCCAAATGCGCGCCCGCACACGCCGAAGCTTTAAAAACAGGGTTTTTAAAGTCATAAAACAGGATTTGGGAATACATCATTTCTGCGTCCTCATAGGCGTTAAGCATATAGCAGCAGTCTGCAAGACGAAGGATGCTGTCGGACAAAAGCTCCTCATTGTCCGTGACCGAGGAATAAAACAGGGAGTTGAGCGAGGAGGAGAGCACATCAATATGGGTGTATGAGGTGCGCTGACATTCGCTGAGCTTTGTAAGGGCTTTTTCCATCATTTCGTCGCTTAGTAAATATGAGCGCTGAAGCAGGTCTATTATATCATCAATTACTTGGGCGCAGTCTTCAGGGTCGCTTGTATCAATCGAAATGATGGAGTCCAGCCTGTGACCATAGGCAGAGCGAAGGGAATAGTAGACTCCGACGCAGCCGCCGACAAAGATGGCGAAAGCCAACAGGCACAGACCGACTATTTTTATCCTTAGGTCAAATTTTTGCAGCATCGCAGCCTCCTTTCCGGCGCTTGCACCTATTTATCTGAGCTTTGTAACACATTATACCATATTTATAATTTTATTCAACGCAAATTAGCGAAGGTTTTATTGAAAAGGGGCATAGAAAAGCAGGACGCACACAGGAGTATGCGTCCTGCCCTCGCAGGGGGAGAATAATGATATGAAAAGGGGCTGTTAGAAGGATTTATATTATCTGAGCCAGACGCATGAGTACATCCGCCAGTTCTGCCCTTGTCAGTGCACTGCCGCCGGAAAAGCTGCTGCCTTTGGCGATGCCGTCGAGAAGTCCCGCTCCCTTGCAGGCGGCTGTGGCTTCGCTTGCCCAGTCTGCTATTGCGGAGCTATCGCTGAAATCAAGCTCTCCGGCGTTTAAGCTTATGCTTTTGCTGTTGGCATAGTTATTCATAATTACGCAGATCTGCTGGCGGGATACCGAGTCGTCAGGACCGTATTTTCCGTTGCCATAGCCGCTGACAACGCCGCTTTGCACTGCCCAGCCTACATAGGGAGCATACCAGCTTCCCGATACCACATCGGTGAAGTCGTCAGTTTCACAGGCTTCTGCCTTGGCAAGACGTGCAAGGACGGTTATTGCCATGGCGCGGCTGACAGGTGTGTCGGGGGAGAAGTCGGTGTCGGAGATGCCGTTCATAAGACCGTTTTTGTATACGAATTTGATCGCGTCAAGATATTCATTGCCGGCTATATCGGTGAAGGGAAGCCCATCTGACGCTTCGCCTGCTTCGGGAACGGAGGAGGCTGCGCCGCCTTCGGCAGTTATGCCGGAAAAGCTGTGGGTGCTTTCGGTGATGACAAATTCAACACCGGCGGCTTGATTTATACCGTCGGAGGGCGTGCTGCCCTCTGGGCGGGTCATACCCTCTGGGCGGGTCATGCCCTCTGGAGGAGTCATGCCTTCGGGGCGGGTCATGCCCTCTGGGCGGGTCATACCCTCTGGAGGAGTCATGCCTTCGGGGCGGGTCATGCCCTCGCCCCAGCCTCCGCCCATCATTCCGAAGCCGTTGCCGGAATACTGCTGGCGAGCGCCGTCTACATAGACATAATAGGTGGTGTCCTCGGCAAAGGAGGAATTGGAGACAGTGAGACTGTTAAACGCTTTCTCCGCTGTGTAGGTGAAAACGGTGCTGCCGTCGGCATCGCTTATTTCAACAACGCTGCCCGCCGCTACTTGAGATGAGAACTGAAGCTCCATATAGGGCTGAGCGGAAACGGAGTCGGTTTCATCGTTTGACCTGCCGGTGGCAATGAGAGTGCCGCCGTTAATGATAGTTTTGCAGTAGGCATCTATGCCGCCGTCGGGACTGGTGGGGTTTGCCATTGTTACGACTTCGCCGCCGTTTATAACTATCCAGCCGTTGGAGTCGATGCCGTCGCCCTCGCTGCCGAGACCTGCGTTGATATGCAGATAGCCGCCGTTAACAGTGGTTACGGATACATAGTCCTCGTTGGTGTTGATGCCGTCGTCCCTGGACTCTATATAGATGCTGCCGCCGTTGATGGTGAGGTGGCACTCGCTGCCGAGTCCCTCGTTTTCGGCGGTGATATAGAGCTTGCCTGTCCCGAACGCCTCACCGCTGATGTTCATCGAGCGCTTGGAGTAGAAGGCGCAGTCATATTTATGCAGCTTGTTGGTAGTACCTTCCTCATAGATTTTGGAAACATAAGAGCCGCTTACATAGTTTGTTGAGCCGTCGGCGAGGAGGACGTTTGCACCCGCCTCGGAGGTGTCCACGCTTGAGGTGGCTGTAGACCGGTCGGTATCGCCGCATTCATAGGTGCGATAGAAAATCACGGCGGGCGCGACTGTGCAGGTGATATCAACGCCGTCGAGTATGAGAGTGGCGACGGCTTCGGGGTCGTTTTTTGAGCCGTCGCCCAGGTCAACTGCAATCTGACCTGCCGAGAGAGTGCCTGAAATGCGGTAGGTGCCGGGCTTCGTGATGGTGACAACGGTGTGGGCGGCGGCTTCTTCGGCGGAGTGAGCATCGGAGTCTGAGCCTGCCCCGTAGGAGGAGTCTTTGCCCTCCTCGTAATAGACGATATCCGCGCCGACATATACGGCGGCGGAGGAGCTTGTTGATGCGGCTGCGCCGTCAACGGTCACGCCGCTGTCGGACAAAACTATTTCCGTTTCGGAGCCTGTGGCAAAAGCCGTGCAGGAGATCAGAGAGAGCGCGAGAGCCAGAGCAAGAAGCAGGGAGAGAGGTTTTAAAGATTTCATAGCTTTTATCCTTTCATTAGACGCTTTTACAGCTCACCTGTAACGGTGGATTGGATTGATGAGCTGATCTCCAAATTTCCGTTGCGGCAGCGCAGAGCGTCAATGAACGCTTTTTCGCAGCCGGGGCGCTTGAGAGTGAGGTCATAGGTTAGCTTGAAAAGGCTTCCCATATTTGTTGTTTTTACGCTTTGCAGCGTGTGGGAGCTGGTGTATTCCTCGAAAACATCGTCGAACACGCCGCCGTAGTCAAGATCCTCGGGGATGGTGATGCGGAGAGTTTTGTTTAGCTCGGCGTTTTTAGCTAAGCCGAAGCCGCACCGGTTATACAGCAGCAGGACGGTGGACATTATAAGAGTGAAAAGCAGAGCATAGCCGATGTAGCCCATGCCGCAGGCTATGCCGACTGCCATAACGAGAAAGACGGCGCATATCTCTCTTGCAGAGCCTGCGGCGCTGCGAAAGCGTACCAGAGAAAAGGTGCCTGCCACGGCGACACCGGCGCCGATGCTGCCGCTGACCATCATAACAACCAGACAGACGATTGCCGGCAGCATAGCCAGGGACATGACGAAGCTTTTGGTGCAGACTGATTTATGAGCATAGACCAGAGCGAAAACAAGACCTATTGCAAGGGCGGCCGCGACGCATAGAATGAAACCGCCGACACCAAGGGGGCTTGTTCCGCTGCTGTCGATTATCGAAGTGGATAAAAAATCAAGCACAGAAAACACTCCTTTCGCTGCCGCGGGAGATTAAAGTGGTATAGGCGCTGCCGTATTTGGAGAAGTTTGTTTTGAAAAGCGAGTTTTCGCACAGCAAATGTGTTAGCCACAGGGGCATTGCCGAGGCAATTTTGATTTCCATGAGCGAGCAGCCCTCTTGCAGAAGCTGCTCTCCGGAGGGGACGGAGGTGAGGGTCAAATCGTTTTTGCGCCAGCGGATGCCGCGGTCAAAGCTTATTCTAAGGTTGGGGTCTGTTTTGGAAAAATACGCCTCACGGTCATAGCAGATATACATGGCGGGGACGAGCTCTCCGTAGACTTGGCGGAAATAGTCGATCTCCTTTGCTATCTGTGTGTTCGGCGTGAGCGGCAGACCATACATCAGGCTTTGCTCGGCATCGTAGTCGGGAAGGGCGATGCGGCGCTTATATACAACGCCGTCGTACTTTTTCTTAAGCTCCAGAAAGACCTTGCCTTGAGAGTCTGTCTGACCGTAGCTGCGGAGTCTGAGCTTTTCCTTATAGGCGGGCTTTTCAAGGGAGCGGCGTATCAGACGATAGTCCGGGGTGTCGTAATAAATATTACATATGGTGCTGTTGCCGTATTCATCGGGGATCATATATTCATTCAACGCCGCCTCGATAACTGCACGCTGACTGTCAGTGACGAGGTATTTGATCTCAAAGCGCTTAAAGATACATCTTGTTTCTGCCATGATCTATCTCCTTTCGGATTTGATGGCTTAAGAATAAGCTGTCAACCTAAAATGTAATTAAAAAAGCAGGAAAAGTTTATGTCTATGTAAAATCAGTATTTAGGAGGATGTAATGTCCTGTGTATACAAAAAAGCGCCGAGGCTTAAAGCTTCGACGCTTTTGGCAGTATTTTGGGCTTATAAAAACGCGGAGATGGTCAGGGAGGCTCCGTCCTCTGAAAAGGCGCTTATTTTGCCGTGGTGCGCTTCAACCGTTGCGCGGGCTTGGGACAGACCGATGCCGAAGCCGCCGCTTTCACTGCTGCGGGAGCTGTCTGCACGGTAGAAGCGCTCGAAAAGCTCGTCGTGCGCCCCTTTTTCCATGTGCTCGACGGGGTTTTTGCAGGACAGCAGTATTCCCCGGCCTCGGCGCTTGAGCGACAGCGTTATGCAGGCTTCCGGTGAGGAATACTTTATAGCGTTATCGAGCAGGAGGGAAACAAGCCGTCGAAGCGACGCTTCACAGCCGTTAAAGGAGATGTTTTTTTCGATTTGCAGCTTCAGCTCCTTGCCCTGCGCCAGCGCCAGCGCTGAGAAAGGCTCAGCCGCTTCCTCCACGGCGTCGGAAAGGGAAAAATCTGTCATTACCAGGCGGCTGTCCGCTTCGTCCATACGCGCGAGGGCGACGAGACTGTTTGTTAGCTCGGTAAGGCGCTTTACCTGCTCGCGGATGCCGGCAGTCCAGTCGCTCCTGCCGTATTGCAGCTCGATGACCTCGGTGCTGGCATCAATTACAGTGAGCGGGGTTTTTAGCTCGTGCGAGGCGTCGGTTATGAAGCGCTTTTGTTTTTCGTGGGCTTGGGCAATAGGGGCGATGGCGCGGCGGGAGAGCAGCAGCACAAGCGCGAATACGCCAAGTATTCCGAGAGCGGAAACCAGCAGCGAGGCTTTGAGGAACGTATAAAATGAATTTAACTCGCGGGTGTTATCAACAAAGACTATCATTTTGCCGTCCTGCGTTTGGCGGACAAGGTAGCGGTAGCTGCCTTTGTAGCCGCGCTCATTGGAGCTTTGTGCAAGCTCAAGGGCGTATTGCTCCGCCTCCTGTGTTGTGACGGCGGAAATGCTGCCGATGTTTATTTCCGAAACTGCTCCGTCATTTGAGAGAGTGACGGTGAAATAGCGGGTCTCAAAGGGCGTCTCGGGTGAAAAGCCATGCTTTGAGCCGTAATCCTCAAGGCGGGGGACGGTATCGGCATCGGGCGGCTCAGGCAGCCCGCCGTCTGCCGAGGGCGGCTCAGGCTCGGGCTTATGAACGGGCATCGAGCCGGCGGAGCGGCTCGTAGTCGGAAAAGTGCCGCCGCAATCGGCGATAAATGAGGCAAGCGTATCCGCTTTTTTCGCAGCGTTGATGTAGCTTGTGATGTTGACGGCACTCATGATGATGGCGAGTACGCAGATGACAGAGCACATACTTACGAGAAGAAAGCGGCGTTTTAGCTTTTTTATCATGGCTTTTCCTCCAGCATATAGCCTGCGTTGCGCTTTGCGCAGATGCGAGCCGTGGACGAGAGCGCTTCAAGCTTTTTTCGCAGGTAGGAAACATAGACCCAGACGACATTTATCTCGGTGTCGCTGTCATAGCCCCAGATTTTTTCTAAAAAGCGTTCGGCGGAGATGAGCTGACCGGGGTTTGCCATCAGCATTTCCATCATCTGATATTCCTTGTTGGCAAGGCGGAAGCTCCCCTTATCGGTTTTAAGCTCATAGCTTGCGCGGTCAAGCGAAAGGTTGCCGAAGCGCAAAACGGTATCGACCGTTTCGGATCTGCGGCGCAGCATGGCGCGAAGGCGGGCTAAAAGCTCCTTTACATCAAAGGGCTTGGGGAGATAGTCATCAGCTCCGCTGTCGAGCCCCAGCACTCGGTCGTCAATTTCAGCCTTGGCGGTGAGCAGCAAAACGGGCAATGAGCTGCCTGAGCTTCTTATTTGCCTGAGGACGCTTACGCCGTCAAGCTTGGGCATCATTATATCGAGGATAGCGCCGTCATAATTGCCGTTTATGAGATAGTCGAGCGCATCTTGACCGTCATAAACGGCATCGACCGAGTAGTTGTTGTGCTCCAATATCGTTACGAGCGCGCGTGAGAGCGTTTTTTCATCCTCTGCAAGCAGCAGACGCATAGCAAAAGCCTCCCTTCTCATACTGAGGATAGTATTTGAAGCTTAAATGTGGCTAAAACAATTATATATCGACATTTGTCGGGCGGCAAGGCACAAAAAGTCCCCGAACGGGCTTTTGCCTGTTCGGGGACGAAGCTTATGCCGCGGGAAACTCGGGCAAAATTATCGGCGAGGTCTCCGGTGTGGTCGTTGCGGGGGTTGTGGGACCGGGGGTCACGGGAAGCGACGGAGACGGCGGCGTGGGAGTGGGGAGGTCTGTCGGGCTGGTGGGAGAGTTGCCTGACGATTCTCCGGGGGAAACGGCATCGGACGGAGTTTCAGACGGAAGCTCCGTTTCCTCGGGTGAGGGCGAGGGCGTTTCCTCAAGCTCGCCGAAGATGTTGGTCGGACTCATAAACTGAGCTGCTTTGAAGGTCTTGTAGGGCAGACCCTCGTGCAGCGGGAGCATGACCTTTTTCCATGTCTGTGCGGCGGGGTTGCCGTAGACATACATACGCGAGGGGGTGTCATAGCCGGTCCAGACAGCGGCGACATAATAGGGGGTGTAGCCGACGAACCAACGGTCGCAATAGTCGGAGCTGGAGCCGGTTTTGCCGGCGTTTGGCATGGAACCGAGATAGGACTCCGAGCCTGTGCCGTAACGGGCGGCGTCAGAGAGCATTTCGGTTATCGTCCACGCGGTGTTTGCCTTGAACGCGACTATGGTGTCGGGTGAATTATCAAGCACTACCTTGCCGTCGGAATCGAGAATGTGGCTATAGGTGCGGGCATAGGTGAATACGCCGTCGTTTACAAAGGCGGAATACGCCTGGCACATCTCGCGGACGGTCGCGCCGTTGGTGAGCTGACCGAGGGAGAGAGGGGCGTAGTTGCAGTCCTCCTCGACAAGGCTTGTGAAGCCGAGACGCTCGGTGAGGTATTGGTAGGAGACGGCGGGGGTGAGCTTATCGAGTATTTGTGCAGAGACGGTGTTAAGAGAGTTTATCAGAGCGGTGCGGATGGTGACTATGCCCATGTTGCCGCCGCCCGCGTTGGAGGGATACCACGAGGTGCCGCTGAGGCTTATCTCGTCGCGGGGGGCATCGTTTACCTTGGTGCTCGGAGAGATCAGACCTTGGTCAATTGCCGGACCGTAGGTGGCGATGGGCTTGATGGATGAGCCGGGAGGTCTTTTGGCGTCCACGGCTCTGTTGAACACGAGATTGCCCGTTTTTTCGCCTATTCCGCCGGACAGAGCGAGGATCTCACCGGTGTAGGGGTCCATGAGAACTATTGCCGATTGCAGAGATTCGCCGGTGGGCGACTTGACGGAGGGGAACTGGGAGGGGTCACTGTAGATGCTGTCTACTATGCTTTGGGCGTTCATGTCGATGCAGGCGTAGATTTGCAGACCGCCGCTGAAGATGAGGTCATTTGCGATCTCCTCGCTGATGCCCTTTTGCTCCATAAGGTCGCGCTTGACATCGGCTATGACCGCGTCAACATAGTAGCTGTTGATGGTCATTTCGTAGTCTTCATCAGCGCCGCGCTTGAAGTTGAGCTCCTCGGCGACGGCGGCTGTGTATTCGTCATAGGTGATGTAGCCCTGGTCATACATCTCCCAGAGGATGATCTCCTGGCGCTCCTTGTTGTTTTGGCGGGTGGCGCTGCTGATGTAGGGGTCGTATTTCGAGGGGTTGTTGGTGATGCCGATTATGCAGGCGCATTCGGCAAGGGAGAGATCCCAAACGTCTTTGTCGAAATAGGTGTTGGCGGCTGTGCCGATGCCGTAGCCGCTTGAGCCGAGGTAGATGACGTTGAGATACCACTCCATGATCTCCTCCTTGGTATACATACGCTCAAATTCAAGGGCGCGGAAAATCTCAAGGAGCTTTCTTTGGACGGTTATGTCGTCTTCGTGGGTGATGTTTTTGATGAGCTGCTGCGTAAGAGTTGAGCCGCCGAAGTCGTTTTTCATGCTCAGGAACATATTGCCGAAGGCACCGACGGTCCTGTACCAGTCAACACCCTTGTGGGTGTAAAAACGCTTATCCTCAATGGCAACGGCTGCGTGCTCCATATGCAGGGGAATGTTTTCGTATTCGACCCAGATGCGGTTTTCCTTGCCGTGGAGCTGGGCAAGCTCATGCGATTGACCATTGCTGTCGGTGTAGTAGATGGTGCTGGCGAGGTTTACCTTCATCGTTTCAAGGGAGATGTCAAGATTTTGGGAGAGGTTTGTTTTGACATAGTAGGCGAAGATGCAGGTAAACAGCAGACCTGTCGTTATGAAGATGAGCAGGATGGTGGCAAGGACTTTGAAGATGGTGCGGAATACGCCCGAAACCGTGCCGATGGTGGCTTCGGTTGCTACCTTTGCGGTTTTTCGGGCTTTTTTCTTGTCCATAGGCGTTGACCTCCGTTGGGCGACTTAAGCCGCGGGGTAAGAGCACATCCGCGGCGGGGTGTTATAACGGGACTGCGCAAGGGCACGCAGGCGATGTTTTTTGAGCTTGCTCATTGAGCAAAAAAATTATAGCTCCATAAATTATAGCACAGCTTATTGAAAAACAGTAGTATGTTCTGAAAATTTTTTGTTTTTGACATTTTATGGGGTTAGAAAGCCCTTAAAATGGGGATAATGGCATTGGAAATCTAAGAAGGAGGAATTTTATATGAAGCTAAAGATGCTGACACTCGGTATTCTGGCTGTGGCTGCCGTGCTTATGACGACGGCTGCCGTGGCGACACAGACAAAAAACGCGCTTGAGGAGGGCACTGCCGCCTGCTTTGCAGAGCCTGAGACGAGCAGCTATGTGCTCAGAGATTATGAGGGCTATGTTGCGGTGTTTGTTGAAAATAACCCCGACTGCCCGATGACTGTGACCGACATACAGGTTTCAACGCTCAGAGAGTTGGACAAACGTCTTTTGCAGACGGGTATGAAAATCAGCTCGCATGAGCGGCTGATGATGACGCTTGAGGACCTTAGCTCTTGACGGTGCTGCTATTATATGATTGATTTTTTGCGTGCTATGATATAAAATAGCCGCGGGGCGGGTATATTTCGCCGCTCCCGGCAGCATCTGCCGACAGGCGTGAGCCGAAGGCTACGCTATACGATTGGAGGCGCGCGACATGAGCGAGGAATACGGCAACGACATCGTTACCATAACCGACGATGACGGAAACGAATATGTTTTAGAGCATTTGCATACACTGGAGTATAAGGGAAGCTTTTACATGGCCTTTCTTCCTACGGACATGGACGAGGAGGACGAGGACTATGGCCTTATCATCTTGAAGGTCATTGAGGAAAATGGAGAGGAAATTCTCGGTTCTGTTGACGATCAGGAGGAGCTGGAGGAGGTTTACGAGCTTTTTGCGGCTGTCTTGTTTGACGAAGAGGACGGGGAAAATGTTTCCGAATAGTTTTTCCCTTTTCCGCATTGCTTTTTAGGTGGGGCTGATATATAATCCTGTATAGAGGGGGGGACGCTGTGTTTGCAGCGGTTTTTCCCTGAAATGCACAGCGATTTTGAAACCTGCTGTGTGCGTGAGGGGTTTTTTTAAACCCACATTTCCTATAAGGGATGCCATATTCTTCTGCGGATTGCAGGCCTCCCGGGGCGGCACTGACCGTTTCCGGAAGTTGGAAGCAGCGAGGCAGGAGAGAGGCGACCCACCTGCCGACTGTGCAGGTTCTAATCTGACTCCCACGGCAATAGCGGGCTTGGCCGGCGGTTTTATGACCGCCGGCTTTTTTATTTTTTATGTTTAAAAGGACGTCTTTTTTCCTTTGGGGAATAAGGGCGTTTTTTTATTCGGCGCAAGAAGGTGAAAACTGAGAGTTAATTTGACAAAAAACGACTTTTTTCGGCAAAAAGGGATGGATTGACGACAGGAAATGACATATTTCGCGGCTTTCGAGTGCTAGTATACGGGGCATCCGCTTTGAGATTTAAAAAATTTTTTTCATTTGTGTACGCAAACGTACACATTCGCGCCGCGTTTGCCCCTTGGGTGAGGAGGGATGCTATTGAGCAGCAGGTTAAACAGCACTGCCGTTGTGAGTCACATCAAAAGGCTCGCTTTCGGCAAGGCGAACGATGCGGTGAAGCTGGCTTTTATCCCGCCGGAGCGGCTTGAGCTTATTGACGAGCTGGATCTGAGCATGGTTTCCGAGGTGAAGCGCGGGGCTAAGGGCGAGGTTGAGGTGAAGCTTTTAAACCGTGTGGCGCTATTGGAGCTGCTGGCAAAGCTTTTGGAGGGGGAAGCCCCCCGCGGCAGCGAGGCGGAGAGCTTTTTTACCGCTATGGACAAGGCGGCGGCAAGGCTGGGTGACGGGAAGTGAAATTTGAAAGCTTTTCTGAGAAGCAGGCGCTGGCGCTGACTTGGTGGAGCGATTCTTCGCCGTATGCCGGGCTGGACGCCATTATCTGCGACGGGGCGGTGAGAAGCGGAAAGACGCTCTGCATGGGCATTTCTTTTTTATGCTGGGCGATGCGGCGCTTTGACGGAGAAAGCTTCGGTATGTGCGGCAAAACGATTATTTCTCTGCGGCGAAATGTTTTGAACACCGTTTTGCCGGTGATGCGGGATCTGGGCTTTTGCTGTGAGGAGAGAGTCTCAAAAAACCTGTTTACCCTGAGCTTTGGCGGGCGGCGGAACACCTTTTACCTTTTCGGCGGGCGCGATGAAGGCTCTCAGGCGCTTATTCAAGGCGCTACCTTCGCAGGGGTGCTGCTCGATGAGGTGGCGCTGATGCCGAGAAGCTTCGTTGAGCAGGCCTGCGCGCGATGCTCGGTTTGCGGAAGCAAGCTTTGGTTTAATTGCAATCCAGAGTCGCCCTCGCATTGGTTTTACAGCGAGTGGATCAAAAAAACCGAGGAAAGACGGGCGCTTTATATCCACTTTGCGCTGGAGGATAATCCCGCGCTGTCGCGCAAGATAATTGCGCGGTACAGACGAATGTATTCGGGCGTATTCTACCGCCGCTTCGTGCTGGGTGAATGGGTAGCCTCGGAGGGCAGGGTCTATGACTTTTTTGACGAGAGCTTTGTTAAGCCCGTGCCGCAGGGGGAGCTTGAGGAATACGCGGTAAGCTGCGATTACGGCACGGCAAACCCGGCATCCTTCGGCTTGTGGGGGCTTTGGGGCGGGACATGGTACAGGCTCAGGGAGTATTACTACTCCTCGCGGAGCGAGGGACGGCAGAAAACGGACGCGGAATATGTGCGCGACCTTAAGACGCTGTGCGCGGGAGTGACGCTAAAAGCGGTAGTCGTTGACCCGTCGGCGGCGAGCTTTATCGAGGCGCTGCGGCGCGAGGGCTTGCCGGTCGTAAAGGCGAACAACGATGTTTTGAGCGGGATACGGCTGACGGCGGATCTGCTCAAGGCGGGTAAGCTTGTTATTTGCGAGGGCTGCGATGACGCGATACGGGAGTTTTCGCTTTATTCATGGGACGAAAGGCGCTCGGACAGGGATGCGCCGCTCAAGCTTTTCGACCACGCGATGGACGATATCCGATACTTCGCGTCAACAGTTGTTTCGCCGAGCGGGGGTGGGGACTTTTTTGCTTCGACCTTCGTTGAACACCGGGGCTGAGGAAAAGTTTAGAACTTTGGAGGTATTTATGGGTTTTTTCAAAAGAGCAAAAATGAAGCCGGCTGCGGTTACAACGCAGATACGCTCAAACGGCTCGCATCCGTTCGGTATGCTCGACAGCTATGTTCCGCTGGGCGGTGGGGATACGAGACTGTATCGCCTCTGTAAGTTTCCCGTACAACCGGGGGATACCGGAGGGCTTTGACAGACTAAAGCGGCGTATTGAGGAGATAATACCCTGCCATCTTGCTGTTGAGTATGTGTTTATATATACGAAATGGGGAGAGCTGATGGCACTGCTGCGTAGCTGGGAGAACGCCGAGGAGCGAGGGCTTTCTTGGAGGGAAATGGAGATTCTGATTTAAAAAGCGCCCACACTGCGGCAGGCGCGGGGAGGAGGGAAAATGAGCGAGTGGACGGTGGTCAGCGTTATCGTTACGCTGGTGGGGCTGGGTGCGGCGGTTATCAAGCCGCTTATCAGCCTCAACGGAACAATTACAAGGCTTACCGAGGTGGTAAGACGCTTGGAGGAGAATATGTCTGAGCTGACCGATAAGAACAGCAGGGCGCATATTAGGCTTTGGGAGAAGGTTGGCGAGCATGACGAGGCTCTCGGCAGGCATGAGACGCGCATTGCTGTTTTGGAAACGGGCAAATAAAAAACGGGGAGCAAAAGCTGCTCCCCGAATAAGGATGGAATTGATTATCAGAAGCCGTGACGCATCATGGCGTCGGCTACCTTGATGAAGCCGGCGACGTTGGCACCGACAACGAGGTTGCCCTCCTTGCCGCAGGTGACGGAGGCGTCATAGGCGTTGTGGAAGATGTTTTTCATAATGCCCTGAAGCTTTTCATCGACCTCCTCAAAGGTCCAGCTAAGGCGTAGGCTGTTCTGGCTCATTTCAAGACCGCTGGTGGCAACGCCGCCTGCGTTGGCTGCCTTGGCAGGTCCGAACAGGACGCCCGCGTCGAGGAATATCTTTGTGGCTTCGGGCGTGCAGGGCATATTTGCGCCCTCTGCTACGCAGCAAACGCCGTTTTTAACAAGGATCTTCGCGCTTTCCTCGTCGAGCTCATTCTGCGTTGCGCAGGGGAGTGCGATGTCGCACTTAATGGTCCAGATGCCCTTGCAGCCATCATGGTACTCGGCGGAGGGAACTTCCTTGACGTACTCGCTGATGCGGGCGCGGCGGTTGAGCTTGATATCCTTGACGACATCGAGGTTGATGCCGTTGGGGTCGTGAATATAGCCTGTGGAGTCGCAAAGGGCGACGACCTTGGCACCGAGGGCGGTTGCCTTTTCGGTTGCGAAGATGGCGACGTTGCCGGCACCGGAGATGACGACGGTTTTGCCCTCAAAGCTATCCTTCTTCATGCAGGAGAGCATCTCTTGGGTGAAGTAGCAAAGACCATAGCCGGTTGCTTCGGGGCGAACGAGACTGCCGCCGTAGCTGAGGCTCTTGCCGGTGAGAACGCCGGCGTCGAAACGGTCGGTGATGCGCTTATACTGACCGAACATATAGCCGATCTCACGGGCACCAACGCCGATATCACCTGCGGGGACGTCGGTGAATTGACCGATGTGGCGATAAAGCTCGGTCATAAAGCTCTGACAAAAGCGCATGACTTCTGCGTCGGACTTGCCCTTGGGGTCAAAGTCGCTGCCGCCCTTGCCGCCGCCCATCGGGAGGGTTGTAAGGCTGTTTTTGAGAATCTGCTCAAAGCCGAGGAACTTGATGACGGAGGGGCAAACCGTGGGATGGAAGCGCAGTCCGCCCTTGTAAGGACCGATGGCGGAGTTGAACTGAACGCGGTAGCCGCGGTTGATCCGGAGCTTGCCGTTATCGTCATACCAGGGAACGCGGAAGGAGATGAAACGCTCCGGCTCAACAAAGGCTTCGATAACACCGCTTTTTTCGTACTCGGGGTGAGTTTCGACAAGAGGCTGAAGGCTTTCAAGGACTTCCTCGACTGCCTGCTGAAATTCAGGCTCGCCGGGGTTGCGTGCTTTTACGGTCTCGTATACGCCGAGAAGGTATTTGTTTGTGAGCATATATTCATTCTCCTTAATAGGTTTTCCTCTTTAAATCGGCAGAGGAAACCCAATATTTTTTGTCAGAAACATAATACACGCGCGACGCTGAATTTGCAAGTAACGAAGCGGAAAAAATTCATATTTTTCAAAAAGGAGTTTTTGAGCGAATTGTACAGAAATTGCCCGGAACACCCCCAAATAGCGGATTTCTTTCAAAATGGGGAAATTTTCGGTGAAAAAATTGCAAGAAAAAGGAAAATATTTGAAGATGAGTCTGAGCAAGACTTGCAATTTTGCGAAGTGCTGACTGTGAGCGGGGAGGAATTTGAGGAGATCTGCGCAAAGCGGCTGCGGCGGGATAGGCGCGCGGGGCGGGCGGCGGATACGGGCTTGAGAAATAAAAAATCGCCGCAAGCCTATTAGCTTGCGGCGACGTGTCTGTGGTGGCCAAAAAAGATCTCCCTCCCTGAGGGTACAAGGATTTACGGCTTTCGGATAAAAATCGAAAATTTCTTAAAAAACTGGCACTTTCGAATCACCGAAAAACTGGTCGCGATGGAAGTCAGAGAATGATGTTTTATTCGAGAAAGATCGGGGATGAGATATGTCCAAATTGACCCGGAGGAAATCATTGCGCAAAGAAAAAGCGCCCGTCACAGATAAGTGACAGACGCTCTGCAAATGTTGAGTTACAGGAACTTCTTCATGACACGCATGTAATCCCGTTTCCCGTTGAAGACGGCCATAATATACACACGGTTCTCTGCCTTATCGCACAAATAGAAGAGAAGGTAATCTTTGTGCGTAAGGAACCGGTATCCACTGCTCTTCAGGACTCGATCTCTGGGGATTGCGCCGCTTTCGGGGAAAGTTTCAAGGATTTTTGCTGTCGCTCGGAGTTCCTTCACGAAGCGGATGGCGATTTGCTTATCCTGGGCCCGTTCCGCGATGTACACGGCAATCTCACGAAGGTCCGCTTTTGCCGTGTCAGTGAATACGATTTGGCAGTTGTTCATACATCCAAACTCTCCAAATCACCCAGAATGTCTGCAAATACAGAGTCTGCGGACTCAACCCGGCCAAGCTTGATATCATCCATTGCTTGGGCAAGATGCGCATATACTGCAAGCTTTGCTTCCAACTCGTTAATATAATGCAGCTGATCCTGAAAATCTTCGTGGCTGAGAAGGACAGTATCTTCTTTGCCATTCACCGTGATCGCAACAGGATTCTCTCTGGTGAGAGCGGAGATCTGTGCATAATTCGTGCGAATATCTTTAGACGGACGGATAGAAATGTTGGGACCCATAATCGCACCTCCTAATGATGATGGTAGTCATATTATATCTTAATTATACTACACTGTCAATGGGATATGCGAAATTGGCAGTTACATTCCCATCTTCCTCCTCGGTTGCGGGGAGAGAAATGGGAAAGTTATTTATCAGTCAGTTGGGTAGCAAAGTCTCCATTCCACAGTTTCAAAATTAAATCAAATGTAAAACGGGGTGATATTATATTTTATGATAAAAAAGAAGGCTGGCAACGATATTGATATTTACGCTTCATTCATAACCTCCTTATTGACATTGGTGTGATATATTTCTCTCTTTTTCCTTGACATAGCCTGCCCTTGTGATATAATTATTCCCTTTTACCTTTTGGACTGATTTAGACAATAAACAGCCTCCCTTCGTCGATATGACGAAGGGAGGTATATTAACAGTTAGTAACTGCTTGATAAATTGGAATTTCTCTATTTATGTATCTAAGTAAGGCAAGAATACAGAACTCATCGTGTTCGGACACATCGAGAGAACTGATGTTGCGAAGATCAATGCCGATGCTCCGAAGGTACGCCGATGCATCATCAAGACGACTTCCACCTGGCAATGCAGCAATAATAATGTTCAATGCATCATAGATTTCGTCAACCAGCTCTGAGTAA
>JAHAWY010000040.1 GCA_018385135.1 Oscillospiraceae bacterium | reverse complement strand
GCGGCAATACAGTCTGTTCAATTTCGCTTTGACATATTATCACAATCGCAACAAAACCGCAACGGTTTTTTGTTGAGTTTTTTGATTTGTTATGGTATCATCTTGTGCGGAGCGTGATAAAACTAATGAGAATGAGAAAAAAGCCAAATCTGATACCCCGCATGGAGCGCTGCGCCCATGTTAAAATAGACGACCCCGCCGCCATTAAAGGGCTGTGGCGAAGCTCATTTCCCGGCTATAAGGAGCTGTGGCTGGAAATCGGATGCGGCAAGGGACGCTTCACCGCGGAAACTGCGGCAGCCAATCCCGAGAGCTTCCTCGTCGCCATTGAAAAGGTTGCCGACGCAATGGTCGTAGGCATGGAGCGCTGCACCGACGGGCAAATCGAAAACGTCCGCTTTATCGACGGCGACGCACTCGCTCTGCCGATACTTTTCGACCCCGGCGAGGTTGACCGCATATATCTGAACTTCTGCGACCCATGGCCGAGAAAGCGCGACGCAAAGCACCGCCTTACCTCCCCCGGTTTTTTGCGGATATACGAGGAAATCCTAAAACCGGGCGGTGAGATACACTTCAAAACAGATAACGACCCGCTCTTTGAGTACTCAATCGAAACAATGCGTGACGAGGGCTGGGAGCTTTCAGAGCTTACGCGCGACCTGCACGCAAACGGTCCTGCCGGCATTATGACTGACTATGAGGTCAAATTTTACGAGCAGGGCGTAACGATAAACCGCGTTGTCGCAAAAAAGGAGAAACGCGCATGAGGCTTATTTCCTGGAACGTAAACGGTCTGCGGGCAGCAGTTAAAAAGGGCTTTGAGGATATCTTCTGGGCACTGGATGCCGACGCATTCTGCATTCAGGAAACCAAGCTTCAGGAAGGTCAGATAGAGCTTGACCTGCCTGGCTACGAAAGCTACTGGAGCTACGCTGAAAAGAAGGGCTACTCCGGCACAGCCATCTTCACGCGCAAAACGCCGCTCTCAGTTTCCTATAACATCGGCATCCCCTATCACGACACCGAGGGGCGCGCCGTCACGCTGGAATTTGAGGAATTTTACCTTGTCTGCGTATATACTCCCAACGCGCAGGACGGTCTAAAGCGCATCGCATACCGCATGGAGTGGGAGGATGCCTTCCGCGACTACCTTATGGGACTGGACTTAAAAAAGCCCGTTGTCGTATGCGGAGACATGAACGTGGCTCACGAGGAGATCGATCTTAAAAACCCCGGTCCTAACAGGGGCAACGCCGGTTTTTCCGACGAGGAGCGTTCCAAATTCTCGCAGCTTTTAAACTCCGGCTTTACTGACAGCTTCCGTTACCTCTACCCGGATACGCGCGATGCATATACATGGTGGAGCTACCGCGCCAACGCACGCGCAAACAACGTTGGCTGGCGTATTGACTATTTCCTCGTATCTGACAGGCTCAGAGACAATATCGGAAAAGCCTTTATCTGCCCCGAAATAATGGGCAGTGACCACTGCCCCGTCGGGTTGGATTTGACGCTTTAAGGCTATGCTGTGCCTTTTGACTTGCTATGATCAAAATCGGAAACATCGAAATAAACGGAAAACTCGCCCTCGCCCCTATGGCGGGGGTATCTGACCTTGCCTTCCGGCAGGTATGCAGGCAGCACGGCGCTGCCTATACCTGCACGGAAATGGTAAGTGCAAAGGCTCTCGTATATAACGACCAAAAAACCAAAAGCCTGTTGCAGATTGCGGAAAACGAGCATCCCTGCGCCGCTCAGATCTTCGGAAACGACCCCGATGTCATGGAACAGGCTGCGGGGATAGCCCAAGAAATCTCCGGCGCAGATATTATTGACATCAACATGGGCTGCCCCGTCGGCAAGGTCGTCTCCTGCGGCGACGGCAGCGCCCTTATGAAGGATATAGACAAGGCTCAAAAAATTATTGAGGCGGTTGTCCGCGGCGCAGGTGTTCCTGTCACCGTCAAGTTCCGCAAGGGCTGGGATAAGGGCAGCGCAAACGCCGTTGAATTTGCGAAAATGTGTCAGGAGGCAGGCTCTGCCGCTATTGCCGTTCACGGACGCACCAGAGTGCAGATGTATTCCGGCGTTGCCGACTGGGACATTATCCGCGACGTAAAGCGCGCTGTGGACATTCCCGTTTTTGCGAACGGCGACGTATTTGAGCCGGAGGACGCAGCGCATATACTGCGCTATACCGGCTGCGACGGGGCTATGATAGGGCGCGGCGCTTTCGGGAACCCATGGATATTTGAGCGCGCCAACGCTTTGATAGACGGCGTCGTCCCACCCGAAGCTCCAACCCTCGATGAGCGCATTGACACGGCGGTAGCCCAGTTTGAGCTTGCAGCGTCGGTCAAGGGCGAGCGCCTTGCGTGTCTTGAGGCAAGGCGGCACTTTGCGTGGTATTTAAAAGGAATTCCCCACTCAAGCTACTATCGCGCTCAGGCTGTCCATGTGGAAACGCTTGAGGACATACTAAAGCTTGCAAAGCAGATCAAAAGAGAATTGAGGTGAGGTAATGACCAAAGAGGAAGAATTGGAGCTTGTCCGCAAGGTGCAAGCCGGTGATACCTCCTCCTTTGAAACACTGGTGCTTGAAAACCAAACAAAAGTCTATAACCTCGCCCTGCGAACCGTAGGAAATGAGGATGACGCCTTCGATATGTCACAGGAGGCTTTTATAAAGGCATATAACTCGATCGGCAGCTTTCGCGGCGACAGCCGCTTTTCGGTTTGGCTCTATCGCCTTACCGTAAACGTATGTCTGGACTTTCTTCGCTCCGAGGGACGGCGGGCGCACGGCTCGCTGACCTATCTTGAGGATGAGGACGAAAAGGAGCTTGAAATTTCAGACGAGCGCTTCTCTCCGGAGGCGATGGTCGAAAAAAACGAGCTTAGGCGCGCCGTTAACCGTGGTCTTTTGCAGCTCCCCCCCAACTATCGCGCAATTTTGCTGCTGCGCGAAATAGAGGGGCTTAGCTACGAGGAGATAGGCGAAGCCCTTTCACTCGAAGCCGGAACGGTAAAATCCCGCATTTTTAGAGCGCGAAAGAAACTATGCTCAATCCTGTCGGCTGAGGGGAACATTCCCGAAGCCATTGCGTCAAAACATACAAAAGGAGGTGTGAAGCATGGATAACTGCAAGGAAAACATAGAAGCCATAAGTCTGCTTATAGACGGCGAGCTGGACGAGCGGCAGGCGTCCGAGCTTCGCGCCCATATCGAGCGCTGCGAGACCTGCAAAAAAGTATATAACGCTTTTTCCTCTATCTCAGACTCTTTGGGCAGCGAACTGGCAGAGCCGCCGGAAATGCTCGCCAAGGGCGTTATGTTCAAAGTCAACCTAATTGAAAACGGCGGCAAAAAGCGCCGCTTCGCTTTCGGTCGCTTCACCGCTATTGCAGCCTGCCTTGCGCTCATACTCATCGGTGCCGGTCATATGGGCTTACTCAGCGGCATCAAATCCGATTTTGTGCCATCGAAAGCGTCACTGAGCGCGGAGAGCTTTTTAGAGGACAGCGCGGGTGCGGATACCGAGGAAAGCTTCCTCGACGCAAGCCCAAGTCTGAACTTTGATTTTCCCAACTTTGGCGACGAGGGTCTGTTTGAAGCTGATTCCGCCCCCGAGGCTCAGAAGGAAGAAATCGGCGGCATTGTTACGCAGTTTGGTCACGGAGGCTGCGTTTCGTTTGAAAACAACGGGCTTCCTATTGAGGACACCGGCGAAAACGACTTTCTGCGCTTTATCGCCACCGCTTTAAACAGCAGCTCACGCACTGTCGATTCAGACTTATTCTGCAACGGCATTTCCGTGACCGACAACGCAATTTATTTCGTTAAGGACGGCGAGCGTATGCCTGTTGAGGTGCGCATATACGAGGGCGATGCTCCCGACCACGCGGCGCTGTCGGCTTCAAACAAAGCGCTGCCAGAGCCGCTGGCGGTATTTACTGACATTGAAAGTCTGAAGGATCTGGCAAAGCTCCTTGAAAACTCCGCCATACCCGAAAGCGAGCCGAGCGGCAAGCCCAGCTACACTTTGGCTGCATACTCGCTTGACGGCTCGCCGCTGGACGAGGACGACCTTTCCCCGCTCGTTTTACTTATTCACAGCGGTCAGGTCTATTTACGCGGTAATGACAACGCCGGGCTGCTGCTGGCTGAGTGCAGCGAGAAGGACCTTTTAGACTTCATCGACAAGCTTATCGAGAAAGCCTCCAAACCATAATTTATGTAAACTACTATATGCAAAAAACACCATCTATATCTCATAATCAGATATAGGTGGTGTTTTTATGTAAACTTATCATCAGCCAACGCTCACCATACGCTCAAGGCTTGCGCGGGCAGCGTTCCGCTCCCTTTCCGGCAACTCCACGGGAGCGCTTTTGCCTTCGAGACAGTCAAGAACGTCCTGAAGCGTGGTTTTCTTCATATCCGCGCATATAAAGCCGCTCTTGAGAGGAAGAAACGCCTTTTCAGGCAGCTCATGGCTGAGGATTTCGCAGATACCGCTCTCCGTGCCGATAATAAATGCCTTATCGTCGGATTTTCTGGCATAGTCCAAAATCCCCGCAGTCGAGCCTATGTAATCGGCATGCGCAAGCACCTCAACACGGCATTCGGGGTGCACAAGCAGCTTTACACCCGGATTTTCGGCGATGATCTTAAGCGCGTCCTCCTCGGAGACCGCATCGTGGATGGGACAGCAGCCGTCAAAGAGAATGACCTCTTTCTCAGGTACCATTTTTGCAATGTATGAGCCGAGGTTGCGGTCAGGGACAAAAACTATCTGCTTGTTGGGCAGTGACCGCACCACCTTCTCCGCCGAGGAGGAGGTGCAGCAGATATCGCAGACCGCTTTGACGGCGGCGGAGGAGTTGACATAGCACACAACGGCGGCTTCCGGATATTTTCCGCGAAGCTCCAAAACCTCCTCCGGCGTAATCATATCCGCCATGGGACAGCCCGCGCCTTGATTTGACTGATAGACGGTCTTTTCCGGATTTAGTATCTTGGCGCTCTCCGCCATAAAACGCACACCGCAGACGATTATTATCTCCTGCGAGGCGTTTTGAGCCTGCTTGGCAAGGGCAAAGGAGTCGCCGACAGCATCTGCAATTTCCTGCACCTCAAGGCTCTGGTAATAGTGCGCCATTATAAAGGCGTTCCGCTCTTTTTTCAGCGCAAGGATTTTATTTTTAAGCTCGTTCATAGCAGTTTTCCTTTCGTGTGGAGCTTGCGCCCTGCTTAATCATATCCGGGCGCTATGAATTGAACACATTCTAACATATAGCGACGCATATATCAATTGTTATATTAGCGGTTTTCTTTTCCTGCAAAATGTGTTACACTGGAATTAGAAAAACGGAGCGCTTATGCCCCGAAGGAGCGATTTATATGTCTATCAACCGCCTTGCAATAAAACACAATTCAAAGCTTCTTCTCTCCTCATCAAAGCCCAGCCCATTTTTGGTAGTGCTGGTCTACTATATCATCATTGAAGTTTTGAATTTTCTGACCGGCTCTGTCAGCGGGCAAACAGCCATTATGAGCGAGATGATGCGGCAATACCAAAACGGCAACTTCAACTATGTCCCCACTATTCCAACGCCGACCATCACCGCTTCCCTCCTCATTATAGCAATCAGCCTTATGATGCTTATGATCTCCACAGGCTTTTCAATTTACTGCTATAACGTATGCAGCGGACGCAAAGGCTCATACGGCAACCTTTTTGACGCTTTTGCGATCTTCGGGAAGGTCTTTTTGCTGAACCTTTTGATGGCAGTATTTATCTATCTCTGGGCGCTGCTTTTTATCATCCCCGGCATTATCGCCGCCTACCGCTACCGTCAGGCATTGTATATAATGCTTGACCACCCCGAATACAGCGCACTTGAATGCATCCGCGAGAGCAAGAAAATGATGAACGGACGCAAGGGCGAGCTTTTCGTTTTGGATCTTAGCTTCCTCGGCTGGAATTTACTCACCGTTATTCCTTTTGTCTCCATCTTCGTTATTCCATATACCAACTTCACCTACGTCAACTATTATCTCGCCCTGCGCGATATGCCCTCTCCCGACGGCGAGGGAGAGCTTCCCGCATAAGAACCTTTCAGCATAAAATCAAGGGCTGCCCGACTTGGGCAGCCCTTCATGTATCAAGCGGTGTAGATCCTTACACATTTCAGGTTTTCGTTTGTCTGAACCGTTTCACCGTCCAGCTCAACGACGGGGAATCTGTATTGGTTGGGATTTACATACTTAACCCTTGCCGACGCGCCGTTTGAAAGCAAAACGTTAGTACCCGTAAGCTCTCCCGGCATATTCTGCAAAAAGGCTTTTATAATTCCCATGTCAAGCCCGGAAAAGGCATTTTTGGATATCTGGTCGAGGATTTCAAAGGGCGAGCTTTCCGACTTGTAGCAGCGGCGCGCGACCATAGCGTCATAAATATCCGAAACAGCGGTTATCGATGCAAATCTTGAAATCTGCCCGCCCATATACCCGTGCGGATAGCCGGTACCGTTTACCTTCTCGTGGTGAAGCTCCGCCGCATCAAGAATTTCGCGGCTTGTCTCACCCGATTCCTCAAGTATCTCGCGTCCGAAAAGTGTGTGCATTTTAACCGCCTCATATTCCAGCGGAGTGAGCTTGCCCGGCTTGTTTATGATCTTGGGTGAAATGCGCACCTTGCCTATGTCGTGAACAGCGCCGGCTTTAACCAGCTCCCGGCAGTCGTCCTCACTCATATGCAGCCAGCGTCCGATCAGACCGTTGAGCATGGCAACATTGACACTATGGCTGAAAAGGTATTCGTCAACCTCTCTCATACCGCTGATGCATTGGATAATGGTGGCAGCATCGCTTTCGTCGATTTTCTCCGTAAGGCTGCCGACCATTTCGTCAATCTCCTCACGTTTAACGATACCGCTTTCCTCGGCGCTGCTGATGATTTTCTTGACTCTCTCTTTGACCTGCGTCATGCCCAGCTTTGCTTCAAGCCGCTCCTGGGCAACCTTAAAAAAGCTGGTATCCTCTAAAAGGGCGGCGCGGCGCTCCTCATCCACATAAATGTTTCTGCCCGCATCCAGCGCCGATTTGATAGCGGTAAGCCTGTTTTTTGTAAGAATAAGGTTCTTGCACAGGAGAACAAGCTGCTTTCCATCCTTAAAATATATTGGATAATCAACCATTAGTCCCTCATATAAAAATTCAACGCTGATCGGTACCAGACTCATCGTTTCATCTCCCTTCGTGCAAGGTCTCCTTACTATCAGTATTATGACTGTTTATGTTCAAATTGTCCAGACTTTGCTCGTTTGCAAGAAGATTTTATATCTTTCATACAGTAATATGAAATATTTTTGTTGCTTAATACAAGTCTCTTATGAACGGGCGAAAAAGCTTTGCACGCAAAACTCTTGCCTTTTCCTCAATATATTCCTTAGTCGCGGTCTATTCCCCTTCTTTTGAAAAAGTGTTTGCTTATCCCCCCTGGGGGCTTGCTTATTTCTACGTTTTGCTTTAAAATATATTATTACATTATGAACGATAATGCCGCCTAAGGCGGTATAGTCTTTCGCGGAAGGAGGCAATAAATAATGCACGACGATCACAGCCACGTTCATGAATGCCACTGCGGTCATGACCATTACCACGCACACGAGCCCGGTAAGCACACCGATGAGGAGACCCTTGCCCTGCTGACCTATACGCTTGACCACAACCGCCACCACGGCGAGGAGCTTCACGAGATTTACCACGCGCTTGAGGCGGCGGGCAAAAAGGACGCCGCCACCGCCTTGCACGAGGCGATGCACCTTTATTCCGACGCAAACGATAAGCTCGCTCAGGCTCTTGAGCTCATGAAATAGCAGTACCCCAAAAGGAGGGATTTTTATGTGCCTTTCAAACGCCTATGAAACCGCAAACGGCATTGACAAGCTCATCTGCGAGCGCGTCACCAGTGTTGAGGTTGAGGGAAACACTGTTAAGCTCACCAACCTTTTCGGTGCGCAGACCGTTGTTCCCGGCATCATTAAAAGCATTGATTTAAACAACAATATCATTCGTATACAGCCGCAGTAAGCAAAGCCCGCGATGATAAAAAAGCTCTCTTTCAAATGCTTAGGGTTCCTAAGGAGAGTTATGCTTTATAGGAACGCCGAGCATTGCGAAGGGCAAGAGAATTGAGAGAAGTTTTATGCTTCTCTCAATTCTCTTGCCCTCTTTCTTTTGCGGTACATTCGACTATTACGCCGCCTTTGAGTGCAATTACGGTAGAAACTTAAAGGAGGCTCGGATATGCGAGATAAGAAGTATTACATATAGCATAGCACAAACAAAAGGGGGGCTGTCTAAAGCGATTTTACTCACTTGCGACAGCATCGGTATTTTTTATTCTCTATTCAGTTTTTTGTAGACTTTCGTTTTGCGATAACTGCTTATAAGTCCCGGTAATTAAAATCGCGGAGATTACAGCCGTTAAAACATCTGAGACCGGCATCGAATACAGCACGCCGTCAAGCCCAAAGAACAATGGCAGGAAAAGAGAAAAACCGACGCCGAAAACAATTTCACGAACCATTGAGAGCATTGTGGACGCAATCGCTTTTCCCATTGCCTGTAAGAAAATAAAGGTGGCCTTGTTTATGCAAGCCAAGATCATCATACAAAGATAGATTCGGAATGCTTTTACCGCAAAATCGGTATAATATACGCTTTCATTTGCAGCACCGAAAATTTGAATCAGAACATTCGGGAAGAACTCCACAATGATAAGTGCTGCCGCACCGACACAAGCTTCTGCAATCAAAAGCTTCGTAAACAATTTTTTTACTCTTTTATAAAGCTTTGCTCCCATATTGTAACCGACGATAGGAATGCACCCTGCCGCCATTCCGATGACGATGGAAATAACAATCTGAAAGAACTTCATAACGGTGCCGACAACCGCCATAGGAATCTGCGCATATTGTTCCTGCCCGAAAACAGCATCCATCGCACCATATTTACGGATCATGTTGTTGATTGCCATCATTGCGGCGACAAGTGAAATCTGTGCAAGGAAGCTGCAAAGACCGAGGGCGAGAGTTTTCCTGACAATGATTAATTTAAGCTTAAAATCAATTCTTTTGGGTCTAACGATCTTTGCGCGAAACAAGTACCAAACCGCAAAAACGGCAGTTGCAATTTGACCGATAACAGTTGCGACAGCCGCACCCGTCATTCCCCATTTGAAACCAAAGATGAAAATAGGATCGAGGATAATGTTGACTATTGCTCCTGTTACGGTGGAAATCATTGCAAATTTAGGACTTCCGTCGGCACGGATAATTGGATTCATTGCTTGACCGAACATATAAAACGGTATGCCGAGGGCAATCCAAAAGAAATACTCTTTTGACAGTTCAAAGGTTTCTGCATTTATTCTTCCGCCGAAGGCTGTAAGAATAGGTTCTGCGAAAATCAAATAAAGGGCAGTTATAATTATACTGCTGACAATGCAAAGTGACACAGAGTTTCCGACACTGCGCGTTGCGTTCTCAGCTTTCTTTTCGCCAAGAGAAATGCTGACAAAGGCACAGCAGCCGTCGCCAATCATAACGGCAATACCAAGTGCGATGACCGTCAGCGGAAACACTACAGTATTGGCAGCATTGCCGTATGAGCCGAGATAGTCGGCATTGGCAATAAAAATCTGGTCAACTATATTGTATAAAGCGCCGACCAAAAGCGAAATGATACAGGGCACAGCGTATTTGCCCATGAGTTTGCCAACCTTTTCGGTGGCAAGATACGATTGATTTTGTTCCAATTCAATTACCTCCTATAAACGCAAAAAAGGTGTAAGTCCAAAAAAGCTGGACTTACACCTTTCGGCTACGCACTATATGTATTATATCAGATTATTACGAAAAATTCAAAGGCTTTTTCGTGCAAAAATTATGCGGATACATTTTGCTTTTCTTCGACTTTTTCACGGTTCTTAATATCTTTTGCAAACAAAAGCTTGTGCTTGAAATCCCCGATAGCAAAGCAATCCTTGAAACCTATGAAGAAATCTGCGAGAATCCGCCAATAGTGGCGTGAAAAGAGAAATACGGCGCAGCCTTAATCGGCTACACCGTATCCTACATACCTCGACTTTCCTTTGCCACCTCCGGCAAAGGAAAGAGAGCTTTTTTATTAGGCGCACGGCAGCTTCAGCCTCGTCTTTCAACGAACCATCTGCCAAGATTTCTCCCGCTCCGCTCAGTGCTGCGCTCGAAAAAAAGGCTGCTTTGCCGCCCGCGCACCATGATCGTATAACGGTCGCCCTGACCGCCCGCACGCGCGGCGAAGCCCTGCCGCACGTCAAGCACCTTGTCTATCTCGTAAATCGTGCCGTCCTCCCATTTGATTTGCTCGGGAGTGAGCCTCCCGTCAGGAGCAAAGGACGCACGCACATCCACATATACCTTTATATTGCCTGTGTTATTCATACAGACGCCTCCTTATGCGTCATATCTCTTGAGAAAATCGCCGTTTGAACGCATCGGCGGCTCACGAAGCTGTACTCCGCGGCGCTTCATAAGGCGAAACTTGAAATCCAGCAGCTCCGGCGGCACACGAAGCCTTGCCGCCGCGCCGAAAAAGGACAGTTCGTCGTTCAGCGCCTCCAAAACCTCATCATCTTGCAGAAGATAGTCCGCCGCGAAGATGTTTGCCTCATATTCGCGCGTATCCACGCTGTCGAACATGGCAAAGTCGTGAAAGGCGGCGCTTGCTGCCTCTCCCCCGTGCAAAACGGCGTGTCCCAGCTCATGCATTAGGATGACGCGCTGCAGCTCCTCGGATAAATCGGAATTGACCGTTATATGCTTGACCCTGCAAAAGCAGACAAAAAAGCCCTTGCAGCAGCCTTCAAAAGCGCCCATAGGCTCATAGGCGACCATTACATTCATCTCCGCCGCCAGCCTTTCGGGCGAAAGCTCGCCGTATTTTTCGCGCACACGCTCCACCTCGCGCGAAATGTATTCGCTGTTCATGCCGTTTTCACCACGCTTTCGCTTGAGTCTTTCTTGTTTTCTATTCGCCGTCAGTGCGGCCATAGGTCTCCTTCGCCTTTTCCTTGCACTCGACATACGCCTTCATAACCGCTTGAAAGAAGGCATCCTTCGCCTCCTCGCTAAGCTCGCCGCCTGCAAAAAGGGCGGCGTTCTGCGCCAAAAGGCGCTCAACATCCCGCGCTCCGGCAGCACCGAAGCGGCGGCGCGCGTCCTCAACGTAGTCTGCGCGCTCCTGCCCGTAATGCGGGTCATCTATCTCCTCGTTTTTGAGATATTCGGGTGAAACGTCCAGCGCCTTTGCAAGACGATAAAGCCCCGTGGCATGGGGCAGGCGTCCGTCGGTTTCGTAAGAGGTTATCGTGCGCTTGCCTATTCCGGCAAGCTCGCCGAGCTGCGCCTGACTCAAGCCAAGCTCCGCACGGCGGGCAACAAGCTTTTCCGCAAATGTTTTCATAATGGCGACCTCCAGAAAAAGTTGCATCAAGTTGCGCCAAAGCTCTTGACAATTTGGCGCAAGTTCGCTATGATTATGTTGCAACTTGAAGCAACTTTACGCAACTATAAGCACATTATAACTCTCTCCCCCGCTGTTTGTCAACGGAAAAATCCGTTAGGCGCGGGATCTTTCCTCACGGAGGTTTTTTCAAAATGAACGATAGGGTAATACTCCACAGCGACATGAACTGCTTTTACGCCTCTGTGGAGATGATGCTCCACCCCGAGCTGAGGGGCAAGGCGGTCGCCGTCTGCGGAGCAACCGAAAGCCGCCACGGCATTGTTCTGGCAAAATCAGAGCTTGCCAAACGCGCGGGCATCAAAACAGGCATGGTTAATTGGGAGGCACAGCGCCTTTGTCCGGGGCTTATTCTTATTCCTCCCCATTTTGAGCAATATATAAAATATTCCAAGCTTGCGCGCGACATTTACCTACGCTACACGGACTTTGTCGAGCCGTACGGCTTGGATGAATGTTTTTTAGACGTAAGCGGCAGCACCGACGTTTACGGAAGCGGCAGAGCGATTGCCGAGGACATAAGAAAAACCGTCAAAGACGAGCTGGGGCTTACGGTGAGCATAGGCGTATCCTTCAACAAGGTGTTTGCAAAGCTTGGCTCAGACATGAAAAAGCCGGACGCGATCACGGAAATAACGCGTGAGAATTTCCGCGATAAGGTTTGGTGTCTGCCCGTATCCGACCTACTTTATGTAGGCAGAGCAACCGCCGCAAAGCTCGCGCGCTTCGGCGTTCACACCATCGGAGAGCTTGCGGCGCTCCCGCCGGAATTTCTGCAGCGTCAGCTCGGCGTAAACGGGCTTACGCTTCACACCTACGCCAACGGGCTGGACACCTCGCGCGTTATGGATAAGGACTTCGTCGCACCTGTCAAATCCGTGGGGCACGGTATCACCTGCGTTGCAGACCTGCTCACTGAGGAGGAGGTTTGGCTGGTGATGCTTGAGCTTTCACAGGATATAGGTCACAAGCTGCGCGAATACGGACTGTGGGCGACCGGCGTGCAGATTACCGTTAAAGACAACGCTCTTGAACACAGGCAGTATCAAGCGCCGCTGCACTACTCCTCGCAAAACCCTATGGACATAGCAAAGCTTGCCCGTCGTATCTTTTCCGATAACTACGACTGGCATCTGCCCGTGCGCGCTGTAACGGTGCGCGCCATCAACCTTATCCCCTGCCGTTCGCCCGAACAGCTCAACCTTTTTGACGACCCCGGAAAGCTTGAGCGCAGTGAAAAGCTTTTCGACTGTGTTGAAGACCTGCGCCGCCGCTTCGGCAAGCACAGCGTAGGTCCTGCCTCTCTCATCGGCTATATCAAAATGCCCGCCTACCGCGACCATGAGCTGACGCTTCCGGGACTGCTGAAGGGCTAAGCCTTCGCAGCGCCTGAAAAAACAAAGAGGAGTCTCCCCTCCCGCAGGAAAGAGAGACTCGCTTTGTATTGCCCCGCACCTTAAACGCTTTCTCGCGCTTACGCGCCTCAGGCGTTTATAATCTTATCGGCAAAGGCGCTGATATCGGCATAAACCTCGTCTTTATTAAGCTCGTTTAATAATTCATGGCGTCCCTCGTGATAAAGCTTGAGCGTGCAGTCCTCAACACCGGCGGCAACATACCGCTCGTAAAACTTTTTAACGCCCTCGCCGTAATCGCCTACAGGGTCCATATCTCCCGACACGACGAAAATCGGCAGCTTTTTGGGTGTACGCTCAAAGGTCTTGGGCTTGTTTGCCAAGGAGTTCAGCTCCATAAGCGCCTTCATGCCGTTAAGTGAAAATATAAAGCCGCAGTAATCGCTTGCAATGTAGTCGTCAACGATTTTGTTGTCACGCGAAAGCCAGTCGAAGTCGGTGCGGCGCTCGTAGCGGTCGTTGTATTTGCCAAACGCCATTTTATCAACAAACTTGCTGCGATAATCTCCGCCCTTAAAGGCTTTCATAAGCTTGATAAGAGCAAGACCCGCACCCGCCGCGGGATTTGCCGCGCCGCTGCCGCAAATAACAAGACCGTCGATTGCAGCGCCATACTTGGCAGTGTAAACACGGACAACGAAGCTGCCCATGCTGTGTCCGAAAAGCACAAGCTTTTTGCCGGGGTTTTCCCTCATGGCAATGTCGGTCATTTTTCTGACGTCCTCTACCATTATGCGCGACTGGTTCTCGTCAAGGAAACATCCCAAACGGGCAATGTCCTTAACGCTGCCGCCGTGACCGATGTGCTCGTGGATATAAACAACATATCCCTTACCGCAGAGATATTCAGCAAAGTCCTCATAGCGTTCGGCGTTTTCCGCCATGCCGTGAACCATCTGAAAAATGCCCTTAATATCACAATCGGGGGAATACTTGAAGTAGCGGATAGTATCGCTTGCGTTGGTACTCGGGAAATATGCACACTGCTTATTCATACCCTGTTTCCTCCAAACAATCTATAAGTGCGCCGCGCATAAGCCTCCGCGCTGCGCTAAATTACACCTTTGGTTTTAATGCTCCTCCCAGTCAAGACTTCTGGAAACCGCCTTTTTCCAGCCCTTGACAAGCTTTGCGCGCGTTTCCTCGTCCATTTCGGGTGTAAACTCGACCTCAATGCCCCAGAGCTTTTCAAGCGCCTCCTTGTTCTCCCAAACGCCCGTTGCCAGACCCGCGAGATAGGCAGCGCCGAGCGCTGTTGTCTCTCTAATCATCGGGCGCTGAACCGGCTTTCCGAGAACATCGGACTGGAACTGCATAAGGAAGCCGTCGCGGCTTGCGCCGCCGTCAACATTTAGCTCGGCAAGTGTAAGACCGGTGTCCTTTTCCATACACTCTACCAGTTCCATAGACTGATAGGCAATGCTCTCTTGCGCGGCGCGAATAATATGGGCGCGCTTAGTACCGCGCGTGATACCTACAATGCAGCCGCGCGCGTACATATCCCAATAGGGCGCACCGAGTCCCGTAAAGGCAGGAACGATATAAACTCCGCCCGTATCCTCAACCTTGCGGGCGTAATACTCCGCGTCGCAGCTCTCGGCGAAAAATCGCATCTCGTCGCGCAGCCATTGAATAACCGCGCCGCCTACGAAAACACTGCCCTCAAGGGCATACTGCACATCGTCGCAGCTTGTGCTCGCGGCGATCGTTGTTAAAAGACCGCTCTTACTCTCGCAGGGCTTGGAGCCTGTGTTCATAAGCAAAAAGCAGCCTGTGCCGTATGTATTCTTCGCCTGACCCTCGGCAAAACACTTTTGACCGAAAAGCGCCGCCTGTTGGTCGCCCGCGATGCCGGCGATGGGAACGTCGATCCCCTGAATGTTAATATAGCCGTAAATCTCGCTGGAGGGTCGAACCTCCGGCAGCATACAGCGGGGAATATCAAGCTCTTTCAGCATACGCTCGTCCCACTCAAGGGTGTTTATATTGAAAATCATCGTGCGGGAGGCGTTTGTATGGTCGGTTACATGAACCTTGCCGTTTGTTAGCTTCCAGACCAGCCAGCTATCAACCGTGCCGAAAAGGATCTCGCCGCGCTCGGCTCTCTCCCTCAAGCCCTCAACATGGTCTAAAATCCATTTGATTTTTGTGCCGGAAAAATATGCGTCAATAACAAGACCCGTGTTTTTGCGTACATAGTCTTCCAAGCCGCGCCTTTTTAGATCCTCACAGATATCGGCGGTTCGTCTGCACTGCCAGACAATGGCGTTATATACGGGTCTGCCCGTTTCCTTATCCCACAAAATTGTGGTTTCGCGCTGATTTGTGATGCCTATACCCGCGATGTCCGAAACATCAATTCCGCTTTTGGCGATAAGCCCCATCATCACGGCATACTGCGAGGAGTATATTTCCATAGGGTCGTGCTCTACCCAGCCCTCTCTCGGATAGATTTGCGGAAACTCTTTTTGCTCCATTGCAACTATATTTTGGTCGCTGTCAAACAGAATGGCGCGCGAGGAGGTCGTTCCCTGATCAAGTGAAAGAATGTATTTAGGCATATCTTTTCCCTCCGCTTATCAAATATTTCGCGTTGCCACAACATCCGCTCCCGTACCGCAAACATTTGCTATGACAATGTCTCCTATTTTGACGGGGCTGCTCAGCTCAACAGCGTCAAGCGCCTTCATAACGGCGAATATATCGCCCTTAGGAACGGCGGCGTTTGTTTTAACGCTGCATCGTGCAGGCGACGCGCCCTTGACGCGAACAGTGCTTGTGACCACGCGGCGCGGGTCGGTCAATTCAATTTTACCATAAGCAGCACCCTTTTCACAAGAAGCGCCGCTAACTTCATAATTATTTTCCTCATCAACCTGAAGATGGCAGCCCTTGGGACAGCCGATGCAGATAAGCTCTGTCATACTTACTCCACCTCCCTTACCGATACGACAAGCTCGCTTCCCGCCGCCTTATCCAGCAGCATGCGCGGCAGAGCGATTTTTTCCATCTCTCCCGGCGCTAAATGCTCGCGCTTGAAATGTGCGATAACATTCTCGCCGTCCAGCACCTCAATTTCCGCCTTCTGCATGACCTTATTCACGCGGAAAAACAGCTCGCAAAGCTTTTCAACATTTCCCGTGCGAATTTTCTGAGGAACGGTATAGGTAACGGCACTGCCGTTTTTCATTGTGATCGTTTTTCCGCCGTCTACACCGCCGGCAAGGGCGCAGCGAGCCGCCGCGCGTCCCGCTCTCTGGCTTTCGGCAGTAACGAAGTCAACCAGGTCGTGAACATGAACAACATTGCCGCAGGCAAAGATGCCCTCCGTCTCCGTCTGCATATTTTCGTACACGACCGCGCCCTTGGTGCGTTTATCTATCTCAATGCCGGCGTTCTTTGTAAGCTCGTTTTCGGGAATAAGACCGACAGAAAGCAGCAGCGTGTCGCAGTCGAAGGTCATTTCCGTTCCGGGGATGGGACGGCGGTTTTCATCTACTCTTGCGGCAACCACCTGCTCAACGCGCTTATCGCCTTTAATGTCAACTATCGTGTGGCTGAGGTAGAGCGGAATGTCATAATCGTGCAGGCACTGTACGATATTTCTCGTAAGACCGCCGGAATAGGGCATCAGCTCGATGCAGGCAAGAACCTTTGCGCCCTCAAGCGTCATTCGGCGAGCCATGATAAGCCCGATGTCTCCGCTGCCGAGGATGACGATGCGCTTGCCCACCATGTAGCCTTCCATGTTTACATAGCGCTGCGCCGTTCCCGCCGTGAGAACGCCGGCAGGGCGCGTGCCGGGGATAGAGATAGCTCCGCGGGTGCGCTCGCGGCAGCCCATAGCCAGAACTATCGCCTTAGCCTCTAAAATACGGTAGCCCTCGGTCTTGCTCACGCAATGCACCTGCTTTTCCTTTGTAACCTCAAGCACCATAGTATCAAGACTGACCTCTATATCGGTGTTCTTGACCATTTCTATGAAACGCCCCGCATATTCCGGTCCTGTAAGTTCCTCCTTGAAGTGATGCAGACCGAAGCCATTGTGTATACACTGGTTTAAAATCCCGCCAAGCTCCCTGTCCCGCTCCAGGATAAGCACCTTTTCCGCTCCCTCGTTTTTCGCCTCCAGAGCGGCCGCAAGACCGGCAGGACCGCCGCCGATTACAATTACGTCGTAAATCATGCCTGCTCCCCCTTTGTTCTTCCGGTGAGGATGTATGTACCCTTTTTGTCCTTTTCGATTTCCATGGGATCTCTGCCAAGCTCGCGGGCAAGAATTTCCAGCACACGCGGCGAGCAGAAGCCGCCCTGGCAGCGCCCCATACCCGCGCCGACGCGGCGCTTTACGCCGTCGATGCTGCAAGGCGGTATTGGCGCATGGATGCAATCGACGATTTCGCCCTCTGTTACTGTTTCGCAGCGGCAGATAACGCGGCCGTAAAGCGGATTTTTCTCAACCGCCTCGCGCTTTTCCTCGGCAGTCAGCTCGTTGAAGCGGGTGACATGGCGCTCGTCAACAAAGCTTTTTTTGCGGCGCATGGGAACACCCGACGCCTCAAGCATATTTTTTACATAAACCCCAATGGCGGCCGCGGCGGAAAGTCCCGGACTTTTAATACCCGCCACGTCATAAAAGCCTTGAACCTCGGTTTCACCGATGATGAAGTCGTCAATATCGGTAACGGCGCGGATACCCGCGAAGTTGCGTATATTCTCGCCGAAGCCGATATCGGGCACGGACTTGCGCGCGGTTTCTTTGATGCCTTGCAGGCGCTTGGCATCGACGGATAGGTCTCCCGCCTTAACAGCGGCGTTATCCGGACCTACGATGAGGTTGCCGTGAACGGTTGGCGAAACCAAAATGCCCTTGGTGTCCTCGCCCGGGCATTGGAAGATAACGGTATTCGCCTTATCGCCTTCACATTTATCCAGCAGGAAGTATTCGCCCGAGTGAGGCAGTATCTTAAAGCACGGCTCAGCAATCATTGCATGAACCTTGTCGCTGAAAACGCCCGCGCAGTTAACTATATTTCGTGCCTCGTAAACGCCGCTTGACGTTTTTACAATAAAGCTCTCGCCCTTCTTTTTGATCTCCGTAACCTCGCTGTCGAGATAAAGCTCCGTGCCGTTTCTCACCGCCGTCTGCGCCATTGCAAGGCAAAGCTCCCACGGGCTGATGATGGCAGCGGAGGGTGCCCATAAAGCGCCGAGCGCTTCGGGCGAGATATGCGGTTCTTTTCGCCGAAGCTCTTCTTGTCCGATGATCTCAAGACCCGGAACACCGTTTTTGACGCCCCGCTCATAAAGGCGCTTAACGGTTTCCATATCATCCTCGGAGAAGGCGACAGTCAGACTGCCTATGTTCTTGCACGGTACATCCAGCTTCCTGCAAATCTCTTTGGTCAGAGGAACGCTTTCAACATTGAGTCTTGCCATCAGCGTTCCGGGTTTGGGGTCGTAGCCGGAATGCAAAATAGCGCTGTTTGCTTTTGTTGTGCCGACTGCAACGTCGTTCTCCTTTTCTAAAACGCAGACTGAAAGCTCGTGCTTGCTCAGTTCATAGGCGAGCGCCGCTCCAACGACACCGCAGCCTATAATAAGTACATCGAACATAGTTTCAACATCTCCTTACTTTTTTGCGCACAAAAAAAGTACAGCAAACACAGCCCCTTAAATCGGGACTCATGTTGCTGTACTCAAATAAACTCAAACAGCAGTGTTTATTTATATAGTTCCTGCTACTGCAAATATACCAGAAATTTGTCGTAAAATCAATAATTGATATTATTTTAACATACTTTTCCTGTTTTACAGATACCAAACGTCACCATTGGTGCTGGAAACTGCCACAGCTCCCGCGCATATGGCGCTTAAAACATCCTCCTTGTCGCGGATAAGACCGCTGGCAATGATGGGTTTTTTGCAGCAGCGCGCGAGTTCGGCTATGATCTTCGGCATAACGCCGGGCAAAATCTCAACGATATCGGCGTCGCAGGCGGGAAGCTGACGCTTGGCGCTGTCGAGAGCCTTGGAGTCTATGATGAAAAAGCGCTGAATACTGAGCATTCCCTGCTGCCGCGCGTGGCGCACGAGCTGCGGCCGCGTGGAGATAACGCCGTCTGCCTGCGTGCTTTTGAGCAGAAAATCCACAGCGACGGTAGATTGCGAAAGCCCCTCAACCAGGTCAACATGAACGACGCAGGCCTTCCCGGCTTCCTTAACGGCGCTTACCAGCTCGCCTACGTTCAGCGCGTTGCCGAACAGCAGAATTATCGCGCCGCAGTCGCTTTGCAGCGCATGGCGAAGCTCACCGTCGTTTTTAACTGCGGAGATAATGGGGTTTTGCTCAAGAAGCGAAAGGAATTCAAGCGTTTTCATATCTTTCCTCCTCCATGCACCGGCACGCGGTCTCATATCCCGCCGCCGTCTGTTTTGCCACCCAACAGCTTTTTAAATTTTATCACATTATTCCGAAAAAGACAATGCACCCGCGCACGAACAAACGGCAGCCGCGCGCGAAATAGCTTGAATTTGTTTACCGCCTTATGTAATATAT
>JAHAWY010000034.1 GCA_018385135.1 Oscillospiraceae bacterium | reverse complement strand
CAGCTCTGCCAGATAATCCAGCCGCTTGTCCGGCACAGTCACCATGCCCACATTGGGCTCAATGGTGCAGAAGGGGAAGTTTGCGGAGGCCGCGCCCGCATTGGTGATGGCGTTAAACAGAGTGGATTTGCCCACGTTGGGCAGTCCGACAATACCTAATTTCATAATTGTTTATACCTATCCGAAAAGCCTTGATTTATAAGGCTTTTCGCCTTTCCTTAAATTTCTTGTACGCCCTTTTTACGCCCTTTTTTTGAAACTGGCGGCGTAGCCTGTTGAAATTGGCGTATGGCGTTTACCAGTGATTCGTCCGTAACATGAACATATCTGTCCATTGTTGTTTTAATACTTGCGTGTCCTAAAAGCTGTTGCAGCACTTTAGGCTGTACGCCGCGCTCAATGGCGCGTGTAGCATAAGTATGTCGCAAGGCGTGCATACAAAAGCGTTTAATACCTGCTTCATCACACAATTTGTATAAGTGTGTGTCATAGGAACTGTTTTTTGCGGGTTCTCCTGTTCTCCAGTTGACAAAAACCAAATCTCGCATAACAAGGCATTTATTTTCGCCTGTCCTGCTGTCGATATACTCTAAAACCTGTGACAATGTTTCAGACTGTTTTCGTTGGTCTTTTTCATCATAGCAGCTTTTGAGAATGGAATATGCCTTATCTGTGAGAGGAATGGTACGATAACTTTTCTGCGTCTTAGGTGGTCCCGCACGCCAATATCCCTGGCTGTGTCGATACTCTAAACTTTTGTTTACTGTCAATGTCCGCTTTTTCCAATCAATAGCGTCCCAAGTCAGACCAATCAATTCAGCCGTTCTCAATCCTGTTTCCAGTAACAAGGCGTACTGCCTGTAATTATGAGAGCGTTCCGCTGCTTCCAAGAACTTCTCCTGTTCCTCAACGGTTAAGTATTTAATATCATCTACCGCACGAACGGGTTTTGTGTAGCGGACACCATTCATCGGGTGCTTTGCGATAATATCATTCATAACTGCTGATTTCAGCATGGTTCCCATTGTGATATAAGCCTGTCGAATGGTCGAGCCTGCGTAGGTAGTTTCCATTCGGTTCAGAACAGCTTTACAGTGCATGGGTTTTACATCAGCTATGCACATGGCACCTATTACGGGTTGGATATTCCATTTGTAACGCTCTTTATAATTTCTTATGGTATTCGGAGCAAGGTCACAAACGATATTCTCAATCCAGTAAGTAAACCACTTGTCTACCGTCATATCGGGAGAAGTGACGATAAGGTTATGCCGTTCCTCATATCTTGCGTCAGCAAGCCAGTTTTTCGCTTCCGGCAATGTTTCAAAATATTTCTCTTTGCGTTTGCCGTCTTTTGCGTAGTATCTTGCGGAGAATAAACCGTCCTTTCTTTGGTAAATGCCTTTGCCGCACTCTTTACCTTTTAGATTTTTTCCCATATATCGGACTCCTTTCGTATCTCAAAAGAGAGTCCAATGCAAGCATATATTATAGCATAAAGACTCTGTTTTTTCAATCTCAATAACAAGAATTGTCGATTAGATATTCATATTGTCAGCTCACGCCGGATATATTCTTCAAATTCACGACGTTTGACTAATTTTCTTGTCCCCACATATAGTACAAATGGACAATTAGGTTGCTTTAGCATGGTGTCAATCTTGTTAATTCCAATATTGCTATATTCGGCAGCTTCTTTTATGGTCAATGTCAGTTTAAGATGTATCGGTACTCTTTGTTCGCTGCCAGTTGTAACTGCTCCTTTAGTGCCTATCGCACAAGGGGCGTTCATTTTTTCTTCATTCATAAGAACATTTCCCCTTTCAATGGTTGAAACAATTAAAAACATCAGTAAAGTGGGCTATCGTCAGACGGTCGATTAGCTTCTCAACCTCACGGGAATTGCACCCCTGCGCGGTTCTCGCGCAGCCCTACCCATTGCCTGCGACGCTTTTAACGCTCGGACTGTGGCTATAAGGGAGTATCATTATGTATTTTGCGCGTCGTCGCCGACAGGCTGCTATACCTGTTTTCCGGCGTCGGTGTTGGTCGCTCGGTTATCCCGGGCGGGAAAGTCCCGCCGGGATAACGTCATGGCGCACCCGCCGCATGGCTCGGCGCAAAAGGAACGTATCTGATTTGCCCTATGCTGCGTCGCCGTTATCTTGCGCCGCTTTCTTTTTCAAGGTACAAAAGACAGAAATATGCAAAGAGGAAAGGGGAGGAACACTTTGCGTTTATTTCTCTGTCTTAAAGGATAGGACAGCCCGCATGAGCTTTGCTTGCAGCCGTTCCCGCAAGTCCTCGTCTATGCCGTAATAGGTGTTGCCGCTTTCGTCGCGGAGCTTTCTCATAGACAGATGGGCTATGTAGCTTTGGTAATGCTGCACCACAATTTTCATGGCGTCGGGGTCGCCCTTTGTCGCGGCTAGAATGACCGGGTAGGGTAACAAGCCGCGCTCATTTTCATTACAATTCGTTCCATTCATCAGCGCGTTCCTCCAAATATCGTTTTAGCAGTTCAAAAGAGCTTGTCCGTCTATACTGTACTGTGCTGCGGGGGACTTTCATAAGCTCCGCGATTTCAGTGTCGGTCATGCTGAAAAAGTAGTACAGTAAAACGGCTTGCCGCTTTTCTTCCGGCAGGGAGCGCATTGCTTCGGCAAGCAGCTTCGCCGTAATCTTCAAACCGCCTGCACAAAAAGCGTCCTCGTCCTCATTGACAAAATATCTGTCAACGGTATAAAGCTGCTTTTCCTCATGCGGGGCAAGGTCTGAAAAGTTGACTTCGTGCTTTTGCCGACTTCTGCTTTCCCGGCAGGCGTCAATCAGTTCGTTGCGTAGCGTGCGTTTGCAGTACGCATTAAACTCACATCTTGTCTGCCATTCCAACCGATTAGGGTAATCCATGTTCTCACCCCCTTTCGTCCCGGGGGCGGGTTATTTATCCCCTTTCGGCTGCCTTCCACGGACGCACCGCAGATTTGCCAAACGGAATAGAAAAGTTTTTCAAAAAAGTTTTGAAAAACACAAAATGCGCCCGTCCGCAAGACGCGGACGGGCGCAAAGGAAATGTATGCTGTATTTAGGTGATTTGACAGTTCATATTCGTAGCCGGAATACGCCGACGGCG
>JAHAWY010000025.1 GCA_018385135.1 Oscillospiraceae bacterium | reverse complement strand
GTTATATATGGCTATTTCAGGTAGCGATCGTAGTATTATATTGACTACAAAAGTAGATGAAAGCGGAATAAACAAGGGTTTTTCAGCAATTAAAAGCGGATCTTCAAAAGTTGCAAAAGGATTTGCGGTTGTAGGCGCGGCTGCGGCAACCGCTTTTACTGCTATATCAACGGCGGCTGTAAACAGTTATGCAGAATATGAGCAGTTGGCAGGCGGTGTTGAAACACTGTTTAAGGACAGTAGCAACAAACTTGTGGGATATGCAGACCAAGCGTATAAGACTGCAGGAATGTCGGCAAATGAGTATATGTCTACTGTAACGAGTTTTTCTGCCTCGCTCTTGCAAAGTCTTGAGGGAGATACCGAAAAATCAGCAGATTATGCAAATCAAGCGGTTATTGATATGTCGGATAATGCCAACAAAATGGGTACTTCCATAGAAATGATACAAAACGCATATCAAGGATTTGCAAAACAGAACTACACGATTAAGTTTATCTATAGTCCGGCGGCGTAAGTAATTCGCCGTTGAGTGTGAGTGAACCTTACCAAGGGTGTGGGAGAAATCCTGCTAACGGGGAAAATCTAAGGGCAAGAGCCTATGACAATCCCGTGCCAAGCCGTGAAAACGGAAGGTGTAACGACTATCGGTTCGTCACCGAGTACATCATCTATTGGTACGATGGTGGAAGTGCTCACCAACCTCATAAAAGGTTGAAGATATAGTCTAATCCCCTTTTAAATATCGGGAAACCGAGGGTAAAAAATGGTTAGATAACTTGAAGCTTGGCTATGGCGGCACAAAAGAAGAAATGCAACGGCTTCTTGAGGACGCTGAAAAGCTATCTGGCATCGAGTACGACATTTCAAGCTACGCTGATATCGTTGATGCTATCCATGTTGTGCAGACTGAAATGGGCATTACAGGCACAACGGCAAAAGAAGCGTCTACCACAATTCAAGGCTCTTTAGCGTCAATGAAAAGCGCATGGCAAAACCTACTGACTGGAGTTGCTGATGATAACGCAGCTTTTGAGACGCTTGTTGATAACTTTGTGGAAAGCGTTGGGACAGCTGCAAACAACATCATTCCGCGTATTGATACCGCATTGCAGGGCGTTGGAAAATTGATCGAGGAACTTGTCCCAGTGCTGATTGACAAAATTCCCGTGCTTATCAATAGCACATTGCCCAGCTTAATTCAGAGTGGCGTGAATCTTGTTGCTTCAATTGCGAGTGGAATGCTTAGCGCACTCCCTAAAATGGCAGAATCCGCAGTTTCATTGATACAAATGGCAAAAAATATGATTGTGGATTTTGCAAAATCGTTGACTGATCCACAAAACTTATCAAACGTTGTCGATGCGGCAATAAATATTGTCGTAACATTAACAAACGCCATTATAGATGCTATTCCGTCGTTAATTGAATCCGCACCAGAAATAATCAAAAATTTGGTTGTTGCATTGATTGAAAATGTCCCAAAAATTGGCGAAGCAGCTTTGAGTTTAATGAAAACGCTGTTTGATGCAATTGTGAAAAACATTCCGATTGTGTTGAAATCGGCTGGGGAAATTGTTGGTAGCTTAGTTGGGGCGTTTGCAAAGTTGTTGCCCAAAATTGTTGGAATTGGCGTAGATATTGTTAAGGGGGTATGGCAAGGCATAAAGTCAATGGCAAGCACTTTTGCTAACAATATCAAAAACTTTTTTAGCGGAATTATCAACAGTGTAAAGAGCGTTTTGGGCATCCACTCTCCGTCCCGCGTGTTTGCCGGAATCGGCGAGAATATGGCTTTGGGACTTTCAGATGGATGGGACAGCGAATACAACAAAATCAAAAGAAACATTACAAATGGTCTTGATTTTGGAACGGCTACAATAGACGCAAAAGCCACTATGTCCGGAAAGCTTCAAAACGCCTTGACAAATATCGGCAATATTGGCGGCGATATTAACATTGTTGTTCAGTCTGTCCTTGATGGCAAGGTGATTGGAGAAACGGCGTACAAATATAATCGGCAGATGCAGCGTGCTATGGGGGTATAAATGGACATTACGCTTAAAATAGGTGCTCTCGACACGCACAATAAAGTGTCAACCTATAGTGTGCAGCGTGAGATAACTTATGACAAGGTTATTACAACAATGGACGGAGTTGAGCATGCGTCGCGAAACAAAGATAGATATATAGTCTCTTTTTCGTTCTTTCCGATGACAGAAATCGAAGCAACAGAATATTGCTCCGCGCTTTCTGGGTCTACCGTGTCTGTTACATTTACAGACCCTTATACCGGAACTGAGACGGTAAAGACGATGAGAACTACAAGCAACCTTGACGCTGCGTTTGCGCTGGTAAGCGTTGACGGAAAACGCCGATACAAAGGCGGCACAATTCAAATGAGGGAGATTTAATGCACAGTGTAACCGATTTATACCGGACACTTCTTGCAGATAAAAATCACCGAGTAGAGACAAAACTTATTATAGCTGGTGTGGAGTACGGTCAAGCCGATATCGTAGCAAATAGCCTGCGAATTTATGGCGGGCTGTACTCCACTTTTGGAATCGGGAATTGTTGTTCTCGGCAAATCGAGTTTCAGATTTTCCCAAAAGGCGACATTCCGCGACAAGCTAAAGTACAAGTGTTTGTCCGTCTATCTGTTTGTGATCAAGCAAGTGAGTGGATTCCGAAAGGCGTATTCTTCTTTGCTACGAGGAGACTTGATAAAAAAACCGGCGTTTTGTCTGTAACTGGCTACGACGCGATGCTAAAAGCTGAGGAAACATGGCTGGACAATAGCTATGCCGAAGAAACATTTCCTATGCCTGTTGAAACGGCAGTAAATGATATTGCGTATCGAATGGGTGTTAGTGTTGATTCCCGCACGGTGCTTGATTCTAATTTCCCCGTGCAATATCCTGTTGATGATGAGGGCGATATGACTATGCGAGAAGCCCTGTCAAGAATCGCCATTGCAAACGCTGGTAACTGGGTGATATCCGATAATGGTGAATTGCTTCTTGTCGGTCTAAACTCCGTTCCTGCACAAACAAATTATCTCATAACAAACACAGGAGATGCCATTTTGTTTGGCGGAACAAGAATCCTTGTATGATGTGTAGGTGGAAAAATGGATAAAACATTTTTGGGGAGAAGCATCGAAGATTTTTCTCCCGGCATTGAATCAAAGCCTATCACAAAAGTTGAGCTGCTGGACGAAAACGGCGATATTGTAGGCGTTGCCGGAAACGATAGCGGCAAAACGCTGACAGCACAAAATCCAGACGGAACTAACGAGATGGCGCAAGCTATCTTAGCAAAAGTATCGGGATATACGCATATTGGCTACGAAGGACAAAGTGCAATGCTTGACCCCGCCGCAGAGATTGGAGACGCGGTTACAGTAACCGGTCATTATGTGCCGATTATTTCCACGGATTCAATATTTGATTCGCTTCTTGCCGTTAATATTTCCGCTCCCGACGCGGACGAACTTGACGACGAATATCCGTACAAGTCCAAGACGCAAAGGCAAATTGAGCGGAATATGGCGGTCACGCGCTCGCTGATTACCAAGTCTGCGGAAGAAATCAACCTTGAAATACAAGGCGTAGACGGGCGTGTCAGTGCGCTACAGCTTACGCTGGATGGAGTTACTGTAAAAGGCTCGGATGGCGTAACGCGGATTAAAGGCGGCATGATTCAAGCAAATTCTGTCACGGCAACGCAAATCGATGCGACCAATCTCAAAGTCGCAGCAGCGAATATTACCGGAACGCTGACAGCAAGTCAAATTCAGACAAGCAGCATTTATGTCGGCAACCTTGCCGATGGTAACAGTTATGCGACAAAGACCTATGTGCTAAATAACGCAGGTCTAAGCGCAAGCGAAGTAAACAATGCCATCGCAACCTACATTGACGAGACAAGCATTACAGCGGAAACGCTGAGAGGACGCACTGTAGAGCTGCTTGCAAGCTCGAATACAGCTATCGGAAGCATGGAGCTTGTTTACACGAGTACAGGGTATGGTGTTGCCATTAACACAACGTACGGTGGTATCAAACTGCAATCCGCAGGCAACATCTTTCTGTCAGCTGGATCGGGTGGAAATCTGACGATGCAGAATAACACTCTTGTGCTTGGACAATGTAATATTTTGCTAAGCACTTATAGCTTCGGCACAAGCGCACCGAGCGGCGCAGGAAGCTCCGGTCAGTTATATTTTCAGTTGGTGAGTTAATATGGCATATCAACTTAGGCTATATGCACCGACTGGAGCCGGTATAACTTCCCTTGCGGTGCTAGACAGCAGCGGAACGCTGCTTGGTAATGTTGCCCCGGCTGGAACTGATACGGCTTGCTTCAATAAGAAGGGGCTGACAACAGGAGTGACCATAACACCGTCGCTGGAAGACGGAGTTACAGTGAGCATGTGGGTTGTCAATGTAGACGGAAGCGTCTACTACCAATACACAGATACATGCACGATCGGATATGACAGCTCCGCAAGCAATATCCAGGTAAGGCTTGAAGTAGAAGGAACGCCGACAACCACCTACTATGCAACGCTGTCCTTCAACGCAAACAGAGGAACCGGTGCACCAAGCACACTGTACGGAAGCAGTGCAGACGGGACTGGGTATGTTACGTTTACGATACCGTCAACGATACCTACACGCAATGGATACACATTCACCGGGTGGGCTGCCAACAGCTCTGGGACTGGAACAATCTGGTCTCCTGGAGGGACGTATACCGGATACGGAACTACCACATATCCAGGTCAAGGTCACACGCTGTATGCCGTGTGGACACAGAGCAATTCGGGCTATGTATGGATATACAGCAACGGATGGCATAAATACATACCGTGGATTTATAGCAACGGATGGAGTAAATGCATACCGTGGGTGTACAGCAACGGATGGAAAAGAGGTAGTTGATATGGATAATATTTTAAAGCATCTCGACAAAGCGTTCCTGTTCCTGTCAGACATTCCCGTCAAGGGAGAAGACGTTGAAAAAATGGCTGTTGTGCGGCAGGAACTGCGAGAAGCGTATTTAGAAGCGAAACGGATAAAAGAGGAGGAGAACAGCGATGGCTGACAGAACCATAGGCGACCTCACACAAGCGGAATCCATCGGTGGCGAGGACTTGTTTGTACTGGAGCAAGGCGGCGAGGCGAAGAAACTGAAAGGCGCGAGGCTCGTCAAGTATGCACAGGATACTGTGGGTGCACAGGTAACAGTGGCAACGGAGGCAGCTGAAAGTGCAGAGACGGCAAAGACCGGCGCGGAATCTGCACAGACGCAAGCACAGGCGGCACGTGATGCCATCCTCAACATGCTTGTGGAAGCAATCACGCTGGAACAGGGATCACCGGCAACGGTTGAAAGGTCTATCGTTGGTTCCGTCTATAAGTTGACTTTTGGGCTTCCGAGCGGAAAGAAAGGCGACCCAGGCGCAACTGGACCCGCGAATACGCTGACCATCGGCACAGTAACGTCTGGCATCGAAGCAAGTGCAACTATCACAGGCGAAGCGCCGAATCAAGTCCTCAACCTTGTGTTGAAGCAGGGCGACAAGGGAAACCCAGGAGACGACGCGCCTACGATTACAAACATAGCCATCCGTCAAAGCGACTATCACATGATTGTTACGCTATCAGACGGAACGAGCTACGACGCAGGGTATTGCCGCGGTGCAGCTGGCGCAGGCACTGGTGACATGCTCGCATCTACCTATGACCCGCAGGGCAAGGCGCAGGACATTTTCGCCTATATTGATAACGCTGTCAGCGGCGTAACTGTCACGACGGACGCAACGCCGACACAGGGCAGCACCAATCCCGTGCAGTCCGGCGGAGTGTATACGGCGCTTTCTAACAAGCTGGACAAGACAGGCGACGGCAGCAACGTCACGGCGGCGTTTACAGCGGCTTCCTCGCGCACAAACATTGCAACAGG
>JAHAWY010000023.1 GCA_018385135.1 Oscillospiraceae bacterium | reverse complement strand
CCGGCAGCGGCAGCGCCGCCGACCCCCGCCCCCGCACCGCCCCCGCAGCCTGCTCCCGCACCGGCACCGCCTTCGGCTCCGCAGCCTGCTCCCGCGCCGGCAGCGCAGCCGATGCCCACAGCGCAGCCGATGCCGCAGCCTGCTCCCGCGCCGACAGCGCCGCCGGCTCCGCCGCAGTATCCGCCGATGCCGCCGCAGTACCAGCAGCCGTATATGGATCCTGCCGCCATGCAGCCGGGTATGTACCCGCCTGCGCAGATGCCTTACCCGCAGCCGTATATGCAGCAGCCGTATATGCAGCAGCCGCCTTACCCGCCCTATCCGCAGTATCCAGACCAGCCGCAGGGTATCCGCTACCCCGCGCCGACAGTCAGCGTAAGGCAGGCGGATTTCCCCGAATTTACAAGCAAAGGCTCGAACGCATCGATACCCTACAGCTCAAATATGAATATGCTGATGGGCGTTCAGCTTGATGTTTCCGTTGTTGTGGGACGTGCTAAGCAGAAAATCAAAGATGTGCTTGACTTCGGTCAAGGCTCGGTAATAGAGCTTGATAAGCAGACCGGCTCGCCTGCCGAGGTTGTAGTCAATGGGCAGCTGCTCGCCTATGGCGACGTGGTTGTTGTTGGAGATAATTTTGGTATAAGAATAACTGAAATAGTTGGAACAAAGGAATTGCTTGATTCACTGGAAAACAAAAAGTAGTTTTAGGAGGAAGCTTAGAAATGTATAAAATAATGGTCGTAGACGATGCAGGTTTTATGAGGAAAATGGTTCAGACCCACCTTACAAAGGCAGGCTATTCCGACTTTGTTGAGGGTGAGGACGGACAGAAGGCTGTTGAGCTTTACAAAGAACTCAAGCCCGACCTTGTCATTATGGATATCACCATGCCCAACATGGACGGCATTGAGGCACTGCGCAATATCAAGGCGTTTGATGCCGATGCAAAGGTCGTTATGTGTTCCGCTATGGGACAAGAGGCAATGGTCATGGAGGCAATAAAGCTTGGCGCGCTTGACTTTATCGTTAAGCCTTTCAAGGCTGACCGCATCATTCAGACCGTCAACAAGGTCCTGCCTCTTTAAGCCTGATCACCAAACCGAAGGAGGTCGGCTCTGATGCCAAACACCACCGGAGAGATAATTTCAATAATCGGCACGCTGCTGCTTATGGTTGCGGTGTTTGTCGGTGCTTACTACGTTACCAGACTTGTCGGCAAGCGCTATAACGTTCCGACGGGCGGCGCGAAGCGGGTTTTTGTGCTTGAGAGCACACCGGTGGGGAAAGACAGCGCACTTATGGTCGTAAAAGCTGGGGAGAAGATATTTCTCGTCGGCTCAACGTCTCACGGAATAAACCTTATCAGCGAGCTAGACCCCGAAAGCTTTCCATACGAGCCGACAGAGCAGCCCAAAAACAGCTTTCGCTCTGTTTTCAGAAATACGCTCATTATGAAAAACGGCAGACCCGGCGAAGGAGAAGATAACTAATGCTGCCACAAAAAGCTGCGGCAGCCTCCGAAAAGGAGCTAAAGCCGCAAAAAGTAAATAGGTGGCTGAAGCTCCTGTCGATGTGCTCTATGCTGCTTGTGCTCTGCATTGCCCTTTGCGGCAGCGCACAGGCGGAAACACTCGATATCACCATCGACACCGCCGGTGAGGGCGGCACAATGGATAGCCTGCGACTGCTGTTCATCTTTGCGCTTATAGCCTTAGCTCCCTCGCTGCTGATAATGATGACGAGCTTCACCCGCATCGTCATTGTGTTCTCGTTTTTGCGAAACGCCTTGGGTCTTCAGCAGACACCGCCAAATCAGGTGCTTATAGGGCTTGCCCTGTTTCTGACTTTCTTCATCATGCACCCGGTATTCACGGAGATGAACGAAACGGCGATAGAGCCACTGTCAGACGGGCTCATCGAGCAGGAGGAGGCTTTGGAGCTTGTGCAGCTTCCGCTCAAGGAGTTTATGCTCAAGCAGACCAAGACCGCAGACCTTAACCTCTTTTTATCGCTCAAGAATGAGGGAGCCGCGCTCGAGGAGATCAATCCCGACGAACTGCTGGGTCTGGGACTTGAGGTGATTGTACCCGCCTTTATCACCAGCGAGCTTAAAAGGGCTTTCGTTATCGGCTTTTTGCTGTTTTTGCCCTTTATGGTCATTGATATGATCGTTGCAAGCACGCTTATGTCGATGGGTATGGTCATGCTGCCGCCGTCGATGATTTCGCTGCCGTTTAAGCTTATGCTTTTCGTCGTTGTGGATGGCTGGTCGCTCATTATGGAGATGCTGATTACAAGCTTCTATTAGCCTAACGGATACATACAGGAGTATTTCATATGTCGCAGGGAGATGTTCTTTCAATATTCAAGGACGCCGTATGGCTGATATTAAAGCTGGCAGCGCCTATGCTCATAGTCAGTATCGTTTTGGGATTGATAATCGCCATATTCCAGGCGGCTACCCAGATACACGAGCAAACGCTGACCTTTGTGCCCAAAATTGTCGCAATTGCTTTGATTTTGGTCATTGCCGGCTCTTGGATGCTAACTAGTATGTCGGATTTCTTTGAGGCTATAATGAGTCTAATATCGGGGCTGTAAGCCTATGACGCTCAACTTTTCACTCGACGCGATAAATATGTTCGCGCTGACTTTCTGCCGCATCGGCGGCATGATATTGTTCAACCCTCTTTTAAGCCGAAAGAACATCCCAACGCAGTTTCGTCTGGCGCTCGTCCTTGCGCTCACCGTAACGATAGCGCCGGGGCTGACGCTTGACCCCATAGAGCAGCTTGAGGGCTTTGCGCTGTTTTGGGCGATGGTAAAGGAGCTTTTCGCGGGGCTTTGCTTCGGTATGCTCTTTGAGATCTACTACTATATGCTCTTTGTCGCGGGCGATGTAATTGACACGGGCTTCGGTCTTTCCATGGCGAAGGCATTCGACCCCGCCACAAATATCCAGCTTTCCATGTCGGGAAACTTTTTTCAGTTGCTTTTCATTATCTACTTTTTTGTTTGTGACTGCCACCTCTTGTTCATAAAGCTTATCGACTCCACCTTTGACCTTGTCGGGCTGGGGGCTATGAGCTTCGGAGCGGATGTGGGCAGCTTCCTTTGCACACAATTTGTCTATTCCTTTGGGCTCATCATGCACCTGGCTCTCCCTTTCATTGCGGCGTCCTTCGTTTTGGAGATCGCCATGGGTGTTTTGATGAAGCTCATTTCACAAATAAACGTGTTTTCCATCCACTTCCAGTTCAAAATCGTTCTGGGTCTGGGACTGCTGTTTTTATTTGCAGTTCCGATAACCAACTTTATGCAGTCATACATCAGCGAGCTTTTCGTTCAGATGCAAACCATGCTGAGAGCCATTATGCCGCAATAATGCCTCTCCCGCCGCCTTATAAGGGGGGATAGCGTGCCTGGCGAAAAAACCGAGAAAGCGACACCAAAACGGAAGCAAGACGAACGAAAGAAAGGTAACGTATTCCTAAGTCAAGAGGTCGTAACCGTTTTTACGCTTCTGGCGGTGTTCTATCTCCTTAAAATGCTGATGCCCTTTATCCTCTCAACGCTTGAGGGCAGCATCGGGCATTATGCGGAGCTTGGCGCTCGCGTCAGCACCATAACGTATGACTCTCTAAGAGACTACCTTATTGACTGCGTAATAGTCTTTGCAAAAACAGCGGTTTTGCCGCTTCTTGTCTGCTGCATTGTTGCAACGCTTGCAACAATGGCTCAGACTAAGCTTTTGGTTTCGCCAAAGGCGTTCAAATTCAAGGCTGAGCGCATCAACCCCTTGCAGGGCTTTAAGAAAATGTTCTCCATGCGCAGCGTTGTTGAGCTGCTCAAATCCCTGCTTAAAATCGTTATCCTCATATATGTCGTCTACTCCGTCATAAAAAGCGAGGTTTTCACTATCCCGCGTATGATGGATATGGAATTTCTCGGCGCGATGAGCAGGGTGGGCGACATCATCATGGAGATCGTTCTTAAAGCGGGCGTGATTTTCGTCTTTCTTGCCGCGGCAGACTATATGTACCAGTGGTATGAATACGAAAAGAACCTGCGGATGTCCAAGCAGGAGATCAAGGACGAATACAAGCAGACGGAGGGAGATCCGCAAATCAAGGGTCGTCTGCGCAGCATTCAGCAGCAGCGTGCCAGAGCGCGCATGATTCAGGCGGTTCCCGAGGCGGACGTGGTCATCCGAAACCCGACCCATTTTGCCATCGCCATAAAGTACGACCCGGAGAAAAACCGCGCACCTGTGGTAGTCGCAAAGGGTATGGACAGTCTTGCTTTGCGCATCATTGCGGTGGCGGAGGAAAACGGAGTTTACATCACCGAAAACAGACCGCTTGCCAGAGCGCTGTATGAGTCGGTGGAGCTAAACGCCGAAATACCCGAGAAGTTCTATAAGGCGATAGCGGAGGTATTGGCTTTCGTTTACAGCCTCAGGAAAAAGGAATTGAGCTAGGATGAACTTAAACTTTCTGAAAAACTCAGTTGCAATGTTCATAGTTATCATCATTGCGCTGCTGATAGTTCCGCTGCCTACCTGGCTGCTGGACTTTATGTTCATTCTCAACCTTGCTCTTTCTCTGGTCATTCTTCTTTTGACCATGTATATAAAGGAAGCTCTGGACTTCTCGATTTTCCCATCAATTCTTCTTTTAACAACGCTTTTGCGGCTGGGACTCAATGTTTCCTCCACGCGCTCCATCCTTACCAACAACGGCTATGCCGGCGAGGTCGTTAAAACCTTTGGCGAATATGTCATACGCGGCGATGTCGTTGTCGGTCTGGTCATCTTCATAATCATCGTTTTGGTGCAGTTTATCGTTATCACCAAGGGCGCTGAGCGTGTTGCGGAGGTCTCCGCGAGATTTACTTTGGACGCTATGCCCGGTAAGCAGATGGCGATTGACGCAGACCTCAGCTCCGGCATCATCGACGAGCAGGAGGCGAAGCTCCGCCGCGAAAAAATTCAGCGCGAGGCTGATTTTTTCGGCAGCATGGACGGTGCTTCCAAGTTCGTGAAGGGCGATGCCATCATCTCAATAGTCATTACTCTCATCAACCTGATCGGCGGTCTTGTTGTCGGTCTTATGGGCGGCGGTGATTTTAGCTCCGTTGTCTCGACCTATTCCTCGGCGACCGTCGGTGATGGTCTTATGAGCCAGATACCCGCGCTGCTTATCTCCATTGCCACCGGCATGATAGTAACGCGCTCTGCCTCTAAATCCAATCTCAACGCCGAGGTCATCGCTCAGTTCAGCTCGCAGCCGCGCGTGCTCATCATTGCCGCCTGCGTTTTGCCGATGCTTATGTTCATCGGCTTCCCCCCGATTCAGGTGCTTATACTGTCAGCTATGCTGCTCACGCTGGGGCTTACTCTCAACCGTAAGACCAAAGCAGCGCTTGCGCTGGCGGCCGCCGAGGAGATTCCGCAGCCGATTGAGGAAATCACCAGCGAGGTCAGCTACTACAAAAACCTCGATAATGTCTATGGTCTGCTCAATGTTGACGCCATCGGCATCGAGGTCGGATACAGTCTGCTGCCCTTGGTGGATGAAAAGAGCGGAGGCAACTTCCTTGACCGTATCGTTATGCTGAGAAAGCAGTTTGCAGACGAGATGGGCATGGTAATACCCTCTATCCGCCTAAAAGACAGCAGCAAGCTTAACCCCAACCAGTATGAAATACTACTGCGCGGCGAGTCTATCGCAGTTGGCGAGGTGCTTGTTGACCATTATCTCGGCTTAGCGCCGGAGGGACTCGCGCCGGAGAACACGGTTGACGGCATTGAAACCATCGAGCCTGCCTTCGGAATGCCCGCGGTATGGATAAGCGACGACAAGAAGCTTCGCGCGGAGATGGCGGGATACACTCTCATAGACCCAACCTCGGTTATCATCACTCACCTGTCGGAGCTTATTAACCGCCACGCCTACGAGCTTCTCAGCAGGCAGGAGATCAAGAATATTCTGGAAAACCTCAAAAAGAACAACCCAAGCATCGTGGAGGAAACCGTTCCCACGATCGTTTCCATCGGCGAGCTTCAGCATGTACTTAAAAACCTGCTGCGCGAGGGTGTTCCCATTATCGACATGGAGATCATCCTCGAGACCCTGTCGGACTATGCTCCCACGGTCAAGGACAGCGATATGCTGACAGAGTATGTCCGCCAGTCGCTAAAGCGCACTATTTCTCGCCGCTTCTCAAGCGCGGGTCAGATGAAGGTGCTCACGCTTGACACGGGCATTGAGGACGCTATAATCAAGAATATCAAGAGAATGGAGGGCGGAGCTTATCTGACCCTCGAGCCGGATATGATCCAAAAGATTGTAACAGCTACCAAGACTCAGCTTGACAAGGTGAGAAAGCTCGTTTCTGAGCCTATCATCCTCACCTCTCCCGTGGTCAGGATCTATTACAAAAAGCTGCTTGACCAGTTCTATCCAAACATTAATGTTCTCTCCTTCAACGACTTGGATTCGTCCGTGCAGGTGCAATCATTGGGAGTGATAAAAATTGGGTAATGCTGCGGTGACAGGAGGATAAGATGCCGGGAAACGTCAACAACCCAATAAAAGATATAAAGCTTGATGACCCGGAGCAGACCATGCGCGAATTCAAGGCGAGCGGAGATGTGGAGCTTCGCAACCGGCTCGTCATGCACTATCTTCCTTATATAAACACTGCGATATACAGTATGCGCTCGATACTGCTATCCAACATCCCCTTTGAGGACTTCTTCAATCAAGGCGTGCTGGCTCTGATTGACTGCATCGAGCGCTACGACCCCTATCGCGGTGCAAGCTTTGATACATACAGCTACCTTGGCATACGCGGCGCTATCCTCAAATATGCGCGCAAGCAGAATTGGCTGCCGAACCGTGTGTGGGAGGGGCGAAAGCGCATTACTCAAGGGCGCGCGGAGCTTCAGCAGCAGCTAATGCGTGAGCCGACAAGCACGGAGCTGGCGCAGTATCTTGACATGAGCGAGGAGCAGCTCTCCGGTCTTGAGGGCGAGATCTCGGTTTTGGACACAGTATCCTTTGAGGAACTGCTGGAGACAACATTCAACGGTATTTTAGATAACGTCGGACTCATCTCCGATACCGACGTTTCGGAAAACCTATTAAAAGAGGAGCTTGCGCAGGCGCTCGCCTCGGCGATCGACGCTTTGCCGCCCAAGCAAAAGCAGGTTATCTCTCTGTATTACTACGAAAACCTGAACCTGCGTGAAATCGGCGAGGTTTTGGGCGTTTCCCAGCAGAGGGTGTCGCAGATAAGAACAAAAGCGATTGAGAGCCTTTCCGAGGCGATGAAACAGTTCAGTTACGAAGGCAGATAGGAATAAGGCAGGCAGAGAACGAGGTGAAAAAATGCTTTCCGGATACTATACCATTGCGTCTGGCATACTTGCCAACCAGAGAAACATTGATACCATAGGCAACAACCTTGTCAATATCCAAACTCCCGGCTACAGGGGCGAGCGGGTGATAAACTCCTCCTTTGAGATGGAGCTTATGACACGCCGCGAATCAACAGGCAACGAAGTGCTGGGAGACGGCATCGGTCATGTGGCAGCCATCGTTGACGAATCAGTAACGATGTTTGGCGGCGGTTTGCTTCAGGATACGGGGCGAGCGCTGGACGTGGCGCTCAACGGCGACGGCTTTTTCAATGTTGCCGCGGCGGACGGCACGACCTACCTCACCCGTTCGGGAAGCTTTGATCTTGACGAGGAGGGCTACCTCCTCCTGCCGGGCTACGGACGTGTGCTAGGCGAAAACGGTGAGCTGCAAATAAACCGCTCCGACGTTGAGTTTTTGAGCGACGGCACGATCATAAGCGCCGACGGCGAGGAGCTGGGAAGGCTTCTTATCACCGCCCCGCAGGATTACGCTGGGCTGATTCGCAATGCAAACGGTATGTTCACCTCGGAGGAACAGCTTGGCGCGGCGCAAAATGTTGAGGTGCTTTCAAAGCGCCTTGAGCTTTCCAATATAAACATGAATCAGGAGATGACAAATCTGCTTGACGCGCAGCGGGCGTTTCAAAGCTGCAGCAGCGCGCTTCAGATCGTAGACTCCCTAAACCGCAAGGCGGCAACGCAAATCGCGTCGCTTTAAGCTAAGGAGGCTGATGCTCTATGAAACCTGCATTCTACACGGGCGCGTCGGGACTTATTGCCTTTCAAAGCCGCTTGGATGTTGTAGGCAACAACATCGCAAACAGCAACACCATAGCATATAAGCCCACGACAACCTCTTTTAACGACCTTTTGTACACGGAAATGTATGTCAATACGCAAAACGACCCGCTCTCGGGACACGGCGTTAAAATAATCGGCACCGGCATTGACGCCGAGCAGAGCAACCTGCGCGAGGGACAGAGCACTCTTGACCTTGCAATTATCGGAAATGGTTGGTTTTGTGTTGAAAATGGCGAAAAAAGGTTGTATACTAGGGATGGTAGCTTCGGAATAAGTCTTGACGGCGAGCAGGCGTACCTCGTAAACCAGAGCGGATACTTCGTTTTGGACGCAAACGGCGAGCGCATCAGCACCCGTGTGCGGCAGGGGGCAAGCATCGACAACGACGAGCTTACACAGCGCGTTGGAGTATTCGGCTTTGACTACCCGGAGGCACTTACGCCCGTGTCGGGCAATCTCTATTCCGAAAACGAACTGACCGGCGAGGCTATTGTCCTCACAGAGGGGCAATACGAGCTTGCACAGGGATATCTTGAGCAGTCCGGCGTCTCCATGGCGGATGAGATGGTCAATCTCATTGCTGCCCAGCGCGCCTATCAGCTTAGTGCGAGAGTTGTGCAAACAGCCGACGAGCTTGAGCAAACGATTAATTCTCTTAGAGCATAATCCCTCAGCATTCTTTATTTGATTAAACGCTACCGCACGCAAAGCGGCAACTGGAGGTAAGCATGGCACTTAACAACTACAATGAGCTAAACGAAATGCAGCTTGACGCGCTCAGAGAGATTGGCAACATCGGTTCGGGCAACGCTGCCACCGCACTTTCCTCTATGCTCGAGCGTTCCGTAAATATAGCGGTTCCGACTATAAAGGTTCTCGACTATAACGCTGTTGTTGAAACACTCGGCGGACCGGAGCAGCTACTCGTGGGCATCTTGTTCGGCATCAGCGGCGACGTTACCGGCATGATAATGTTCCTGCTCCACAAGGAATTTGCGCACATGGTTTTAGACTCCCTTGTCGGGTCGGAGTTTGACGGCTACACAGAGCTTGACGAAATGGATCAAAGCACTATTCAGGAGGTCGGAAACATCATGGCGGCGTCCTATGTAAACGCGATGGCGGCGCTGACAGGTCTAACGATAGATATTTCCGTTCCCAACATGAACGTGGATATGGCGGGCGCTCTGCTTAGCGTTCCCGCAATCTACTATGCAAACATAAGCGACAAAATCATTCTCATAGAGGATGAGTTTGACCACGATAGAGAAGGCGCTGCAAGTCATATTCTTCTTATTCCGGAGGTCGAGGGTCTCCAAAAAATTATGGACAGTTTGGGGCTGGGTTCATGAGCAATCAAATAGTTGTCGGAATCTCAGACCTGAACATAGCCATGAATGGCGACGTTTTGGTTACTTATGCGCTTGGCTCCTGCGTTGGCATATGCCTATATGACCCGGTATCGAAAATCGCGGGACTGTCGCATATTATGCTGCCGACAATAAATGACTTTAAAGACTCCAACCCGCAGAAGGAAAAATTTGCAGACTCCGCTATTGAAGTTCTACTTAACAAAATGGCAGCGGCGGGAGCTCTTAAAATACGCATCAGAGCAAAAATAGCGGGCGGTGCGCAGATGTTCGCTCCGCAAAACAATACCAACCTTGCAGGCATAGGCGAGCGAAATGTACAAGCAGTCAAAAACGAACTGGCAAGGCTGAGAATACCGATAGTTGCGCAGGACACCGGCAAGGATTACGGACGCACCCTGTACCTCAACTCCGAGGACGGAGTTATGAAAATAAAATCCGTGAATAAGGGCGAATGGGTTTTTTAAATCTCTTTCGATAAACTTGGAAAAACCCGGCAGCCTTTGATACATAGTCTGATTGGTTTGAGTTCGGAGTTATTTAAAAGAAAGGGACGATTGTATATGAATAATCCAAAGCAGTCGGAAATACTTCTCGAGTCTGGAATTAACGAATTGGAGATAATGGAGTTTACCATAGGTGACGAGCTGTTTGGTATCAATGTCGCCAAGGTTCGAGAGATCATGATGGTCGAACCGGTTAAGCCAATGCAGAAATCCAATGAGTATGTTGAGGGTATCTTCAAGCCCCGTGACAAGGTACTCACGGTCATCAATCTCAGCGCATATCTGGGATTGGGTAAATCTGAAAAGCCCGAGCGTGACATCTATATAATTGCCGGATTCAATAACAATGAATATGCTTTCCATGTCCACACCGTTGTGGGCATTGACCGCATTTCCTGCACTCAAATGCGCAAGCCCGATCCTGTTATCTTCGGCGGCAAGGAGGGCGTTGCAACCGGTATCGTCGAGATTGACAAGAAGCTTATCACCATTCTTGACTTCGAGGCAATCATCGCTGAGATTTGCCCGGAAACCAGCATTCAGGTTGAGGATATCGATAAGCTCGACGACAAAAAGAGAAACTCCAAGCACATTCTTATAGCTGAGGACTCTTTGCTGCTCTCCAAGATGATAGTTGAGGCGCTGCATAAAGCCGGCTATGTTAATACCGTCAAGCTCGATAACGGTCAGGACGCGTGGAACTACCTTTGCGAGCTGCGCGACGGCGGCGATAGAATAGAAGAACATGTCAACTGCATCATTACCGACCTTGAAATGCCGCAGATGGATGGTCACCGTCTTACCAAGCTTGTAAAGAGCGACCCTGCCTTGAAGGGCATTCCGCTTATTATATTCTCCTCCCTCATCAGCGCTGAGATGCGCATTAAGGGCAAGGAGCTTGGCGCGGATGAGCAGATAACAAAGCCCGAAATAGGCAAGCTTGTCAGCATCATCGACGAGTTGACACAAAAATAAAATAGACTTGCAAAGTCAGCCTCTGAAGCACAAAAGCCCCATCGGAAGATGGGGCTTTTGTGCATAGATATAAAAAAAGAGGGAGAATTATCTCCCTCTGGGGGGTCAAAAAGTTTACTGAGCAAGACCGTTCTCGTAAGCCTCGATCATCTTCTTGACCATCTGTCCGCCGATAGAGCCAGCCTGTTTGCTGGTCAGGTCGCCGTTGTAGCCCTGGGTGAGGTTTACGCCAACCTCGTTGGCTGCTTCCATCTTGAAGCGGTTCATAGCTTC
>JAHAWY010000021.1 GCA_018385135.1 Oscillospiraceae bacterium | reverse complement strand
TGGGGCGGCAGCATGATTTCTGTATGGACAACGCCGCCTTTGCGGGTGTAGTCATGGGTCATTCCGTCCCATTCGTTTGTCAGCTTTTCACCGCTTCGGTAGGCGGCTGCGGCAACGGCTGATTTGCCTTTTCCTCGGCTCACAATGCCGATGCTCCAATGGTAAATGGCTATGGGTATCACCTCCCGGATAGGATAATAAAACCCGCAAAAACAGTACAGACGCCAACGGCGGGTGTACTGTTTTTGTGGGTGTGCAGGGATAGCCGCGAAGCGGCGCAAGGGGTGCAGCCCCTTGTTGCGGCAAAGCCGCCATATCGGAGCGCGGGGAAATCTCCCTGTGCGGAGACAAGCCCTCGGCAGAGCGCACATGCCCGTAAGGGTGTATAAGTGCGCCCTTAGTTCCTAAGGGATTTTCAGCTTGTCGTTCCCTCGGCTCGTTTTTTCAGATATTCCCGCGCTGGTTCACTCGTCAAGGCAAGCCGGAGAAGTGCTGTGGCTTCCTCGTCGGTCATGTTCTTTGCTTCCGGCACAATGCTTTCAAAGACTGCGCCCCGGACAATAAGGCGGTGGCTGCGCGTTCTGCGTTCCTCTTTGGATAGCTTCTGACGCAACATCTTTTCTCGGTTCTCAAACTGCCGAATTTTCTTCTTTCCGTCCTCAATCTCGGCTTGCAGTTCTTCGCGGGTTTTCTCTCTTGGCTTTGTCATGGTTGGTCGCTCCTTTCTAATCATAGGCAAACGAAAAGAGCAGCCGTTTTCTTGTGTGAAAATAGCTGCTCTCAGTTGGTGTATTCTGTTATTGAGTAGGCGTTATCTGCCCGATAAACTGGAAGTTGATGTTTACTTGTTAGTGAATCTGCCCAACTCTGCAAACAAAGCAGCAGCAAATATACATTCAACCAAGATAAGCGTGAGTGCAATAAAAAGTGCAGAAAAAATACACCCTATAACAAGTGATAAAACAGGGATGATAATTGCGAATATCCGATAGCTTATCGACTTATATAACCACGAATATGGCAATAAATGTGCACCAAATACCATTGCATAGACCATTACCATTTTATCGGGTACAGCATTAAATACCCACATTACAATCAATAAATACAAAAACTGATTACAGGTAAATAGAAATCCTACATTACCGAGCGGATTGCTTTTATCAAAGATATCAACCTTTAATATTTTACCAATCGCCCAAGAAATCGGTAATAACGGGCATGAGCAACAAAGCACAAGCAAATTCTCTGTATTTTGTGGCAAGTCCAACAATATTACAATTAGTATCAATAACCATATAATTATAGAGGCACATATAAACGGCAATCCTTTTTTCTGCTTAATTGCTATATTACTTCTTAATTCATCCAAGCACATCTTCTTTCCTCCAAACACCGATTTGTCGCTCCGTTGCTTGGCTAAAGTATAGCACAAAACTGTGAACAAATCTACCTCATTTCAACCTGTCAGCGGCATTATTTTCTCTGGCATACCTTCGCGCTGCTTCCCGCCGTTTCTCGCTGTATGGGGCGGTCAGACGGAAAGAGAAACGCCCCTTGCGGATTTCAAACTCCATGCAGCCCGTGTCCGGGTCTGCGTCGGTCTGACGGCACTCGCCGGGGTGGGCTTTGGCATAGACGGTTAGCCTGTTCTTGA
>JAHAWY010000013.1 GCA_018385135.1 Oscillospiraceae bacterium | reverse complement strand
CCCCAAAACGCGCCCCCACTTTTTTGTTCCTTTTAACAGCAAAGCTTTCCCGAAGCCGCTGCGGACAACTAGATATAGCGGTTAACATAATAATGCGGCACAATTCACAAAGAGTTAACATTTCTTTTGTGCAATATCTATTGACGCTTGCGCTGATCTGTGCTATTATACATACATAAAAATAGAAAGGAGGAAAAGAATAATGATTTATATTGCAAGAAAAACCGATGTGGACGACATGATATTCGGAAGCAAGGGTACAGTTCCCAGCGAAAGATAAGCGTTTAAAACACTGTGACTTGAAGCAAAAATGACCGCTGCGTTCGAATGATTGTTGGAAAATCATTTGAGCGCTGTTTTTATATCATGTCGGAAAATCGCGGAAAGCACTTCCGCTGTACATAACGGCAGCCTCCATGCGGATAATACACATGGAGGCTGTTTTTATTTGCTTTTCTCATTCTCCGAGGAGACGTCGCTGTCATATAAACGCTGCGTGATAAGGTCGATAATGTATTCGCAGCCGACCTTGCATAGGTAGCTTTCTACTGCCAGATTCATAGCGATTTGCGCCAGCTCCTTGTCCGAGCCGGAGATTTTGTCAACTATACTTTCCGTGCAGCTATCAATAATATCGCGGAAGCTGTTGAACATCTCCTCATCGGACTTGTCCTCCTTAAAGGCGGAGATAAGACGACCCGTGTCCTTAACAGAGAGCACCTGCTTCAAGCGCAGGATGATTGCCAGATGAACAAGATGCTCGCGGGAGTATTTCTTTCCTCGGGCGCGCGGCAGAAGCTCTGCTTTGATGTAGTTGTTGACCATAGCCGAGCTAAGGCGGTCGTCATCGCGCAGACTGGCGCGGCTTCTGGAGAGAAAGTCGAGCACCTGATCCATATATAGCTCAATGTCCGGAAAGGACTCATAGGCAGGGAAGCGAAGCTCCTCCTTTAGTGCGTTTATCTTTTCTGCAAACTCCATACAGCTTAAACACCCCAGTTAATAACAATTTGCCATTCTGTAGCGCCATTATAATACAGTTTATTTATTTTTGCAAGCCTGCATATCGGTGTTGACATTTCCGAAAACGCAAGATATAATATTGATAACCAGATTACAAAAACGCAAGGTGATGTGAAATGATGAAGAAAATTTGCCTGTTTGGAGACTCGATATCTAAGGGCGTCGTGATCGACACTCTGCACAACAGATACACGATGACGAAAAAATCCTTTGCAAACATCATTGCGTCGGGACAGTCGGCACTGAGTATAAGCAACTATTCAATGTTGGGCTGCACTATTGACAAGGGCATTTCACTGATCAACCGCCACATGAAGGATGTTGAGGACTGCGACGTTATGGTTCTTGAATACGGAGGGAATGACAGCGACCATGATTGGGCGGCGATAGCCGAGCATCCCGAGCAGGAGCATCTGCCTAAAACCCCCATAGATCAGTTCGTAAAAAAATACTTGAATGTAATTTCCGAACTGAGAGATATGGATAAAACTGTTATAATGCTAAATCTTCCGCCAATTGACCCGCACAAGTATTTTAACTGGTTCTCGCGCGGACTAAATGGCGAAAACATTCTGCGCTGGCTTGGCGGCAGCGAGGAGCATATCTACAGCTTCCACGAAAGCTACAACGCGCAGGTCTGCAACATCGCTGCCGAAAGAGACATTCGCCTGATAGATATTCGCTCTGCATTTCTGGCACTTAAAAACTACAGCGAATACCTTTGCGACGACGGTATTCACCCAAACGAAAGAGGACATGAGCTTATTGCAAATGTAATTGCCGCAAAGCTCCCGGAGCTTGTTTCAAGCATGAGTATTAGCGTGCCTGCAACGGCGTGAGCAAAGCATAAAACCCCGCTTGGCATATGCCGAGCGGGGTTTTTTATGAGCCGTTTATTTAGAGAAGCTGATGCGAAAGCTGCTTCCGTGTCCGGGCGTGCTCTCCAGCTCGATTTTTGCTTTGTGAAGCCGCGCCGCGTGCTTAACGATTGAAAGCCCCAGCCCGGTGCCGCCAATCTCCTTGGAATGGCTTTTATCAACGCGGTAGAAGCGCTCAAACACTCTTGTCTGATGCTCTGCGGGAATGCCTATGCCGGTGTCAGAAACGGTTAAAACGGCGTGGTCGGGAAAATCCTCAACGCGAATACATACGCTGCCGCCTGGCTTGTTATATTTGATTGCGTTGTCGCAGAGATTGAAAATAATGCTGTCCAAAAGCTGGGGGATGCCGTTGATAACGGCGCTGCCGCCCTCAAGAGAGAGGCTTATTCCCGCCGCCTGCGCTTCGCTCTGAAGGGCATCCAGAGTCGAGCGCGAAAGCTCAAATAGGTCGCAGCAGCTTCGCTGCATATCAATTGCACCCTCGTCAAGACGGGAAAGGCGGAGAATATCATCCACAAGGCGTATCATGCGCTGCGCCTCGGAGTATATCTGCAAATCAAACTGCTTTACGTCCTCCGGCTTTACCATACCGTTTAAAAGAAGCTCCGCACAGCCGGAGATAGAGTGCAAAGGCGTTTTCAGCTCATGCGAGACATTGGCGGTAAACTCACGGCGCATCTGCTCGGCGTCTGCCTTGTCTGTCACGTCAAAAAGCAGAAGCGCCGCTCCACGAAGCCTGCCGTCGGACATAACGGGGCTTGCGTCCAGCTCATATATGCCGGAGGATAATTCAAGCTGCGCTTGCGCTTGCTCGCCGCCCAGCACCTTTTCCAACAGCTCCTGCATGGCAACGCTGCGGTTGAGGGTGAGCGCATCTTGCCCGACACAGCCTCGGTCGGCATCAAGAATACGCGCTGCCGCAGCGTTTATGCTAAGTACCGTGCCCTTGTCGTTGAGCAGAAGCAGACCTTCGTTCATGCTGCCTGTAACAGCCTCAAATTCATCCTGCTTTTGCCGGAGCAGCTCAAGCTGGAGGAGGATTTGGCGATGCTGACTTTCAATGCGGCGCAGCAGGGGAGTAAGCTCATCATAGCAGTCGTTTTTCAACGGCTCGTCGAGATTAAGCTCGTTTAGCGGCTGCACAATTCTCTTTGAAAGCTTGGAGGCGAAAAACAGCGAGAGCAGCGCGGCGATAAGTGCTATCACCAGTATTGGCTGAAGCATACCGAGCATCAGTGCGATTACGGAGCTTTGAGTGCAGGAGAGGCGAAGAACGCTGCCGTCGGGCAGAAGCTTCGCGCAGTAAAAGCTGCGGCGCGTAAGTGTTTCGGAATAGCGGGAGCTTTCTCCGCTGCCGGTTTCGCGTGCGGCGGCGATCTCCTCGCGGTCGGCGTGGTTTTTCATCTCCTCCGCGTCGGCTGCGCTGTCATAAATAACATTGCCGTCCGCACCTACGAGGGTTATGCGGTAGTCCGTGGTGTCCAGCCCGTCAAAAAAGCCGATGCCGTTGCGGGCAACGCCTTGTGCCGCCAAATCGGTTTGCGCGCGGAGCTGGGCTTTTGCTTCGCCTGTGAAGTATTCATATAATACGCCCATGATGAGCAGCATACACGCCAGAAATACCGCCAAGGCAACAAGGCATATGTATTTGAAAATGCGTTTTGTCATAGCTTGCCCTCCATGCGGTAGCCAACGCCGCGCACGGTTTGGATATAGGGGCTGTATTCTCCGAGCTTGGTGCGAAGCGTGCGGATATGCACGTCCACCGTGCGCGTTTCACCGTCGTAATCCTGCCCCCAGATTTCCGTGAGCAGGCGGTCACGGGTAAAAACAGTGCCCGGATTTTCCATAAAAAGCTTTAATAGCTCGTATTCCTTCAAAGCGAGAGAAATGCGCTCTCCTTGCGCTGTTACGGTGTGCGCGGAGGGGTTTAGCTCCAGAGCGCCGACGCGAAGCGAAGCCTCCCTTACGGGGGATGAGCGCCGCAGCACAGCGCGCACGCGCGAGACCATCTCCATCATGCCGAAGGGCTTTGCAAGATAGTCGTCCGCGCCGGAATCAAGTCCTGTCACCTTGTCAAACTCCGTGCCCTTGGCGGTCGCCATGATAACGGGAATATCTCTCGTGGCTGAGGCTGCGCGCAGCCGCTTTAATATGGTGATACCGTCCTCGCCGGGGAGCATTACATCAAGCATGATAAGCTCCGGCTTTTGCTGCCTGAGAGCTTCTGAAAGCTCCGTTCCGTCCGCGCAGCCAAGCGCCTCAAAGCCGGAAACGCCAAGAGTATATACCATCATGTTGCGGATGCCGGCATCGTCCTCAACGCAAAATATCATATTGCCGCCCCCTTCCGGATCCGGCGCTAAAGCGCCTTGACCCTAAATGCTCTTGCTGCCGGTGATGGAGAAAAGCACCCACTCTGCAATATTAACAGCGTGGTCGCCGATGCGCTCAAAGTATTTTGCAATCATTAAAAGGTCAAGCGCGTATTCGCCGTCTGTTTCCGGCTTGCTGAAAAGCTCAATAAGAGTCTTTTTTACCTGGTCAAAGTAGTTGTCCACAACGTCGTCGTATTTGATTACGGCGATGGCTATGTTGATATCCTTTTTTACGAAGGCGTCAATGCTCTCTGTGACCATTTTTATTGTAGAACGCGCCATATCGCTGATATGCAGGGTGTCGTCGGAGGCGGAAATGTTAGCCATGGTGATTATCTCGGCAATGTCCGCCGCCTGATGACCCACGCGCTCCATGTCTGTGACCATTTTAAGCGCCGAGGAAATGGTACGCAGGTCGCGCGCGACGGGCTGCTGCTGCAAAAGCAGCTTCATGCAAAGACCCTCGATCTCACGCTCTTTTTCGTCAATGGCTTCGGAAAGCTCCGGCAGCGTTTTCGCAAGCTCCGTGTTGCCGTTCGTCAGAGCCTCGGCGGCGCGGGCAATGGCATTTTCGCAAAGTCCGCCCATGGAAATAAGCTCTCGGTTTAAGCTTGCAAGCTGCTCGTCAAAGGAATTTCTCATCAGCCAAACCTCCCTGTTATGTAGTCTTCGGTTCGTTTTTCACGGGGCATGGAGAACAACTGCTCCGTCTCCCCAAATTCGACTACCTCGCCAAGCAGGAAAAAAGCTGTTTTGTCCGAAATGCGCACTGCCTGCTGCATATTGTGCGTTACGATGATAATAGTATAATCCTTTTTCAGCTCTGCGGCAAGGTCTTCGATTTTAGCCGTGGATATGGGATCCAAGGCGCTGGTAGGCTCGTCCATCAGCAGCACCTCCGGCTCTACCGCCAGCGCTCGGGCGATGCAAAGCCTCTGCTGTTGACCGCCGGAGAGTCCGAGCGCGGATTTTTTGAGCCTGTCTTTCACCTCGTCCCAAATTGCGGCTCGGCGCAGCGAGCGCTCAACTATATCGTCAAGCTGCGCTTTGCTGCGAACGCCGTGAGTTCGCGGACCGTAGGCGATGTTGTCATAAACACTCATAGGGAAGGGGTTGGGCTTTTGGAAAACCATGCCGACGCGGCGGCGCAGCAAGCTTACATCCATGCTGCCGTAAATATCCTCGCAGTCGAGCTTGACGCTGCCTGTTATGCGGCAGCCGGGAACAAGGTCGTTCATGCGGTTGAGCGTTTTAAGAAGCGTTGATTTTCCGCAGCCGGAGGGTCCGATAAAGGCGGTTATCTCGCCTGCGCCGATGTTGAGGTTCACGGATCTGAGCGCCTGAAAGGAGCCATAGAAAAGCTCAAGGTTTTCTATTGTGAATTTATCCATATATGTTCCTCCGAGTATTAACGAAGCTGACGCTTCAAACCTTGGAAAGGCGCTTTGCCGCAATGCCGGACAGCGCGTTTATCACAATAACTACAAGCAGCAGCACAACTGCCGTTGCATAGGTCTGGTCAATATATAGCCCTTCGCCGGAAATCGTATACATATGAACGGAAAGCGTTCGCGCGGAGTCCAAGGGACTTTTTGCAACCTCCGCAACAGTTCCCGCCGTAAAGATAAGCGCCGCCGACTCACCCACAACGCGCCCTATGCTGAGAATAACGCCTGAAAGGATGCCCGGAACGGCGGAGGGGAGAACAACGCGGAAAACAGTACGCAGTCTGCCCGCGCCAAGCCCAAAGCTGCCCTCACGGTAGCTGTCCGGAACGGCGATTAGTGCCTCCTCCGCGGTGCGCATGATAAGAGGCAGAATCATAATCGAAAGCGTGAGCGCGCCGGAAAGGAGCGATAGCCCCAGCCCAAGGTACTTTACGAAAAACAGCGCGCCGAAAAGCCCGTAAACTATTGAAGGAATGCCGGAGAGCGTTTCCGCCGTTATGCGAACTGCCTCAACAAGCTTGCTGCCGCGTTTTGCATATTCCACAAGATATACGGCAGCGCCGATGCCGATAGGAACTGCTGTCAGCAGCGAGAGCACCGTCATAAAAACGGTGTTGATTAGGGCAGGTGTAAGAGATACGTTTTCGCTGTTGTATACCCAAGCGAAAAGCGAAGGCTCAAGGTGCGGTATGCCTTTAATCAGAATATATCCAATGAGGAACAGCAGCGCCGTCATCGTTATCAGCGCGGCAAAACACACGGAAATGAAAAGAGCGAGCGATACAGGCTGTCCCTTATAGGAGCGCAGCTTCCCGCGAAAGGCGGTCAGAGCTTTTTTCATGCTTTCGACCTCCTTTTAATAAGCGAGAACGAAGTAGTAATGATCAGGATGAAAACAAACAGCACGACTGCCGTTCCGATAAGCGCTTCGCGGTGCAGGTCGGTAGAATAGCCCATCTCAAGGACTATGTTGGTTGTCAACGTGCGAACGCCGACTAAAAGGCTGTCAGGTATGACCGCTTGATTTCCCGCCACCATGATCACCGCCATCGTTTCACCAAGTGCGCGTCCGATGCCGAGCACAACGCCGGCAAACACACCCGAACGGGCGGCGGGCAGCTCCACGGCGAAAACGCTTCGTTCATGTGTTGCGCCCAGCGCCAGTGAGCCTTCGTAATAGCTTTGCGGCGTTGCGCGAAGCGCGGCTTCGGAAACGCTTATGATGGTTGGCAGTATCATGAGTCCCAGCAGAAGCGAGGCTGTTAAAACGCTCATGCCGCGTCCGCCAAAGCTATCGCGCACAAAGGGTACAAGCACTACCAGACCGAAAAAGCCATAGACGACGGAGGGGATGCCTGCCATCAGGTCGATTGCCGGCTTCATAAGCTTGTGAAGCCCCTTCGGGCAAAAGCGGGCGAGAAAAACGGCGGTCAAAATCCCAATGGGCACGCCTATGAGCAAAGCCCCTGCCGTTACATATATGCTGCCTATGATCATGGGGAGAATGCCATATATGTTGTTGGCGGGACGCCACTGCGTACCGAGCAGAAAGTCAAAAACGCCTATTTTTGCAATTGCCGGCACGCCGCCGGCGAACAGAAACAGGCATATGAGCACGACGGCTGCAATGGATACGCAGGCTGTGAGCAGAAAAACTGCCCTCATAGCAGGCTCTTTTAGCTTCTTCATAAAAAACTCCCTGCGGGGAGAAAGCCGCAAGCTCTCTCCCCGCTAAAACGTTGATCAGCCGATGATCTCGGACCAGACTGTTGCTTCACCTGTAAAGATGCTCATTACCTGCTCGCTTGTAAGGGCGGTTATGGGGTTATCGTTATTGACGATAACTGCGATGCCGTCCATTGCAATCACTGCGGAGGAAAGTCCTGCTGAGATTTCGGAGTCTTTAAGCTCGCGGGATGCCATGCCTATGTCGCATACTCCGTCTATCGTGTTGGTCATGCCGGTGGTGGAGTCGCTCTGCTGGATCTCAATGGTAACGCCGGGGTTTTTGGCGATGTATGCCTCCTTGAGCTTTTCCATAACAGGGGTTACGGAGCTTGAACCGGAGATCACTACCTTGCCGCCAGCCATAGAGCCGCTGTATGCAGCAGCGTTGGAGACACCGATGTAGCCTGCATCCTCAATAACACCCTGTCCGTCAGCGCTGAGGATGAAGTCGATAAAGTCCTGAGTGTTCTCGCTTACTTCGCCGAGGGTCGCAATATTAAAGGGACGGGAGACCTTGTAACTGCCGCTTTTTATGTTTTCGACCGAGGCGGCTGAGCCGTCGATTTCGAGCGCTTTTACGGTGTCGTTAAGAGAGCCCAGAGAGATGTAGCCGATGGAATAAAGGTCGCCGGAAACAGTGGTCATCATAACAGAGGTGGAGTTCGTGACCGCGGCAGAGAGCGTGGTGTAGTCTATCTTTTCGCCTGCGTCGTTTTTCTTTTCAATGCCGAAAAGCTCAATGAACGCTCCGCGTGTGCCGGAGCCGTCCTCGCGTGAAATAACGCCGATCTCGCTTCCGGAGTCGAAGCCCTCATCTGTTTTTGCTCCGCAGCCGCTCAGCGCTCCTATGGCGAATGCGGCTGCAAGTACGAAACAAAGTATAGTTTTTGTCTTTTTCATTTCAATATCTCCTTTAATCATGCTTTTGATTTGTTTTTACAAATTTATGTTATTGCGCCAAAGTAAAATCCGAAAGCAGGTCAATGTTAAATCAATGTAAAATCGAAGGCTTGTCACGTTATACTGTTATTGTGTCAGAAAAAAACGAAAATCCCCGGTTTAAGGGGATTATATCTTGACCCGTTGCTCTTGCGCTGTTAGAATGAAATAAAAATATCACAGCCATATTGGCTCGGAAGGATAATTGATATGCAAGATGATGATTTTCTCTGTCCGGTGTGCGGAAAGCACTACTTTGAAGATTTCGACACCTTTGAAAGCTGCCCTGAGTGTGGCTGGGAGGCAAACCAGCCACAGTTTGATGACCACACACTCTCTGATGGGCGAAACGCTCTGAACGTGGCGGAGCATAGGGTGCAGTATGAGGCCATGAAGATACCCTCCATAGCAAAGGAGGTCAAAGTACTGCAAAGAGAGTTTTTAAAGGAACGTTGGGACATCAAGGAGCTTATGCGCGACTTTGCAACAGGTGTTACCGCCGTTGACTTTGAGCTTACTCAGCCCGCTTTTCAGGCCGGCCGCGAAAGATACATAAGCACACTTAAGAAAATGATTGCCGAAGCCCGGAAGTAAACAGATTAAAATCGCCGCTCTATTTCTTAGAGCGGCGATTTTATATATGGAGTGATTTGCGCGTTCGAGCTGTAAATACGAAAGCTCAGCACGATGATTTGTGTGTTTTGGTGTTTACCATTGTGGCACTGGAGAACGCCTTGTCGTTTATCGTTTTCAGCTTGAACACACCGTCGTATTTTTCAACTGTTTCCTTGATTATGTTTATTCCCCAGCCGTGCTGGCGCATATCGCGCTTGTCGCACTCCGGCTGCTCAGCGTCGGTCAGGCGGGAGTTTTCAATGGCAATAGCCAGCACGTTTGCTGACAGCTTTGCGCTTATGTAGACATAGCGGCGGCGATTCTCCGGAACAGCACGCGCGGCGTTAATGGCGTTGCTGAGCATATTTGTAAGCACTCCCGACAGGTCGATATTGCAGATTTCCAGCTTGTCGGGAACACTGATATGATATTGAAAGTCTATTCCGTTTTCGTCGCAGACCTTCTTTTCGCGGCATAAAACCGCGTTGAAGATGAAGTTTCCGCATATTTCAGAGGTGCTGCTGCTGTGGTATCTGTCGGTAAGGCGCTGAATATATTCGATGGGGTCGCCCGTGTCACTGGTAAGCATATCCTTCAAAATGAGCAGATGGTTTGCAACATCATGGCGAAGCTTGTGAAGCGCGGCGTTTGCCTTTTCAAGCTCAAGCAGGTGTTCATATTGCTGCGTGAGCTGCTCTGTCAGACAAGCGTTTTTTTCAAGTGTGCGGTTTAGCACTATGCGATCATAGTTTGACTTTGCAATCGTGAGAATAACGATGCCGAGAGAAGTCAGCAGAGAGGTAATGAGGATGATTACGTTTTCCGGCATTATAGTTGGTCGCAGATCCTCGATTATTGGCACGAGCACAAAGCCGCTGAGGTTTACGGATGTGAAAATGATGGTTGCAATCTGCATAGTGCGGAGGTCTTTAAGATATTTTTTCATCAGCAGGTGCAGAATGATTATTATCAACACTACGAACACGATGAAAGCAGTTGCCATGCCGCAAAAGTAACTAAGCTCATAGCGGGAGGAAATGCTGAACATATTGCCGCTGTGCCCCCATAGCATGAGAAAGGGGACGAGAAGAAGCCTTGCCGCGGTGTAGGAAAAGCTGAAAACAGAATATATTGCAAGGTTTCGCATACGCGAGCCGTCATAGCAGGTGTATACAAGGAGCATCCTTAGCGCCCATGAAATAAAATCAATAATGGAGGGGGAGAAAGCTGTAGCGCCGCTCTTATAAAACAGCGCGTAAAAGCTGATCTGCACCACATAGGACAACATGAGCGGCAGGCGGAAGTACCATTTGCCGTCCCTCGGCTTTAAAACCATATTAAGAGCGGTGCAAACTACGATGAAAAACATCGAGTTTAGGAGAGTGCTGGTCAAAAACGTTAAATCATTCATTGCGTAATACCTTCAAGCATCATTACCGAATGCTCCATAAACGCCGCCTTAGTCGCCGCTTTGTATTGGCGGCTTATGGGGACGGTTATATCCTTGGACAAAGTAAGACTTGAGGCGCTGAATACCTCAACCATGCTGAGATTGACAATATAGCTGTTATGGCAGCGCACGAATTTTTTCGAGGGAAGCTGCTTTTCCAGCGCGTATATTGTTGAATATGCCTCCTCTATACGGTCTGTGCAGTATATCAAAACCTTGCGCTGAAGGCTTTCTATGCAGATTATGGTGTTTGCGTCTATCATAAACTGCTCGCGGCCGCGCTTTAGTACGAGCGGTATGCCGCTCGAGGGGCTGAGGTTTTCAAGCGCCTTGCCCAGAGCCATAGGCAGCTTTTGCTCAAGCTGCTTTTTGAGGATAAACCATGTGTGGTTGGCGGAGTAGACCTCGGTGGCGTAGTTAAGATAGCTGCTTACGAAAATTATCTGGCAGCGTGGATTTATGTGATTGATATATTTCGCTAAGGTGATGCCGTTTTCCTGCTCTTGACCGAGATCTATATCCGCGATAAGAATATCGAGCGCTGAAATATCCAGAGCCTTTAGCTCCTGCGGGTTGGATACCACGCATATTTCCGAGGAAATATTTCTTGCTGCAAGATACTGCGATACCATGCAATGTATTTTTTTAGAAAAAAGCGCCATATCATCTATGACGCAGACTAACAGGGTGTTGTCCGCTTTCACTCTTTGACCGTCCTTCGTTCAGCCGCCTATCTATTTTTGGTTTAGACAGAGCGTATAAAATTAATATTATATTAACTGCGGCAGACAGTCAAGTTCGGGAAGATAATTGTTGCCATTAACAGATAGAGCGGTTCAAGCAGAAATAAAAAGGCAGCAGAGAGTTATTTATCTCTGCTGCCTAATCGCGTTTTTGGAGCTTTCTTATTCAAGCTCAAAAGCGCCGGAATAAAGCTGGAAATAGGTTCCTTTTTGTTCGAGAAGCTGCTCGTGGCTGCCGCGCTCGATGATGCGTCCGTGGTCGAGCACCATGATAACGTCCGAGTTTTGTATGGTAGAGAGTCTGTGCGCAATAACGAAAACGGTGCGACCCTCCATAAGAGCGTCCATGCCGCGCTGAACGATAGCCTCGGTGTGCGTGTCAATAGAGCTGGTTGCCTCATCGAGAATAAGCACAGGCGGGTCTGCAACTGCGGCACGGGCAATACTGATAAGCTGGCGCTGACCCTGCGAAAGGCTCGCACCGTTATTGGTAAGCACGGTGTTGTAGCCTTCCGGCAGTCGGGTGATAAAGTCGTCCGCATTTGCAAGCTTTGCAGCGCTTATGCACTCCTCGTCTGTTGCGTCAAGCCTTCCGTAACGGATGTTTTCCATAACCGTGCCTGTAAAGAGGTTGACGTCCTGCAAAACGATGGCGAGCGAGCGCCGAAGCTCAGGCTTCTTTATTTTTGTTATATTGATACCGTCGTAGCGTATTTTGCCGTCGGGAATGTCGTAAAAGCGGTTTATCAGATTGGTGATAGTCGTTTTTCCGGCGCCGGTTGCGCCGACAAAGGCGATCTTCTGTCCCGGATGGGCATAAAGCGATATGTCGTGCAAAACGGGCTTATCCGGCTCGTAGCCGAAATCAACGTCTTCAAATACGATGTCGCCGCGAAGCTCGGTGTAGGTCGTGGTGTCGTCGTTTTTATGGTAATGCTTCCACGCCCAGATGTCGGTTCGCTGCGAAACCTCCGTAAGCGTGCCGTCGGGAGCTTTGGTCACGTTAACGAGAGTTACATAGCCGTCGTCTTGTTCCGGCTCCTCGTCAAGTAGGTCGAAGATACGTCCCGCGCCGGCAAGACCCATAGCTATCATGGAAATGTGCATTGAGCTTTGAGATACGGTCTGCGAGAACTGGCGGGACATCGTGAGGAAGGAAACGATGATGCCGACGGTGAGAGTTCCGATACCGGAAAAACCGACGTTTGTACCGCCGAGAAGGATGATAAGCCCGCCGACAATAGCTATAATTACATAGAGCAGATTGCCGAGGTTGCCGAGAATGGGCATGAGCACGTTGCCAAAGTAATTTGCCTTTTCACCGGCGGAGAACAGCTCGTCGTTTAGCTTGGTGAAGTCCTTTTTTCCCTGCTGCTCGTGGTTAAAAACCTTGATGACCTTTAAACCGCCGATCATCTCCTCAATAAAGCCCTCCTCCTTCGCAAGAGCTGCCTGCTGAGCAACCATAAAGCGCGAGGAGTTGCCGCCTATTTTCTTTACGATGAAAAGCATAAATACTGCGACGGCGATAACAACAAGCGTCAGCCAAACGCTGTAATAAAGCATCATCGTCAAAATCGAGATGAGCGAGATGCTCGATTGCAGCAGTATCGGCAGGCTTTGACCGATGAGCTGGCGCGTAGCGTCGGTGTCGTTGGTGTAGGTGCTCATAATGTCGCCGTGGGCGTGGGTGTCAAAATACTTTATGGGCAGCGTTTCCATGCGCGCGAACATATCGTTGCGAAAATGCATCAAAGTACCCTGCGTTACTGTTGCCATCAGGCGAGTCCAGATAAACGAACCGATAAGACCGATAATGTAGATGCACGCCATCGTCGTTATTGTAGATATGAGCTGCTGCCACACCTTGTCAAGACCCAGCGTGATGCCGGGGGTGATGCAGTCGTCAATAAGGCGCTGGAGGAACATAGTTGCGATGACATTGGAAATCGAGCAAAGGACGATGCAGATAGAGACGATTATAAGCTGAGGCTTATAGTATTTGCCGATATAATTCAAAAGGCGTGAAAACGTACCCTTCTTGATGCTGCCTGCGGGAGGAGCTTTGCGTCTGCCGTTCATATCAGCACGCCTCCTTTCCGCTGGTCTGAGCGTCGTAAATCTCTTTGAATATCGTGTCGCCTGCCAAAAGCTCGGCGGGAGAGCCGCATTCTGCTATTCTGCCGCCGTCCATGATGATGACGCGGTCGGCGTCCTCAACGGAGGAGACGCGCTGGGCGATGATTATTTTTGTGGTGTCGGGTATCTCGCTGTGCAGCGCGCGACGAATAAGAGCTTCGGTCTTGGTGTCCACCGCGGAGGTCGAGTCGTCCAAAATGAGGATTTTTGGCTTTTTCAGAAGAGCGCGGGCGAGACTGAGACGCTGCTTCTGTCCGCCGGATACGTTGGTGCCGCCCTGCTCGATGTAGGTGTCGTATTTATCGGGGAATTGCTGAATGAATTCGTCCGCCTGCGCCAGACGGCATACGCGCACCAGTTCCTCGTCGGAGGCGTTTTCGTCGCCCCAACGCAGGTTTTCCTTTATTGTACCGGAAAACAGCACATTCTTTTGCAGCACCACGGCAACTTGGTCGCGCAGCGCCTGTAAATCATATTCGCGTACATCGCGCCCGCCGACCAGAACCTGACCCTCGCTTGCGTCATAAAGGCGGGGGATAAGCTGGATGAGCGTTGTTTTTGACGAGCCTGTGCCGCCGAGAATGCCGATGGTCTCGCCGGAACGGATATCAAGGTTGATATTCTCAAGCGAATTGCGCTCCGCCTTTTCGGAATAACGGAAGGAGACGTTTTTGAAGCTTACGCTGCCGTCCTCCACTTTGGATGCGCCGTCATCGCCGCTGACGAGCGTGGGCTCCCAATTGAGAACCTCTGAAATCCTGCGCGCGGACTCGGCAGCCATAGAGGTCATAACAAAGACCATTGAAAGCATCATCATGGAAACGAGTATCTGCACACCGTAGTTGATGAGAGAGGAAAGCTCGCCTGTTGTAAACTCTGTAGCTCCCGTTGTGATGATCAGTTGAGAGCCCAAATAGCTTATGAGCAGTATGGAGGAAAAGACGCAAAAGCTCATAATGGGATTGTTCAGCGCCAGTATTTTTTCAACGTGCGTAAAGTCGCGCTTGACCGAGGAGGAGGCACGGCTGAACTTTTCCTGCTCGTAGTCTTCTCTAACAAAGCTTTTGACAACTCTGATACCGGCGACGTTTTCCTGAACAGAGTTGTTTAGCCTGTCATACTTGCGGAATATGATGCGGAAGGTTTTCATGCAAACGGAAATGATAATGGAAAGCGCAATCGCCAAAATCGGCAGTATGCAGATAAAAATAATGGAGAGACGGGGGCTGAGGGAGTAGCTCATTATAAATGAGAAAATGACCATCAGCGGAGTTCTGACCGCGATGCGCAGAAGCATCTGGTATGCGTTTTGGACGTTGAAAACGTCGGTGGTCAGTCTTGTTACCAGCGACGAGGAGGAGAATTTATCAACATCAGCAAAGGAAAACTCCTGTATGCGGAAATACAGGTCCTGCCTTAGGTTTTTTGCAAAGCCACAGCTTGCCGTTGCGGCGTGCTTGCCGGACATAAAGCCGCAGAAAAGCGAGCAAAAGGCTAGAACGATAAGAATAGAGCCATATTTCAGCACAGGGCTGAGACTCTCACCCGTCATGTTATCGATAAGCGACGCCATGACGAAGGGGATGAAGCACTCGAGCACTACCTCAAGCGAAATAAACAGCGGCGCGAGAAAGGAGTCTTTTTTATACTCTCTCACGCTTTTTAGCAGTGTTTTAACTACCAAACTCAGACCTCCTATAATATGGTTTGCGTGGCTGCCTGTTTAGGAACAGCGCATCAGCAGAGCGTAGCTTTTTTCATCAGCCTTACATATTCGCGGGCGTCGTCCTCTCCCAGACGTTCAAGAAGCTCGGAAAGGAGCGCGACGGCGCTGTTGTATTCGGCTTGAAAACGAGCCCTGCCGGAATCGGTGATGAACACGCAGATGCGGCGGTTATCGGAGCTGTCCGTCCTGCGAATCACCAGTCCTTTTTTTTCGAGAGTTTTCAGAATGCTTGCGGTTCGCCCGCTGGTCACTTGAAGATAGTCTGTCAGCTCGCCTACGTTCGCGCCGTCCTTGTGATTGACGAGATAAACGAGAATACCCATCTCTCCTTTGGAAATCGTAAGTTTTCTGCGATCAGTGGGAGCGTGTTCGCGTTTAAGCATTGTATCAAAAAACTCTCTTGCAATTTCATCGGAATACATAAAGCACCTCGATTATCTTACACTGAAAGATATTATAGTGACGCCCTTATTCTTTGTCAATATGAGGATTAAAACAGTTACAAACTGTTAACATTTTTCGGAAGTTTTAGAGACTTGCAGGGATGCCGAAAAAATCATTTTCAAATTCTTTCACGCCGCATGGAATGAGTTTTTGCTTTCATACGGCGTAATATTATATGGAAATTATTGACCGAAAAAGCGCTCCGGCGACGCTGACTGAAAATGGCTTAAATTTGTCTTGAAGCGCAGGTTTACATGTTTGCCTTTTATTTAACGCTGTGCTATAATGACGGCATCAAAGCTGTTATACACGTTACAGACAAGTTTGACAGATAAAAAGCAAAAACGGGAGATACGAAAAAATGAAAATAACGATCTGCATTGGAAGCTCCTGCCACCTCAAAGGCTCACGACAGGTGGTTGAGAAGCTTCAGGAACTTATTGCGCAGCACGATTTGCAGGAAAAGGTCGAGCTTTCCGGCACCTTCTGCATGGAAAACTGTCAAAAGGGCGTTTGCGCTATGCTTGATGGGCGCGTTTTCTCACTAACGCCGGAGCAGACGGAGCTTTTCTTTAAAGAGGAAATTCTGCCAAAAGCGTAAGCTGAGCGAAATACATATTGGTCGCGCACTTTTTATGCGTACAATCAGAAAGCAAAGGGAAAGCGGGGATTACCATGTCCGATTTTTTGAAGCTCAAAAGATCCAACTGTAAAAACTGTTATAAATGTATCCGAAACTGTCCGGTTAAGTCTATTCGCTTTTCGGGTGGTCAGGCTAATATAATCGGCAATGAGTGCATTTTATGCGGACACTGCTTTGTCGTCTGTCCGCAGAATGCCAAGGAGATAGTCAGCAGCCTTGAAACGGTAAAGGTTATGCTGCAAAGCGGCGTTCCTGTTGTTGCAAGCGTTGCGCCGTCCTTCGTTGCAAACTATGACGGCGTAGGCATCGAGCCGCTTCGCAGGGCGCTTAAAAAGCTAGGCTTTTTTGATGCCGAGGAAACCGCGATCGGCGCGACCCTTGTTAAAAACGAATATGAGCGCATGATCAGAGAGGACAGGCGCGATATCCTTATTTCCTCCTGCTGCCACTCGGTCAATCTGCTCATTCAAAAATACTATCCTGCGCAGCTCCAATATCTGGCGGACGTGCTTTCGCCGATGCAGGCGCATTGCATGGACATAAAGCGCCGCTATAAAGACTGCAAGACCGTGTTTATCGGTCCATGCCTTGCAAAGAAGGACGAGGCGGACCATTACGCCGGGATAACGGACGCCGTTTTAACCTTTGAGGAGCTGACAGAATGGCTTGCCGCCGAGAATATTGTACTTGAGAAGGAAAAGGACGAATATGACGAGACTCGCGCGCGCTTTTTCCCAACGGCGGGCGGCATCCTCAAGACTATGGCGTGCGACGAGGCCGGCTATGCCTATCTCGCTATCGACGGCGTGGATAACTGCATTGCCGCTCTCAGGGATATTGAAAACGGAGGTTTACATAACTGCTTTATCGAAATGTCCGCCTGCGCGGGAAGCTGTGTCGGAGGTCCTGTTATGGAAAAATACCACCGCTCTCCCGTGCGCGATTATGCGCAGGTAAACGCCTATGCGGGCAGCAGTGATTTTGACGTTAAGCCTCTGCCGGCAGAGGAAATGAAAAAGACGCTTGAGCATATTGACAGAAGGGAGCTTCCGCCGAGCGAAAAGGAGATTAGCGAGATCCTCCGGCAGATGGGCAAAACAAAGCCGCAGGACGAGCTTAACTGCGGCTCCTGCGGCTATAACTCCTGCCGCGAGAAAGCGGTTGCCGTAATTCAGGGCAAGGCGGATATCTCCATGTGTATGCCGTTTCTTATGGATAAGGCGGAGAGCTTTAAAAACAACATCATCAATAACACGCCCAATGGCTTTATCATCCTCAACGATAACTATGAGGTGCAGCAGATAAACAGCTCCGCACTCGGAATAATGAACATCCGCGCGGCTGCGGATGTCTTGGGCGAGCAGGTCGTGCGCATTTTAGACCCGCAGGACTTTATCGACGTTAAAAACACAGGCAGAAACATCCGTGATAAGCGCGTTTACCTTGCTGAATACGGCAAGTATGTGGACGAAACCATAACCTATGACCGTAATTTCAGAAACTTTATCTGCATAATGCGCGATGTGACCGAGGAGGAAAATGAACGCCGCAAGAAAGAGTCCATAAGCCGCCAGACCATCGAAACAACAGACAAGGTGATTGCCAAGCAGATGCGCATAGTTCAGGAAATCGCGTCGCTTCTCGGCGAGACTGCGGCGGAAACCAAGATCGCGCTTACAAAGCTAAAGGAGTCGATAGGTGATGAATGATTTATGTGCTGATATCGGCTATCACAGCATCAACAAATACGGCGAGGAGCTTTGCGGCGACAACGTGCAGGTTGTTGAGAGTGCGGATAATTCCATCACCATTGTCCTTGCCGACGGGCTTGGCAGCGGAGTTAAAGCTAACATTCTCTCAATGCTGACATCGAAGATAATCTCAACGATGATGGCGGAGGGGCTTAAAATTGAAGACTGTGTTGAAACCATTGCGCAGACACTGCCCGTTTGCTCTGAGCGCGGCGTTGCCTATTCAACCTTTACCATCATCAGCATAATCAATAACGAGGAAGCGGAGATAATCCAATACGACAATCCTCCGGTCATCATGCTGCGTGACGGCGAGGAGTATAAAATGCCGATAACGGAGATGTTCATTGACGGCAAGAAGATACTGCGCTCACATATTGAGCTTCGTGAAAACGACGTTTTCATTGCTATGAGCGATGGCTGCATTCATGCGGGAGTGGGCGAGTCCTTGAACTTCGGCTGGGACAGGAAGGAGATCGTTTCCTATATGGAAACCTTCTTTGACGTCGGCTTTACCGCAAAAACGCTCAACACCATACTGCTCGACGAATGCTGCAAGCTGTACGGCGGCAAGCCCGGCGACGATACCACAGCCTGCACGGTGCGCATACGCAAGCGCGAGCCTATGAACCTGCTTATCGGTCCGCCGTCGAACCGGGACGACTGTAACAAGATGATGTCGCTTTTCTTTGCAAAGCAGGGCAAGCATATTGTCTGCGGCGGCACGACCTCGACTATCGCGGCGAAATATTTGAACAAACCCATCCGTGCCGTCATGGAATTTCCCGACCCCGAAATCCCGCCCATCGCAACGATAGAGGGTGTGGATCTTGTCACTGAGGGCGTCATAACGATAAACAAGGTGCTGCACTATGCGCGCAACTATCTGGAGGATAACGAGTCCTACACCCAGTGGAGCTATAAGCACGACGGCGCGTCAATGATAGCGAGGCTGCTGTTTGAGGAGGCGACGGACATCAACTTCTATGTAGGTATGGCAATGAATCCGGCGCACCAGAACCCTGACCTGCCGATAAACTTCAACATCAAAATGCGTCTTGTGGAGGAGCTTTCAGAGTGCCTTAAAAAGATGGGAAAGAGAATTAAGGTCAGCTATTTCTAGTGTTCGATAAGGAAGGAACAAGTATGAGAAAGTTTGACACAAAGGTACAGTATTTAAAATATCAGGTGCTGCGCGAGGTCGCAAGAATGGCTTGGAACGACACGCTGCTTGACGCGGCGGTCGATATTCCGAAAATGATAGTCCCCGGAAAGCGACCTACTATGCGCTGCTGCGTTTACAAGGAGCGCGCCATTCTTGCCGAGCGTGTCAAAATTGCAATGGGCGGCGATAAGTCAAACCCGAATGTAATCGAGGTTATAGACATTGCCTGCGACGAATGCCCGATGGGCGGCTATGAGGTAAGCAACTCCTGCCGAGGCTGCCTTGCCCACCGCTGTGAGGACGCCTGCCGCAAGGGGGCTATCACCTTTGACCATAACCATGCTGCACATATTGACAAGTCAAAATGTGTTGAATGCGGCGCCTGCGCGAAGGTCTGCCCCTATTCTGCGATAGTTAACCACAAGCGCCCCTGCGAAAACTCCTGTAAGGTAAAGGCAATTTCGATGAACGAGGATGCCTGCGCGAGCGTTGACAACGGAAAGTGTGTTTCCTGCGGAGCCTGCGTTTATCAGTGCCCCTTTGGAGCGATAACCGATAAGTCCTTTATTCTCAGCGTTATCGACCTGATAAAAAAGAGTGATGGCAACAAAAACTATAAGGTCTATGCGGTTGTTGCGCCTTCGATCTCCAGCCAGTTTGAATATGCAAAGCTGGGACAGGTGATAAGCGCGATTAAGGAGCTTGGCTTTTTCACTGTTGTTGAAGCGGCGCTTGGCGCTGATATGGTAGCATACAGCGAAGCGGCGGAGCTGGTTGAGAAAAAGACCCTCACCAGCTCCTGCTGTCCCGCTTTTGTAGACTACATAAAAAAGCAGTTTCCCGACCTTGAAAAATATGTCTCGCATAACCTGTCACCTATGGCGACCATCGCAAAGTATATAAAGGAGACAACGCCCGGCGCGAAGATCGTTTTTATCGGTCCATGCACCGCGAAAAAGATGGAGTTCCAAAAACCGGAGATTCGTCCGTATATCGACTGCGTTATAACCTTTGAGGAGCTTCAGGCGCTGTTTGACAGCCGCGATATGGACATAAAAACCCTGCCGGAGGATGTTTTGGATAATGCCTCATATTACGGCCGCATATTTGCCCGCAGCGGCGGACTTTCTGACGCCGTTGCCCAAGCGCTCAAGGAGCAGGGCTTAGAGGACTTTGACCTGCAAGCTGTTTCCTGCGACGGCATAGAGGAGTGCCGCAAGGCACTGCTTCGCCTGAAGGCGGGAGCTGCAGAGGGCAGCTTTATCGAGGGTATGGCGTGCCTTGGCGGATGTATCGGCGGTGCGGGCTGTTTGACCCATGGTGAGAAGAATAAGGCTGAGGTCGATAAATACGGCTGGGAGGCATACGAAAAAACAATAAGCGACGCGATTTCTGTTTTTAAGCTAAAATAGAGCGTGAAATGAAACTCTCTCGCAAAGCTATGGGGAGAGCAAAAAAGCAATATCGCTTTTCAAAGCAACGGTATGATTTGAGTCATGCCGTTGCTTTATACTTATTCCGGCGAAGCTGCCGCGAGCGACTTTGAAACAGCGCTCGTAACAAAAAAGCGCCGGTATGCAATAGCATGGAAATATGTGCGCGGGGTCGGCAGTCTATGCCTTTGGCGGTCAAGAAGCGCTGAAAGCCGCCTGTTTTACGACACTATGCTTTGCCCAGACAGTTGATTTATGGCATAACAACGGATTTTGACAAAATCCAGTCTTTGTATTGACAAGGGCAATCATGTGCGTTATCATATGAGCATAAAGACATATGAACAAGCGCACATATGAACGGAGGTTCACACATATGGCGGAGGCAAGGCATAACCATGAGCAGAGCCTAAAGAAGGTGCATGAAATGATACCCAAGGATGAAACGCTGTTTGACTTGGCTGATCTTTTCAAGCTTTTTGGCGATACAACGCGCATAAAGATACTTTACGCTCTTTCGGAGTCGGAGCTTTGTGTCTGCGCAATTGCCGAGCTTCTGGGCATGACCCAGTCGGCTATATCGCACCAGTTAAAGATACTCAAGGATGCAAAGCTTGTTAAAACGCGCCGCGAGGGCAAAACGATCAACTATTCGCTGGATGATGAGCACGTCCGCTCCATCATCGACTGCGGCTATGAGCACATTATGGAGGAAAGAAAAAATGAAAAAAACATTTGAATTTGAAAAGCTTGGCTGTGCGCACTGCGCGTCAAAGATGGAAACGGCTATCAGGAAAATCGACGGCGTTAGCTCTGCGAGCATCAACTACATAATGAAAAAGCTAACCATAGAAGCGGAGGACGCGGTTTTTGACGAGGTTCTCTCCAAGGCTGTTAAAGCCTGCAAAAAAATCGAACCGGACTGCAAAATCGTGTTATAAAACGACGATAGGCGTAAGGAGCGTATTATGAGCAGGGAACAAAAGCTTAACCTATTTAGAATAATAGCCTCGCTTGTTTTACTGGTGACGGCGATGCTTATGGGGGAGGAAAAGCCCGCATATTTATGGCTGTGTCTGGCTTCGTATGCTATCGTGGCATATAGCGTGCTTTGGACGGCACTGCGAAACATTGCCGGCGGTCAGGTGTTTGATGAAAACTTCCTTATGGCGGTCGCCTCGCTTGGCGCTTTCTTCACCGGGAATTATTCCGAGGCGGTAGCGGTCATGGTGTTTTACCGGATCGGCGAGCTTTTTGAAGAAATCGCGGTTGGTAAAAGCCGCAGATCCATTGCCGCGCTTATGGATATTCGCCCCGACCACGCTGTTGTCCTGCGCGATGGTGTGGAGCAAACGGTTTCCCCGGAGCAGGTGCGCGTCGGCGAGCATATCGTAATAAGACCCGGCGAGCGCATTCCGCTGGACGGTGTTGTTTGCGACGGCACAACGACTGTAAACACCTCGTCTCTTACCGGCGAGTCACTGCCTGCCGATAAAACCGTCGGCGATACGGTCATCAGCGGCTGCGTCAACATCAGCGGTCTTGTAACCGTGGAGGTAAAAAGCGAATTTGCAGAAAGCACCGTTTCAAAAATCCTTGAGATGGTTGAAAATTCTGCCGAAAAGAAAACAAGGTCAGAGAGCTTCATCACCCGCTTCGCGCGGTATTATACGCCCTGTGTGGTCATTGCAGCCGTGCTGCTGGCGCTTATTGCACCACTGTTTTTTGCACAGCCGTGGAATGAATGGATCAACAGAGCGCTTATCTTCCTCGTGGTATCCTGCCCCTGCGCGCTGGTAGTTTCCGTGCCGCTGTCGTTTTTCGGCGGCATAGGCGGCGCGTCCAAGCTGGGCATACTCATCAAAGGCTCAAGCTATCTTGAGGCTCTTTCAAAGGCGGACACCGTTGTGTTCGACAAAACGGGCACACTGACAGAGGGCAGCTTCACGGTGACTGCGGTTCATCCCGAAAGTATGTCCGAGGAGGAGCTTTTATCAATAGCCGCCTGCGCTGAGAGCTATTCCACGCATCCCATCGCCGAGTCAATAATCAAGGCGCACGGCAGGGATATCGACAAGACCCGCATCGGCGGCATAAAAGAGCTTGCAGGGCGCGGTCTTGAGGCGGAAATAGACGGGCAGCTTATTTATGTCGGCAATTACCGTCTCATGGAGGAGGTCGGCGCAAAATGGCTTCCCTGTGAGCATATCGGCACGATAGTCCATGTTGCACTCAAAAACGAGTATTTGGGTCATATCGTTATCTCTGACGAGATCAAATCAGACGCAAAGCGCGCAATAAAAGCCCTTGGCGAGTGCGGAGTGAAAAGAACGGTTATGCTGACCGGCGATATGAAGCAGGTTGGCGAGGCGGTATCAAAGGAGCTGGGACTCAGCGAGACCTACACCGAGCTTTTGCCGGGAGATAAGGTGGAGGTGCTTGAAAAGCTGCTTTCTCAGGAGGACGGCAAGCACACGCTCGTATTTGTCGGCGACGGCATCAATGACGCGCCCGTTTTGACCCGTGCGGATCTTGGTATCGCTATGGGCGCTCTGGGCAGCGATGCCGCTATCGAGGCGGCGGACGTAGTTCTTATGGACGATAAGCCGTCAAAAATCGCGGTTGCAATCAAGCTTGCGCGCAAGACTATGCGCATAGTGCGCGAAAACATAGCCTTTTCGCTTGGCGTCAAGGGCGTTGTGCTTCTGCTTGGCGCTGCGGGCTATGCTAATATGTGGTTTGCGGTGTTTGGCGACGTGGGCGTTTTGATAATCGCAATCATCAACGCCATGCGAGCGCTTGATACACGAAGGCTGCGCGGCTGATAAAACAAATACCCAAAAGCCTGCGGATTTATCCGCGGGCTTTTCTTATATTTGAAAAGACGAGCGCTGCTTGACGCAAAAAGCAGAAATGGTCAATACCTTGCGGCGGCGCTGAAAGACAAGTCCGCCGGCAAGCGGAGGCAGAATCATTCACAGTGAAAAATAGGTGTTGACAAAGACGGTTAGTTAAGGTAAACTATATACAGTTAGATACGACTAACTAACAAAAAGGAGCTTACATATGAGTGTCGTTATCTTAGGCGGAAATGAGTGCATGGAGCGCCAGTATAAGGATTTGTGCAGTGAATATAAGTGTCAAGCAAAGGTTTTCACAAAGCCGGCAGGCGGGCTTAAAAATAAGCTTGGAAGTCCCGATTTGATGATTTTCTTTACTGGCACGATGTCGCATAAAATGGTGCGCGGCGCGCTCAGCGAGCTAAAGGGCTCGGATACGGTTATTGAGCGCTGCCACACCAGCTCAATGTCCGCCCTGCGCGGGATTTTGGAAAAGCACGCGGTTTAGTAAAAACAGCCGCGCTGACGCGAAATTAGTCTAAAACGTAAAGGGACGCTCTCTTTTAAAAGAAAAAGAGAGCGTCCCTTTTTTTGAAGCTTTATGGGCTTTCGGCACTTATGCGCTGAAGCTGAAATCAGAAACGAATTTAACAAAGTCCTCCTCCGGCAAAGGCTTGGAGAAGAAATAGCCTTGAATATGCTCAACGCCCATTTCTGTAAGCACGTCAAGCTGCTCTTGTGTTTCAACGCCCTCGGCAACTATCTCAAAGCCAAGCGAGTTTATCATATGCACGGTTGAGGGCAGCAGCACCTTTAAACGGCTGCTATCGTTAAAATAGGGCCAAATAAGGCTCTTGTCGATTTTGATGATGCTGTATGGCATATCCGCCATCATGGAGAGGTTTGAATAGCCCGTGCCGTAATCGTCCATTGAAAAGCTTGAACCCGCTTCGCCGAGACGGGCAAGGTTTTTTAACATGATCTCGCTTTTTTCCATAGCGGCGCTTTCGGTTATTTCAAAGTTCAGACTTTTCGGGGAAACGCCGAAGCTCTCCATAAGCTCAATAAATTCCTCGCTCAGGTTGGCGTTGAGGCATTGAAGCGTGGACAGGTTGACCTCAAGATAATCAAGTCCCATGCTTTTGAAAGCCTCGCTGCTGACAAAGCGACAGGATTTTTCCATAACTATGCGCCCAAGCTCGCCAATCAGACCGTTTTGCTCGGCAATCGCAATAAACTCGTCTGGTGGGATGAAGCCAACAGTCTGAGTATCACGAATGCGGACGAGAGCTTCGGCGCTGGTAAAGCGGCGCTTCGAGGTAGAGTAAATCGGCTGATAGACTAGGGTAAGACCGTCGTTTTTAACAGCGTGCTTGAGGATGGCTTCGACAGATATGCGGCGGCTTACAGCCTTTGCGTATTCGTCGTTGTAAATGGTTATAGCCTCTGGAGCCTTGACTACGCCGTCGGCAAAAAGACCTACTGAGCGAAGAAAATCCTCTGCCTTCGAGAAATGCTTCGGGCAGTCGGTGACCAGAATGCGGGGGCTGACGGAAACACCGACGCCGCCTATTTCAAGGTCGCCCTCCAGCGCGTGCAGAATGCTTTCGGCCAGCTTGCGTGTGCCGCTCTCATCATTGCTGCATATCAGACAAAGGCAGTCGCCGCGCGGGTGATAAATGCGATCGGAGGTAAGGCATTCCAGCTTTGTAGCTATTTTGCCCATAACGCGCAGTGCGAAGTCCTGACCGAAAGCGCTTTCAAGGTCGCGCCAGCTATCCACGCAAAGCGTAAGCACGAAAAAGGGCTTGCCTATGGAAAGGTGGTCGCGCAAAACGGTGACTAAGCCAATACGGTTTATAGTGCCTGTTTCCGCTTCGGTGTATTTTTCGGGATTTGCAAGTGAGCTGTAGAGCAATACTATCATCATTGTGATACCAAGCCCCGAAATGAGCATGGTGGGATTGAAAAGCTGTATCAGCGCAATAGTGCTTTCACAGACGATAGCGATGAGAATAATTGCTCTTGTATGCGCTGCCACGGCGCGTCTGTATCGAAGCAGGTAGTAGATGGAGAGGAGCAGATAAAGCGCAATGCTTATGTAGATGGTGCTTGCCATCGGACCGTATGAATAGAAGCCGCCATCTTCAAACTTATAATAGAGCTTTCCGAAAAAAACGGCAAACATGGATAAAATCAGCGGGGTAAATACCAGCAGCGTTTTCCCGGGAGAAAGCGCTCTGCCGCCTCGGATTATTGTTATTACATAAAGGCATAACAAGGCTATGAGCACATCCATCGAGCCGATAAAGATTTGATGCCCAAAGCGAACCAGCCATATCGGCAGCCTGTCGAAATATGCAAGCGAGTATACCGTGAGCACATCAAAGATGAGGTTAATGCCCGCGACAATAATCAAAGCGCCGAAAATGTGGTTTGATCGGGTGGGCAGGCGTCTGGAGCTAAGGTACTGCATGAGCACAATAGCATAAAAGCACAGACTCGCCGCTTGTAGGTAGAGATTGATTTTCATTCTATCTGCTCCGTAGTAAATAATGGGGAATTGCTTTTGTACATTAAATCAAACTTTTATATACATCAATTCTAGCATAATTTGGGCATGAGTCAAGCCGATGTTTTTATTTGGGAGAGTTTTTGTAATGTAGGGGGCAATTGGCTTTGACATAATGGGTATTTTTGTGTAAACTAAATCAGAAAAATATAGTAATGTGTTCTCAATTTTTTGCAAAGGAAAAGTGAAGCTGCCATGGAAGATTACATTGTCGAAATGCGCCACATAACAAAACGCTTTCCGGGTATAGTAGCCAACGACGACGTGTCTATCTCAATAAAAAAGGGCGAAATATACGCCATTCTCGGTGAAAATGGTGCGGGAAAATCCACGCTTATGAGTATGCTGTTCGGAATGTACGAGCCGGACGAGGGCGAGATTTATATTCGTGGGCAGAAGGTTCATATCTCCTCGCCGTCCCACGCTACAAAGCTTAATATAGGCATGGTTCATCAACATTTTAAGCTGGTAAAAAACTATACCATAACCGAGAATATCATACTAGGGCAAGAGCCGAAGCGCCGCTTTCTGGGCTTGCTCCCGGCAGTGGACGTAAAGGGGACGGATAAGAAAATTGCCGAGCTTTCAAAGCGCTACGGGCTTGAGGTAGATCCTACCAAGCGCATTGAAGAGATCAACGTCTCCACGCAGCAGCGCGTCGAGATACTGAAAATGCTCTACCGCGAGGCGGAGATTTTGATTTTCGACGAGCCTACCGCCGTTTTAACTCCGCAGGAGATCGAATTTCTGCTTGATATCATCCGCGAGCTGCGTAATTCGGGCAAGACGATAATCCTCATCACTCACAAGCTTGAGGAAATCAAAAAGGTAGCTGACCGCTGCGCGATACTCTGCCGCGGCAGGCTGGTGGAGGTGCTTGACGTTGAGAATACCTCCACAAAGACAATGGCAAACCTCATGGTGGGACGGGATGTCAGCTTCACCGCCGAAAAAAAGCCCGCCCAACCGGGTGACAAGGTGCTTGAGGTCAATAAGCTCTGCGTTAAAAATTCTGAGGGCTTTGATGTTGTCAAGGACGTTTCCTTCAATATTCACGCGGGTGAGATTTTCGCAATTGCCGGAGTTTCCGGCAACGGACAGGAGGAGATCGCCGATGCCGTTGCGGGGCTTTTGAAAATGAGCGGCAAAATCGTTCTTGACGGTGAGGATATAACGGATAAAACCGTGCGCGAGCGTGCGCTTGCGGGCATCTCCTATATACCGCAGGACAGGCAGGAGGTCGGTCTTGTGCTGGACTTTGACCTTGCCGAAAACCTTGCCCTTAGAGACTATTTTAAAGCGCCCTTTTGCCAAAAGGGCATTTTGCGGCGCGAGGAATTCGATAAGCACGCCGAAAAGCTCATTTCCGAGTTTGACATTCGCAGCGGACAGGGCACTTCCACCGTTGTGCGCTCCATGTCGGGCGGCAACCAGCAAAAGGCAATCATCGCGCGTGAGATCGTCCAAAACTCCAAGCTGATGATATTTGTTCAGCCTACTCGAGGACTTGACATCGGCGCAATTGAAAACATCCACAAGCAGATTATTGCCGAGCGCGACAAAGGCAGGGCGGTTTTGCTTATAAGTCTTGAGCTGGATGAAATTATAGCTCTGGCGGATACGATTGGCGTTATGTATAACGGCGAGATGCAGACCATCGCCCCGGCAAATACGCTGACAGCAAATCAGGTCGGCGAATATATGATGGGGGTAAAGTCCAAATGAAGAAACAAAAAAATGCTTTGGGCAGTCCCTTTAAACGCGGCTTTGCGGCGGTGCTGGGAAACGAACGCTACCAGTCGATAACCGTGCCGGTTTTTGCAATTTTGCTCAGTCTGCTGGCGGCTGCCGTTGTTTTGCTTATAATGGGCAAAAATCCGCTTACCGCGTTTGCCAGCTTCCTTCAGGGCAGCGGCATTCTGCCAAAGCCAAACTACGCGGCAAAAAAGAGTATGGTAACAGACCTGTTTAGTATGCTCAATATGCTCACGCCGATGATTTTCGCATCGCTTGCCGTTGCCGTGGCGCTTAAAGCGGGACTTTTCAATATCGGTGTCTCCGGTCAGATGCTGGTGTCGGGCTTTGCGGCAAGCGTCCTTGTCGGATACTCCGATTTGCCGATGGGCATTGCGCTTCCTCTGGTGCTGATAATAGGCATCGTTGGCGGCGCGGCGGTGGGCGCTCTTATAGGCTGGCTCAAGCATAGGTTTAACATAAATGAGGTCGTTTCCTCTATAATGCTAAACTATATTTTCTCATATACTGTCAGCTTTTTTATAAATACAAGGTTTATCGACCCTGTGTCGCGCCAGTCGCGCTCCATCAGCTCGGCTGCCAGATTGACGCTTACAAACGTTGAGCTTGGCGCAATCAAATTAGACCTGCCGCTCGGTATGCTTCTGGCAATACCGATGGCGTTTTTCGTCAAGTTTTTGCTGGACAAGACCCGCGTCGGCTATGAGATGAAGGTCGTCGGTCTTAACCGCCGCGCGGCAGAATATGCAGGCATCAACGTCGGCAGAAACATCGTTTTGTCTATGGCGATTTCCGGCGCTCTCGCGGGACTTGCGGGCATAACCTTTTATATGGGCTACTATAACTCCATCCAGCCTCGCGTTCTGGCGTCGCTTGGCTTTGACTCCATCGCGGTCTGCCTGCTGGGAAATTCAAACCCCATAGGAATTTTGTTCTCCTCACTGCTCATAACCGTTATCTCAAAGGGCAGCAACTACTTGAGCTCAACGGCAAACGTGCCGCAGGAGATCGCGCAGCTCATAACGGGACTTATCCTCCTGTTTTCTGCCTGCGGAACTTATATAAGATACAGGGTTTCCGCCACGAAGGATGAGCTTCGTGACCTAAAAAAACGAGCGGAGGGCATAAAGGACGAGGGAGGCGACAGAGTATGAACTATATAATCATCGAGGGTCTTGCCTTTGCCCTGCCTCTGTTCATAATAGCCATCGGAGGGATTTACAGCGAGCGAAGCGGCGTTACAAACCTTGCGCTTGAAGGCTTTCAAGGCTTTGGCGCTTTCGCCGGTGCGGCCGTTGTAATGGCGATAACCGGCGGCAGCGTTGCGGGAGCGGAGGTAAAGATGTTCTTTGCGGCGCTTTTGTTCGCCATGCTCGGCGGCGCGCTTTTCGCCATGATCCATGCGCTGCTTTGTGTACCCTTTAAGGCAAACCAGGTCATCTCCGGCGTTGTTATAAACATTTTGTCAACAGCACTCACGGTGTTTCTGACAAGTCAGATAAATACAGCGCTTTTCGGCAAGCCCACGAACAAATTCGTTTTGAGCGTATGCCGTAAATTCACCGTTCCTGTCATCTCCGAGATCCCTGTTTTGGGTGCATTTTTCACTGATGTATACTACTATCAGCCTGTTATCATCGCTGTTGCGCTGTATGCAAGCTATCTGCTTTATAAAAGCCGCTTCGGTCTGCGTCTGCGCGCCTGCGGCGACAATCCCCATGCGGTCGATGCAGCGGGCGGCAATGTTTCCAAAACGCGCTTTATTGCCGTTGTTATTTCGGGCGCGCTTTCGGGACTAGGCGGTATGTGCTTCGCCTATTCCATTTCCGCTAGCTTTTCACCCGGCATTTACGCGGGCTACGGCTTCCTTTCCATCGCTGCTCTCATCTTCGGAAACTGGAAGATCGGACCGACACTCGGCGCGTGCCTGCTGTTCGGTTTTGCGCGCAGCGGCGGCTATAAGCTTGTGCAGGAGCTTGGACTTTCCAGCGCCTATTCCGACCTTATGATGACTTTGCCCTATCTGCTGACGCTTTTGCTGCTTATGTTCTTTTCCTCAAGCAACCGCGCACCGAGAGCGCTCGGCGAGATATACGATAAAGGAAAAAGATAGTCCGCTTGGAGGGATTATGAAAAAGGGAATTAAAACCGCGCTGACGATCCTTCTTTTGCTCCTGCTCATTGCGGCCGCGGGGACGCTTGCCTACACGGGTGAGCGGGTTTATATCGGCAGCGTCAACCTCACCGACAATGAGCAGACGGCGCTTGACAGGGAGCGGCAGCTCCTTGCCTGCGGAATAGACCCATATGTATTCAGCATGACGTATAATATTGAGCAGATATATATAGCCTCCTCGCTGGACTCTCATAAAATCCCGGCGGACTTCATCAGCATTGACGGTGAGAAGAACCGAGATACCGCCATACTCGTGCATGGACTTGGCGGTAACCGCCTTTCAAATTACGCGGTGGCAGAGCTGTTTTTGCGCCACGGCTGGAACGTGATTACATACGACCAGCGTGCAAGCGGCGAAAACCTCGCAAAATATAACACCTTTGGATACCTTGAAAGCAATGATGCTATTAATTATGTAAACTATGCAGACAAGCTCGTGGACTCTGATAAGCGCATAGTTTTATGGGGAATCTCGTTCGGGGGAGCAACTGTTGGCGTGGCAATGGCGAATGATTATGTAAACTCGCGCGTCAGCGCCGCCGTTATGGACTGCCCCGTTAGCAGCATGAGAGACATGGTGAGCTTTGAGCTTGAGGGAATATCTGAAAGCACGGGAATGCCCGCTGAGCTTATGCTTTGGGCGGGAGGCATTGCTCTCAAGCTGCACATGGGCTTTTCCTTGGAGGATGTCGAGATAACAGATTATGTAAACCGCTCGCAGATACCGCTGCTGGTAATAAACTCCAAGGCTGATGAAACGACGCCCTTTTACATGGGGCAGGAAATTTTCTTTGCCTCCGGCGCGGATAAAAAGGACATCTTCACCTCGCCCGACAGCGCTCACGCGCACATTTTCTTTGACAATCCGCGGCAGTATGAGCGGAAGATGTTTGGATTTATTGACAGCATTCCCGCGCCGACCGGCGAGGGTGAGACGGACGAGACGGAAAACGCGGGCGAGCCGGCGGCCGCCTGAGAGCGAAACGAAGTTTGGAGGTATTCTATGAACAGGCTGTTTATACCGGGCGATATTCTTCTGCCGAGGGAGGCGGATATGAAGCTTTGGAGTGTTATCGCCTGCGACCAATACACCTCGCAGCCGGAATACTGGGACGAGGTTGATAAAAAAGTAGGCAGTGCGCCGTCAACACTCAGGCTGATGCTGCCGGAGGCATATTTGGAAATACGCGACTGCGCGGCGGAAACGGAGAAAATCAATGCAGCAATGCGCCGCTATCTGGACGAGGGTGTATTCAAAACGGTTGAAAACTCCTTCATCTATGTTGAACGCGATTTGACGGTTGGTGAAAAGCGCCGGGGTCTTGTTGGGCTTATTGACCTTGAGCAATATGATTACAGCGCGGCATCGACCTCGCCCATCCATGCCACGGAGGGGACGGTTGAAAGCCGTCTGCCGCCGAGGGTAAAGGTGCGTGAGGACGCCTGCCTTGAGCTGCCGCATATCATCGTCTTTGTCGATGACCCGGAAAACACCATGCTTGAGGGCGTGGACGAGGGCGAAACGCTCTATGATTTTGAGCTTATGGACGGCGGCGGACATATTGTCGGAAAGCGTGTATTCGGCGAGAGAGCGCAGCGCGTTATGTCGGCGCTGGAAGCCTTGTCCGAGCCTAATTATCTGGAGAAGCGCTACAAGCTCGGCGGCAGAGCGCCGGTAATAATTGCAATGGGCGACGGCAACCATTCTCTCGCCACTGCAAAGCTCTGCTGGGAGCAGCTTAAAAAGACTCTTACGCCGGAGCAGCGCAAAAACCATCCGGCGAGATTTGGGCTTTGCGAGCTTGTCAATATTCACGACAGCTCTGTCGTGTTCGAGCCGATCCACCGGGTCATTTTCGATACCGATACGGAGGGCTTTTTTGCCGAGGCAAAAGCCTTTTTCGCCGCTAACGGAGGAGAAGGGGATGGTTTACATAATTTAGGATTGCTCTGCGGAGAAAAACGCGAGACTGTGCAGCTAAAAGGTCACACGATAGGCAGCGTGATTGCCGTGGCGCAGCGCTTCTGCCTTGAATATATCGCAAAGCACGAGGGACGGCTAGACTATATCCACGATGACGATACGGCACTTGAGATGTCCTCGCGCAAGGGCTGCTGCGGACTGCTTCTTCCCGCCATGGATAAAAACGAACTGTTCCCGTCCATAATTGAAAGCGGTGTTTTTCCCGCCAAAAGCTTTTCTATTGGTCCGTCAAGGGATAAGCGCTATTATCTGGAATGCAGAAAAATCAAGTAATACACTCTAAAAACCAATAAATGCGCCCCGCCGCTCCGACTGCAAAGGTCGGGGCGGCTTTTGCTTGTAATATTTTTCATGCTCGTCCAATAGAATATTGCGGGGGTGAGAGCATGGTTCAAAAGGGTACGGGTGAATTTCAAAAAGCACTTAAGCTTCTGCCGTCGGAGATGCGCGCCGCGGCTTCGCGGCTTCCCGAAAGCGTAAGCTCGCGTGTTGAGGAATTTCGCTTGAGAGTTGACCGCCCGATATGTGCGGTGATCGGTGAGCGGGAAACGCCGCTCGAAGATAAGGTTTACATAACACAAGCTGAGCTGCAAATGGTGCTGGAGATAGCAACGCGTGCGTCGGTACATTCCTATGCAGACAGTATTCGTCAGGGCTATGTCACGGCGGAGGGGGGACTGCGGCTGGGACTATGCGGTATGGCGGTTACAGAGGGCGGCAGCATCACAGCGCTGCGCCGCCTTTCATCTATCTGTATTCGTATTCCGCACGAAAAGCAAGGCTGCGCCGACGGCGTGTTTTCCCGTCTGACCGAGGGAGGCTTCGCTTCAACGCTTATCGTCTCGCCGCCCGGCGGAGGAAAAACAACGCTGCTGCGCGAGCTGGTACGTCTGCTGAGTGACGGCGGCAGTCGTGTTTCTCTGGTGGATGAGCGCTGTGAGGTGGCGGGCTGCTTTGAGGGCAGACCCTGCTTTGATGTCGGCGCTGGTACCGATGTGCTGACGGCAGCACCGAAAAGCGAGGGCGTTTTTCTGCTGCTGCGTGCGATGAATCCGCGAATAATCGCCTTTGACGAAATTACCTCGCCCCTAGACATTGAGGCTGCCGACGCGGCGGCAAACTGCGGCGTAAGCCTGCTTACAACGGCTCATGCCGCCGGACTGGACGAGCTTTTCGAGCGCCCCTTGTACCAGCGCTTGCTGGAGCGAAGGATTTTCAAGCACGCCGTGCTTATACGCAACGACGACGGCAGGCGCAGCTACTTCGTTGAGGATCTGCAATGAAAGCGGCGGGGGCGCTTTTTATTGTCGCAGCCTGCACATGGTATGGCGTTATCAAAGCGGCGGGGCTTTGTCGCCGTGAGCGCACGCTGGCTGCGTTTTTGGAAACGCTGCGCTTCATTTCGGCGGAGCTTTCCAATAGTGCATCGCCGCTGCCGGAGCTGTTTTTGCGCCTTTCAAAAACGGCGAGACCTGAGCTTAGACCCTTTTTTGCGGGACTGTCGGAAAGTATGGACAGCATCGGCGAGCGCAGTCTATCCTCACTCTGGCAAGAGAGGCTGATGAGCGATGAGAGCTTAGAGCTTTCTCAGTTTCAGCGCTTGGAGCTTTGCCGTCCGGGGCTTATGCTGGGACGTTACGACGCTCAAGAACAGATAGCGGCGCTTGAAAGCTGCGTAAGCCGCCTTGAGCCGGAGCTGCGAGAACAGGCAAGGCGCGCCCGTGAGGGAAAAAGACTTTATACGGGCTTGGGGCTGATAGGAGGCATCATGGCGGCAACGGTCATTTTGTAATGCTTGAGGAGACTATACATGGACGTAGAGCTGATATTTAAAATTGCGGCAGTCGGCATTCTTGTGGCGGTACTTAATATTCTTCTCTCACGGTCGGGTCGGGATGACCAGGCGCTTATGGTTACATTGGCGGCGCTGGTGGTCGTGCTTGCGCTGGTGGTGCAGGAAATAAGCAGCCTGTTTGACCTTATCAAGCACCTGTTCGGGCTGTAGCAATGGAGTTGATATTTAAGGCGGTCATCGTCGGTGTGACCGGCGCTGTTTTGACGGTGCTGATAAAAAAGACCAATCCCGAAATTGCGACAGTGCTTGCCTTTGCTGTATGCTCGCTGATAGCGGGACTGGGAATGCGTATGCTCTCCTCGGTGATGGAGCTTATCTCTCTGGCGCAGGCAAGCACGCAGATATCCTCCGCCTATACAGCGCCGGTCATAAAATGTGTGGGCGTCGGCATCTGCGCGAAGCTTGGCGCGGATCTATGCAAGGACGCGGGACAAACTGCGGTAGCGTCAACGGTGGAGCTTTGCGGCGCGGGCTGCGCGCTGTATGTTTCACTGCCGCTTATCAAGACGCTGCTGCAACTGCTTGGTGAGCTGACATGATTAAACTAAGGATATTCTTGATTGTATCATTGCTGGCGGCGGTGCTTTGCAGCGGCGCGTATGCACAGCCGGAGGACTTGCCCTCCCCGCCGGAGCTTAATGTTAGCGAGGGGGCGCGAGAGCTTGAGGAGGCTCTTCCGGAAGAGGCACGAGAGCTTTTGGGCAAGCTCGATTTATCAGACCCGCAAATGGGGGAGGCAGGCTTAAAGGCGCTATGGCAAAACCTGAAGGAACGCTTTTTATCCGTTTTTAAGTCCGCGCTGCTCTCGGCGGTGAAGCTGCTTATTATAGTAATTCTATGTTCGGCGGCTGATTCAACTCTGGATGCAGGACCCGCGAAGGACGCCGTGGCGCTCTGCGGCGCGGTGGCGATATCGGCTTTGGCGATTGGCAATGTAAATGCCTTTATCGGCATGGGCATGGAAACGCTTTATATGCTCTCGGATTTTTCTCATGTGCTGCTGCCTGTTATGTGTACTGCGGCGGTGAGCGCCGGAGCGCTTACCTCGGCGGCGGCTAAATACGCGGCTACGGCGCTTTTCATGGATGTGCTGTTGACGCTGGGGGTAAATGTGATAATGCCGATGATAAGCTTTTATCTTGCCTCGATCATTGCGGGCGCTACACTTGGAAAAGAGATGCTATCCGGGCTTTCCCGTTTTCTAAAATGGGGCTGCACCACGGCGCTGACGCTGATGATGCTCGGTTTCACGGCGTATCTGGGTATGTCGGGGCTTATTTCGGGAAAAGCGGACGCAATGGCGCTCAAACTCACTAAAACCGCCATCGGCACGATGCTGCCCGTGGTAGGCAGCGTCGTTTCCGACGCTGCGGAAACTGTTGTCGCGGGGGCGGGGCTGCTTCGCAATACGGTGGGGGTTTTTGGTTTTCTGGCGGTGCTGGCTATCTGCGCGATACCCTTTATCTCGCTGGGCAGCCATTATCTGGCGTTTAAAGGAGCGTCCGCGCTTTCCGAAGCGCTAACGGATAAGCGCTTGTCAGGACTCATCGCGGGGGTAGGCGAAGCCTTCGGTATGTTGTTGGCGTTGGTAGGCGCAGGGGGCATAATGCTCTTTTTATCCCTGATATCAAGCATGAGGATGGTGGGTGGAGTATGAGCGAGTATTTTGGCGGCTGGATGCAAAGCATAGCGGGAAGTGCGCTGATTTGCAGCGCTGCAATAACGCTTACCCCAAACGGCAAGGTGAAAAGTGTGCTCAAGCTCGTGTGCGGTCTGCTGCTTATAACGGCAATGCTGACCCCGATTATTAACAGCCGCGCGCCCGCAATGTCGATGAGCATATCGCAGTATCGAAGCCGGGCGCAGGAGCTGACCGGGCAGGCGCAGAAAAATTCAAACGAGCTGTCGAGGACTATCATAGAAGACGAGCTGGAAGCATATATATTGGACAAAGCGAGGGATAGCGGAGAAGCGCCGGAGAGCGTGAAGCCTGAGATGTGCTGGAGCTCCGAGGGGTACTGGTATCCGCAGTCTGTTACCATAGTCGGCGAGGGCATGAGCGCGGCGGCAAAAAAGAGTCTTGAAAACCTTATAGAAGCAGAGCTGGGAGTACCGGCTGAAAGACAGTATTGGAGCGGATATGAAAACTGACGAAAAAAAACGCGGGAGCTTTGACTTAACATCTCTACTGAAAAACAAATATGCCCTTATAGTACTGGCTGTGGGGGTGCTGTTGGTGCTGCTGCCCGTGGGCGGAGAGAGCAAGAAAAGCGAGCCTGAAAAAGAACTTTGCGCACCTGCCTTTTCGCTTGAGGACGAGGAACTGCGCCTACAGCGGCAGCTTTCAAAGATAAAGGGGGCGGGCAGAGTTTCGGTGCTGCTTTCCGTTATGGGCAGCGCCTCGCGGGAGCTGGCAGAGAGCGGGGAAGAAACGCTGGTTATCTCCTCAAGCGGCGGTGAAAACGTAGTGGACTTATATTATGTAAACCCGCAATACATAGGAGCCGTAATCGTGTGCGACGGCGCAGACTCAGCACAGGTGAGACTAAGCGTGACCGAGGCGGTCTGCGCATTCACCGGACTGTCGGCTGAGCGCGTAAAGGTGATGCAGATGAGCTGAGCGCGGTATGGCAAATGCGCAAGCCGGCTGACCGGCGAAATAATCTGTGCAGGAGGAAAGAAAATGGACAAAAGCAAAAGGAATGTCACGATAATCGCGGTGCTGCTGTGCTTGAGCGCGGCGGTGTATCTCAACTGGTCTTACAATAACAGGTCGGCTGATGAGGCAATGGCGGACGCGGAGCTTGCAAGCTCCAAGGCTGCGGAGGAGACAAGTGCCGAGCAGTCGCTCGATGAACTGGTTGCCGATTATTTCGCCCAGGCAAGGCTGACGCGTCAGCAGTCGCGCGATGAGGCGATAAGCCTGCTTGAGGCTGCCGCCGCCTCTGAGAACGCTTCGCAGGAAACGATAGACAGCGCTATCAACACCATATCGGTCATGGCAAACTATTCAATGATGGAAACGCAGGTTGAAAACCTGCTGCTTGCCAAAGAGTTTGACGAGTGCGTTGCCTTTATGAGCGCCGAGGGGGTAACACTTGCCGTTCCCGCGCCTCCCGAGGGGCTGACGGCGGAGGAGGTTGCGCGCATCACGGACGCAATCATAGCCGAGACCGATTTTACCGCAACGCAGATTAAGCTCATTGAGGTCAAGGGCGACGCTAATCTGTCCAATGCCTCGGAGACGACCGAGGACTCTCAGGACAATTCGTCGAAGGACGGCGCTGCCGCCGAAAACAGCGCTGAAACGCAGTTGATCCAGTCCGCGGAGGACACTCTGCCAATAAACTGGGAGGATGAGACAGGCGAGGTTTTGGAGTAATATTCAAACAAAGTTAATTTCTCTTTATTTTTTCGGAGGACTGTGGTAGAATATAGTTTAGGGTATAGCCAATTTGACCATAGGAGGTTGTAATATGCCTGATAACTATATGACCACAGTCACCGAAAAGGGAACGATAAACATAGCTGAGGACGTAATCGACGTTATGGTTGCCGCGGCAATTGCCGAGGTTGACGGCGTTGTGGATGTTGCAAACACCGTTGGCAACGAAATTCTCGACCTTATCGGCATGAGAACACTTTCCAAGGGGGTCAAGGTATCCTTCGAGGGCGAAGCTATCAGCATTGATGTTCTTATTATGGTGGCTTTTGGCTGCGTCGTGTCGGAGGTTGCAAGGAACGTGCAGCTTGCCGTTTTGAATGCACTTGAATCTATGACGGGGCAAACGGCTAAGGTTAATGTCCACGTCAGCGGTGTTTCGTTTCCCAAGAGCAAAGCCTAAAAGAAATAAGAGTGAAAGCGGAGAATAATTCTCCGCTTTTCGCGCATTGAAATAAGTTCCCTATCATGCGGAGGATTTGATTTATGACCAGAACCGTGGCAAGAGAGATAGCCGTTCAAATCGGATACAGCCTGGCAGACCGCGGCAAAACGCCGGAGGACGCGCTGAGCGATTTTTTTGACAAGGAGTATTTTTCTTCTCTCAAGGAGGAAAATGCGCTCTTTGCGGAGTATCCCTCAAAAAAACAGAGGGAGTACATCAGCGCCATCGTCACAGGCGTTGCCGAAAGGCGCAATGAGCTTGACGACTACATCGAGAAATACTCCAAGGGCTGGAAGCTTGCGCGCATCTCGCGCATAGCGCAGTCTGTTCTTCGCGTGGCGATGTTTGAGGTGCTTTATATGGACGAGGTGCCGGACAGCGTTGCGATTAACGAAGCGGTTGAGCTTGCCAAGGGCTATGAGGAGCAGGAGACAGTTGCTTTTATAAACGGCATATTAGGCAGCTTCATGCGCTCTGAGCGCGGCTATGAGCCGAGCGCCGAGCGCGAAACGGAGGAGGCGGCAAACGATGCCCCCTCTGAGATGCCTGCCCCGGCAGCGGAGGAATAGCATGGAGCGAAGCGCAGTATCCGTAACCGAGCTTAACAACCACATAAAGGATCTGCTTGACGCGGATTTTTTTCTCAGCGGTGTTATGGTGCGGGGCGAGATCTCAAACTATAAGCTTTACCCCTCAGGTCATCACTATTTCACGCTGAAGGATGCCGAAAGCTCCCTGCGCTGCGTCATGTTCAAGGGAAACGCCTCAAAGCTGCGCTTCACGCCCGAGAGCGGCATGAGCGTTACGGCTGTGGGGCGTGTTTCGGTTTATCCGCGTGACGGCGCGTATCAGCTTTACTGCACCGAGCTTTTGCCGCTGGGCATGGGCGATTTGCACGTTGCCTTTGAACAGCTTAAGGAAAAGCTTTCAAAGGAAGGACTTTTTGCTCCGGAGCATAAAAAGCCGCTGCCCAAGTTTCCGCAGACAATAGCCGTTATAACCTCCTCAGCGGGCGCGGCGGTCAGAGACATTATCCGCGTTCTCGGAAAACGCTGGCCCATGACCAAGGTGGTGCTTTTGCCCGTGCGCGTTCAGGGCGCAGAGGCGCCTGCGGAAATAGCGGGTGCTTTGCGCTATGCCAACCGCTATAAGGTAGGCGACCTTATCATAACAGGTCGAGGCGGCGGCTCGATTGAGGATCTATGGGCGTTTAACGACGAGCGCGTGGCAAGGGCAATCTACGAGTCAGAGATCCCGGTGATTTCCGCGGTAGGGCATGAGCCGGACGTTACGATAGCAGACTATGTTGCGGATTTGCGCGCGGCAACGCCGTCGAACGCTGCCGAGCTTGCCGTGCCGGACGTATCGGAGATACGCGACGGGCTTGACGCCTGCCGCATCCGATGCTCCCAGGCGATGGGAAAGCGCCTTTCAATAGCGCAAAGCAGGGTGTCCGACCTCGCCTCGCGGCGCGTTATGCAAGACCCTGTTGCCTACATTGACCAAAAGCGTCAGCTTTTAGACAGCGCGGCAAACGCGCTGCAAACGCGATATGAACGAGGGGTGGACACAAAAAAGCAGCAATTTGTGCGCCTTGCCGCGTCGCTTGACGCGCTAAGCCCCATAAAGGTCCTCTCTCGCGGCTATGCCCTTACTACGGACTCCGGCGGCAAAGCCGTTTGCAGTGTAAAGGACGTTGCGCGGGGGGACAGTATTTCGGTTACACTCGCAGACGGCAGACTTTCCTGCACCGTAGACGGACTTTGTGAAGGCAGTGTGCTTTGACTTTATTCAGGAGGAAAACACCGTGGCTAATAAAAAACTAAGCTTTGAGCAGTCGCTTGAGCGGCTATCCGAAATCGTAAAGCTCCTTGAGCGCGGCGAAGCGCCGCTTAATGAGTCACTGAAGCTTTTTGACGAGGGTACGGCACTGATAGCTGCCTGCCAGCAGATGCTTGATGATGCCGAGCAAAAGGTGATAAAGCTTCGCAAGGGAGACGGCGGTGAGCCGGAGGAGCTGCCCTTTGAGGAGGAGTAGGCATGGGCGATTACGAAACCCTCAAAGCGATGGTTGAAGCGCAGCTTGCCGAGCGCTTTGCTCAGAGCGAGCCGCTGCCCCAGCAGAAGCTTGTTGACGCCGTGAAATACAGCCTGCTGGCGGGCGGAAAGCGCCTTCGCCCCGTTTTGGTGCTTGCTTTTTGTCAGGCTCTCGGCGGAGACGCCGAGGCTGCCTTGCCTGTTGCCTGCGCGGTTGAGATGCTTCATACCTATTCTCTCATTCACGATGACCTTCCCTGCATGGATAACGACGACCTGCGGCGAGGAAAGCCCACGAACCATAAGGTTTTCGGCGAATGCACCGCCGTGCTCGCGGGAGACGCCCTTCAGGCTGAGGCGTTTGGCTGCATTCTGCGAAGCGGACTGCCGGCGGAGGTTCGTGCCGCCTGCGCTCTGGCGCTTGCCGATGCTGCCGGCATTAACGGCATCTGCGGCGGTCAGCAGATAGATATGGAAAGTGAGCAGCGCGCTCTCAGCGAAACCGAGCTTATGAATATGCAGAGTGCAAAAACGGCGAGCCTTATAATATGCGCCTGCAAAATGGGCGCGATCGTTGGCGGGGCTGATGCAGGGCAGCTTGAAGCTGCGGTTTGCTACGGCGCGGCACTCGGCAGAGCCTTTCAAATCAGGGATGATATGCTTGATGAGATGTCTGACCCTGCAATGCTGGGCAAGTCGATAGGAAAGGATGCCAAAAACGGCAAAACCACATACATGACGCTGCTTGGAGTTGAGCGCTGCGAGGAACTGGTGCAAAAGCTGACGGACGAGGCAAAGCTCAGCATAGCCGCATTTCCGAGGCATGAGCTGCTGACAGCGCTTGCGGACAAGCTGTGCGAAAGGAAAAACTAAAAATATTCACCAAAAAATGAATAAAACTAACAAAACCGCCTGATAACTCTTGTAAACGCAGGCGGCTTTTGCTATTATATAAAACTGTATTTGAAATGAATATTTGCGCTTTTGCGCCTTTATATATGAGGTTACCGCTTTGAATATAATAAATAAAATAAACTCCCCGAACGATGTGAAGAAGCTCAACGAGCTTGAGCTTGCGGCTCTTGCCGCAGAGATAAGAGCCTTCCTGATAGAACAGGTCGCAAAAACCGGGGGACATCTTGCCTCAAATCTGGGTGTGGTGGAGCTGACTATAGCTATTCACAGAGTTTATGACACCGAGAGGGACAGGCTCGTTTTTGATGTTGGGCATCAAAGCTATGTTCATAAGATCCTTACGGGACGCAGAGAGGAATTTGACTCCCTGCGCAAGCTGGGAGGGCTTTCGGGCTTTCCCAAGCCGGACGAGAGCATACACGACGCGGCTATCTCCGGTCATGCCTCAAATTCCGTTTCCGTTGCGCTGGGCATGGCTCGTGCGAGAGGGCTTACACATCAAGACTACAATGTTGTCGCGGTAATTGGTGACGGCGCGCTCACGGGCGGGCTTTCCTATGAGGGAATATGCGACGCCGGAGAGTCCGGCGAGCCTATGGTCGTTATCCTCAACGACAACGGTATGTCTATCGACTCAAATGTCGGCAGCATTTCTCAAATGCTTTCACGCCTGCGCCTAAAGCCGGGCTATCTTGAGCTGAAGCGGCGCTATCGCCGCACCTTCGGCAAATGCCCAAGGGTGTATAATTTTACCCACCGCATTAAGGAATGGCTGAAGGGTCGTCTTTTGCCGGGCAATTTATTTGACGATTTGGGCTTTATGTATCTCGGTCCGGTGGACGGACACAACATAAAGCAGCTTGAAGCAGTGCTGACATGGGCAAAAGAGCAGAAAAGCCCCGTGCTCGTCCATGTGGTAACGCAAAAGGGCAGGGGCTACAGCTATGCCGAGGAAAAGCCAGAGATATATCACGGGGTAGGCTCATTCAACACCGACATGGGCGTTTCAGAAAGCGTTGAGGAGGGCTTTTCCTCAGTTTTCGGCGAGGAGCTTTGCAAACTCGCTGATAGCGACGAGAGCCTTGCCGTGATAACGGCGGCTATGAGCGCGGGCACGGGGCTTTCGCAGTTTGCCGAGAGATTTCCACGGCGCTTCTTCGATGTAGGCATCGCCGAGGGACACGCGGTTACGATGGCGGCGGGGCTTGCATATCAAGGGGCGAAGCCCGTGTTTGCCGTTTATTCAAGCTTTTTGCAGCGCGGCTACGATATGCTTATCCACGACATTTCGATTGCGGGACTGCACGTTGTTTTCGCGGTTGACAGAGCGGGACTTGTCGGTCGTGACGGTGAGACGCATCAGGGCAGCTTTGATGTTTCCTATCTCTGCTCCGTTCCGGGAATGACGGTGCTTTGTCCGTCCAGCTTTGCCGAGCTGCGCGAAATGCTTAAATGCGCGCTTTATCTCTGTGAAGGTCCTGTTGCCGTGAGGTATCCGCGCGGCGGCGAGGGTGAGTATAAAGAAAGCAGCGGCGCTTGTCCCGCAATATGTCTGCGCGAGGGCGCGGATGTTACGATAGCTGCCTATGGAACGATGATCAATAACGCGCTCAAGGCGGCGGAGCTGCTCTCATCAGCCGGCTATGAGGCTGAGGTCATAAAGATAAACCGCATAAATCCTCTGGAAACGGATCTGATTTTGCAGTCTGTTTCCAAAACGGGTCTTCTGGTAACTGCCGAGGAGGTCTGCGCTCACGGCAGTGTCGGTTCGAGGATATTGGAAAGCTGTGCCCGCAGGGGCGTTGCAGCTAAGGCAAAAACGCTTGATTTAGGCAGCGGAATTGTTCCGCAGGGCAGTATTGAGGAGCTTTTGCACAGCTACTCGCTTGATGCCGAGGGCATTGCAGCGGCGGCAAAGGAGCTTATTTCCGGGGCTGAAAACGGAGGAACGAATGAAAAAGCAGCGACTTGACCAGCTCGTTTTCGAGCGCGGACTTACCGACAGCCGAGAACGTGCGAAAACCTCCATCATGGCGGGGGTGGTCTATGTTAACGGACAAAAGGCGGATAAGCCCGGTACCTCCTATCCCGATGATGTGGAGATAGAACTGCGCGGGGAAACTCTCAAATACGTCAGCCGGGGCGGGCTAAAGCTGGAAAAGGCGCTGAAAGCATTTTCTCTCGACCCCACGGGGCTTGTTTGCATAGACTGCGGCGCTTCCACCGGCGGCTTTACAGACGTGCTGCTTCAAAACGGCGCGCGAAAGGTTTTTGCTGTGGACGTAGGCTATGGTCAGCTTGCGTGGAGCCTTAGAAGCGACGAGCGTGTGGTTTCAATGGAGCGCACCAATCTGCGCTATGTCACCCCCGATATGCTCGATGAAACGCCTCAGCTCGCTGTTATGGACCTTTCCTTTATCTCTGTTCGTCTGGTACTGCCTGTGGTGCATGAGCTTATCTGTGACGACGCTTTCGTTGTCTGCCTTATCAAGCCCCAGTTTGAGGCGGGAAAGGAAAAGGTAGGCAAAAAGGGCGTTGTGCGCGATAAGGAAACACATATTGAGGTTATTCAAGCTGTTTTGGATTTTTTGCCCACGGCGGGCTTCAGCCTGATGGGGCTTGACTATTCCCCCATACGCGGACCTGAGGGCAACATTGAATATCTTGCTCTGCTGCAAAAGGGTGAGCATGAGTCTATACATCCGGACGTTCGCGCGATAGTTGATGCGTCGCACGGGGAGCTTGAGCGTTAGGCTTCCGTCAGCCAAAAGGAGTTGGTTTGCTATGTCGCATGACAAAAAGCATATAGTCCTCTGCCCAAACCCTAAGAGGGACAAGGATTTTTCCATTACGCTAAAGGCGCGTGAGATGCTCAAAGACAGTGGCTTTGAAAGCATTATCAGCCCTATTTATTCTCACAGCCGCGATGAGCAACTGCTCAAAAGCATTAACGCCGTGCCTCTTGCTCAGGCAGTTGAAAACGCGGCGCTCATCGTCTGCTTTGGCGGCGACGGCACGTTCTTGAAGGCGGCGCGGGGAGCAATTAAAGAGGGAATTCCCATGCTGGGCGTCAATATGGGGCACAAGGGCTTCATGGCGGAGCTTGAGCCGAACGAGCTTGAGCTTATAGTAAAAGCGGCGAGTGGGGAATACACCCGCGTTGAGCGCATGATGATAGATGTTTCGCTCTATCGCGGCGGAGAGCTGATATATGAGGACACGGCACTCAACGATGCTGTGCTTCGCGCTACGGCGACAACATTAAAGCTGTGCGCCTGCGGCGACGGCTCAAGGATAACCGAATACCGCGGCGACGGTGTTGTTATTGCAACACCCACCGGCTCAACCGCCTATTCGCTTTCTGCGGGCGGCTCGCTTGTTGAACCGACGGCGGAAAACATTTTGCTGACGCCAATCTGCGCCCATCTTATCACCGCGCGACCCTTCGTCCTCGCGCCGGACAGGGTGATTACCATTACAACAAAAGACAGCGGCAGTAAGCAGGCGTGGCTTTCCGTTGACGGCGGCGCACTTATACCCTTTTATGACGGCGATAAGCTGAGCATAAAGCGTTCACGCTATAAAACCGTCATGGCAAGTGTGGCAGAAAAAAGCTTCTACGATATCGCATTTGAAAAGCTGGGGGAGAGACTATGAAAACTTCAAGACAGGCAAAGATTTTGGAAATCATCTCCATGAAGGATGTGGAGACACAAAATCAGCTTATCGACGAGCTTGCGGAAATGGGTGTTAAAAGCACACAGGCAACGCTCTCTCGAGATATTAAGGAGCTGCGTCTGGTTAAGGAGCTTACAAGCAGCGGAAAATACCGCTATGTTACTGCGGGACGCGATGAGATAGCGGATTTTGACATCCGTCTTAAAAAGATTTTTCGTGAAAGCGTAACAAGCTATGCAACCGCGCAGAACATCATCGTGATCAAAACAATGCCCGGTCTTGCAAACGGCGCCTGCGCCGCGCTCGACGGCATGGAGATCGACGGACTTGTGGGAACTCTCGCGGGCGACGACACGGCGTTTATCGCCATGAGGGACAATGCCGCCGCGCAAGCCTTTGAAAAGGAGATAGAAGCCCTGCTTTAAAACTGCGGAGTAAGGGAGATAGAAATATGCTTTCTGACCTTCATATAGAAAATATCGCGGTCATAGAGCGCGCGGATATCAGCTTTACCAAGGGCTTAAACGTCCTTACCGGTGAAACCGGCGCGGGTAAGTCCATAATTATCGACGCGCTTGAGGCAGTTATGGGCGCACGAACCAGCCGCGAGCTTGTGCGCTCGGGCGCTGACAGGGCTGTTGCAAGCGCCGCCTTTTCCGAATGCGATGCAGGCGCGTGGCTTTCGGAAAACGAGCTTGAATGTGATGAGGAGCTTGTTTTACAGCGCCGCATAAGCGAGGACGGCAAGTCCTCCTGCCGAGTCAGCGGCTCGCCTGTAACGGCGGCGCAGCTTCGTGAGCTTTCGCGTCTGCTGCTGGATATCCATGGACAGAACGACGGACGCCAGCTCATGGATGAAACTCGCCACCGTGAGTATCTTGACGGCTTTGGCGGCTACGGCGAGCTGCTTGCCGATTACGAAGCGAAATATGCGCAGTTTCGGGAGATTAAAAAGGAAATTAAGCGCCTTTCGATGGACGAGGATGATAAAGAGCGCCTTACGGAAAAGCTAAAGGACACGATAGAGGAGCTTTCCGGGGCGGAGCTTCGGGAGGGCGAGGAGGAGGAGCTTTCCGCCCGCCGCGACCTTTTGCGTAACTCCGAAAAGCTGACCGAATCGCTTAATGCCGCATACGACGCGCTTTACGGCGCGGAGGAAAGCGCAGTTTCGCTCTCGGAGCTTGCCTCCAGCGAGATGCAGCGTGCCGCGCGCTATTCCGAGGAGCTTTCGGACACGGTTAAAACCATTGACGACGCTGCTTTTATGCTCAAGGATGCTGCCGAGATTATTCGGGATATGCTGCAAAGCCTTGATTTTTCGCCGCAGGAATATGACCGTTTGGAAACGCGCCTGTCACTTTTGCGCAGGCTGCAAAAGAAATACGGCGGCGACGAGGCGCAGCTTATCGAAAAGCTTTCACAGTCTCAAAAGCAGCTTGATGAAATGGAGTATTCCGGCGACCTGCTCGTAAAGCTTGAAAACAAGCTGGAAGCGCAGAGAAAAACGGTGAAAACTGCCGCCGCCGCCTTAACAAAGGCGCGGCGGGAGACAGCAAAGCTTTTGCAAGAGCGCATCGAGGAGGAGCTGAAGGCTCTGGCGATGCCCTCGGTTCGTTTTTTGGTTGACATAACTCCGCAAAAGGACGGGGAGGGCTTTGACGCCACGGGCGCTGATGTAATTTGCTTTCTTATGTCCGCCAACAAGGGCGAAAAACCCGGGGCTATCAGCAAAATTGCCTCCGGCGGTGAGCTGTCGCGCATTATGCTTGCGATGAAAAATGTTTTTTCCGAGAACGACCCTGTGGGAACTCTGGTCTTTGACGAGATAGACACGGGTGTTTCGGGCATTGCCGCGCAGCGCGTCGGCGAAAAGCTGGCGGAGCTGTCGCGCCATAAGCAGGTGCTTTGCGTTACTCATCTGCCGCAGATAGCAGCCATGGCGGATACGCACTTTCTCATTGAAAAGGCGGAGCGCGGCGAGCGCACCTTCACAAGCGTTACAGAGCTTGACGACGAGGGCAGGCGGCGTGAGCTTGCGCGTCTGCACGGCGGCGATAATATTACAGAAAACACACTTATTTCCGCGGGCGAGCAGCTTGAAGCGGCAAGGCGCTTCAAGCAGAGCCTTTAGCGGCTATTTTGGGAGGATAAAAAATGACGGTTTATGAGGAACTGAAGGCCCGCGGACTTATTGCGCAGGTCACAAACGAGGAAGAAATCAGCAAAATGGTAAATGAGGGCAAAGCGGTGTTTTACATCGGCTTTGACCCCACGGCGGACTCACTGCACGTTGGTCACTTCATGGCTCTGTGCCTTATGAAGCGCCTGCAAATGGCGGGCAACAAGCCCATCGCCCTTATCGGCGGCGGAACGGGCATGATAGGCGACCCCTCGGGACGCAGCGATATGCGTCAGATGATGACCAAGGAAACCATCGAGCATAACTGTGAATGCTTCAAAAAGCAGATGAGCAAGTTTATTGATTTTTCTGATGATAAAGCGCTGATGGTAAACAATGCCGATTGGCTTCTCGACCTAAATTACGTTGAATTACTGCGAGAGGTCGGTGCGTGCTTCTCGGTTAACAATATGCTGCGCGCGGAGTGCTATAAGCAGCGCATGGAGAAGGGCTTGAGCTTCCTTGAATTCAACTATATGATAATGCAGAGCTACGACTTTTACGCTCTCTATCAGAAATACGGCTGCAATATGCAGTTTGGCGGCGACGACCAGTGGAGCAATATGCTCGGCGGCACAGAGCTTATCCGCAAAAAGCTCGGCAAGGACGCACACGCTATGACCATAACGCTGCTTCTAAATTCCGAGGGCAAGAAGATGGGTAAAACCCAATCCGGCGCGGTTTGGCTCGACCCCGAAAAGACCTCGCCCTATGATTTCTATCAGTATTGGCGCAATGTCGGCGACGCCGATGTTCTCAAGTGCCTGAGAATGCTGACCTTCCTGCCGCTTGAGCAGATAGATGAGATGGACAAATGGGAGGGCAGCCAGCTCAACACCGCCAAGGAGATCCTCGCATATGAGCTTACCAGCCTTGTCCACAGCAGGGAGGAGGCGGAAAAGGCTCAGGCAACGGCGCGCGCCCTGTTCTCCGGCGGCGGAGACAGCGCCAATATGCCGACCACACGGCTTTCCGCCGAGGAGCTTTCAGACGGCAAAATCGACATTCTAAGCCTCCTTGTCAAGAGCGGTCTTGTGCCCTCCAAATCCGAGGCTCGCCGCGCGGTACAGCAGGGCGGCGTTGAAGCGGGCGGCGAAAAGGTGACGGACATCGCAAAAAGCTTTGATGAAAGCGAGCTTTCAGGCGAGGGACTGGTGCTAAAGCGCGGCAAAAAGAATTATAACCGCGTCGTTCTCGGATGACGAAATAAGAGTTTAAAACCCATAATATATATGCTATAATGACCGCGTACGGTCATTACGCACGATTTGTATGCAGATCACGGCGCGCAGCGTTGGTGGTATAATGACCCGCGGACTTGTTCCGAGGGTCATTATTATGTTAGGAGGTGTCGGGAGTGGAGGGCTTTATCGAAAGCGTGAGCGTCTATTTGGCGAAACCGGAGTTTACCGGAGCTCTCGGCATTTTCTTGGGCTATCTGGCGTACTTTTCGCGCTATATGCTGCCCATAGCGGCGCTGGCTATCATCAGCCGCTGCGTGCGCTCCATGCTTGCTGAGAGCTACGAGCCGGAGGTTTGGGCGTATCTTGACCTGCCGGGTGGTCTGCGTGTGCCTTTGCGCCACTTTGAATGTACCGTCGGCAGCGCCAAATCGAGCGATGTGGTTGTGCAGGGTGCGCGCGTTTTGAAAACGCACCTTGTACTTATCCGCGACGAGATGGGGAGTTGGCGGGTCTATGCCCTCGGCTCTGATGCTGCGGCGGGGATAAACGGAGTTGTAATACCCGACGAGGGCGCGGCGCTTCAAGACGGAGATGTGCTCACTGTCGGCAATAAGGATATGCGGTTTTTTAATCTAACCGAGTCCGAGCGTGCCATCATTGCCGAGCGAAGAACAGCGCCGGGAAAAACCATATCACCGTATGCTATGTTCAGCTATGTGGCGATTTTTCAGATTATCACATGGTTTCAGCAGTTTTATTACGCAGCGCCCGAAAACCGGGGTTCGATAACACTGGCGTTTTTGGCGCTTTTTGCAGCTATGTGGATCTATTTTATCGTAATGCGTGCCATGGGGCGCACAGGCTTTGAGGTGGAGGCAATCGCTTTCTTCCTGTGTACAATCGGAATGTCGGTCTGCGCAAGCTCAACGCCGCGCAATATGCTAAAGCAGGTCGTGCTTCTGCTTGCCGGCATTGCCGCTTTTTGCGCTCTCGGCTCGTGGCTGCGCGACCTAAAGCGTGTTAAAAAGCTAATCAAGCCCGCTGCCGTAGCCGCGGTTTTGCTGCTGCTGATAAATCTGGCTTTGGGAACGGAATACTTCGGCGCAAAAAACTGGATCTCGATAGGCGGCATTAGCTTTCAGCCCTCGGAGTTTGTGAAGATAGCATATATTTACGCGGGTGCCGCAACGATGGACAGGCTCTATCGCGGGCGCAACCTCCTTATGTATATCATGTTTTCCGCAATCTGCGTCGGCGCGCTGGCGCTCATGGGCGATTTTGGCACGGCGCTGGTGTTTTTCGCAACCTTTCTTGTTATCTCCTTTATGCGCAGCGGCAGCATCGGAACAGTTCTGCTTGCCGTTACCGGGGCGGGGCTTGCGGGCTTTCTTGCACTCAGCGTAAAGCCGCATATTGCCCAGCGCTTTGCCGCATGGGGGCATGTTTGGGAGGATGTCAACGGCGCGGGCTATCAGCAAACGCGCGCTCTTTCCGCCGCTGCCTCGGGCGGGCTTTTCGGCGTAGGCGCGGGCAAGGGCTGGCTGCAAACCATTATTGCGGCGGATACGGATCTGGTTTTTGCCATCGTCAGCGAGGAAATGGGCTTTTTAGTTGCCGTTCTTGCGGTTGCCGCAATTATAGTTCTTGCGCTGTTTACAGTTAAAAACGCGGCGCAGGGGCGCTCGTCGTTTTATGTTATCGCGGGCTGCGCGGCGGTTTCTATGATGATGGTGCAGCTTGGGCTGAATGTATTTGGCTCGCTGGATTTGCTGCCCTTTACGGGAGTTACCTTTCCCTTCGTCTCCATCGGCGGGTCAAGCCTTATATCCTGCTGGGCACTGCTTGCATTTATCAAGGCGACGGATACTCGCAAAAACGCGAGTTTTACCACGCGCGACGGCGGCAAAATGCGTGACCGCAACGAGTTTACCCTCCGCCGTGAGCGCTATATGGGCGCAGACGAGCAGACCGAATTCGGCGGATACGGGGATTACGATGATTACGGCGATTATGCCGACTTTGACGCCGGAGTGTCACCTTTCGTTGAGGACGACAGACACTATCTTGACGGAAAGAGCAAAAAAAGGAGGCGCGGCAGATGAAAAAAATCAGCAGACGCGCCGGCTTTGCGCTTATAATTGCGGCGGCACTGATACTGGGGCTGGCGCTGTATTCCGTACGTCTTTTTAACGACGGCGATGATTGGGTTATGCTTCGCGCCAATCAGAGCGTGTTTAAAGATGGCGTTTTGGATACCGGAATGGTCACGGACAGAAACGGCGTTGTGCTGGCAAGAGCGGGCAACGGCGTTTTCGCCTATGCAGACGACGCCTCCGTGCGCATTGCCTGCCTTCATGCCGTTGGCGATTATGCGGGCAATTTCGGAACAGGCGCGCTTAGCGCCTTTGACGATGAGCTTGCACATTATAACTTTTTTGACGGAGTTGCGACTCTCTCCGACGGCGGAGGAACCGTGCGGCTTTCCATAGACTCGGCGCTCAATGTAGCGGCACTCAATGCCCTTGCGGGGCGGCGCGGCGCTGTTCTCGTTTCAAATTATGAAACGGGAGAGATACTTTGCATGGTCAGCACGCCCGCCTACGACCCCAATTCACCGCCGGAACTTGAGCAGCCCGCCTATGAGGGGGTTTACCTCAACCGCGCGCTTAACGCGACCTATGCTCCGGGCTCGGTATTTAAGCTTGTTACGCTGGCGGCGGCTATTGAAAATGTTCCGGATATCTACACACGCAGCTTTGAATGCCAAGGCAGCGTGCGGGTGGGTGGAGACACCGTAAACTGCACCGGGGTTCACGGAGCACAGACCATTGAGCAGGCGCTTGCCAATTCCTGCAACTGCGCATTTTCCGAGCTTTCGCAGGAGCTGGGCGCGGACACGCTTGAAAAATACGCAAAACAGCTCGGCTTTTTGGACAGCCTGGATATAAGCGGAATTGAAACCGCGGCGGGCAGCTTTGAAAAGGCGGAGGCGGGCACAAGCGACCTTAGCTGGTCGGGCATTGGACAATATAACGACCTTGTCGCGCCCATTGCCGTGCTGCGCTATGTTTCCGCGGTCGCAGCGGGCGGCACGGTTAAAGAGCCGGTGCTTATCAAGGACAGAAAAGGAAACGAAACAAAGCTGCTCGAGTATTCAACGGCGGCAAAAATTGGCGAGATGATGAGCTACAACGTTTCTTACAGCTATGGAACGTGGCGTTTCCCGGAGCTTGATATGCACGCCAAGTCGGGTACTGCGGAGCTTGGCGACGGCAGCTCTCACGCGTGGTTCGCAGGCTATATTGATGACGACGAGCACCCTTTGGCATTTACGGTTATTATTGAGCGCGGCGGGGGAGGGCTTGCCAATGCAGCGCCCCTTGCCAATACCGTTTTGCAGGCAGCTATCAAATAAAACAGGCGGCAAGACCTGTCGGAGAATTAGATGAAAGATATTTCCATTCAGAAAATTGTAAAGTCCTTTGAGCAGGACAAAAACATTTTAAACGGGCTTACCTTTGATGTTGATATGGGAGAGCGCGTGGGCATTTTGGGCAGCAACGGCGCGGGCAAAACAACACTTTTCCGTATTATGACAGGTGAAGTGCGCGCCGACGAGGGTCAGATAGTTATCGCCCCCGGTAAGCGCATGGGGCTCATTTCGCAAATACCCGTATATCCCGAGGAATACACGGTTGAGGACGTATTAAAAACCGCACATCACCGCATTTTTGAGCTTGAGAGAAGAATGCGTGAGCTTACAGAGCAGATGAGCAGTGGCGCGTCCGATGAGCTGCTTGCCGAATATGACAAGGCGGCAATGGATTTTGAGCGTCTGGGCGGCTACAATGCCGATATTGAGCGAAACCGCGTCGCTAACGGTCTTGCCATTGACGAGAATATGCGCGCGCAGATGTTTTCAAAGCTTTCGGGCGGAGAAAAGACGCGCGTGAACCTTGCGCGACTGATTTTGGAGGATACTGATATTCTCCTGCTTGACGAGCCGACAAACCACTTGGACCTGCGCGCGACCGAGTGGCTTGAGGAGTATTTGAGAAAATTCCGCGGCACGGTGCTTGCCATCTCGCATGACCGCTATTTTCTTGACCGCGTTGTTTCGAGAACGGTCGAGATAGTTGACGGCAAGGCAGAGTTTTACAGCGGAAATTACAGCTTCTATGTTGAAGAAAAGCAGCGTCGCTTTGAAGAACAGCTTAAACGCTACGAAAAGGAGCAGGCAAAGCTCAAGCAGCTTTCCGAAGCGGCGGATCGTCTGCACCTGTGGGCGTTTATGGGCAACGACGCGTTGCATAAGCGCGCATTTTCAATGGAAAAGCGCATGGAGCGTCTGGCAAAAACAGAGCGCCCCAAGCAGGAGCGCGCGATGAAAATGAAATTTGCAAGCCGTGAGTTTTCGGGCGACGAGGTGCTGTTAATAGACGGCGTTAGCAAAGCCTTTGGGGACAGGACCCTGTTTTCCGACCTTGAGCTAATTATTGAGGGCGGCGAGCGCATTGCCCTTATCGGCGATAACGGCAGCGGCAAATCGACACTAATCAAAATGATAATGGGCGAAGAAATACCCGATAAGGGTATGCTCCGCTGTGGACCTGCGGTAAAAACGGCATATTTGCCGCAGATAATCAAATTCGACGACCCGCGCCGCAGTCTGCTGGACACGATGCTCTATGCAGAAAAATGCACGCCGCAGACGGCGCGAAACCGTCTCGGTAGCTTTCGCTTTTCGGGGGAGGATGTTTTTAAGCCTGTTTCGGCGCTCTCCGGCGGCGAGCAGAGCAGGCTTAGGCTGTGTATGCTCATGCGAGAGGAGATCAACTTCCTTATCCTTGACGAGCCGACAAACCACCTGGACATTAACAGCCGTGAATGGATAGAGGAAGCGGTGGAAGCCTACGGCGAGGCGCTGCTGTTCGTTTCGCATGACCGCTATTTTATTGAGAAGTTCGCAACGCGCATTTGGGAGCTGAAGGACGGGCAGATCACGGACTTTCGCGGCAGCTTTTCCGAATACCGCGAGTATGTACGCCGCAGAACTGAGCTTGCTTTGGCGGAAAAGCAAAAGGAAGCGGCAAAGCCCGAAGTGAAAGAGCCGCGCAGGGCGGACCGGAAAAACAAGGGGGCAAACGGCGAAAAGCAGCTTAAACGCATTGAGAGAGACATCGAAAAGCTCGAAGGCGAGATGTCGGAGCTGGAGATACAATACGAAGAAAACTCCTCTGACTATCAAAAGCTGATGGAGCTTGACGAGCAAAAGGCGCAGCTTCAAGCCCGGCTTGACGAGCTTTACGAAAAGTGGGAGACACTAAGCGAGGAGCTTGCTCAATGAAAGACGAGAGAAAAGCAAAAAAGCGCTTTATAATAACCGAGACTGTGCTGCTTTTTGCGGCTGCCTTCTTTGAGTTTGCGCTTATAGGATACAAAACTACAGCGCTGGTGCTTGCCGGCATTGCGCTTCTTGCGGCGCTGTATAGGCTTATTGACGTTTTACGACGCAAAAACGAGAAAACCGCAAGGGCGCTCAAAAGGATACTAAGCGCTTGCGTGGTGCTGGGCGTGCTTGCACTGGCGGCTATCGAGATACCTATAATAATCTCCGCGAGAACAGATGAAAGCACCGACGCGCCCTATGCGATTGTTATGGGTGCGGGGGTAAACGGCGAAACGCCATCGCTTTCTCTGCTAAACCGTTTGGAGGCGGCGAAGAGCTTTCTTGACGAGCACCCCGAAAGCAAGGCAGTTGTCTCAGGCTCTTTGGGTGAGGGCGAAGATATTTCGGAGGCGGAATGTATGCGCCGCTGGCTTTGTGAGCAGGGGATTTCTCCCGAACGCATAATTATGGAGGAGCAGGCGCACTCAAGCAGCGAAAACATTGCCTATTCGCTTGAGAAAATCGCCGAGGATGGCGGCGACCCTCATGGCAAGGTCGCCATAGTATCGAGTGAATATCACCTCTATCGCTCAAAATATATAGCCGCGAAGCTAGGCGCGAAGCCCGTTGGTGTTGCGGGACACACAAATCTTCCGATTTTGAGGGTCAATTACTTTCTTCGTGAGGCAGCGGCGGTGCTTGTAATGTGGATGGACTGACGGATCAAAGCTTTTGGAGCTTATTATGGAATAAACGCTCAAAGATTGTGACTTTTGCTTGACATTGCTGTTTTTGCATGATAAACTAACAAGGCCGCATTGAAGGGGCAAGGAAAGAGGAGCTTTGCTCCCGCCTCAAAAGCGAGACTTCGAGAGAGGAGAAAGACTTAAGTGAAACACGCTATAATCGAAACCGGCGGAAAGCAGTATCGTGTTGCCGAGGGCGACGTCATCTTCATCGAGAAGCTGAATGTCGAGGGCGGCGATGCTGTTACCTTTGACCGCGTTCTTGCAGTTATCGACGAGAATGGCAGCAAGTTCGGTTCCCCGCTGCTTGAGGGTGCAACAGTTGCAGCAAGCGTTGTAAAAAACGGCAAGGGTCCCAAAATCCGCGTTTACAAGATGAAGCCGAAAAAGGGCTATCGTCTTACCAAGGGTCACAGACAGCCCTATACTCAGGTTCAGATCGGTGCGATCAACGCATAAGTTCCGCTATTCATTTGACACATTGGAGGTGTAAAGCATGGCACATAAAAAGGGAATGGGTTCTACCAAGAACGGACGCGACAGCGAGTCTAAGCGCCTTGGACCCAAGAGAGCAGATGGTCAGTTTGTTCTCGCCGGCAACATCCTTGTCAGACAGCGCGGAACCAAAATCCACCCCGGCACAAACGTAGGTCGCGGCGGTGATGATACACTTTTCGCCCTCAAGGATGGAATAGTAAGGTTTGAGCGTATGGGCAAGGACCGCAAGAAGGTCTCTGTTTACGAAGAAATTGCACAGTAACCTTTTTAATGGGCAGGCGTTTTAGCCTGCCCATTTTCTCGCGGAAGGGGCATACTAACAGCGGGAAACGATTAACTTGGGAAACACGGCGGATGCTGCATCCGCTTCACATAAAGGATGAATTATTATGTTTGTTGATAAAGCCGGTATCACGGTGCAGGCGGGTCGTGGCGGCGACGGCGCGGTTGCTTTTCACAGGGAAAAATACGTTGCCGCCGGCGGTCCTGATGGCGGAGACGGCGGTCGCGGCGGCGACATCATAGTTGTCGTGGATGACAATATGTCAACGCTGCTGGATTTTCGTTACAAGAGAAAATACGTTGCCGGAAACGGAATGAACGGTGCCGGCAAGCGATGCAGCGGCAAGGATGGCGAGAGCGTTACGATCCGCGTTCCGCGCGGCACTCTTATCAGAGACAAGGAAACAGGCGGCATCATTAAGGATATGTCCGACGGTCAGCCCTTTGTGCTTGCCAAGGGTGGTCGCGGGGGCTGGGGCAACAAGCATTTTGCCACGCCGACCCGTCAAGTGCCGCGTTTTGCCAAGCCCGGCATGAAGGGAGAATACCGAGAGGTCATTTTGGAGCTTAAGCTCCTTGCAGACGTTGGTTTGGTGGGCTTCCCGAATGTCGGAAAGTCAACGCTGCTTTCCGTTGTTTCCAAGGCGCACCCGAAAATAGCAAATTACCACTTCACAACACTGTTTCCAAATCTGGGTGTTGTTTATGTGGCTGAGGGAGTTTCCTTTGTAATGGCGGATATCCCCGGTATTATTGAGGGCGCAAGCGAGGGCGCAGGTCTGGGACATGACTTTTTGCGTCATATTGACCGCTGCCGACTGCTTATCCACCTTGTTGATGTTTCCGGCAGTGAGGGACGCGACCCCATTGAGGATTTTGAAGCTATCAATAAGGAGCTTGCGGAATACAGCCCCGAGCTTGCCGAAAGACCGCAGATAGTCGTTGCCAACAAATGCGACCTGCTGCCCGAGGGCAGCACGTTGCTGGAGGAGTTTCGTGACTATGTTGAGGCGTTTGGATATGAGCTGTTCGTGGTCTCCGCCGCAACACACCAGGGTACGCATGAGCTGGTTCAAGCTGCCGCCGAAAAGTTGCAGGATCTGCCCCCGGTAATATACTATGAGGCGGACTATGTTGCGCCGGAGCCTGTTATCGATACCTCCGAGGCTGTGGAGATCGAACAGTATGATGACTGTTGGATAGTTGAAGGTCCGTGGCTTGAAAAGCTGGTGGCGAGCGTTAACTTCAGCGACTATGAGTCGCGTATGTATTTTGACCGTGTCCTGCGCGAAGCGGGGCTTTTTGACCGCATGGAGGCAATGGGTATCAAGGATGGCGACACGGTAAGCATTTATAATCTTGAATTTGAATACCAGTCATAAACAGCATAAAAGCGGAGAGATATTGTATCTCTCCGCTTTATTATAACAGGTCGGGGGGTTATTTTTCGTTTTTTGAAAGGTGGTTTAATATGCTCGTTGAGATGCTCTCAAGCGGAAGCTGCTTTGTTATGCCGCCGAGCTTAAACGCCTCCATCGGCATACCGTAAACCACGCAGGTCTCTTTGTTTTGACCTACGGTGAAAGCGCCCTTTTGACGCATATCGGTTATGCCGCGCGCGCCGTCCGCTCCCATGCCGGTGAGGATGACGCCGATGGAATTTTTGCCCGCGATTTCAGCAACGCTTTTAAAGAGAACGTCAACCGAAGGGCAGTGACCGCTGACCTTTTCGCCGGGAACACTGCGAATATAGTAGCCGCGACTGTCCTTCTTGAGGGTCATCTGCTTGCCGCCCTCGCCTATGATGATTTGACCGGCAAGAACGCGGTCGTTGTCCTGCGCTTCCTTGACGCGCATTTTGCAGATGGAATTAAGACGCTCTGCGTAAAGCTGCGTAAATTTAGGAGGCATATGCTGGACTATCAGCACGGGAGGGGTATTCTCCGGCAGATTTTTGACCACCTGGATAATTGCCTCCGTTCCGCCTGTAGAAGCGCCGATGGCAATTATCATGTTGTTGCGTATTGGCGGAAGCTGAGCCTTGGGGAGACTTGCGCTTTGAACGGGGAGAGGCAGCGCGTGGTGCTCTTGCACAGTATCAGTGTTTTCAACTGATCTTGCCGCAGCACGAATAGTGTCTGCAAGCTTTGAAATGAACGAGTCATTGTTAACTGAAGTCAAGCCTAGCTCCGGCTTGCAAACATAGTCGAATGCGCCATGCTTCAGGGACTCCGCCGATTTTTCCTTGGTCGAACTGACTACGATGACAGGCTGTGAATGCTCAGACACGAATTTTGATAAGAAGTCTATGCCGTCCATATTGGGCATCTCCATATCGAGCGTAATGACATCGGGGGAATACCAGCTTGTCTTTTTTAAAGCTTCCTCTGCGCTGGTAGCACAGGCGACGACCTTGATATCGCTGCACTTGCTCAGCGAGAGCTGAAGCTTTGTCCTGTACACAATCGAGTCGTCCACGACCAAAACCTTGATCGGCATAAACGGGCATCCCTCCTTACTTTTTAAGCTTTCTATATATCGAGGGAGAAATGTAGGTGTAGTCGTTATCCAGTCTGCTGATGGTTTCGGAGTGTCCTATGAAAAGATATCCGCCCTCAACGGTGGATTGATAGAATTTTTTGACGATTTCCTGGGTCGTGGCGGGCTTGAAATAAATCATCACGTTGCGGCAGAAAACTACGTCATAGGTGTTTTTTGGGAAAAAGGGTGTCATGAGGTTAAACTGGCTGAAAGAGACCTTGTTCCTAATGCTGTCTGCAACTTTATAGTTGCCGTCGGGCTGCTTTACCATGTAATTTGCCTTCCATGCCGGGGGCATTACATTAAGCTCGCTTTCCGGGTAGACACCCTTTTTCGCCACTGCAAGGGCGCGCGTTGACACGTCCGTAGCCACGATGGATACGTTCCATAGGTTGCGCTTTATTCCGAGGGCGCTGTCTATCGCCATGGCGATATTATACGGCTCCTCGCCTGTTGAGCATCCGGCGCTCCATACCTTGATGCTTGTCTTTTTTGCCTGCGACAGAGAGGCAATGACCGTGTTTGCGAGAAAATCGTAGTGGTCCGTCTCTCTTGAAAAGTAGGAATAGTTCGTCGTTATTTTGTTGATAAAGGTTTCGACCTTTTCGGAGGTCGGGTCACTTTTGAGCGCGTTGATATATTGAGCATAGTTGTCAAAACCGTTGCTTTTCAACTCGCCTGCAAGACGCGCCTCGATAAGACGGCGCTTTTGCGACAGGTCAATGCCGTAACGCTTGCTGACAAAATCAACAATAAACTCAAATTCACTGTCGCTCAGACGAACTATGGAGCATGCCTCATCGTAATTCATATGGGTTACCTTTCGCTAATTAAACCCGAGTCTGCTCAAGGTCGTCCTTGAAGAAGTCTTCGCAGTCGAGGTTTAGGATGATCTTATCGTCCTTCTGAAAAACAGAGGCGATATAGGTTGCTGCTTTGTCGTTCTTCGGGGGCGGCATAAGCTGTTCGGGCAGAGCGGAGGCAACCTCCGATACCATATCGACAATGAGACCGACGTGCATATCGTGAATGTCAAGAACGATGATGCAGGTCTTATCGTCATACTCGTGCTCGGGCAGACCGAGCTTTGCGCGAACGTCAAGAACGGGAATGACCTTGCCGCGCAGATTGACTATTCCCTTGACGTAGCTTGCCACGCGGGGAAGCTTTGTTATTGACTGGATGGTTATGATTTCGATGGCGAGAGACAGCGGGAGACCATAGTTTGCATCGTCTATTTTGAAGAGGAGATATCTGTCTGTAAGTCCGTCGATGCTGACGGAATTTGCGGTTGTTTCCGTATTAGCCATAGTTTAGACCTATCCTTTCTTGTGATTTGCCGCTTTTTGCGTCTGCCGTGCTTTTCCTTGAGGGATCAGTCGTTTGTGAGACTGTTTACGTCCAGAATTAGGCTTATGCTGCCGTCACCGAGAACGCTGCAGCCGGAAAGGCCGTGATTTTTAAGGTCGTATTTGTTAAGGAATATCGGGAAGGGCTTGACGACGACCTGATACTCACCGAGCAGCTCGTCGGCGAAGATGCAAAAGCCGGAGCTGTTGCTGTCCACCTGAATCATAATGCCCTCGGTGACAACATCCGTGCCGGACTCGATATTGTAGAGATCACGCAGTCGGTAGATCGGATAGCAGTCGCCGCGAAGAACAATCATCTCCGAGCCGTCGGCGTTGACGATGATCTGGGATTCGTCGGAAATCTTGAAGGACTGGCGGATGGCTGTAATCGGGACGGTGAAGATGTTGTCGCCGACTGCGATGTTCATGCCGTCAACAATGGCGAGAGTGAGCGGGATCTTGATGGTGAAGGTAGTTCCCTTGCCCTTTTCACTTGCAATGGAGATAGTACCGCCGACCTGCTCAAGGTTCTTCTTAACAACGTCCATGCCGACGCCTCTGCCTGAGTATTCCGTTACCTGCTTGTTGGTGGAGAAGCCCGGCAGCATGATAAGGTTGAATATTTCCTTTTCGGTATACGCGCTTTCGGGCTTGGTGAGAATGCCGTTTGCTTTCGCCTTGGCGAGAAGCTTTTCCGGGTCAAGACCCGCGCCGTCGTCGGCAACGGTGATAAGGATCTCCCCGCCGGTGTTTTTGGCGGTGAGGGAAACCGTACCCATTTCGGGCTTGCCGAGTCTTACACGCTCCTCGGGCATTTCAATGGCGTGATCCATGGAGTTGCGGATCATGTGCATGAGCGGGTCAACGATGGCGTCGTTGATGGTCTTGTCAACCTCGGTGTCGCCGCCCTCGGTAACAAGCTCTGCCTGCTTGCCGAGCTTTTTGCCCATGTCGCGTACGATGCGGTCCATCTTGTGGAAGGTGCTTTGCAGCGGCACCATTCGGATGGACATGACGATATCTTGAAGCTCGTCGGTGAGCTTGCGAAGCTCGCGTACGGATTTTGTGAAGTTGTCCAGCCTCAGCCCCTTAAGGTCGGGGTTGCTGGAGACCATAGACTCAGCCGTAACGATCTCACCGACGAGATCCATAAGCTGGTCAAGCTTGGTCTGGTTAACGCTGATAAGGCTCTGCTTAACTCCCTTGGAGATGTTGCTCGCCTCAACCTTGGCAACTGCGGCAGCGGTGCTGTCTGCAATAGGTGCGGCTTTGCCGGCTGCGGGAGAGGCTTGACTCTGAGCCGCGGACTTTTCCTCCTCCACGGGTGCGCTGCCGTCTGAAAGGACCTCATAGGATTTTATGTTCAGAGCGTTTTCTATTGCTTTGATAACATCGTCAAGAGAATGCTGCGGCTTGCAGATAACGATAAACCCGTTAGCGATGATATCGGCGCAGAGATTTGCGTCCGCCTCCGGATTTGCGGGGATAGAGGAGAGCTTCTCGCAGCAGCTTTGAAGCTGGGTGAGGAGCATAAAGGCGCGAATGTTCTCCATGCCGCAGTCGGTCTCAAAGAAGACACGGATTTTTGCCATGTCGGCGGGGATATCCTCATCAGCGGAAGCTGCGGTCTTGACTGCGCCATCGGCTGCTTCGGGAGCCTTTTCGCCCTTTATTATTGCTGCCTGTTCCTTTAAGCTGGCTATGATTGCGGAAGCGTCGCCCTCGTGGTATTCGCCGCTTTGCAGGCTCTCAAGCTCACGCTTGAAAAAGTCTGATGCCTGGAATACGAGGTCAAAGATGGAGTCAAATACGATGGAGAGCTTCGACGGATCCTCTCTGAGGAGGTAAAAAATATCTTCAACCGTGTGAGCAAGCGAGGAAATGGTGTTGAAGCTCATCATTGCCGCGGAGCCCTTGATTGTGTGTGTTATTCTGAATATACTGTTGATGTTTTCGTCTGTGATACTCTTAGCCCTTTCGGAGTCGAGAAGTATCTCGTCGAGCTGTTCGAGCATTTCATTAGTTTCGTGAATGAAAACCTCAAGCATCGAATCCATTGCGAAATCGTCTGTACTCATAAATTCACCTTCCCCAAAAATATGTGTCGATATAAAACACCAGCATACTAATACTATTTATACTATATTTCTGAAAAAATGCAATAGTATATGAAAGAAAATGTCAAAATTGCGGTTATCGTGAAGCCATTTTTACTTAAAAATAATAGAACGACCAAGAAATGAGCTGAAACTCTTTTCATATTTGGTGTATGATGATATAATAAAACGATAAAGAAGCGTGAGAGGAGGAAAAACGGTGCCGGAGTTTTTACGAGTTACAACGCCGTTGGTAAACAAAAACCAGGCTGCAATGCCCAAACCGGGCATTGACCCGACAGGCGCGTTCAGCATCCAGAACACGACTAAGGTCATCCAAACGCATAACCAAAGCGAGCTTTTAAAGCAGAATAACGGTATGCCGGAAAACGGCGAAGCTCCTAATCTCCTGCTCGACCTTCTGAAAGACCCAACCGTCACCGCCTCCTACCTCAAAAACATTTTTATGCTTGAGGAGCTTTTCAAGCTTCTTCCCGCAAACAACAACACCGTGTCAAAGGAGATAGAAAGCATTTTCGAGTCTCTGCTTATCAAACCTGAGCAGCTTGTTGAGGAAATGCAGCGGCAGGAGCAGGAATCAACCGCTTTTAAGGGTGAACTGTTTGACTTTCTGCGGTATGTCAGCGAAAAGGAGCATGACAGACCGGAGGTTCAGCAGTCTATCGCCCGGCTGCTGCGCTCCATAAACAGCATGGGAAACCACAAGGACATTCTTGAATCCATTACCAATAACCTCTGCTTTCTCAGAGAGAAGCTCGGCGCAAGCAAAGCCATCTCCGAACGGCTCGATAGACTCATTGCCGGTTTTCGAGCGGAAAACGCGGGAGAGGAATTTCAATCGCTGAAGTCAGAAACTATTGGCTTGATTAAAGAGATTGAAGATAGTATACTGTTTACGTCAAAGATAAGCAAGGTTCTCTCCATCCTTACATATAACCTCTCCAGATACAACTCCAACACCGACTTTGCCGCCGAATCCGCTTACCGCTTTCGTCAACTGTTATCCCAAGAGGATAAAAAAGTGTTTAACGAGCTGTTTGAAAAATTCGTTGGTCGGCTTCGCGGCTCAGAGGGGCTAAACTACATTAAGAATACCCCCGATGGCTTTGACTTCATAAATCCCGAAGGAAGAACTGACGATGGCAGCGACGTTATGTCCATGCTCATTAAGCTTATCTCCCGGCAGACGCAGAGCGAGCAGCTAAGCGCAACGGATACCGCTAAAATAGAAAAAATGCTTCATAGCCTGCTTTCCTCGCCTTGCAGCTTCACCCCGCTTTTGCACTTCATTCTTCCGCTTGTGCAGGACGATATGCGCGCTTTCGCCGAGGTTTGGATCAATCCCGAATGCGATGAGCGCGATCTCCCGCAGGGGGCGGAAAAGGGACTGCACCTGCTGATGGTAATCGATATAGACGGCGTTGGCCGCTTTGAAACCGAGTTTCTGGTTTATAACAATACGATAGATTTTTCGCTCTACTGCCCTAAGGGCTATGAGCAGGGCTTTGACAGCGTTGTACGCGCTTTGCCCAGAATAGTTTACGGGACGGGCTACCACATGGGCAGCAGCTCGGTATCTCCATTGGATAATGAGCGTTCTCTCATGGAGGTTTTTAAATCACTGCCGTACAGGAGGGTCGGTGTCGATGTCAAAATCTGATATTAAGGCCGCTGCCCTCAAATATGACATCGGGCAGGACATGGCGCCGGTCGTAATAGCCTCCGGCTACGGCTCGGTCGCAGAGCGCATCATCAATATTGCCGAGCAGCAGGGCATTCCTGTTTACAGGGACGACAGTGTCGCGTCAATGCTGTGTATGCTCGACGTGGGGAAAAATATCCCCGCGGAGCTTTACGAGATTATCGCTAAGGTTTATTGCAGCATTCTTTCGGCCGCTGCCAAGTTCAAGGGCATGAGCGCCGCCTCTGGAAATGTTGGGGGAGGTAATGAGTCTTGAATGAACATCGCCGCAGGCTTCTCGAGCAGGAGGAACAAACCAGAAAGCAGGGGCTAAAGAACAAAAGGATGGCAAGAATGCTCATAGCCATGTCGCTTTTCTCCTTCTCTCTTTGCTGCCTTGTAGGCGTTATGATAACGATAGACCCGCTGAGTCTCAAAGAGGAGGACAAAGCAGACCGCTCGAACTTGCCGGCGACAGTTTCGCCTGCTGTTGAGGAAAACGACGAGTGGATGCTCATTCTCGTAAACCGCGATAACTATCTTCCCGCAGATTTCACCGTGGATCTAAAGGAACTTGGCGGCGTTCGCGTGGACTACCGCATTGCCGAGCAGCTTCAAAAAATGATAGATGACGCGGCGGCGGCGGGGATAGTGCTAACGCCTTGCTCCGCTTACAGAAATGTTGCCGAGCAGCGTGCCCTTTATGAAAACAAATGTGCCGATTTTCGCAATCAAGGCTACGGCGAAGAGGCTGCAAGGATATATGCAAACCGGTATCTTCAACCGCCGGGAGCAAGCGAGCATCACACCGGCTTGGCAATCGACTTTTTAACTACGGGCATTACCGAGCTTGACGAGAGCTTTGCGCAGAGTCCGGCGTATTCATGGCTCATTGAAAACGCCGCGAAATACGGCTTTGTTGAGCGCTATCCCAACGCAAAGGAAAAGGAAACGGGAATTCTTTGGGAGCCGTGGCACTTCCGCTATGTTGGTCAGGTCAACGCAACGGCTATGGTTTCAATGGGTATTTGCCTTGAAGAATTTGTATAAGTGGTATATAATGTAAAGCCGGAGCTTGAATTAGAAATAGAGTTCAAGGTGATCAAAGCAAAATAACCGCCCTTGCTTTATCGGGACTCACAATAACAAAGGGGGAAAAGGTATGGAGACCCATATCGTAAGACAGCCGATTTTGGATCGCAACCAAAAGCTTGCCGCGTATGAGTTGGTATATTACCAGGATGCAAGCTCTCTTTATAACAAACGTGATGCTCGCGTGGCAAACACTATTGTCACGTTCTTTTCTGAGCTTGATACTGATAGCTTTCTCGCGGGAAAAGATTGCTTTCTCACTTTCACGCCTAACCTCCTTATGAAAGATATTCCGAGGGTTTTTGATGAGAAAAAGCTTGTTATCCAAATCGAGGAGAGCATCCTTGTCAACCCCGAGGCAAAAGCTATCGTCAGCCGCTATAAAAGCAACGGCTACCGCGTGGCGATAATGGGCTTTGAGTTTAACCGCCGTTTTTTGAATGTTCTGCCGGAGATAGACATAATCAAAGTTGATTTTTCCGACATTAAGAGCGAGAGCATCGACGTTTTGTGCAAGCTTGCCAAAAGCTTCAACAAGCAGCTTGCCGCCTACGGCATTAATTCCTCCGAGGCAAGAGAGCTTGCCGTTGCTTACGGATGCGACTTCATTCAAGGTGAGAGCGTTTCGGAAATGGTTTCGACCAAGGTTCACAAAATGGATCATCTGCAATCGAACTTCTTCCGGCTTATGGCGGCGATTTCCAAGGAAATACCTGACTTTGACGAAATAGCGCAGATAATTTCCCTTGATGTTACGCTTGCGTTTTCTCTTTTAAAGCTTGTTAACTCCGCATATTTTGCTCTGCCGAACAGGGTTAAGGACGTTAAGCAGGCGCTTACCATCCTTGGACTCGGTCAGCTCAAGCAGTGGATATATCTGCTTAGCTTCTCCGATGACGGCGGCATGACTGATGAGCTTATCAAGCTTTCTTTCCTGCGTGCGGTTTTTTGTCAGGAAGTTTCGCAGTTTATTCCTTCTTTCCCCATCGCCCGTGCAGAGGCATATATGCTTGGTATGTTTTCGACCCTCGGTCTGCTGCTCGAAGTTCCGATAGACAGCGCTATTGCGCAGCTTCCGCTTTCCGATGAGCTAAAGGACGGTCTTATGGGCAAGGAGGGCAAGTGTGGTGAGCTGCTCGCGCTCTGCATTGCCTATGAAAAGGGAAAATGGAAGGAAGTTCAGCAATATGTCGATATGCTTCAGGTCGGCGAGGATATAATCAAATCCAAATACATCGAGGCAGTCGAGTATGTCAACGAGATCTGGTCTGAGCTTACAGCTCCAAGCGAGGAAACGACGCGCTGACAGGCGTTTGCAGCGCATATCATTTTTATTAAACCAGCATGGCGAACGGCGGTGATGAATTGGTACCCGGCAAACTTGTAAACTATATTGACTCGGCGTGCGAGATATATTCGGCGGATAACGACCTGATTGCTGTCGGCAAACTAAAGGATGTGCGCACCGAGCCTTGCCTTACTGTTGAGTTGAGCGCTTCCGGCGGCGGTGATATGCCAAAGATAACGCCGGGTACGGAGATAAAAATAAGCCTTGTTAATACAAAGCTCGGCTTTTTAGGGCTTTTTGGCAGAGTATACATCGTCCATGACCAGTTTTGGCGTGTTGACGAGCTGCGCTGTCTCGGAGAGCATGAAAGGCGCGGCTATTTCAGAGTAAAGAGTAACTCGGCAGCCAGAATAAGCCCCCTCGAAGAGGAGGATAAAATAGACACGCTGGTGGATACCGTATACCAAGGCACGGTGACAAACGTCAGCCTTTCGGGTCTGCTTTTTGCGATTGATGTTGATAAATGCCTTTTCAAGGTCGATTCAAGGCTCAGGGTTTCGGGCTTTAGTATTGGTGAAAGCCCGCACCGCTTCACCGTTATTTGCCGAGTTCGCCGCGTTATGCAGCATCAGGTCGCGGGACGGCTGTACGGCTGTGAATTTGAAAAAATGGACGAGAAAGAGAGCGATAAGCTCTGCCAAGCCTTGTTCGCGCAGCAGCGCGTTGAAATCCAGCGCCGCCGCGGCATAAGCTAAATCAAAAAAGAGACCGCTCCTTTCGGCGCGGTCTCTTTTGCATACGCGGTGCTTTTATGAATATGTTTGAGCCTTTGAGAAAAAACACAGGAAACCGTCTTTTCGGTCTCCTGTGCTTTAGATTTTAAACGTTAAGGTCAAGCACGCGCCTGCCGTGAAAATCGGCGGCGGAGTCCATCGTCTTGCTGTATGCTGCGGCGGTAACGGTGCGCGTTGTACCGCCGGAGTAGTAGAGTTCTCCGCATTCGGGGCAGATGCCCGTATGCAAAACAACGCTGGAGCTGATGACCTCGCGGTCTTCGCGCTGAGCTTCGGCGGCGTTGCGTGTAACGTGCTCACGCTCATGTGCGCGTATGGCGGAGGCGGCAACGCTTTTGGCTATCTTACCGGGGACTTTAAAGGAAACGCCCGGATCGTCCGAACCGTCCTGATAGCGGCGCTCCTTGCAGGTTTGGCATTCCTCCTCCTGAGCTGTTTCCGCAGCGCTTTTGCTCTCTGTGTCGGCGCCTGCTTCTTCCGCACGGGCGCTTTCTTGAGTTGGCGCGTTTTCCTCTGCGTCGGTCGGGCTCGGCTTGTAATATACTCCCGCGCTTGCCTTACCAAGGTCGGAGAAGGAGGGCGATTTTTTAAAGCCGTCTTGAAACTGAGCGGACGCGGAGCTTGGGTGACCGGCGGAGGCTTGAGACGTGCTTGTTGAGACAAAGTTCGGCGCTGTGCTGCGGGCTATGCGCGGATAGCGCGTCATAACGCGGTGTCCGGATTGGTTGTTAAGGTTAACGCCTGCGCCGCTTATTCCCAGCATAAAAGCTCCTCCCTTCATCAAAATGCGGAAATGCTGTCCCTTAATTTAATATCATAGCACCTTGCAGAAAAATATGCAATAGCTCCCGACCGCGTGGTTCCAATTAACTTAAAGTATTGATAGTTCAAATTCCGGCGATCCACCAATCGTTGAAGATAGCTGTAATCCATGATAGAATAGACAAAAAACAAGAATTCACGGAGGAAACGGCGATGGATATAAAGAGCGCTCAGAGGTTTATTTATCAAAATGCCAGACCCTTAGATCTGGCAAGATGGCAGTATTTGTTTGAAAATGGAAGCCAAGAAAATGTATTGAATGTCCTTGCGAGCTACCAGAATGAGGATGGTGGTTTCGGTCATGCGCTGGAAGCGGATTGCTGGAATCCAAACTCTTCTCCGCTTCAGACATGGGCGGCAACTGAAATTATCCGTGAAATCAATTTGAAGCAAAAAGCGCATCCGATTATTCGGGGAATTCTCCGATATTTAGAAAATACAAACTGTTTTGATGGGCATTACTGGCTTAATACGATCCCCTCCAACGACAGCCATCCTCATGCTCCGTGGTGGAATTATGTTCCTGCACAGGAAATCAATTATAATCCAACTGCATCAATGGTTGGCTTTATTCTTTGCTATGAAAACCCTGAAAGCCGCCTATACAGAACAGCTCAAACACTTTTAAAGGAGGCATACGCTTATTTCAAAGCAAACTGTCCGATGGAATCTATGCACACGGCTTCCTGCTTTGTGGAACTGTATGAATATTTGTTCGACTGTGAGTCAACGGTAATTGATTTAAATGAATTTGAACGTTTGCTTAAAATACAAATTAAGCATATTCTGACAACGGATACTTCCGTGTGGGCAACGGAATATGTGTGCAAACCGTCGTTGTTCATTCATTCTCAGAGCAGCCGTTTCTACGAAGAAAATAAGGAGCTTTGCGATTTTGAGTGCCGCTTTATTTCCGAAACACAGGAATCAGATGGAACATGGGCAGTTACATGGGACTGGGGATGTTACCCTGAACAGTGGCACATCAGCAAAAACTGGTGGAAGTCGGATCTGATTATAAAAAACATGAAATTCTACCGGAACATACACGGATAAAATAAAACTGATTGGGCTTTAAGGAAGGCTCCGTCTTAGCAGATGGAGCCTTCCCTATGCTCGTTTCCGCCAAATTGACTGAGGTCTTTCAAATAGACCTAAACCAACACTTTAAGTTAAAAGGAATGCTGCGTGTTTTTGAATGACATATTGCCGCTTATGCTGTATAATCAGCTTATATTGCTAAACATCAATGCTTAAAGAACGGAGCGTCCGCTATGAGACTCTTTATTGCAATACAGTTTTCCGACGAAGTTAAAAGCGTACTGCTTGGCGCGATTAATGAGCTTCGCGCTCAGGCGGAGGAGGGATACTTCACTCGCCCTGAAAACCTGCATCTTACGCTTGCCTTCATTGGCGAAAGTGATAGGCTTCGCTCTGTGCGCGGCGTTATCGACGAGTGCGCGGACGAGAGCTTCGATATCACCATCGGCGGATCGGGACGCTTCGGTGCGCTTTACTGGGCGGGCATTAAGCGCTGCGAAAAGCTGGAGGCTCTTGCCGATAGAATTCAAAACGGACTGCGCGAGCAGGGCTTTGAAATTGAAAACCGCGAGTTTAAGCCACATATCACGCTGGCGCGGCAGGTGGCTGCCGATAAGCCGATAAGGCTGAACATACCCGAAACAACGATGAGCGTTTCGCGCATATCGCTGATGAAGTCTGAGCGCATAAACGGAAAGCTTTGCTACACCGAGGTTTATGGGAGGACACTGAGATGAACGAGAACAGACCGATTTTTGCGTTGATGTATGACTTTGATAAAACCCTATCTCCAAAGGATATGCAGGAATACGGCTTCATTCCCGGCATAAAAATGGAAGCGGAGGAATTTTGGGCTAAATGCAACGAAATGATGGTCAAAAACAACATGGACCAAATTTTGGCGTATATGTACGTTATGTGCAAGCAGGCGCGCGGCAAAATGCTGTTTACACGCGAGACCCTCCAGGCACTGGGCAAGGATGTTAAGCTTTTTGACGGCGTTAAAACATGGTTCAAGCGGGTGAATGACTATGCCGACAAACGCGGCATGGAAGCGCGGCACTACATAATTTCCTCCGGTCTGAAGGAGATAATCGAGGGTACGCCCATAGCAAAGGAGTTTGACGGGATCTTTGCCGCCGAATTTTGCTATGATGACTGCGGCGAGCCGTGCTGGCCTGCGATGGCGGTGAATTTCACGAGCAAGACGCAGTTTCTGTTTCGTATAAACAAGGGTATTATGGACGTTACCGATAATAGGCGGCTGAATGAATATATGCCTGAGGATAAGCGCCCCGTGCCCTTTCGCAACATGGTCTACATCGGAGACGGACTAACGGACGTTCCCTGCATGAAGCTGGTTCGCGCTAACGGCGGACACTCGATTGCCGTATATCAGGAGGAGAAAAATGCTGTTAACGACCTGATCATACAGGGCAGGGTCGATTTGGTGCTGCCTGCGGATTACTCAAAGGGCAAGGCGCTGGAAAAAGCGGTTTTTGCCTATGTGGACGAGGCGGCGGCGAAAAACGCGAGCGTTCGGCTGCATATTGAGAGTATTGAGAGGGCGCAGGCGGAGAAAGAACGTGAAAAGCGCGAGGCGTGGGAGCGCGCTAAATGACGCTGTTTTGAGGTGAGTATATGAATATTGCCTGCGCTGTTTACAGCTTTCCGTGTGGAAATTTGAGAATATGCTGCAATGAGCGCACCGTTACGGAGATTAGCCGCACCGAGCTTCCCGTCGGCGGCGAAGCGTCGCCGCTGTGTGATGAAACGGCGAGAGAGCTGACGGAATACTTCGGCGGCACACGCCGTGAGTTTGACGTTCCCGTAGAAACCCACGGAACGGAGTTCCAGGAAAGAGTTTGGGCGGCGCTGCGCGACATTCCCTATGGCGAGACGCGCAGCTATAAGGACATTGCCGCCGCTGTTGGCAACGAAAAAGCCTGCCGAGCCGTGGGCGGGGCTAACAACAAAAACCCTGTTTGCATAATCACCCCGTGCCACCGTGTTATAGGCGCGAGCGGAGCGATGATAGGCTATGCAGGCGGGCTTGATATGAAAAAGCTTCTGCTTGAGCTTGAGCGAAAATACAGCTCTGAGGGCTGAACAAAACACTTGACAGCGCAGCTTGCGGAGATTACTATGAGTGAACACCTATCGCGGGATAGATTTTTTTGATTGGGGGATAAAGTGTGCTTCTGTATTTAAAAAGACTCAGAGCGTCAGGCGCAAGCCCGACAGACGCGGCTTTGCGGGGACGCTGCGGCGTTTTGAGCGGTGCTTTGGGCATTGCGCTCAATATCATTCTTTTTGCCGCAAAGCTCACGGCGGCACTGCTTAGCGGCTCGGTTGCTGTTATTGCGGATGCCTTCAACAATCTCGGCGACGCAGGCTCCTCCGTGGTTGCAATGATTGGCTTTAAGCTCTCCGGCAAAAAGCCGGATCCGGAGCATCCATTCGGGCATGGACGCGTTGAGTATATAACGGGCTTCGTCGTTTCCATTGCGATAATTCTAATGGGCTTTGAACTTGCGCTCAGCTCCTTTAAGAGCATAGGCTCGCAGGAGGCTCCCGAACAGGGCATGGCAACGATACTTATACTTATCGGCTCGGTGTTGGTTAAGCTCTATATGGCACTTTACAATTACAAGCTTTCAAAGTTTTTCGGCTCTGCCGCCATGAAGGCAACTGCTGTTGACAGCCTTTCGGATATGATTTCCACAAGCGCGGTTCTCGCTGCGCTTGTAATATCGCGCGCTGCCGGAATATCGCTTGACAGCTACATGGGGCTGCTCGTTTCAGCCTTTATCCTCTATTCGGGCATGATGTCCGCCAAGGATACTATCGCCCCGCTGCTGGGAGTTCCGCCCGAGCAAAGCTTCGTTGATGAAATTGAAAGCATAGTTACCGCAGAGCCTGCCGTTGCCGGTATGCACGACCTTGTCGTGCACGACTACGGTCCGGGCAGATGTATGATCTCCCTGCACGCGGAGATGCCCTCTAACATAGATGTTTTTAAAGCTCATAGCATAATCGACGATTTGGAAAACAAGCTCCAGGACAGCCTTGGCTGCGAGGCTGTAATACATTTCGACCCCATAGATACCGATGACGAGCGTCTTAGGGAGCTTAAAAATACTGTCAGTCAAACCGTCAAAGAGCTTGATAATAGCCTCTCTATACATGACTTTCGATATGTCCCCGGTGATACGCATACAAATCTGATTTTCGATGTCGTTGTTCCGTTTAATCTTAAATGCAGGGACGAGGAGCTGAAGCGAAAAATCGGCGAGGAGGTTTCCAAAAAGCTTCCCAACCACAACTGCGTGATAAAATGTGACCGCTCAATGGTGCTGTAGGAAAGACTAAAAAAGGCAAGCCCGTCTGTTTTAAACAGATGGGCTTGCCTTTTATCGTTCGTTCACAATGCGATTATGGTGCTGCCTTTGGTCTGCTGCGGCGTGTAGCTGTTTTTATCGAAAATCCTTCAAATCAGAAAAACCGTGCCGTTTGACCGTGCACTTCGGAGATGCGCACCTCCACATCGGGAAAGCCGACCTTGAGCATCTCCGCCAGCACGGGTACAACGACATTTTCTGTGCAGAAGTGGTCTGCGTCCAGTGCGTTCAGCCGAAGCTCCTTTGCGAGAAGAAGCTGGTGGTATTTAAGGTCGGCGGTTACGATGGTATCGCAGCCGAGCGCCGCGGCGGTTTCGATGTATTCTCCGCCGCTGCCGCCGCAAAGGGCGATTTTATGAACGACACGTCCCGCGTCGCAATAGCGTATTCCGTTTGTTTTAAGCGCGCTTTTGGCAAAGGCTAAAAACTCGCCGAGCGGCATGGGCTTTTGCAGGTGTCCGTAGCGTCCGCAGCCGTAAGGCACACCGATAGAGCTGATATGCTCCTCAAGCCTGCCCTCTACCGTCACTTTAAGCGCACGCGCAAGCGCGTCGTTAACGCCGCCATCTACCGAGTCGAGGTTGGTGTGCTGGCAGAGCGCGGAGACGCCGTTTCGCAGGAGCAGCGCGATCTTTCGCCCGACACAATCGTCATCGTTTACCTGCTTCAAATCGAAGAAAAGCGGGTGGTGGGAGAGGATTATCTGAGCGTTTTGCCCTATTGCCTCATCAATAACATCGTCGGTTATATCCAGCGCTACCAGCGCGCGCTTTACCTCGCACTCGTTTAGACCAACGAGGAGCCCAACGTTGTCAAAATCCATTTTCATCTCCGGCGGCACAAGCTGTGCGAAGTAGTTTACTATATCCCGAACCTTAGTCATTTTTCTCCTCCTGCTCCCGATTGCATTTTCAAAAGTTCGTCAAGCAGCTCGCGCTGCGAGTGCAGACGTTCGGCTTGGTCTGCCGCGGCGCTCTCAAGCCCTGCTATGGCGCGGCGGAGCTTTTCGGTCAGCCCGTCAAGTCTTTGGGGGAAAAGCGGGTCACCGGCAATAAGCTCGTGATGCCCCGTTAAGTATTCGGCGGGGGAGTAGGGCAAGTCCTCTCCGCCGGTGGCTGTAATGATCTCGTAAAGCCTGCCGTCGAAAACAAGCTCCTCGTGAGTGATTTTATATCCGCTTTCAAACAGCCATTTTCGCAGCTCGTCTGCTTTTGTCATAGGCTGCAAAATGAGCGTCTTTTTCTTTGACCACGGCGCTTGCGCGAGAATATCGGCGATAAGCTCGCCGCCCATTCCGGCGATTATGATGCTGTCTGCCGCGCTCTCATCAATGCTCTCCAGCCCGTTGCAGAGAACAAAGCTGATTTTTTCCTCGCAGGCGTGCTCTTTTGCAGTTTGCCGCGCATGCTCAAGAGGCTCGCGGTTTATATCCGCCGCGATGACGCGCTCTTGCCCGCGCAGGCAAAGCCAGACCGCTATCAGCCCGTGATCTGTGCCGATATCGGCAGCACCGCCGCTTTGCGGCACGAGCTTTGCGATAGCGGCGAGACGCTTAGATAGCTTGATTTCGGACATGAGAACCTCCGTTTATGAAACAAGCCGCCTCATGCTTTATGAGGCGGCTTGCAGCAGTTTTTTCAGTCGTTTTTGCCGGCGTTTTTAAGCTCCTCCTGCTGCTTGAGAAAGTTGTTGACCTGCATAACAAAGTCGTCAGCGTCAAAGCCGTGAGCCGCACATGCCTGCTCAACATTTTCGTCCTCTGCAAGAGCGCAGGTCAGGCAGTGCATACCGATGGCGTTGAAGAAAGGAGCTGTCTGCGGGGCATTTTCCAAAACTTCCATAAGAAGTGATTGTTTAGTTATAGTATACAATGTGCACACCTCCCGAAAGAATATATAAGGATTATACCCACATACAGCGCCAAATGCAAGGCTTTTTGCAAAAACAGTCGAATTGGCAAAAACATATCATAATTGTCAGAACAGCAAAGACCTGCTTGTTACGAGTGACGAAGCTATAAGCCGGTTTTGCCTAAGCACGCTGTTTCTCGATTCCGTTAACGGCAAGCTCGACCGCGCGGTAAGCGCCGTTATAAATGCCGGCGTCGCGCGCTGTAAGAATGTGGGCGCACATATTGTCGAGTACCTCGCCGTCTGTCAGCATTAGGTCGAGCATGGCGAGGATTTCGGGCAGAGTTTGGCACTCATATGTGCCGTCGCCAACCTCGGCGCTGCGGATAGCGCCCCACGCCTCGTGACCGCCCACGCGGTGGATCATCAGCTTGGGGATGGGGTAAAACGAGAGCTCGCTGGGCTTGGTGATTAGGATATCGCTTGCGCGCATCAGCAGATTTGTTGCGTAGACCGCACCGAAAATGTCACTGTCGCCGAAAACGTGGACTCCGTAAACGCTCTGCCCTCTTGCAGCGTCGGCAAAAGCGCTTGTTTCTGCGAAATTGTTAAAATGAAGCGTAGACAGCTCCTTCAGTCCCTTTACCTTGGCGCTGAGAGACTCCCACATTTCAATGTGGTCGCCGACGCTTAGAAAGAGAGAAGCCCGTCCCGAACGGATATGAGGGATAAGCTGTTCAATGATGCCGAGAAATAGGTTTTCCTGCGCGCCCGCGCCGCCGACACTGAGCAGACAGCGCAAAGGCTCATTATTCGCTAAACGCTTGCGGCGGGCAGCGCAGTCCTCATCAATTCCGGCGACAAGCTCATGGTCTACATAGTGACCTGTGTAAACAAGGCTGCCGTCAGGCATGGGGCGCAAAACGCGCTTTTTATCCATGCCGTGCAAAGTTTTGTAGCCAAGGAAGGCGGAGGGAGTCTGTATCGTGTGTATTGCACCCTCGGCAAGGTGCAGCGCCATCTGCCAATTGTCGGGAATGGCGTTTACAACATGGGTCATTCCCGCGTGCAAAGCCGCCTGCGCCGTCCATGCGTGCGTTGCAATAAAGGGAGTATCCTTGTCAAGATCGCCGAAAACGGCTGTCATCAGCTCGGAATTTTTCTGGTCGGCGGCGTTATAAGAAAGCTTGCGAAAACCCTCACTGTTCATCGGCTCCCAGACAAGGCTGTTGAACAGCTTAGAGCGCTGCGAAATGCGCGAGCCGAGTGAGTACAGGTCGTTTTGGTGAGAAATGATCTTGCCGCAGCTCGTGTCATCATAGGAGCATAGATCCATCCAATAAGGCTCATAGCCCATAGAGCGCGCGGCTGACGCCATTGCCATTGAAATGCGGTAGTGCCCAAAGCCCATGCGGATGCTGCCGACTATAACGCTTTTGCCGCCAAGCTTGCCGAGCGGCGCAGCGGAGGGGAGCAGGGAGCGTACTCCGAGCGCTTGACCTATTGCCGGCGTGGGCGCTGCTTTTAGGTGATAAGTCCTGTTTCGGTCGTCGCCAAATTTGCGCAGACTTTTTTTCTGCGTTCGTAGGGCTTTTTTATAGTCCTTAGTCGAAAGCTCGTTCCCGAAAATGCTTTTGGAGCGTTCCATTTTTCCCTCCTGCGCTTGACAGATATTTGAAATTATGATAGATTGACTATCAATTGATAGTTAATCTATCATTACCGGGAGGCTTTGTCAAGTGAAAGAGCACAAAGTTGTTAAGAGCGGCTTGCAGCAGCGGCGCAAAGAGCGCATTGTATTAATCGCGGCGGAGCTGTTTTTGCAAAACGGTATCGAAGAAATCAAAATGACCGATATAGCCGACGCGGCGGAGATAGGCGTGGCGTCACTCTATAGGTATTTCGGCACAAAAACAGCAATTGCCATTGAGGTCGGCGTTTTGCTTTGGCGAGACCTGCAAAAGCTCTTTGACGGCTGCTTTGACTCAGAGGAATATGAGACTCTCAGCGGGCTTGAGCAAATCTCACGTCAGCTCGGATTCTTGCGCGCGATATATTCAAAGCAGCCGCGCTTTATGGCGTTTCTTGATGACTTTGACCGCCTGCTGTTGAGCGAAAAGCCTTTTCCGGAAAGCCTTTCCGAATATGAACAGAGCATAGTTGATATCCACGAGGTTTTTAAAAGCTCCTGCGAAAAGGGAGTGAGCGATGGGAGCATAAGAGCGGGGCTTGACTATGAGGGGATTTACCGCTCGCTTACGCACAGCATCATTGCTCTCTCGCAAAAGTTTATACGAGGCGAAATCCTGCCGGGCGACGATTTTTCGCACGCGGAGCAGGAGCTGAGGCAGCTTGAGGATATGGCACTTTATTACCTGCGCGGAAACTGAAAACCATATGTGGGCTTTGCTGAAAAACACCGCTCCGGTCATAAGACGGGCAGCGGCGTTTTTTGCGCTATATTCGTTTAAGCGGCAGCCCTTTGGCGAGGGACTTATAAAATCCAAGCCTTTCGCCAGAGGGCTGTTTTTTCTTCAAGAGTGTTGCATTCCTTGGCGGGAATCGGGCTGCTTGAGCGTACAACGACGTGCGGAATATCAAGATTTGGAAAGTGCTTTTCAAAGCATTTTCCGGCGGTACTTCCGTTTAATATGATCTGTCGTATGCGCGGGTGCTCGCGCAAAAAGCGCTCAAGGTCGTTTGGCTGCCCGTTTTTTATGCTTGAATCGAGCGAACCTTCGCGCTCGGCAGCGTGCAGAACATCCCAAAGCGCAACCTTATGTCTAAGGAGCATCGCGCAGCGTTCGGAGTAATCCTCGTACAGCGGCTCGGTCAACAGCGCGGCAACTATATGCCAAAAGTGGTTGCGCGGATGAGCGTAGTATTGCTGTAGCTTTATCGAAATATCTCCCGGCAGAGAGCCGAGTATCAAGGTTTCACAGCTTTCGTTTTCGATGGGGTCTAGTCCCTGCTTCATATGCTATGCCTCCTTAGTATAACGCTGATAGTATATTTCAATTTCCGCGCATTTTCAAGCGCAGCTCATGGTAAGACGGCTATAGCGGGATTTCCGAAAGGCTATGTCAACAAAAGAGCAGCTTGACGAGCGGCTCAAATCTGCCCTAATAGGAAATACGCTCGCCTCCGCCGTTAACCGCGGCGAGATGGCTGCTTCATGCACAGATGCGTGCCATGCCGCGCAGAAAAAACCCGAATGAATTCATATTGCGCGCTAAATATGAATTGATATTGACACAAGCATAAGGTAGAATAATCAACAAATATAAGAGTTGTTGGGAAAAAGAGCTTTAAGCATTCTTGCGCGGAGGTTCTAGTATGCTTACCCGGTGAGCGGGGCAAGTGACAGCTTTGCTCGATGATAGGCGGCAACTGCCTTGCCGAACTGCTGGAGGGGTACGGGGAGCTTCCCGCGGAAACTGAGGGTTAGATTTTAAATTTTGGAGGTGGCGCATATGGGCTTTAACCATTTCGACGCTGCGGGCAACGCAATAATGGTGGATATATCCGAAAAGGCGGTCACGCCCAGAACGGCTGTTGCTCAAGGAAGCATCCGCGTGTCGCGCGAGGTGCTTGAAGCAATAAAAAACGGTACGGCGCAAAAGGGCGACGTTCTCGGCGTTGCGCGTGTGGCGGGTATGATGGCCGCAAAGCGCACAAGCGAGCTTATCCCGCTTGCACATCCGCTGACGATGACAAGCTGCGCTGTGGATTTTATAATCAATGACGCGGACTGCGCCGTAACCGCCATTTGTACCGCTAAAACCGATGGAAAAACAGGCGTTGAAATGGAGGCGCTCACGGGCGCGTCGGTCGCCCTGCTCACGGTTTACGATATGTGCAAGGCGATGGATAAGCGTATGCTCATTGACAATGTTCATTTGCTTGAAAAACACGGCGGAAAATCGGGCGATTTCTACTATGAAAAAGCGCCCGATGATTTCGCCGTAAGCAGCGTAAAAAAATCCGGCAAAACACGGCGTATAGAGAAGCTGCTTCCGCTCCTTTCAGAGCGCGGCATAAAAACCGCTGCCAAGGGGGAGCGCAATGCTTGACGCACAGGGAAGAAGCATTGATTATGTGCGCATCTCAGTAACCGACCGCTGCAATCTGCGCTGCGTCTACTGTATGCCGGAGAGCGGCGTTAAGCCGGTGACGCACGGTGAGTTGCTGCGCTATGAGGAAATTGTGCGCTTGACGCGGCTTTTGGCGCAGCTTGGCGTTAGGAAGGTACGGATTACAGGCGGCGAGCCGCTTGTGCGGCGCGATTTGCCGGCATTGATACGGGGGATAAAGGCTATAGACGGAATTGAGATGGTCTGCCTTACCACCAACGGTCTGCTCTTGAAAGAGCAGCTTTCAGAGCTTCTTTCGTCGGGGCTGGACTCGGTGAATATCAGTCTTGACGCGCTCGACGAAACTGCTTTTGAAGCCGTGACGCGGCGAAGGGGCGTTTCAATGGTGCTCGATTCAATTGACGCTGCGCTGTGCAGCGGACTGCCCGTGAAGATAAACTGTGTGCTGACAGAGCTTAATGAAAGGCAGCTTGTGCCGATGGCGGAGCGGTTTTTAAGCGATGAGCGGCTTGCGCTGCGTTTTATTGAGCTAATGCCCATCGGCTTAGGCAAAACGCTTGAGGGAATATCTCCGGAAACGGTCGCGGCGCTGCTTTCAGAGCACTTCGGAAAAATGACCCCGCTTGAAAAAGAGAGCATGGATGGACCTTGCAGCTACTATAAGCTCGGCGAGCTGCCGGGCAGACTAGGCTTTATAAGTGCCGTTTCAAACTGCTTTTGCGAAAGCTGCAACCGCGTGCGCCTGACCTCAACGGGCTTTCTTAAAGCCTGCCTGCAATATGAACACGGCGTGGAGCTAAAGCCGCTTCTGCAAGGCAGTGACGAGACAATTCTCAGCGCAATGCGCTCGGCTATTTGGGAAAAGCCGAAGCGGCACTCCTTCGGTACGCGCGGCGGTGAGCATCTTGAACGGCACATCATGTCGCAGATAGGAGGATGAGTATGGGGAAGGTACTTGCGGTATGCACCAGTCCGGTCAAGGGAACTCAGAAGCAAAATGTCGGCAGAGCCGTTTTTGTTGAGGATTGGGGCATTGAAAACGATGCTCACGCGGGTAAATGGCAACGTCAGGTTTCAATGCTCAGTTACGAAAAGATAGAAGCCTTTCGCGCCAAGGGCGCGGAGGTGTCCGACGGCGCTTTCGGCGAAAACCTCGTAGTATCGGGAGTCGATTTTCACGCCCTTCCTATCGGCACGCGCTTTTCCTGCAACGACGTGCTGCTGGAGCTAACGCAGATTGGCAAGGAATGTCACTCGGGCTGCGAAATCTATAAGAAAATGGGCGAGTGCATAATGCCCCGCGAGGGCGTTTTTGCACGCGTTCTGCACGGGGGAACTATATGCGTTGGCGACACGCTGAGCGTTGTTCCCACCGAATAAAGAAAGAGAGAAGAAAGCGAAAAAACCACGTCGGTCACTCTGGCACTTTTGTGCTGCTGATTTTTGCTGCCGCAAAGAAATATACTGGCGGGGACAGCACTGGCGATAGCGTGGCGACAGCCACGGAGATCAATTTACTGCTTTAATTGGAGGAGTGCTTATGTATAAGGCTGCGGTTATCACGGTGAGCGATAGGTGCGCTTGCGGAGAGCGTCCCGACGAGGGAGGACCGTTAGTGGCGCGGGCTTTAAAGGAGGCGGGCTACGAGGTGGTCAAAACGCAAATCGTACCCGATGAAAAAGAGCAAATCGAGAGAGCGCTTTGCGAAATTGCCGACGCGCGCGAGGCGGAGCTGATCGTAACCACGGGCGGCACGGGCTTTGCCCCGCGCGATATCACGCCCGAAGCCACCACCGCCGTTTGCGATAAGCTCTGCCCCGGCATACCTGAGGCGATGCGCTATGCTTCAATGCAAATCACAAAGCGCGCCATGCTCTCACGCTCGCAGGCGGGAATTAGAAAGGGAAGCCTTATTATTAATCTTCCGGGCAGCCCAAAGGCTGCGAGGGAGAACCTTGAAGCCGTGCTCTCAGCTCTTGACCACGGGCTTAAAATGCTTGAGGGAAAACCTTCCGACTGCGCGAAAATCAAGGATTAGATGCAAATTGCTCTGACAAGTCAAGTGCCCCCGAAGCTGTTTTTATCCGCACCGAAAACAGCTTTGGGGGCTGCTTGCTGTGGGAGAGGGAGACGTGGTGTTTTCAGAGGACGCAGAAAACATATGGGACGGGAAGACTTGTATATTTTGCTGGTTTTGATACTCCTATACGCACGAAAAATAATTGATTTGCTTAAGCTCGGCTTGCCGTGATAGGTCAACGGTGGTATAATTTATATCTAATGGTGAGTCGAAACGCTATGCCGCGAGGAAATGAGCAGAGTGATTGACTCGGAGCTGTGTTTTGGAAAAACAGAGCGGGGGAGAGGAGAAAGCAATGTCCTATATGATCACCGAAGGCTGCATCGGCTGCGGTCTTTGTAAGCGCAACTGTCCTGTCTTTGCAATAAGCGGTGAGCCAAAGCAGATGCATAGAATAAATCCGAAGCGCTGCATAGAATGCGGCGTTTGCGGACGTTTATGCGCAAAAGGCGCTGTGCAGACCTCAAAGGGAGTGGTTTTGCAGCGCGTTCCAAAAAAGGACTGGCCGAAGCCTCATATAAACGAGAAGCTTTGCAGCGCCTGCTCAATTTGTGTGGATTCCTGCGCTTCGGGCGCGCTTAAAATCGCAATGCCCAAGTTCAAGGGCGATATAGACGTAGCCGCAGAGCTGACAGCGCCCGAAAAATGCGTTGCCTGCGCTTTGTGTGAAAAGCGCTGCCCGCTGGGGGCTATAAGGCTTGTGCCCGTTCCGGCAGAGCCAAGCTCCGCAGCGGCGCAGAAAAATGAAGCAAAACCCGATGCGGGAAGAGATGCCGCATCGGCTGCGTCTCCGGAAAGCAAAGCATCAGAGGAGGTGCGCGTATGAACCTGCCTGTTTATGCATACATAAATCTCTCCACCGGCGAGCTTGAGAAAAGGACGATATCCGAAAGCTACTTTAAAAAGTACATAGGCGGTAAAACCCTTGCAGCGCGCCTGCTGCTTGACCATTATCCGCCGGGGGTGGACGCTCTTGCCCCGGAGTCTGTTATAATCGTCAACACAGGACCGCTAAACGGCACGGGTGCGCCCTCGTCGAGCCGCTTTAATATCTCCTTTAAAAACGTGCTCAGCGGCGGCGTGGCGTCGTCCAACTGCGGCGGTACTTTCGGCGTCATGATGAAGCGCGCCGGCTTCGACGGTCTTGTTATTTCGGGAAAGTCCGAGCATCCCGTGCATATTTGTATAACCGACGGCGACGTTGAGCTGCTTGATGCTTCGGAGCTTTGGGGGCTTGACGCTGAGAAAACTCAGGAAAGTCTGCCCAAGCACCACGGCAAGCTGGTGATCGGTCAGGCGGGCGAAAACCTCGTAAGCTACGCCTCAGCCGTCAGCGGTGAGCGCGTGGCGGGGCGCTGCGGTGTTGGCGCTGTTTTCGGCAGCAAGAATATTAAAGCGATTTCCGCTTTCGGAACAGCCGAGCCTCCGGTACTCAACAAAAAGAAATTTGATGAATTTGTTGTGAAATGGGTCAGCTTTCTAAAAAAGCATCCCATGACGGGCGACTGCCTGCCGCATTACGGCAGCGCCGGTCTGGTAAACAAGGCAAACGCCAACTGGGCGCTGCCAACAAGGAATTTTCAGAGGGGGCATTATGAGCAGGCGGATAAGGTCAGCGGAGAGACCCTTGCGGATACGCGCCTGGTGCGCAACTCAAGCTGTGTCTCCTGTCCCATCCGCTGCGAGCGCAGAGTAATGCTTGACGGCAAGGAGGTCAAAGGTCCGGAATACGAAACGCTTGGGCTGTTCGGTCCGAATATAGACGCCTGCAATATGGACGATATCTTGCGCCTTAACTACGTTTGCGACATTCTGGGTATGGACACCATATCGGCTGCCGGCTCTATTGCCTTTGCCATGGAGCTAAAGGAAAAGGGGATTGCTGATTTCGGTGTGGAGTTCGGCAGAACGGATAACCTCGTTGATGTGATGTATAAAATTGCAAATCGTGAAGGCATTTATTCGGAGCTGGCAAACGGCAGCAAGTGGCTGAGCGAGAAATACGGCGGAAAGGAATTTGCCATGCACTCCAAGGGGCTTGAGATGGCAAGCTACGAGCCGCGCCGCAGTGTCGGCATGGGCTTGGGCTATGCCACGGGCAATCGCGGCGGCTGCCACCTGAACGGAGGATATCTTGCGCTGCTTGAGTCCGTCGGCGCGCTCTCGCTCGATGCCCAAAGCCCCAGAAGCAAGGCGCAGCTTACCGTTTTCATGCAGAATGCGCTGGAGGCGGTTTCCGCATCGGGCTTTTGCCTGTTCTCGGCGCAGACCTTCGTGCCCGCGGTTTTCTTCAAGCTTGGTCCGAACCACTTTATCACTCGCATGGCGGGCAGGATAATGACCTTCTCCGGTCCGCTTGTCAGGTTTATTTTAAATATCGCGCCGGCGCTGTGGATAAACTCTTTCTATCTTCTGCCGCACGCCGAAGCGGTGAGACTGGTAACGGGAATTCGTATGTATACAGGTCAGTTTGTGCGGCTCGGCGAGCGCAGCTTTAATCTCGAACGCCTGTTCTCCCTGCGTGAGGGCTTGACGGCGGCTGACGATACGCTGCCGGACAGAATGACCAAGACCCCGCAGGTGAAGGGCAGAGCTGACACGGTCGTTCCCTTGGACGTGATGCTGCCCAAGTATTACAAAACCCGCGGTTGGGACAAAAATGGCGTTCCCAAGCCTAGAACTCTCAGAAAGCTGGGTATAGAGGTATGAGTGCGAAAATACAGGTTAAATACTGGGGAGAGCTGATAACGCTCACGGGCAAGAAGGACGATGAGCTTGAGGCATCCTCTGTCGCCGAGTTAATAAAGCAGCTTGAAAAGACGTATGGCAAGGCGGCGGCGAAAGAGGGAAAGCGAATGCTGATTGCCGTAAACGGCACGAACATTCAGCTTCTTGAGCGCTGCAAAACCAGACTAAACGAGGGCGATAGAGTCGCCTTCCTGCCGCTGAGCGGCGGAGGCTGAGCCTATGATAGAGCGGCGTTATACCGGCAATTTAAATGCGTTTACGCAAACGGAGCTTGACACCGTGCGTCAAAAATCCGTCTGCGTTGTCGGATGCGGCGGCTTGGGCGGTTTTGTTTGCAATGCCTTGGCACGCTTTGGCGTGGGGAGCATTACCGTTATTGACGGTGACACTTTTTCTGAAAGCAACCTAAACCGCCAGCTTTTTGCAAGACCCGATACGATTGGACTTTATAAAGCGGAGGTGTGCAAAAATGAGCTTGCGCACATAAACGACGAGCTTGAAGTTTTTGCCGTGTGCCAAATGCTCGACGAGACAAATGCTGAAAACCTGCTGTACGGACACGATATAGTCATTGACTGCCTCGACAGCCCTCAGGCTCGCATAGTTCTGGAAAATGCCTGTCAGAGACTGGGCGTTGTTTTTATTCATGGGGCGATCGGCGGCTTTTGTGGGCAGGTTGCGGCAGTTTTTCCCGGAGAGGGTATTATGAAAAGGCTTTATGCCGAAGGCGAAGGCGCTGCTCTGCCGATGCGGGGAAACCCTGTTTTTACGGCGCAGACAGTTGCCGCGCTCGAATGCGGCGAGGCGCTGAAAATCCTTGCCGGGAGAGCAAGTGAGCTTCGCGGAAGGCTTCTGTTGATAGACTTGACTGATTACAGCTTTGAGATGATACGAGTATAAGAGAATAATGCCGTACGGGTGCGCGGCACACATGACAGTATTAAAGACCTCCTGCCTTTCGGCGGGAGGTCTTTTTTGCCGTACTTTAAAACAAAGCTTTTACGGCATATTCTCCAAAATACGCTTTGGCTCGGTTCTGGGCAGCTTGGATAGACCAAGGTCTTTTCGTATGCGCTTGGTGTTTGAGTATTAAAAAGTGGGACAAAATTACACTTTTATTTTTGTATGTATTTTTTTTAACAATATGTTGAAATATGTCGTTGTTTGTGTTTTAATTAACGAATTGCAAAGGCTTTTTGCACTTTGCTTTGAGCGATAACCACTGGATGGAGTGTGAATATATGCAGCGCGATACCAAAATAATCGCCGTGTCCGGAAAGGGCGGT
>JAHAWY010000004.1 GCA_018385135.1 Oscillospiraceae bacterium | reverse complement strand
ATTCAAGGGAGTACCGGGCGCGAAACCTTGAAAAGCATCGGGAATATGACCGTATCAAGGCGCGGGAATACCGGGCAAGGAGAAAGGCACAGGCTGCCGCCGCACAACCCGGACAGTAAAACAGAATAACCGACAATCAAGAGGGATTTTCCGGCTACGGGAAGTCCCTCTTTTGCGCCCGGAGAAAGGAGCCGCCTATGGCAGAACAGACCCCCGACAGTATCATCACGACACAGAGGAACGGACAGACCATCGTTGCGGAATTGTTTTTCAATCACAGCGGCACAGAAACATTCCGCGACAAGCTGCTCAAACTGGTACTTGCCGACAGTTCGCGTTTATCCGCGTCTGACGGTCAAGAGCCGGAAAAATCGGAAATCTTGCGATAACAGCCGCCCCGACGAACCATTCCCCGTCCGGGCGGTTTTTATCGTCAAAAACGCTGTTTTCTCCAAGTCAAGAGCCGGAGAAAACACCCGAAAAATGCCCCTATTGCGTAACAGGGGCGCAGAAAGGAGAGTTTATGAGAACAGGGCTTACCAAACAAGAAAAGACCACTGATATTTGGTTTGACGAGAAAGACCCCCTTATCCATATCCGTACCCACAACACCGCCTTGAAAAAGCGTCTGCTTGCATACAGCCGCCGTTATCCGGCGATCTGCCAGCAGACCGACGCAGACCCGGAAACGGGCTGCATGGAGTTTGATATTGAGAAAGGCCGCTTCTCTTTCCGTCTGACCGCCCCATACAGTGAGGAACGCCGGAGAGCCGCCAGTGAAGCGGCGAAAGCCGCCGCGAGCAATCTCGCGCGAAGTATGGTATAATTTTTTTGAAAAAGTTTTGGATTTGATGTAGTATTCGCCGCTAAAACCGTAGTATATAGGTGAAGCCGGAAAGGAGGCGGTGAGATGATAGACGATGAAAAAATCATAGAAATGTTCTTTGAACGGTCAGAGCAAGGCATACGGGAGCTGGACATTAAATACGGAAAAATTTGCCACAATCTTTCGTACAACATTGTGAACTGCAGACAGGACGCGGAGGAATGTGTCAACGACGCTTACTTAGGCGCATGGAACGCCATTCCCCCGGTACGCCCTAACCCGCTGCTCAGCTACATCGTAAAAATCGTTCGGAACATATCGCTCAAAATCTATTGGAGAAAGGAAGCAGCCAAGCGAAGCGGACACTATAAGATTGCCTTAGAGGAAATCGAGGGCTATATCGCAGACCAGAAAACTGTGGAAGATGAAATTGAAGCCAGGGAGTTAGCCCGTATCATCGAAGAATTTTTGGACACGCTGACACTCGAAAACCGCGTTATCTTCATGCGCCGCTATTGGTTTGCCGATAGTTACAAGGATATAGCCGAGTTTATGGGGCTTTCGGAGAAAAACATCTCCGTCCGGCTGACCCGTATCCGCGAGAAGATGAAGCAATATTTGATTGAAAGAGAGGTATTTGTATGAATGTGAAGAAGTTTTCCGACGCCATGAGCGAACTTGATACGAAATATGTTGATGAAGCTCTTTCCTATGACAAATCGCATATGTCGAAGGTAAGACCTCGAAAGTGGGGTATCTTAATTGCGGCTGTCATAGCCGTATTAGCCCTTTGTGGTTTTGCGGCGTATGAGCTTGGATTATTTGACCCGTGGCTCCAGAAGCCATCTACTGATCCTGTTCAAACTGTTCAAAGTGCGATTGAAGGACAAGCTGGTAAAGAGTACACTATTTCTGTGCGTGTGGATGAAATCAAAGTGGACGAAAGCGAAACAGAGCGTGTTATCGAAATGTACTCCGGCAGCGACCTTGCAAAAGAAAGAGGATGGACGGACGAATACCTTGCAGAGCATTTTGTTGTGGTATGGGCGAAATACTATGTAGAGTATGACCATACAAAGACATTTTTGGATGACGGTTACACAGAACAGTATTTCTACCTGACCCAAGATACAAAATCTGGTGAATGGGCGATTTCTGATAACACATCTCCCAACGTAACGACAGAATAGGCTTACAGTTTGTAGGGTAGATATGCGATTGCTGAACAACTAAATGTTTAACCAAGAGCAGCTATTTTCATTTTGAAAACGGCTGCTCTTTTATTTTGCCTACGGGCAGAAAGGAGCGACCAGCCATGACGAAACCAAGAGAGAAAACCCGCGAAGAATTGACCGCCGAGATTGAGGAAAGCAAGAAGAAAATCCGGCAGTTTGAGAACCGGGAGAAAATCATCAAGCAGAAGCTATCCGTTGAGGAACGCAAGGCGAGAAACCACAGGCTATGCAAGCGCGGCGGCTTCATGGAGTGCCTTGTGCCGGAGCTGATTGCCATGCCAGACGAGGACGCGAAAGCCTTTTTACGGCTTGCCTTGACGAGCGAGCCAGCACAGGAGTTTTTGAAAAAGCGAGCCGGGAACGGGAACGCGGAATAATCCCTTTGGGACAAAGGGCGCACTTATACACCCTTGCGGGCGTGTGCGCTCTGCCGAGGGCTTATCTCCGCACAGGGAACTTTCCCCGCGCTCCGATATGGCGGCTTTGCCGCAACAAGGGGCTGCACCCCTTGCGCCGCTTCGCGGCTATCCCTGCACACCCACAAAAACAGTACACCCGCCGTTGGCGTCTGTACCATTTTTGCGGGTTTGGTTATCCTATCCGGGAGGTGATACCCATAGCCATTTACCATTGTAACATCGGCATTGTGAGCCGAGGAAAAGGCAAGTCAGCCGTTGCCGCAGCCGCCTATCGAAGCGGCGAGAAAATCACAAACGAGTGGGACGGAATGACCCATGACTACACCCGCAAGCGCGGCGTTGTCCATACGGAAATCCTACTGCCGCCCCATGCCCCGCCCTCTTTCTCTGACCGTTCAACCTTGTGGAACAGCGTGGAGCTTTACGAGAAAGCCGGGAACGCCCAGCTTGCCAGAGAGATTGACGC
>JAHAWY010000003.1 GCA_018385135.1 Oscillospiraceae bacterium | reverse complement strand
GTATAGTAATATAAAATTCCATAATATTCAATTTTTATCTCGACAACAAATACACTGTGGACTATTATAAATTTGGTGTCTAATTGCACAGTGTTTTTATTAGTTTTGTCGATTTTCATAATGAAACGTATTTTCAATTCAGATTTATGGAAATTCAATAATAAACACTGCGAGCATCTGTAAAAAGTGCGTATTATGTATGGAGGTGTAAGATATGCCAAAGAAAAAAAACAAAGAAAAAAAGAAATACCCATTGATCACTATTTTTGCCATTCCTGTGATTGCCATTATATTTTTGGCAACCAGCATATCAACTTTTACGGCCTATCAGATGACCACGCAAAGCACCTCAGACTCCCTAGAAAAAACAATGGTATTGACCGTCTCGGAGGTAGCCAAATCGGTTTCCGTTTCTCTTTCGCGTATCACTGAGATTGCCAGTGAAGCAGCAGGACACGAAATGGTATATTCTCAAGATGCCATTCCGGAGGAACAGGCAAGCTACCTTGCGGAGAAGGCGGCACAATATAAAGTATATACAGCGGATATAGTCGGTCTCGACGGCGTTTCAAGAATTTCGGGCAAGGACTACTCCTCATTTGACTTCATAAAAAGAGCGCTTTCCGGCGAAAGTGTGATATCGACCCCCACGATTGATTCACAAAGCGGGAAACTGATAATGTATTTTGCCGTCCCCATCTATGAAAACGGCAACAACAGCCAAAAAATCATTGGTGCATTTTGCTGTACCGCGTCGCAGCTTATGCTTTCTCAAATGATTGAGGGAATTTCAGTCGGCGAAAACGGATATGCCTACATAATAGACAATGAGGGTACTTTCATCTCCGACCCAGTTGTTTCCAGAGTTGAGAATAGAACCAACATTGAAACCCTTGCTCTTTCTGACTCGAGCTTGTCGAAAATCGCCGAAATCCACAAGAAAGTGCGAAATGGAGAAAGCGGCTTCGGTGAGTATAAATATGAAGGCGAAGGAAGATTCACCGCTTTTGCACCTATACCCAACTCTGACGGTTGGAGTCTTTTGATCACCGCAAACAAAGCCGATTTTGAGCACGCAGCCCGCAGAGGCTTGAATTACCTTATCATTCTTGAGATTGTCTATGTAGTAATTGTATTCTTTATTACCAGACCTCTCATTAAACAGTTGACAGGTCCCATCAGTATTATTGAGGAGCGTTTGCACAACTTTGCCCAAGGCGATGTTTCCACAAAGCTTCCTGAAATGTCGCTTAAATCTGTTGAGCTTAACGAACTATACAATTCGTTGTCGCATATGATTGAAAGCACCGACGCTATCATCAGCGATATCGACGTTTCTCTCGACAAATTGTCGCGCTGCGACTTTGACATTGAGCTGGACGAGGAGCGTTATGCAGGCGACTATCTCAGCATCAAAAACGCCTTTTTACATATCCGCGACGAGCTATCCTCCCTCATGCGCCGCGAAGCAGAGGTCAGCAACGCCATTATCTATAATGTCACGCAAGCTCTCAAATCCATGGCAGACGGCAACTTCAACTATAGCATCAGCCAGCCGGAGCTCTTTGTAAATGAAAGAGCTGTAATTAAAGTTGCTCTTGAAAACATCAGAGAAGAGATTTCCGCCATGCTAACCAAGATTCACGCGGCCTCTGAACAGGTATTCTCCGGCTCTGTTCAGGTAAGCGATACAGCGCAGGCAATGGCGCAGGGCTCTACCGAGCAGGCAAGCACCATTGAGGAGCTTACAAGCGAGCTGGCTGAGATTGACGAGCGCATAAAGTCCACCGCCAGCGAGACAGACAGAGCAAGCAAGCTTACAGAAAATGTTTCCGAAATAATGCTCAACAGTCTCCACGACATGAATATGACCCGTGAGGCTATGGACGAGATTGCGGCAACCTCCAAGGACATTTCCAAGGTTATAAAAGTAATCGACGATATCGCCTTCCAAACCAACATTCTTGCGCTTAACGCCGCAGTTGAAGCAGCTCGTGCCGGCTCTGTTGGTCGCGGCTTCGCCGTTGTGGCAGACGAGGTCAGAAATCTTTCTCAAAAATCCGCAGAAGCGGCAAAAAGTACCACCTCCCTCATCGAAAGCTCCATTGCGGCAGTTGAAAAGGGCTCTGCTCTGGTCAACGGCACGCACGCAGCATTTGAGGACGTTGTATCCAAGGTAAATGAGGTAGTTCAGGCAGTTGATAACGCCTCCAAGCAGGCAAGCGAACAGGCTGAATCCATCAACCTAGTTTATAACGGCATCAAGCAGGTTTCCGAGGTCGTTCAGCTCAACTCCGCCACCTCAGAGGAAAGCGCGGCGGCAAGCGAGGAGCTCTCCTCCCAGGCATTGGAGCTTAGAAATCTCTCCTCTCAGTTTACTATTTTTAATAAAGCTGATCACGAGGATGAATATGGTGCTTCTCAAAAATGATCCCTTAATATCAAAAAGCCCGAACGGAAAATCCGTTCGGGCTTTGCTTTTTCTCTTTCCAACTTAGCTTCAAAAACATACTCGTTTTGCTAATAAAAAGTAAACAAGCATCTGCCGGGGGCGCCTTAATAAATCGGAAATGCCGAGCCAATGTCAAAGGCTTGCCCAGCCGTAAGATATTCCGGGCGAACACCGCATTCGGACAAAAATTCCTCGATTTTCTCCTTATCGGGATGCAAGTCAAGACGACCTGTAAAAGCGAGAACGTCAGGCGCAATTTTAAAGGCAGCCCCGCCGATGAAACCCTCGTCAAAGCCGTCAAGCACAATTCCGCCGGGTAAAACTTGGAGAACACGAACGCCGTTTTTCTCCAGCACTCGCGCCACGCCCTTATCCGCAGTTATCGCCGCATCGGAGCTGACAGGACAAACTGCACACTTGGCGTAGCCCTGCTTTATATTCTCAAAACGCGACGTGCTTTGCACTATAAGCTCGTCGCATATTTTTGCATTGTGATAAACGGCATCACCCAACGGCAGCGCGCAAAGCGAAGCATCAAGGGGGTATTCCCCGCCCTGCCGAGCTTTTGAAAAACGCACGCTTGCTCCCAAGTGCTCAAGCTCCTTTGCAAGCTCAGATTCACGAAGATGCCGCGCCAAATAAAAACACTTGCCGCCAACGTGGTAAACACTCAAATCCGAGTGATACGACAAGCGTGCATCTACATAGGGGTTTCTCGGACACGGGATCACTCGCACGCCAAAAGACTCAAGCGCCGGTGAAAGCCGCGCTGCATAGCACTCCCCGACAATAAGCGCGCGCACCTTAGAGTCCGGCAAATGAGGGCTTTTGAAAAACTGTTCCATATCAGCCCAGAACCGCCGCAATTGCGCCGCGAATGTTGCGCACGTAAATAAGCTCAAGCCCCTTTGGCGCTTTTACATCATCTCGAACATGGTCGGGAATAACGCAGCGCTTAAAGCCCAAACGCGCGATTTCAGCCAAGCGCTGGTTTATTGCGTTAACGCTGCGTATCTCGCCAGTCAGCCCCACCTCTCCAACGGCGGCGAGGTCGTTTCCGACGGGTCTGTCCCTGTAACTTGAGACGATTGCAAGCACGGTTGCCAAATCCGCCGCAGGCTCTTCAAGCTCAAGACCGCCAATAACGTTAATATATGCGTCGCTTCCGCTGAGCGCAATACCTCCGCGCTTTTCAAGCACGGCAAGAAGCAAGGTGGCACGGTTGTAATCAATGCCATTAGAGCTGCGTCTTGCCCCGTTAAAGGCGCTGGGCGCGATAAGCGCTTGTATTTCCGCAAGCAGAGGGCGAGTCCCCTCCATAACGCAGGTAACGCAAGTGCCGGGGCAGTTATCGGGTCTGCCGGAAAGCAGCATTTCCGAAGGGTTTTTTACCTCTCGCAAACCTATGTCTGCCATTTCAAAAACGCCTATCTCATTCGTTGAACCAAAGCGGTTTTTCGCCGCGCGCAAAATCCGATACGACATACTGCGCTCGCCCTCGAAATAGAGAACACAGTCAACCATATGCTCAAGAACCTTCGGTCCGGCAATAGCCCCCTCCTTGTTGACGTGACCGACGACAAAAACGGTTATCCCCGCCGACTTCGACAACTGCATAAGCGCCATAGTGCAGTCTTTGACCTGCGTAACGCTGCCGGGGCTTGCCGAAAGTTCGGGGTTAAACAGCGTTTGAATGGAGTCTACAATAAGAATATCAGGCTTAACGCTGTCCACCGCATTTAAGGTTTCCATGAGGTCGGTTTCAGCCAGAATATAAAGCTGCGTCGATTCAACCTTTAAACGCTCGGCACGCATTTTAAGCTGGCGCTTGCTTTCCTCACCTGTAACATAGAGGATTTTTTCACTGCCGCCGGCAAGACCGCATAGCTGAAGCAAAAGCGTAGATTTACCGATGCCGGGCGCGCCGCCAACCAGAACCAGAGACCCTCTCACCGCTCCCCCGCCGAGCACGCGGTCAAACTCCGCCATACCTGTTGAAAAACGAATTTCATCCTCAGTGCCAAGCTCGCTCAAAAGCTGGGGAGCACTTCCTCCGGCGCGGGAGGAAACAGCAGCCGCGCCGCTTTTTGACTTTGTCTCCGGCGGCGCTTCAACTATTGTGTTCCACGCTCCGCAGGCGGGACAGCGCCCCGACCACTTTGGCGTTTCGTAGCCGCAATCAGAGCAGAAAAAGCTTGTTTTTGCCTTCAAAAAATCACCCTATTTCATCTTCTGTAAAAATATGCTGAGAGTACGCACCCATTACGGCGCAAGCAATTTTCAGTCTGTACTCCTCGGTTTCCAACAATGCCGCCTCCCTTTTATTAGAAACAAAGCCGCATTCGACAAGAACGCCGGGATAGTCTATGCTTTTCATAAGATAAATGCTTTTTGCGACCGGCGCTGCCACGCGCCTTTTCTCCGGGCAAAGGGCTTCATTTAAACAGTCCTGCACAAGCGTAGCCAAGCTCTGAGCTGCCTCGTCATTTGTATAGAAAGACTGAGGTCCATACGGCTTTGAGTTTGGAAAGCTGTTTTGATGGATGCTGAGAACAACAGCGTTCTCGGCGGCGTTGATAAACGCGACACGGCTTTTCTGGTCGTGCCGCTTGCGTGCCGCGATTGTTGTGCAGTCGTCCGGGTAATCAAGCTCCTCGCTCTCGCGCGTCATCAGCACCGGAAAGCCCATGAATTCGCACATCAGCTCCATTTTCTTTGCAATGTCTAGGTTTATTACGCTCTCGTTAACGCCGTTTACGGAAACCGCGCCGCCGTCCACCCCTCCGTGACCCGGGTCGATAATCAGCATAGGCAGCTCTCCCAAATCATAGGACACGGCAGGCTGCGCGCCGCTGTTCGGCGCATTTGCTATACAGTATACAGCAAGAAGCACTATGCCGGCAAGTAAAAGCCAAAAAAGCAGCTTTTTCAGCGAAAGGACTACAAACATTTGATCACTCCCCCGCTATCCATATGCCGCCGCAGCGCCCACTATGCAGCAAATGCGAGGAGGAAAGCCTCCCCGCATTTGGTTTAAAGCGCCTTACACCAAAAGGTTCTTAGTTCATCGCTGAATATGAGATCAAACTGAACATCGGCAATTACGCCTTTGCCTTGCTGCCCTTGAGCTTATTCCATAGCGGTCCTGCAATGCAGGTGGAGGAATAGCCGCCGGCAACAACGCCGATAACCAGCGGAATTGCAAACACTCGGATGGAAGAAACGCCGAGAATAAGGATAAGAACTATGGGTAGAAGCGTTGTAATCGTTGTTCCGATGCTGCGGCGCATTGACTGCCAGACGCTCTTGTCAACGCAGGCTGCAAAGTCGCCGCCGTTGCCCTGATGCCTATAATTCTCACGCACACGGTCAAATACGACAATAGTCGCGTTTATTGAGTAGCCAATGATGGTAAGCGCAGCCGCTATAAATGTCATATTCATCGGAATTTTGAAAACAACAAACAGACTGAGCATAATGAGAACATCGTGTAGCAGGCAGACGATAGCCGCCAAGCCGCTGCGAAATTCAAAGCGAAAGCTGATATAAACAAGAATAAGTGCGCAGGCGATTAGAGCAGAGATCAGTGCCGAGCGCTTAAGGTCGTTTCCTACGGTTGCGGAAACATATCTCGTTCCGAGCATGACCACGTTTTCCTCGCCGTATTTCTCAGCCACCGCATCAAACGCCTGCTGACGAAGCTCGCTTGAAATCTCAACGGTTTTTACGGTAACGCCCGTGCCGCTGTCACCCGATGTGGTTACACCGGCGGTAACGCCCGCAACATCCTTGAAGATCGCCGCGATGTCGTCCTGCACTGCTTGCGTTACGGGAACACCAAGCTCCATGTCCATCTTCACGCCGCCGACAAACTCGATATCAAAGTTGAAGGCTGAAACGCCGAAGCAGGAAAGTATAATACCGGCAAGTCCAATGGAGCAAAGGATAATGGAGATTATTCCGAACAGCTTGAAGTGTCCGACAAAACTGAAATTCTTAGAAGCCTTTTCAAACATATCCACACCCTCCTTAAGCGCCGTATCCTTTAAGGCTCTTGTGCTTCATAGCGGCAAGTCCCGTAAGGATGAGGTTCGGAACGATGAGCATACAGATCATCGAAAGGATAACGCCTATAAGCAGCGTTTTGGCAAAGCCGAGGATAGTGCCTGTACCCTGCCAGAGCAGAACGACAGCGGCGATAAGCGTTGTAACATTAGAGTCGATGATAGCTGTATATGCTCTTTTAAAACCCGCGTTTACAGAGCTGCGCAGGGTTTTTCCTGTTTGCAGCTCCTCGCGCAGACGCTCATAGATGATGATATTCGCGTCAACAGCCATACCCACGGTCAGTATGATGCCTGCTATGCCGGGCAGACTGAGGTTGAGGTGGGAAACGGACATGATAACCAGAAACAGGCTGATATAAAGCAGCAGCGCGAGGTCTGCTATAAGTCCGGGGATCTTATAGACAACAACCATGAAAATCATAATAAGCACAATGCCGATAAGACCGGCCAGCACGCTCGTCTCAAGCGACTTTTCACCGAGAGTCGCGCCAACGGACTGGAGCTGAATCTCCTTAAGAGCGAAAGGCATATGACCGGAGTCGATGATTCCCTCAAGATACTGAGCATACTCAACATCTGAGCTGTTTCCAAGGGTAATGATGGGGCTGTCGGTGTCAATGCCTGTGCCTGCATATTCTGCTGAAACATAAGGTGTGCTGATAATCTCGCCGTCCATCATTATGGCAACATAGTTCTTGCCCTCAGGATAAGAGGCAATTCTGGAGGTAGCCTCCTTAAATGCTTCAGACGCCTCCGCGGACAGGTGCAGCGCAACGTAATACTGGGAGCTAAGGTCGTTTTCGGTGAGCTTGCCATACATAGCATCCGCCCCGGAAACATCGTCGCCCTCCAGAATGACATTTCCTTCGCAGTCAACAAACTGAATAAGGGCGGTCGTACCGAGCATCTGAACGGCCTGCTCGGGGTCGTCAACATTCGGTATCTCAACAACTATACGGTCACTGCCGGAGAGATAGACGTTTGCTTCGGTAAAGCCGAGGTTATTCAGACGCTGGCGAAGCATGGTAAGGGCAGTTTCCATACCCTCGGAGACTTCACTGTCGCTCATGCCGTCGGGTATCTGCGCCTCATAGACGATCTCTGAGCCGCCGACAAGGTCGAGACCAAGGGATATTCCCTCGGAAATCTTGGGAATGCTCAACGAGCCGACATTCAGCCCGTAGACTGATGTAAAAAAGAAAAGCGCTATTAAAAGCACGATCACTGTTATTGTGATTACAGTTCTTTTCATGACTTGATTTCCTCCTTAACAAACAGACTTATTATATAGTCAGCGGCGGTAAAAGTCAATAAAAGTCTCATTTTGGCTATATTAAATCTGGTGTGGATGGAGGGTCAGAAGCATATCCCATCTGCTATAAGATTTGGTGTGGATAAAATGTTCCTCCGAACGAATCTCTGTTTTGGGTTTTGGCTGACAATGGTTCCCGGGATGCGGTCCATAGAGCCGTAGGACGGGCCACAAATGCCCGGTACTCCATCGTAAGACGGCACTTTCACAGAAAAATCATCTGCTCATGATTCGGACTTGCAGCCACACTGTTTTCTTTCTTGTGTATTTGAAAAATTTCCCCGAAAACAACACCAGATTTTAGATAGCCCTCATTTTGTAAGTCCACTCCCGCGCATAAAAGTAATACGCCCACACTGCTTCGTCCGGGCGCAAAATTCTCACTTTTACCTTTTTTGTAGATGATATAAAACTCCGTCAAGTTCACCATTTGAGTTGAAAAGTCGGATGAGTATTGCTATCATGGAAATGAAAATCAACTCAGAATTGGAGAGCTGATGCAGATGAATACTCAATTTGTAAACTTAACATCAGAAAACCTTGCCAACGAGCATTTATGCTGCATCATCCGAAGTAAAAAGCCCCATCCGGGTGTTGAAGCAAAGCGGCAATGGCTTTCAGAACGGCTAAAGGAAGGTCACGTTTTTAGAAAGCTATGTGTAAAAGGCTGCGTTTTCATTGAATATGCGCCTCTTGAAACTGCTTGGGTGCCTATCATTGGCAGTAACTATTATTATGTGTATTGCTTGTGGGTTTCCGGAGAGCAAAAAGGAAACGGCTATGGTCGGGCACTTATGGAGTATTGTTTGGCTGATGCCAAAGAAAAAGGCAGCTCCGGTGTTTGTATGCTTGGGGCAAAAAAACAAAAGGCTTGGCTTTCCGACCAAGCTTTTGCGAAAAAGTATGGTTTTGAGGTGGTTGATACTACCGATAACGGATATGAGCTGCTTGCACTCTCTTTTGACGGAACGACGCCAAAGTTTGCGCCAAATGCTAAAAAGCAAGAAATTGAAAGCAAGGAACTGACAGTCTATTATGATATGCAATGCCCTTTTATCTATCAAAGAATTGATATGATAAAACAGTATTGCAAAACAAATGATATTCCTGCGTCTTTCATTCAGGTGAAAACGCTGCAAGAAGCAAAGGAACTGCCTTGTGTTTTCAATAACTGGGGCGTGTTTTATAAAGGGAATTTTGAGACAGTAAATTTATTGGATATTAACTCCTTAGAGAGAATACTCAAAAAATGAGAATACAGTTTTGCTTTACCCCGTTGATAAATCATTATCGAAAAAGAGGGTTTCGGTCATATAGAAAAATGCAAGTTTTTCGGGCAGCCCAATAAATAGGGCTGCCCGAAAGCATTGATTTGAGCTTAAACAAATCGCCAAATGAAATTGAAAGACTAAATCATCAAAGCTAAATTAAAAAGGTTGAAGAATGCTGTTATTATACTTTAAGTTCCGCTCCCTTATCGCTCAGAAGCGAGGCAAAGCGCTGCAAAACCGGCTTAACGTCCTGCTCAAGAAATTCCGTGACCTGCTGCGGCGCTCTGCCGACATAGGCGCGAGCATCCATGCTGCGGCGTATCTCCTCCTCCGTTAGTCCGAAAAGCGGGTCTGAAGCGATGCGGGAAATAAGGTCGTTTTCAAGCCCCTGCTCTTTAACAACAGCGCCGGCGGCAACGGAATGAATTCTGATACGTTCATGGAGCTGCTGACGGTCGCCGCCTTTTTTTACAGCGTCCATCATAATGTTCTCAGTCGCCATAAAGGGCAGCTCGTTTTCAATGTGTTTTTCAATTACCTTTTCGTAAACGCGGATGCCGGAGGCAATGTTTAGATAAATGTTTAGCAGCGCGTCGGTCGCCAAAAAAGCCTCAGGAATGGAAATGCGCTTATTTGCCGAGTCGTCCAGCGTGCGCTCAAACCACTGGTTATAGGCGGTCATGGCGGGGTTTTGCGCATCCGCCATCACATAGCGCGCCAGCGAGCAAATGCGCTCAGAGCGCATGGGATTGCGCTTATACGGCATTGCCGACGAGCCGATCTGCTTTTCCTCAAAAGGCTCTTCCAGTTCCTTCAAATGAGACAAAAGGCGCATATCGGTCGCAAACTTGCCCGCACTCTGCGCAATTCCCGAAAGGGTAGAGAGAACTCCCGCGTCGATTTTGCGGGAATAGGTCTGCCCGGAAACGGAGAAGCAGCCGTCAAAGCCCATTTCCTCGGCAATAAGGCGCTCCAGCTCGCGGCACTTTTCGTGGTCGCCGTCAAACAGCTCAAGAAAGCTCGCCTGCGTACCTGTGGTTCCCTTTGAGCCGAGGAGCTTCAAGGTGGAAATGCGGTAATTAACCTCGTCCAAATCGAGCAGCAGGTCGTTAATCCATAAGGTCGCGCGCTTGCCGACCGTTGTTAGCTGAGCGGGCTGAAAATGGGTAAAGCCGAGCGTTGGTAAATCTTTATACTTATCCGCAAAAGCCGCCAGACGAGAGATAACATTCACCAGCTCCGCTCGAATAAGCTCCAACCCCTCTCGCATGAGGATGATGTCAGTATTGTCGCCAACGTAGCAGCTTGTCGCGCCAAGGTGGATTATGGGCATTGCCTTCGGACACTGCCTGCCATAAGCGTGAACGTGCGCCATAACGTCGTGACGAAGCTTCTTTTCCATCTCGGCGGCATATTCATAGTCTATTTCGTCCTTATGCAGCTCCATCTCGTCGATTTGTTCCTGCGTAACCGGAAGTCCGAGCTGCATTTCGGCGCGGGCAAGCGCGATCCAAAGGCGATGCCAGGTCTGAAACTTTTTATCGGGAGAAAAAATAAACTGCATGGCGTCGCTTGCATAGCGCGAGCACAGAGGGCTTTCGTAAGTGTTTTTCATGTAGCTGCTTACCTTTCTGTTTTTCAGATGTTGCATACACTAAAAAGCACCGGAATGTGCGTTCCGGTGCTTTTAATAATACTACTGCTGGAGGAACTTTTCAAGTCTGTTTAGACCCTCGCGTATGTTTTCCATTGACGCAGCATAGGTCCAGCGAACGAAGCCGGGAGCGCCGAAGCCGGAGCATGGAACGACGGCAACCAAGCCCTTCTCAAGGAAAGCAACGGCAAAATCGTCATCATTTTCGATGAGCTTTCCGCCGAGCGTTCTGCCGATGACCTTTTCAAGATTCATCATAACATAAAACGCACCGTCAGGCACAATGCAGCTAACATCGGGAATGTCGTTGATGCGCGAGACGATATAGTTTCTGCGCGTTTCAAAAACCTTGCGCATTGCTTCAATGCCGTCCTGCGGACCTGTCAGAGCCTCTACACCGGCAATCTGGTTCATAGTGCCGGGTGCGCCCGTTGAGTGGCTGAGGAAGTTAGCCATTATTTTTGCGATTTTCTTATTTCCGGAGGCGGCAAAGCCGATACGCCAGCCGGTCATAGCGTAGGACTTGGAAACGCCCGTAATGAGGATGGTGCGCTCATAAGCGTCCTCAGAGAGAGTCGGAAAGCTGACAAATTCTTTGCCGTCATAAACAAGACCGCTGTAAATTTCATCGGCAATGACGTAAATGTCGTGCTTCCTGCAAATCTCCGCAATGACCTCAAGCTCCTCTCGGGAATAAAGCATACCCGTGGGGTTGGAGGGGTTGTTTATCATCAGAGCCTTGGTTTTCTTACCAATAGCGGCTTCAAGCTGCTCCGGTGTTATCTTAAATTGCTGCTCCTCGCCTGCTGTGATGATGCAGGGCATACCTCCCGCCATTCTGATCATCTCATAGTAGCTTACCCAATAGGGCGCAGGCAGAATGACCTCATCGCCGGGGTTCAGCAGCGCCATAAGCGCGACATAAACATTATGCTTCGCGCCGCTTGCAACAACGATCTGAGAGAAATCATAGTCGAGGTTAAAGTCCAGCTTCAGCCTTGTAGCCGCCGCCTTGCGCAAATCAAGCAGACCCGCGGCGGGAGTATACTTCGTTTTTCCTTCTCGTATAGCGGCGATGCCGGCTTCCTTTATGTTATCGGGCGTGTCAAAGTCCGGCTCACCCGTTCCGAAGCCGATCACGTCAAGTCCGTCGGCACGCATCTGCTTTGCAAGCGAGTCCACCGCAAGCGTCGTTGAAGCTCTGACCTCCGATGCAATCCTTGACAGTTCTTTCATTCTTACCTCTCCTAATCCAAATAATTATGAAATTATTATATGACGCAAAATTCATCTTTGCAATGCTTTTTAGCATTTTCGCCGTATTTACTCAAAAATATGAATTACGCATCGCCGCATCAATGCAAATTGACATTCCAAGCGTTCTATATATCCCAAAAACAGCGTAAATTGCCTTGAAACAGTATATGCAAGGTGTCCTCTCGCCGACATTCAAATAGCTCTCAACAGCTTTTATGTACTCGTTTTTTAATTATACTTACACTTTCAGACATAAAAAGCGCCGCCTGCTTGGCGGCGCTTTTTATGCAGATGGCTGTTTTATTTTTGCGCATCCGCGCTGTTTTTCTTGTGCAGAGCAATAATCAGAGACGCGCTGAGTATTACAACAGCGGCAACGCATATGATTATGATCATAGTAACGCTATTGCCTGTGGCTGCCGGCGGTGTCTCCGCGTTGGGCTGATGAAAAACCAGTTCCTGCTGCGTCACCGCAGGAATGCTTTCACTTGTCGGATCATCAAGACAAACCCAGAAGTCTCTATGTCCGTAATAATAGTTGCAATGCCCCCAGCGTCTGCCCTCAGCATCGGTATATGTATTTGAGAATGTAAGGGCTTCGTCCACATCAGGTATCATCTCACAAATCTCACCGGAGCAGGGATATGTCCATGCTATTATATCCATAGAGATTAGAGAGTCCTCGGTGAATTCACCGCTGCTTATCTCGGCGGAAAACTGCTCAAGGAAATCTGCGCTGTCGTATTGTTCAATCGTATCGGAAAGCTTTACCCAGCCGAACTCGATATCGCCGCTATAATCAGGCGGAGCTATGTGTTCTCCATTGCGCGTAAACTCAACTACGAACCACGTTTCATCATTGCTCGCATAACTAAACTGCGAAAAAAACAGCTCGCCGTTTTTAGCAAAGCCTATTCCGACGCCCTCAGGCTTGCTGAAAAACTCCAGATAGCCGCTTTCGCCGTTGGAATACAGTCCCTTTCCGTAAAACTCGCAGTCCTCAGCGTGACTCATGTAAAAGTCATCCTCAGGCTCCCAAATAACATCCGCTATTGCAAAGCCTGAGATTGCGGATATGAGCAGCGCGCAAAGAAACAGCGCGGTGAATTTTCCGCTGATTGTACTTTTTTTCATATTTCAACCTCCATTATAAATGTGCAGAGCCAGAAGTCCCAGCAAGTAGGAAAATACATTAGCGCCAAACGAAAACAGAAACGGGCGCTTTATCGAAGAAGCGCTGTATTTATACGCAAAGCCTTCAATAGCAACAACTGCCGCTTCCAGCGCAATCGTTATAAAAACGGGGCTGTTGAGTCTCATAAGGTTATGTGTCAGCACGACGGGCGGGTTTGTCATCACATTGACCAAAATCACAAGCAAAATCTCGCGCCATCGGCGAATGCCGCAAATCAGCGCAAAAAGCAGCTCCAAAACAAGAGTTAGCGCCAGAGATGTTACAAGGGAGCTTATTATTTCGTTTCCCATAGAATAAGCTACGCTCCCTCCTCGCGGGCTGAAACGGACAGCGCGCGCCGCTCACCGCACACACCACCAAGCCCAAGGCACAGCAGCAGCGCCGAAGCAAGTGCCGCCGCCGTGTATCCCCATGGCAGCTCCAGTACCAACGGAAGCTGCACAAGCACGGGAAGAGCACCGAGAAAAAGTCCAAAGGTGAGCAGTCCGAAGCTAAAACCCATTGCCTTAGGCAGCAATCTTGCCGCTACGCCGAGGGTGATTGGCATTGACATATTGAAGAAGAAAACCGCCAGTACGCCGCAAACAGGCTTCATATAGAAAACGAACAGCATAGCCGACGCTAAAAGAGTAAGCAGCGATACACGCATGGCTCCAAAGAAATCCGCTAAAACTCCGCCCAGAGCTTTTCCCAAAACAAGTGCCGCAAGCAGCCACAAACTCCACTGTCCCTCACCCTTCCAAGGGTATGAGAGCGTCATCCCAACATAGGAGCGCAGGCAAACTACAATGAACAAGCACAGCAGCATAAACACGCAGGCGAGCGGACCGTATCCTGCGCCGGTCGCTCTGCTTCGCGGCTTTTCCCCGTCCGTTTTAGCCGCCAGAAGCAGAATGGTAAATGCGGAGGCAGCAAGCAGTAAAATGGGTATGAGCGAGCTTACAAGCCGCTCTTTTCCTGCCAGCACCCCAAGGTAAAGCCCGGCTGCGCCCGGCGAGACAAAAATTCCCAGAGCCGAAAACCTAGAAGCGCTTCCAAGAAGCACATCTCGCCCCGCACCAACATGGAAAAGCCCGTTTCCAAGCCCGGCAGCTATACACAAAAGCACGGGGCTTGCGCCAAGCATTGACGAAACGGCTACAAGAACGCAGCCTGCGGCGGCATAGAGTTGGTTTCGTTCCGTGCGGTCAGCAACGATGCCAAGCGGCATTTGCATTGCAAAGGCGAAAAAGTTGTATATCAACAGGCACACCGTCCATTGCTCAACGCCGTGCAGTTTGCTAAAAATGAAATAAGCGCATGAAAAATCAACAACGAAGTGCGCGATCGAATAGGCGGAGGTCGCCTTCTTTCCGTTCAAGAGCTAATCCCCTCCCTGCGATATGCTTTTGACGCGCTATCTGGAAATTTGTTCCCAATTATTTGTCTTTTTGCAAAAACCCGCGCGCAAGCTGCGCAATCGCCGACAGCACCCAAAACGCCGCGATGAAAAGCGCGCAGTGCATGAAGAATTCCTCCGGCAGTATGTTTATAATCTCATCGGTATCAGGGTCAAACAGCCAATCGCTGTTGTTAAAGAAAAGCTGATGGAATTTTACAAACAGCGTATCAAAGAAAGTAATCACAGCAACGCCGAAAACCGAGGGTATCAGCAAAGTGACAGCGCCGGAAATGCGGAGAAGGCTCGGCGAGAGCTTTTTGCGCCGGGCAAGGAATATCAGACAGAGCGCGGAAATCGCTCCCAGCAAATATACGCCGTTGAATATCGGCTTGCAATCGGCAAAATGACCTGCGCCGGATTGGGAATACTTGAGCGTTGGCAAATCAAAGGGTTCGTTAATGAAGGGAGAGAGAAAGCGCATAACCGCGTTGTAGTTTTCCATGATCTCTTCTCTTGAAAGTCCGCTGCTTTCAACCAGTTCAAGCTTGTCAACATCGGTTATATATGGCTGACCGCTTATATGTATAACAGCAAGTCCGACGGCGGTAGCTGCAAATAGAACAAGAAGCGCCGTTAACAGCGCGAAAAGAAATTTTTTCATTATTGTACCTCACTCAAAAAAATGCCGGTCCGGCGGTATTATAGCATTAGATAAGCAGCCTGCAAAGTCCAAAAAAGCAAGCAAACTATATGCTCGGCGTATTTCGAGGTTTTATCATATAAAAAGCAAAGCGGACAGAAAATCTGTCCGCTTTGATGTGTATAAAGCTTATGCCTTGAGAGCTTCCTTTGCCTTCTCGGTGAGGGCGGTGAAAGCTTCGGGATCATGGATAGCGGTCTCGGAGAGCATCTTGCGGTTCATGTCGATACCGGCAAGCTTGAGACCGTGCATAAAGGTAGAGTAGTTCATGCCGTTCATCTTGCAAGCGGCACTGATACGGGTAATCCAGAGCTTGCGGAAATCTCTCTTCTTCTGCTTACGACCAACATAAGCATAGGTGAGAGACTTCATAACTGCCTGATTAGCCATTTTATAGTGGGTGGACTTTGCTCCCCAATAGCCCTTAGCCATACCAAGGACTTTATTTCTTCTCTTGCGCGTCATCATTGCGCCTTTAATTCTTGCCATCTTTAAAGTTCCTCCTTATTTATAGGGAATCATGCGCTTAATGGTTGCTTCGTTCGTGGAGTCGGCATAAGTGCCCTGACGGAGGCGTCTTTTGATCTTCGTGGTCTTGCCGTGACCATTGAGAAGATGAGACTTATAGGCGTGGGCGCGCTTAACCTTTCCGGACTTAGTGACGTTAAATCTCTTTTTCGCGCCGCTGTGTGTCTTAAGCTTAGGCATATCGGTTTCTCCTTTGAAAAAATTTGTTCTTATTTGTTTGCGGAGGCTTTCGGAGACAGGAACATAGACATATTTCTGCCCTCGAGCTTGGGCTCCTTGTCAAGAGAGGCAATCTCAGCACATTTCGCGGCAAAGTCCTTAAGCAGCGCCTCACCGAGATTGGTGTGCGCCATCTCACGACCTCTAAAACGAACTGCGACCTTAACGCGATCCCCGTCCTCAAGGAACTTCTGTGCGTTTTTGAGCTTGACGTTGAAATCGTTCTCGCCGATGCTGGGAGACATACGGATTTCCTTGACCTCAACGATATGCTGATTTTTCTTTGCTTCCTTCTCTTTCTTTGCCTGTTCAAAGCGGAACTTGCCGTAGTCCATTATCTTACAGACAGGAGGAACGGCGGCGGGAGCAATCTTTACCAGGTCGAGATCCTTTTCAATGGCGATATCCATGGCAGCCTGAACTGACATTATACCGAGCTGTTCGCCCGTATCGCTGATAAGACGCACTTCCTTGTCGAGGATATCCTCATTGATCTGATGAGCCAGGTTTGCTATATTAAAACACCTCCAAGCAAAATCGGTCGGGCGAAACGCCCTTAAACAAAAGTAAATGCGGATGCAATGGCATCCGCATAATAAACGCAACAACGGCGCAGCAAGGCTGCGACAAGAGCGGTTATTGACCCGGCACACCTTTTGTGGCAGGGTGAGGACGGACACCAACCGAACCTACTTTATTTTAGCCATTGTATGCTATCATAGTTTTAAACCAATGTCAAGACAAAGTTTTAATAGGAGTATTAGTTTTCCATCAGCTTAACAAGGCGGCTTGTGCCAAGTCTTGCTGCTCCTGCCCTTATCATAGCCTCTGCATCTTCAAAACAGGAAATTCCTCCTGCCGCCTTGATTTGTGTTTCAGGAGCGCATTCCTCGCGCATAATCTCAACATCTCTAACCGTCGCACCGCGCTCGGCAAACCCCGTGGAGGTCTTAATGAAATCCGCCCCGCTGCGGGAAACCAGCCTGCAAACTGCGCGAAAGGTCTCCTCGGGCAGCTTGCAGGTTTCAACAATAACCTTCAGAAGCTTTCCCTCAGTCGCCCCTCGGATGGCTGCAAGCTCCTTTTCAACAAGCTCCAATCTGCCGTTGACCGCCCAGCCGATGTTGATAACAACGTCTATCTCGTCCGCGCCCTGCTCTATCATACGCTTTGCCTCAAAGACTTTTGTCTCAGTGTCGTTATAGCCGTTGGGAAAGCCGACGACCGTACAGATTTTCAGCCTGTCGCCGACATACTGCTTGGCATCATATACATGAGTGGGAGCAAGGCACATTGACGCGCAACTGTATTTCATCGCCAGCTCAAGATTGGCTGCGATTTCGGAAAAGGGCGCGTCCGTTCGCAGAACGGTGTGGTCGCAAAGCTTTAATATTTCTTCTCTGTTCATATTCATTCTCCTTAATAAAGGCTTTTCCGCGCGAAAAGCGGCAGCTCTTGCAAAACGGGGCTTTTAGGAATATAATTCCCCCAGATTTGTTCAAATTGCACGGAGGTCATGATGAGCGAGGTTTTCTACAACTCAAGAAGCGAGCTGGATAAGCTTCCCTTCGGCGCTGTTGCCGCCGGAACGGAGCTGCGCTTTGGAATAAGACTTCACAAGTGCGCGCAGGTCTCTGCCGTCCGCCTGGTTATTAAGCGCGATGAGGATGGGAAGCGCTCAGTATTCCCCATGTCGCTTCTCTGGCAGGAGGGCGGCTTTGCGCGCTTTGAGGGCAGTGCCGTGCTTGAAGCCTCCGGTCTGTATTGGTATTTCTTTGAGGTGGATGCAAACGGCGGGACTCTATGCGTTGAGCGAAGCGATGATAACACCGCCCGCTTTGCTTCAAGCGAGCCTTGCTGCTGGCAGCTTACCGTTTACGAAAACGATTATACCACGCCCGAATGGATAATGGGAGGGGCATTTTATCATATATTTGTTGACCGCTTCGCAAAAAGCGGCGAGCTTCCGCTGCATGAGGGAGCCATCCGCCGAAGCGATTGGGGCGGGACGCCCGAATACCGCCCCGACGAGCACGGGGAGATCCTTAACAACGACTTTTTCGGCGGCAACCTGAACGGAATATGCGAAAAGCTTCCCTATTTGGCAGAGCTTGGCATAAGCTGCATTTATCTCAGTCCCATATTTGAAGCCGCCTCCAACCACAAGTACGACACGGGTGATTACAGCCGCGTTGATTGCTCCTTCGGCGATGACGCAGCGCTAAAGCGCCTTTGCGACAGTGCAAGGGAGCTTGGCATACGCGTTATCCTTGATGGTGTTTTCAACCATACGGGCGCAGACTCAAAATACTTTAACCGTTTTGGTCATTATGATTCCCTCGGTGCTTATCAGTCGGAAAGCTCTCCGTACTTCACTTGGTACTGCTTTTCCGGCTACCCGGATGACTACGCAGCTTGGTGGGGCATCAAGACCCTGCCGCAGCTGAACGAGGAGGAGGAAAGCCTGCGCTCTTATCTGTTCGGCGAGGACGGCATTATGCGCAAATGGATGGGGCTAGGCGTTTCCGGCTGGCGGCTTGATGTCGCCGACGAGCTTAGCGATGAAACGCTTGACACGATACGCAAAACCGTCAAAGGTGCAGACCCGCAGGCGCTTATTATAGGCGAGGTATGGGAGGATGCGTCGAACAAGGTAGCCTATGGTCAGCGCCGCCGCTATCTTCAAGGGCGGCAGCTTGACAGTGTAATGAATTACCCCTATAAAAACGCAATTATTGACTATGTAAAGGGGGGCGATGCCTCCGCCCTGCGCGAAACCATAGAGAGCATCTGCGAAAACTACCCCAGCCAGTCGCTCAACTGCATGATGAACGGGCTGGGAACGCACGACACTGCGCGTATTCTAACCGTGCTCGGCGGCAGAGACTATGCAACGCGCGACGAGCGTGCAGCGGCAGTGCTTGAAGGCGAGGAGCTTAAAAACGGCAAGGAGCTTTTAAGGCTTGCCGGTGTGCTGCAATTCACTCTCCCCGGAGTTCCCTGCGTTTACTATGGTGACGAGGCGGGAGTTCAAGGCTATGAAGACCCGTTTAACCGCCGCTGCTACCCCTGGGGCAAGGAGGACAGGGAGCTTATCGAGTGGTATAAGCGCCTTTTCGCGGCGCGGCGCTCCTGCGCGGCGTTTGCTGGCGGTGATTATAAGACGCTTCGCGCTGAGGGCGGCGTTTTCATATTCTCCCGCTTTAAAGACGGTATCTCAGCCATAACGGCTGTCAACCTCTCAAGCGAAACGCTTACTATCGACATCTCAACAGGCACGCGGATATTAATCACATGGAACGCGGTCAGCGGTGATAAGCTTGCAATACACCCGCGCGGCTGTGCCGTTTTTGAGCGCAAGGAAAAATAGCTAAACGAAAAATGCGTATTTAAACAGCACCCCATTTGTCAGACAGAGTGCGATCCTGTCCGGCAAGCGGGGTGCTCTCGGTTTAATATCGTGTTATGCCCGCGTAAAAGCACTACGAAGCGCCGTGCCCCGCCTTAGCCTCGCAGTAGACACAGCGGTAAACGCCCTTTTCCCTGTCTGCAAGCTGAAAAACGTGCGGCAGCTCCTGCTCGGTTGAGGTTATGCAGCGGGGATTATTGCATTTAATAACACCGGCGACCCTGTCCGGCAACTCAAGGTGACTTTTTTTGACGATCTTTCCGTCCTTTACTATGTTCACTGTGATGCCGGGGTCGATGTAGCCGAGAACGTCCAGATTTACGTCGATAATGGAGTCGATTTTTATTATATCCTTGCGCCCGCCCTTTTTGCTTACGGCGTTTTTAATAATGGCAACCGAGCAATCAAGCTTGGAAAGCTCCAGAATATCATAAATCTCCATGCTTTTACCCGCCGAAATGTGGTCAAGCACAATGCCGTTGATTATAGAGTCTATTGTCATTTTTCTTCCTCCCCTATTCGATGCCCAACAGCTTTAAAATGAGTGCCATGCGTATGTACTTGCCGTTTAGCACCTGCTTGAAGTAGCAGGCGCGGGGATCGTCGTCAACCGCGCGCTCAATTTCGTTAACTCGCGGGAGCGGGTGCATTATGCAAAGATCCTCCTTCGCGCTGCGCAGCTTTTCTGCCGTAAGTATAAACACATCCTTTAAGCGCAGATAATCCGCCTCGTTGAAAAAGCGCTCGCGCTGAACGCGGGTCATATACAGGATGTCAAGCTCCGGCAGCAAGTCCCAGTTGTCTGTTTCAACATATTTAAAGCCGCCCCTGTCGAGAAGATCCTTGCGGATATAGCCCGGAACTCTAAGCTCCTCCGGCGATATAAGCACAAACTCGTTACCCTCATAACGGCACATTGCGTTTATAAGGGAGTGTACTGTTCTGCCGAACTTGAGGTCTCCGCAAAAGCCGATTTTGAGGTTTGAAAAGCCCCCCTTTTCACGGTATATGGTCAAAAGGTCGGTTAGGGTCTGCGTTGGGTGATTGTGTCCGCCGTCGCCCGCGTTGATAACAGGGATGTCGGCGGCGCTTGCCGCAACCAGCGGTGCACCCTCCTTTGGATGGCGCATTGCTATTATGTCTGCATAGCAGGCAACTGTACGCGCCGTATCCGCAACGCTCTCGCCCTTTGCGGCACTTGAGCTGTTAGCTTCGGAAAAGCCTAAAACGCTGCCTCCCAGCTCAAGCATCGCCGCCTCAAAGCTCAGGCGTGTGCGCGTTGAAGGCTCAAAAAACAGTGTTGCAAGCTTTTTGCGTTTGCATTTTTCAGCGTATTTATCAGGGCATTCAATTATATCAAGAGCCTTGTCAATAAGCTCTTGAAGCTCCTCAACAGTAAGGTCGGTAATACTTATCAGATCTTTCATGCATTATCTCCTTATCCAGCTTTCATCTGAGGGATTGTCGCGGAATTTAAGAATGCGCTCAATGTCCGTGCGCGCAATAACGCCATTTTCCGCCGCGACCTGAGCAAGTGCGTCAAGATTTGAAAGGCTGTGGTTTTTTACATTCGCTTCGGCAAGGCTGCTTTTGCCCTTTTGCATATTGTAGGTAAAGATGCTGACAACACCCAACACCTCCGCGCCCTCCTCGCGCAGAGCCTGCACTACCTCAAGAACGCTGCCTCCGGTGGAAATCAAATCCTCTATGACTACGACCTTCGCGCCCTTATCCAGCCTGCCCTCAATGCGGTTTTGACGTCCGTGGTCTTTGTTTCCGCTGCGAACATAGCCCATCGGCAAGCCCATGAGATGCCCGACTATCGCGGCATGGGCAATGCCCGCCGTGCTTGTGCCCATAAGCAGTTCGCAGTCGGGGTAATCCTCGCGTATCACCTGCGCAAGAGCATTTTCAACCTCCGTGCGAACCTCCGGCGCTGTGAGTATAAGCCTGTTATCGCAATATACGGGGCTTTTTATGCCGCTTGCCCATGTAAAGGGCTGTTCGGGGCGGACAATTACCGCGCCAATGTCCAGAAGTGCTTTTGCGATTTTCTTTTCCATGCCTTGCTCCTTTCCGTATCTCAGCCTAAAAATTCTTTCACGCAGCGCATATATGCCGCCACCGGGTCAGCCGCCTGCGTGATCGGTCTGCCGACAACGATATAATCGCTGCCAAGCTCGCGCGCTCTTGCAGGCGTTGTTATACGCACCTGGTCGTCAGTTTTGCTGTCGGCAAAGCGCACACCCGGTGTGATTGTTAAAAAGTCCGCACCACAGCGTGCCTTGACACCGGCCGCCTCCAGCGGAGAGCAAACAACGCCGTCAAGTCCGGCGTTCTTGCTGTTTTCAGCATAGTGAAGAACCGTTTCCTCAAGGCTTTCTTTAATTAAAAGCTCATCTTGCATCTGCTTTTCGCCTGTGGAGGTAAGCTGTGTAACGGCGATAAGCAGCGCGCGCGTACCGTCGGCGCGGGTCAAGCCCTCAAGCGCGGCGCTCATCATGGCGGCAGTGCCGCCGGCGTGGACGTTGCACATATCCACATCAAGAGACGAGAGAACGCTCATGGCTTTTTTCACGGTATTTGGAATATCATGCAGCTTCAAATCGAGAAAGACCTTATGTCCGCGCGCCTTGATATCACGGATAATCTGCGCGCCCTCGGCATAGAAAAGCTCCATACCGACTTTTACATAAGGCTTTCTTTCCGTAAACTTGTCAAGAAATTCCATCACCTGCTCTCTGCCGCTGAAATCCAGTGCAATTATAACATCTCTCGCCATTAATGTGCCCCTCCAATTATTTCTTTCAAGCTTTGTATGCCGTATTTTTCCATAGTCTGCGGAAGCGCTTCGATTATCGTTTTGCAGGCAAACGGGTCAACGAGATTTGCAGCTCCCACCTGAACGGCAGACGCGCCCGCAAGCATCATCTCAATGACCTCCTCCGCGCAGCCGACACCGCCCATGCCAATAATGGGAATTTTCACCGCCTCATACACCTGATAGACCATGCGCAGAGCAACGGGAAAAACAGCCGGACCGGAAAGCCCTCCCATCTTATTTGCCAAAACAGGCTTTCGGGTTTTCAAATCAATGCGCATGGCAAGCAGAGTATTTATAAGACTCAGTCCGTCCGCGCCCGCGTTTTCGCAGGCCGAGGCAATAGAGGCTATATCGGTAACATTGGGGCTTAGCTTGATGTAGACAGGCTTGCCGGTAACCTCTTTTACCGCTCTTGTGACCTCCGCCGCTCCCTCGCTTGTCACGCCAAAGCTCATTCCGCCGCCATGAACATTCGGGCAGCTAACATTTACCTCAATAATGCCGACCTGCGGCATTGCATCCATTGCTCGCGCGCACTGAACATATTCATCTATCGAGAAGCCGCTTATATTTGCGATAACGGGCTTTTTAAACACCTTTTCAAGCTCCGGCAGCTCATGCTCGCAAACCGCCTTAACTCCCGGATTTTGCAGTCCTACGGAGTTTAGCATTCCTCCCGTGCATTCGGCAATTCGCGGAGTGGGGTTTCCAAAGCGCTCCTGCGCGGTCGTTCCTTTGATGGATATACTGCCGAGAAGGTTGAGGTCATAAAGCTCCGCAAACTCCGAGCCGAAGCCGAAGGTACCGCTTGCGGGGATAATGGGATTATCAAGCCGGATACCGCTTAGTTCCACCCGAGTGTCTACCATATTATCTCCCCCTTTTCCAGCACAGGACCGTCCTTGCAGATGCGCTTGTTTCCGTATAATGTCTTGCAGGTGCAGCCCATGCAAGCTCCGAAGCCGCAGCCCATGCGTTCTTCAAAGCTGAACTGTCCGTTAGCCGCGGAGGCGGTATAAAGTGCCTTTAGCATCGGCTCGGGACCGCAGGCGTAGCTGTAGCTGTAAGCTCCCGCGCTTTCAAGCGCGTCGGTAACAAAGCCGCGAAGCCCATAGCTGCCGTCAACAGTCGTGACTATCACACGAGCGCCAAGAGCCGCAAACTCATTTTCATAAAAGACCTCGCTTTTTGAGTTGAAGCCCAGGATAACAGAAACAGCTTTTCCCTGCTCGCGAAGGCGCTTGCAAAGCATATACAGCGGCGGAATGCCCACTCCCCCGCCTACCAGCAGCGGAGCGTCGCCGCTTTTGCTCACATCATAGCCATTTCCAAGCCCTGTGAGCAGCTCCAGCTTTTCGCCGCCGCGCATAGCGCTCATTTTTTCCGTTCCCTTGCCGACGACCTTGTATATAAGCGTCAAGCGCTCGCAGTCGGCATCGCAAACTGAGATGGGACGGCGCAGATACAGCCCGTTGAGCTTAATGTTTACAAACTGCCCCGGAGCTGTTATGGCGCTTGTGTCGCCGCGCAGCGTCATTTTGTATACGCTTTCGGTCAGTCCTTCGTTTGTTTCCAGCGTAAAAATGCCTTGCTTCATCTGTTGCTCCTTATGCGTCTATTGTGGATATGCACAGGGTCGTTTCCTCAAGCACGTCGAGCAAAACGCGCACCGTGTCAAGAGAGGTGAACATATTGACGTTATTTTCAACTGCGCAGCGGCGAATCTGGTTGCCGTCGCTCATTTCGTCAAAGGAGTTCATATCGCGCGTAGAAATAACATAGCTGACATAGCCGCGGCGCAGAGCGCTTAATATCTCGTCGCTGCCCTCGCTGAGCTTTGCGCGAACGCGCGTTCTGATGCCATGCTCCTTTAAAAATGCTGCCGTTCCGCTTGTTGCCTCAATATTGAAGCCGAGGTTGAAAAAGCGTTTTATAAGCGGAAGCGCCTCGTTTTTATCCTTATCGGCAATGCTCACAAGAATAGTGCCGTAGTTATAAACCTTCATCCCCGATGCTTGAAGCGCCTTATAAAGTGCGCGGGTCAGGCGCTCATCGTAGCCGATCGCTTCGCCCGTGGATTTCATTTCAGGCGAGAGGTAAACGTCCATACCGCCGAGCTTTGAGAAGGAAAAGGCTGGAGCTTTGACATACCAGCGCTTTTTCTCCTCTGGATTAATCTGCGTTATGCCCTGCTCTTTTAGACTCTTTCCTAGGATGACCATGGTTGCGATATCCGCGAGCGGATAGCCGGTCGCCTTGCTCAAAAACGGCACTGTGCGCGACGAGCGGGGATTAACTTCGATAACGTATACATTCTCGTCGGGATCAACAATAAACTGTATGTTGTAAAGTCCCACGATGCCTATGCCGAGTCCGAGCAGCCGCGTGTAGTTCAGTATCGTTTCTCTTACCTTTTGAGAAATGGAAAAGCTGGGATAAACGCTAATACTGTCTCCGGAGTGGATGCCGGTGCGCTCAACGTGCTCCATAATGCCCGGCACAAATACATCCTTTCCGTCGCACACCGCGTCAACCTCCACCTCCTTGCCTGAGATGTATTTATCAACAAGCACAGGCTGCTCCTCGTTTAACTCGACCGCGCTTTGCAGGTAGGTGCGCAGCATATCGTCATCGCTTACTATCTGCATTGCCCGTCCGCCCAAAACATAGCTGGGGCGAACAAGAACAGGGTATCCGATTTCATTTGCCGCGTCAAGACCGTCCTCTATCGTATGCACTGCCCTGCCCTTAGGCTGCGGTATGTTCAGCTCCTCCATTATGCGCTCGAAGCTGTCGCGGTTTTCGGCACGCTCAATGGCGTCTACCTCTGTTCCGATGATTTTAACGCCGCAGTCAGCCAAGGGAGCTGCAAGGTTTATTGCCGTCTGTCCGCCGAGGGAGGCGATAACACCCAAGGGCTTTTCATGATGGACAATGTTCATAACATCTTCAAGCGTCAGCGGCTCAAAATAGAGCTTGTCGCTGGTGGTATAGTCGGTAGAGACCGTTTCGGGGTTATTGTTTATGATGATTGCCTCAAACCCCGCCTCCTTAATTGTTTTTACCGCGTGTACAGTGGAGTAGTCAAACTCAACACCCTGACCGATGCGAATAGGTCCGCTGCCGAGAACGATTATCTTTTGCTTGTCACTTACGGGTGACTCCTCCTCATGCTCATAGCAGGAGTAGAAATACGGCACATAGCAGTCAAATTCACCGGCGCAAGAGTCGATGGTCTTATAGACAGGCATAAGCCCGCTTTTCTTACGCAGGTCATAAACCGCGCTTTCCGTGTTATTCCATAGTTTTGCTATGTATGCGTCGCTTATCCCCATACGCTTGGCGGTGCGTAGGATATCTGCATCCATCGGATTAGAGCACAGTGTTTTTTCAAACTCCACTATGCTCCGGATACTCTCCAGAAACAGGAGGTCGATTTGCGTTGCGTCGTATATAACACCAACGTCAACGCCCATACGAAGGAGCTGGGCAATTGCAAAAATGCGGTCATCGCGCCCATCCTTTATGTAAGAGAGCAGATACGCGGAGGTATGGTCGTCAAACTTCGGCAGATAGAGGTGGCTTGCGCCGATCTCAAGCGAGCGGACAGCTTTCAGCAGGCTCTCCTCAAGCGTTCTGCCAATGCTCATAACCTCGCCCGTTGCCTTCATCTGCGTGGAGAGCTTGTTTGATGCGCTGGCAAATTTATCAAAGGGAAAGCGCGGCATTTTTGTAACCACATAGTCAATCGCAGGCTCGCAGCAGGCAGGCGCTCCGGCAAAGCGGATCTCATCGAGCGTAAGACCAACTGCGATTTTCGCAGTTACCCGCGCGATGGGAAAGCCGCTCGCCTTGGAGGCAAGCGCCGAGGAGCGCGAAACACGGGGGTTAACTTCAATAAGGTAGTATTCCATAGACTGCGGGTCCAGCGCGAACTGAATGTTGCAGCCGCCCTCGATTTTCAGTGCGCGAATTATTTTAAGCGCACTGCGGCGAAGCATATCGTATTCCTTGCTCGCCAGGCTTTGGGCGGGCGCGAACACTATGGAGTCGCCCGTATGTATGCCAACGGGGTCGAGGTTTTCCATGCTGCAAACGGTTATAGCCGTGTCATTTGAATCGCGCATTACCTCAAATTCGATTTCCTTAAAGCCCTTTATGCTTTTTTCGACCAGAACCTGATGCACCGGTGAGAGCGAAAGGGCGTTTTGAAGCAGGCTCAGCAGTTCTCCTTCGTTATCGGCAAAGCCGCCGCCCGTACCGCCGAGCGTGAAGGCGGGGCGCAGCACAACGGGATAACCGATGCGGCGAGCCGCAGCAACGCCTTCTTCAAGGCTATGAGCAATTTCAGATGCTATCACCGGCTCGCCAAGCTCTGTGCATAGCTCTTTAAAAAGCTCTCTGTCCTCAGCGGTTTCAATGCTTTCAGCCGGCGTTCCGAGAAGCTCTATGCGGCATTCCTCAAGCACACCCTTGTTTTGAAGCTGCATGGCGAGGTTTAATCCCGTCTGTCCTCCGATGCCGGGAATTATTGCGTCCGGACGCTCATAGCGGCATATTTTGGCTATATATTCAAGCGTCAGCGGTTCCATATATACCTTGTCCGCCATTGAAACGTCAGTCATTATCGTTGCAGGGTTGGAGTTTACAAGGATGACCTCATAGCCCTCCTCCTTGAGCGCAAGACACGCCTGCGTTCCCGCATAGTCAAACTCCGCAGCCTGACCGATAACGATAGGACCGCTGCCGATTACCATGATTTTCTTTATATCGCTTCTCTTAGGCATTCTCACGCGCCTCCTTCATGCTGCTCACAAATCTTTCAAACAGTGTCTTATAGCTTTCGCCCTCGCCGCCGGAGATGTACTGCACGCCAAAGCAGCGGGTCTTTTTATCCTCAGCGCCCATCAGGCTGCCGTCGGCAACGTCCTCATGCGTAGGCTTCAGGGATGTATCGGCAAGTGAAACTGCGTCCACGCCGAAGTCTCTGCCCTGAGGACAACTTGCTATTTTCCCGCTTGCAAGCTCTCTAACCGGGTGGCTGCCGCCGTAAATGCCGTGGTGGAGCTTAAAGGTCTTTGCTCCGCAGGCAAGGCAGATAAGCTGAAAGCCCAGACCCTCGCCGCAAATTGTAAGCTCGCCGCGCAGACTATTAATAAGTGCTATCGTTTCCTCAAGCTTTTCGGGGTTGCCCGGACCTGCGGATATGTAAACGCCATCCGGCTTTATCGCTCTGACCTGCTCGGCGCAAACATTAAAGGGCAGCACCGTTACGTTGCAGCCGCACAGCTTTAGCTGCTTAATCGCCTCGCTGCGCAGACCCAAGTCTATAACCGCAACGCTGTATGAGGGTCTTGAGGGTCGAGCAATCCAGCGCTTTTTGCAGCTTATTCTCTCGGCGGGACGCTCGTCCGGCACATACGCTCTGATTGCCTCCAGTGCCTTTTCCCTGTCGGTATCGGCGTTTGTCAGCATGGCGCGGCAAGCGCCCTTTTCTCTGATTTTTCTGGTAAGCTCTCTGGTGTCAACGCCGCTTATGCCGCTGATGCGGTTATCCTCCATATACTCTGCAAGCGTTGCCGTGCAGCGGAAGTTTGACGGGTCGTCGTTGTATTTCCGAACCACCAGCGCTGCGGGAGAAGCGCCGCGAGAGCAAAAGTCATCGTCATTTATGCCGTAGCTTCCGGCGACGGGGTATGTTAAAACCACCATTTTGTCAAGGTAAGCAGGGTCTGAAATCAGCTCCTGCGTGCCGACCATGCTTGTGTCAAAAATCAACTCGCATAACTTATCCTCGCTTGAGCCGAAGCCCTCGCCGTAATACTCGTTGCCGTCGTCCAAGACAAGCTTTCTCTCTAGTCTTTCTGCCATACCGTTTTTCCTCCTGATATCGTAAGCTTGCAACTGCCGTATACTTTTTCGCCTATAAAGGGGCTGGACTTTCCCTTTGATAAAAAGTCCTCCGCTTTTATCACATATTGCTCGTTGAGGTCGAACACCGTCAGGTCGGCGGGCTGTCCTGAACTAAGCGCATTTCCGATACCGAAGCGCCGCGCCGGGTTTTTCTGCATTAGCTCCACCAGCTTTTCAAGGCTTATTATGCCGCCGCGCACAAGCTTTGTATAAAGCACCGGAAAGGCTGTTTCAAGCCCCACGATCCCATTCAGGCTCTTTAAAACTCCCCTGCCCTTTTCCTCGGCGGAATGCGGTGCATGGTCAGTGGCAATCATATCTATCGTGCCGTCAGCTATGCCCTCAAGCAGAGCCAGCTTATCGCTTTCACTGCGCAGCGGAGGATTCATGCGAAAGCCGCCCTCGTCGCGCAAATCCTCCTCGCAGAGTGTGAGGTAATGCGGTGCCGTTTCGCAGGATACGTCAATCCCCTCCCGCTTGGCTTGGCGCACCAAATCCACGCTCTCTTTTGTTGAGATATGGCAGATGTGAAGCCCGCAGCCGGTTTTGCGTGAAAGCTCTATATCGCGCTCGACCTCGCGCCACTCACTTTCCGAGCTTATCCCACGGTGTCCGATTTTTCTTGCGTAGCTCCCGTCGTGAATTGCCGTGCCGCCAAGAAGCTCGTTAAGCTCGCAATGAGCAACGATGAGCTTTCCGAGACTGTGGGCCTTTTTCATTGCCTGTTCCATCATTTCATAGCTCTGAACGCCCACTCCGTCATCCGAAAAGGCGATCACATATGGCGCCAGCTTCTCCATATCGGAAAGCTCCCTCTGCTTTTCGCCCTTTGTGATGCTGCCATATGGATAAACACGCACCTGCGCGTCGCGCTCTATTATGTCAGTCTGCGCTTTCAGGTTTTCAAGCGAGTCCGGCACCGGGTCAAGGTTCGGCATGGAGCAAATACTCGTAAACCCGCCGTGCGCCGCAGCAAGTGTTCCGCTTTTTATCGTTTCCTTATAAAAAAAACCCGGCTCTCGAAGATGAACATGAACATCAACGAAACCGGGAAAAACAAAGCAATTATTAAAATCAAAAACAGAAACGCCCTCCAAAACGGGGGGAAAGGCGTCAGAAACACTTGAAACAGAACCATTTTCAACAAACACGTTTTTTCTGACAAAACGGTCGTCGATGAAAACATTGGCATTTTTAAGCAGGTATTTCACATTTCCTTCCTCCTATCCACTTGGATTTTCAGCATATGATAACACGTTAAATCCGGCACTGTCAACCGCTTTTCCGTAAACAAAGCTGTTTTTAACATTATGACATATTCTACGCCGTTTCTCAAGAAATAATAGTCAAAAACAATACAAGTACGCGCTGCCCGCAAAACACGGACAGCGCGAAAAACTATCAGCCCAGAAGATGGCAGGCAGCCCAGTGACCCTTGTCGTATTCCTTGAATTCCGGCACGCTTTCCGCGCACTCAGGCTTGGCATAGGGGCATCTGGTATGAAAGCGGCAGCCCTTGGGCGGGTTCATAGGGCTGGGAATATCGCCCTGAAGAACTATGCGCTGACGGGAATGGGAAATCTCCGGGTCAGGCACGGGAACTGCCGACAGCAGCGTTTTTGTATAGGGGTGCATCGGGTGCTTGTTCAGCTCGTAGCTCTCGCCCAGCTCGACCAGGCTGCCAAGATACATAACACCGATGCGGCTGGAGATATGGCGAACAACGGAAAGGTCGTGCGCGATGAAAAGATAGGTAAGACCCAAATCGTTTTGCATATCCTCCAGCATATTGACAATCTGCGACTGGATGGAAACATCAAGCGCGGAGATAGGCTCGTCGCATACAATGAACTCCGGCTTGACCGCCAGTGCGCGGGCTATGCCGACGCGCTGCTGCTGACCGCCCGAAAACTCGTGCGGAAAACGGTTGGCGTGTTCGGTATTTAAGCCAACGCGGGAGAGCAGAGACTTAATCATCTCCTCTCGCTCCTTTTTGTCGGAAGCGAGCTTGTGAATATCAATTGCCTCGCCAATGATTTCGCCGACAGTCATGCGCGGGTCAAGCGAAGCTGAGGGGTCTTGAAAGATTATCTGCATCTTGCGGCGGTAGGGCATCATATCAACGGCGATTTTCTTGCCCTCTCTCATAATCGGGCTGCCGTCTTTATCCAGAACCTGCTTTCCCTGCTTGTCGAGCAGGGGCATATTTACGCCGCCGCTGTAAATGGTTTTGCCGTCATAGATAATTTCACCCGATGTCGGCTCATACAGGCGGAGAATTGTGCGTCCGAGGGTGGTTTTTCCGCAGCCGGATTCGCCGACAAGTCCCAGTGTCTCTCCCTTTTTTATTGAGAAGGAGACGTTTTCCACAGCCTGCACGCCGGGTCCTTTAACGCCCTTTACGGGAAAATACTTTTTAAGATTTTTAATCTCCAGCAGAGTCTTGTCATCCATTGCTTTCCGCCTCCTTGCTTTCGGATTTTTGCTTCGCAAGCAGCCAGCAGGCACTTCGGTGACCATCGCCCAGTTCAAAATAGGGCGGCATCTTTCTCAGACAAATCTGCATACAATGCTCGCAGCGCGGCGCGAAGGGACAGCCCTCCGGCGGATTTAACATATCAACAGGCGTGCCGTCAATGGGGATAAGGCGCTCGTACTCCTCCGCGTCAACACGCGGCATGGAACGAAGCAGTCCGTTTGTATATGGGTGGGACGGCGAATAGAAGATATCGTTCACCTTGCCCTGCTCGACTATTTTGCCGGCGTACATAACTGATACCTTGTCGCATATCTCAGCGACAACGCCGAGGTTGTGGGTGATGAAGATAATGCCCATGTGGGTCTTTTTCTGAAGCTCCTTCATCAGCTCCAAAATCTGCGCCTGAATGGTAACGTCGAGCGCGGTGGTCGGCTCATCGGCAATAAGAAGCTGCGGATGGCAGATAAGTCCCATCGCAATCATAACGCGCTGGCGCATACCTCCGGAAAACTCGTGTGGATACTGCTTCATGCGCTTTTCAACATTGTTTATTCCGACAAGCTCAAGCATTTCCATAGCGCGCTTTTTCGCGTCTGAAACGGAAATGTCCTTGTTGTGGGCGCGAAGCGCCTCAACGAGCTGGTTGCCGACTGTGTAAACAGGGTTAAGGCAGGTCATGGGGTTTTGGAAAATCATTGAGACCTTTTTACCTCTGAAGTCGGTCATCTCCTCTTTTGATTTTGCAAGAACATCCTCGCCCTCAAAGGTGATTGAGCCGCCTATTACCTTACCGGGAGACTGGAGCAGACCCATGATGGAATATGCCTCCACGCTCTTGCCGGAGCCGGACTCACCAACGATGCCCATGACCTCGCCGTAATTCAAATCATAGCTGATACCGCCGACAGCCTTAACTTCGCCAGCGGGAGTGAAGAAGGAAACCTTTAGATCCTTAACTTCAAGCAGCTTGCCTTCTTTTTTATTATCCAAGATGTGTTTCCTCCTTTCTTACTTTTTCAGTCTCGGGTCCAGCGCGTCGCGCAAACCGTCGCCAAATAGGTTGAATGCCAAAATCATAACGCTCAAAATCAGTGCGGGAATTACAAGGCGGTAGCCGTAGGTCGTTATACCCTTGAGAGCATCCGCAGCCATAGAGCCAAGACTCGTCATCGGTGCGGAAACACCAACGCCCAGAAAGCTGAGGAACGACTCAAGGAAGATAGCCGAGGGGATTTGCAGGCAGGTGGTAACAACTAGCTGACCGACGCAGTTCGGAAGCAAATGGCGCTTTATGATACGTCCCGAGCTGGCGCCGAGCGCCCTTGCGGCAGTAACATACTCCTGACTCTTTAGCTGAAGTATCTGACCGCGGATTATACGCGCCATCGTTACCCAATAGAGCAGACCGAAAGCGACGAACATTGAGATAAGGTTCGGTCCAAGGACGCCGACAGCGCGATGGAAAAAGCCATTGCCGCTGCTTTGGAAAGCCAAAAGCGCAGGATTGAGTGCCGTTGACAGAAGCAAAACGACCAGAACCTCGGGAACTGAGTAAATAATTTCGACTATGCGCATCATTATCGCGTCCACCCTGCCGCCGAAGAATCCGGAAATAGAGCCGTAGGTAGCGCCGATAAGCAAAACAAGAAGCGCCGCGCAAATACCGACCAGCATGGAAACGCGTGTGCCGATCATTATGCGAACCATATTGTCCCTGCCGTAGCGGTCAGTTCCGAAAACATGGGGGAAAACGCTCTCACCCGCTTCCTTGCGCTCAAGCTCCCCAACGGAATAGCCGAACGCCTTGTACTTGATGCCGTTTTCCTTGATAAACTCGTCAATATCAACTGTGGTTGTAGTAATCTGCGCTTTAATCTTTGCAAGCTCAATGCTTGAAAGCGCCGAGCCTTTTTCCGCTTCGGCAAGCTCAATAGCAGCGGCAAGACGCTCCTCCTGATTGCCGGAAACGCTTTCTATAAGGCGCTGGTCCTCAAGAGAGTAATGCCACGGGTAGAGGTTTTCAGCTCCGCTTACGAATTCATCGTAGTCATAGGGCACTATCATAGGACCAACAAAAGCAAACAGTATAAGCACAATGATAACACCCAGTGCAACCATAGCGACCTTATTCTGCTTTAATCTGCGCCAAGCGTCGCGCCAGTAGGAGGTACTCTCCCTGTCCTGAATGAAGCTTGCCTTTTGCTCCTCGGAGGCAGGGGCAAAATCCTCCGGCTTCAGGTTGAGAAGATCTTCAATATCCGGCTGGAGAGAACCGAACTTGGGTCTTTTGATGTTGTTATCCACGTCAGTTTCCTCCTTCTTCAAGTGTAATTCTCGGGTCAACGACCTTATACAGAATATCGACGACGAAGTTCATAAGAATAATGAACGCAGCGAGGAAAATAGTCGTACCCATTATAAGGGGATAGTCACGGTTGAGTATGCTCTGAACAAAATAACGTCCCAGCCCCGGTACGGAGAACACGGATTCGACAACGAAGCCACCGCAGAGAACAAAGGCGATCTGCGGTCCGAGGTAGGTAATAACGGGGATAAGTGCGTTTCGCAGAGCGTGCTTAAAGATAACGGCGGTGTTTTTAAGTCCCTTCGCTCTCGCAGTCTTGATATAGTCTTGTCCCAATGAGTCAAGCATGGCAGAGCGCGCCTGACGGGAGATATAGCACATCGGGTATACGCCCAGTGCAAAGCACGGCAGCACATAGGACTTCACACCGAGAGAAGCTTTGAATATGGTCGGGAACATGGACTGGTCGTTACCGCCAAGCCCCGTCAGCAGAAGCGATGCGACAACGAAGCTGGGCATAGAAACGCCTATGGTACATATAATTCTAAGTAGACTGTCCAACCATTTTCCGCGATTGTATGCCGCGAGACATCCAAGCGGCACACCAACCAGAATAGCCCATAAAAGAGCGAAAACGCCGATTTTCGCAGAAACCGGGAACATTTCCTTAATAATATCAAGGACAGGTCGGTTTTGCTGCATTTTTAGGGAGACACCCAAATCACCCTTGAGAATGTTTTCAAGGTATTTTCCAAGCTGAACGATAAGCGGCTTATCAAGCCCGTATTTGGCATTGAGCGCGTCTAATGTTGCCTGAGAGGGTGCTTTCTCACTCACCCATGGGCTGCCGGGAATGCTGTTCATCAGCAAAAAGGTCAGGCAGGCGACCAGCAGCAATGTTAAAATCGCCATTATGAGCCTTTTTAAAGTATACTTTGCCATTTCTTCACTTCCTGTTTCTTTGCTGTCTATTTCGCTAGCACTGTAATTAGTAAAATTGTATATTATCACATCATACCGTGCAAAAAATATCTTTATGATTTTATAACATTATGCAAGTTGAGTCAAGCGTTAAGACATTTGTACTTTTTGGTATATAAATGTCTATTGATTGTTTACTTTCGTATTCGACTTATAATTCGCACTTATTCTATTGTTTGACAGGAAAACTGCTATTTTATTACATTTATCCCTCACTTTTCCTTTATTTCGCTGCCGAAACAAAGTATTTGATGGTAAAAATTCATAGTTTTCTTCCATATATTTTTCCATCACCCTCCCCTGCTTTCGCGCTCGCCGCTTGAATAACGCAGGCGTGTCCCGAATATCCTTTACTGACGTCGGCGGGCGGCGTAAGGTCATACCGGCAGAATACTATTTATACACTGGAGGGTCATTATGGATAACAGCAGCAAAGGCAGCATGGTTGTGCTGCGCGGAGTTTTGGGGTCTCCTCCCCGCTTTTCGCATATGGGACGGAATAAGGCATATTACACCTTTCAGCTTGTTGTTCCCCGCCTCTCGGGAACCGAGGACAAGCTGAATATAGTGTGCGAAAAGGCTCTGCTTGAAGCAACTGAGCCGCAGGAGCGTTCCTTGCTTCGTGTTTGCGGCGAGCTGCGTTCATATAACAACAAAAGCGGCGTTGGCAGTAAGCTTGTTATATATGTTTTTGCGCACGAGCTTGAATTGTGCGACGGGGAGCCGGAAAACAGCATTTATCTCAAGGGCGCGCTTTGCAAAAATCCGCTCCTGCGAACCACGCCTCTCGGACGCGATATCTGCGACCTTCTGGTTGCTGTTAACCGTCCCTACGGGCATTCGGACTATTTGCCCTGCATCTGCTGGGGAAAAAGCGCGGTTGAAGCTTCAAAGCTCGGCGTTGGAAGCAATATTGAGCTTGAAGGACGCCTTCAAAGCCGAGATTACATAAAGGTCGTTGACGGCGTTGAGCAATCGCGGACAGCCTTTGAGGTTTCAGTCGCAATGCTATCACCGCTTTAGCAATGGCAAAAGCCGCACCGAAAGCTTTCGGTGCGGCTTTTGCTTAAACTATTATACTTTAGAAATTGAGAGTTGCGAAATAATCATCGGGAGTTTCAGCGCGGCGAATGAGCTTTGCAGAGCCGTCCTCGGTGTAAAGCACTTCGGCGGAGCGGAGCTTGCCGTTGTAGTTGTAGCCCATGGAATGACCATGCGCGCCGGTATCGTGAATGACAACGAAATCTCCGATATCGATTCTCGGCAGCCAGCGGTCAATGGCAAACTTATCGTTATTCTCACAAAGACTGCCGACAATATCGTAAAGGTGGTCTTCAGGGGCGTTCTCCTTGCCCATAACGGTGATGTGGTGATAAGCGCCGTACATAGCAGGTCGCATAAGGTTGCAGGCGCAGGCATCAAGACCGACATAGTCCTTGTGGATATGCTTCTGGTGAATTGCCGTGGTTACAAGGCAGCCATAGGGTGCGAGCATGAAGCGACCAAGCTCAGTATAAAGAGAAACATCACTCATACCGGCGGGAACAAGTATCTGATTATAAACCTTCTCAACTCGCTCACCAATCGCCATAATGTCGGCAGGCTGCTGATCCTCACGGTAGGGTATGCCTATGCCGCCGGAGAGGTTGATAAAAGAGATATGTACGTCAAGCTCATTTTTAAGCTCCACGGCAAGACGGAACAAAACCGTGGCAAGCGTGGGATAATAGTCGTTGGTGACGGTGTTGCTGGCAAGGAATGCATGAATGCCGAATTCCTTAACGCCCTTTTCCTTTAGCAGACGAAACGCCTGGAACATCTGAGGCTTAGTGAGCCCATACTTAGCGTCACCCGGGGTGTCCATTATTGTGTTTGAAATCTCAAAGTTGCCGCCGGGATTGTAGCGCAAGCAGATTTTTTCAGGCAAATGACCGATAGCGCGCTCAAGGTAGTCTATATGGGTAATATCATCAAGGTTGATTATCGCGCCGAGCTTATCGGCAAGAACGAAATCCTCGACCGGAGTATCATTGGAGGAAAACATTATATTGTTACCCGAAATACCGCAGCGCTCACAGAGCATAAGCTCGGTAAGAGACGAGCAGTCCATGCCGCATCCTTCCTCATGCAGAATGCGCATAATTTCAGGATTGGGAGTCGCCTTTACAGCGAAGTATTCCTTGAATCCTTTGTTCCACGAAAACGCCTTGTAAAGCTTTCGCGCGTTCTCCCTTATTCCCTTTTCGTCATAGAGGTGGTACGGTGTGGGAAACTCTTTAGAAAACTCTTTGAGCTGCTCAAGCGTTACAAACGGCTTTTTCATACGGCTTTCTCCTTTTCAAATAATATCAATACGCATTTTTGTGTATGTTTCTAAAAATATAACAGATTTCACATAAGATTTCAATATATGAAAGCTCCAAAGCGGCGAGCGTTTATCGTCAGCTTTTGGTGTTTTTCACTTTATCGCGTTACAGTAAGAACATTTGACCGTCCTGCGCGCACATGCAACACACATTTTATATTTCCTATGACGTAAGCAAGGCGTAAAAAACGAAGCCGTCCATTCGGACGGCTTCGAGGTAATTATTTTGCTTTTGCTTAGCCCTTTGTGCAATAGCTGAAAAGGAAGTAGCCAAGCGGAGTATAGTACAGACCCTGAATGTCTTCAGAGAGCATATAGCGCTGGGTGTAGAAGTAGATAGGAGCAATTGCATTCTCGCCCATGAGGAGATCCTCAGCAGCGTGGAAGTTCTTCATACGCTCAGCGGGGTCAACGGTTGCCTTTGCAGCAGCAACGTAAGCATCGTACTCAGCGTTGGAGTAATCAGCGTCGTTGTTGCCCGCACCGGTCACCCACATATCAATGAAAGTGCAAGGATCGTTGTAGTCAGCGATCCAGGCGTGACGTGCGATCTGATAGTTTCCGTTCTGGCGGTTCTCGATGAACACAGCCCAATCCTGGTTGGTCAGAACAACATCAACGCCCAGCTCAGTCTTCCACATCTGCTGCAAAGCCTCGCCGATTGCCTTGTGGTCGTCATTGGTGTTGTAGAGATACTCGATTGCAGGGAAGCCCTCGCCGTTGGGATAGCCTGCCTCAGCAAGAAGCTCACGAGCTCTCTCGCAGTTAGCCTGGTAATCCTCTTCGCTCACAGAGTAGTATTCGCCGCCGACGGTGCGGAAGTCATCACCGCTGGGACCTTCAGCGTCATAAACGCCGTAAGGTACATATGCCGATGCCGGAAGCTCGCCGGTCTGCTTAATCTTTTCAACAATGTAGTTGCGGTCGATAACGAGGCTGAAAGCTTCACGAACGCGAGCATCATCAAAAGGAGCGACCTTATTGTTGAAGCATACAAAGTATGTGCCGAGGTAAGGAACAACGTTCAGCTCGCCGTTGGCAAGGAGGGTTGCAACCTCATCGGTGGGAACTTCTTCGATGAAGTTGAGAGTGCCGCTCTTGAAAGAGGTGTACATAGCGTTGGCATCGTCCATGAGCTGGAAGGTGATGGAGTCAGGACCAAGCTTTTCAACATCATAATAGTTTTCGTTGGGAACAGCCTTGATGTAGGAGTTGTGAACCCACTCACCCATCTTGTAAGGACCGTTGCCGATGTAGGTTGCGGTATCAAAGGTCCACTGATCGGCGGCAGCCTCGATTATGTCCTTACGTACAGGGTAGGTTGCGGGGAATGCGCAAATCTCATCGAAATAGGGGCAGTCGTTCTTAAGGGTAACGACAAAGGTGGAATCATCGGGAGCGGAAACTGCGAGAGTGCTGGGGTCAGCATACTCAACGATTTCCTTCTGAGTCTCCTCGCCGGTCTCCTCGTCAACAACGGTTTCAAATTCGCCGGTAGGAACGCCGTAAGCAACCTCGTCAAAACCAAGGACCATGTCGATCATGTAGTTGTATTCGGCTGCTGTTGCGGGATCAGCAAGACGCTTCCAGCTATAAACGAAATCGTTAGCGGTAACGGGTGTACCATCGCTCCAAAGCGCGCCCTCGCGCATCTTGAAGGTGTAAGTAACGGTGCCGTCATCGTTAACCGTCTTATCCTCAATGGTAGCCTGACCATCGGCAAGAGTTGCGTTACCATTGCCGTCATCGACCCACTTCTTCAGACCTTCAAAGAAGTGCTGAATCATGATAGCGCCGTCAACAGCTGTGTTGAGAGCCGGGTCAATGGTCTTAGGCTCGGAAGCCAGGCAAACAGCCATATCAAAAGCTTCGGAAACAGCTTCGGGAGTCGCATCTGTTTCGGGAGTGGGCTCCGCCGGAGCCTTAGGTGCGCACGCTGCCATAATTCCAACAAGCATTACGACCGTTAGAAGCAGCGCAAGAAGTTTCTTGGTGTTCATATTTTACCTCCAAAAGATTTGTCGCGGCAACGGCGCGAAGCCGGGCGCGTTTTAATCAGGCTCGCTTGAACCCAATTATTGAAATCATATCACAAAGTGCTTTCAATGTAAAGCAATTGTTACAAAAATGTTACATCAAACGTCTTTAAAAGTAAAAAAACATTCAGTTTCTTCTGAGTTCGCAAGCATTTGCCGCGTAGCTGTTAATTGTTTCCGCTCATAGAAAACATACAGAAAGAGGGGGACGAGCAGTCGCTGTGACGCTCGTCCCCTGTCGTTATATTTATTCTGATGCTCAGGATAGAATTGTCCTAAGAGCTTCGATTGAGTCAATAACCGCTCTGTACATTTCGTCGAGTCCCTCGGTTTTTCGCTCTCTGAGAGTCTCTACCAGAACGCATATCTTTTCAAGCAGAACAGCAAGACCGAGATTTGCGCAAACACCCTTGAGCAAATGAGCCTTTTCAAAGGCGGTAGTATAATCCTTACACTCCAGCGCGCTGCCAAGCTCTGAAAACGCATTATCATTAACAAACAGCATCAGACAGTCGCGGTAAAGCTCCTCATCCCCAACAAAGCGCTCAAGCACATCTTTAGCGTCAACGCCGTATGCCGAAAGGTCGTCAATAAGCTTTGTCATTACACTCTCTCCTAATATATGTCTGTGTATCGGCGTCGCTCAGGAGCCGAGCTTTCCATAAACCGCGCAGCCGTTTTTCCGGGTTTTCTTAACCTCCCGCATTGCTTGCACCGCATTGGAATAAAGAACATCAAATTCAGCGCATAAATGTTCGCTCAAAGCAATTCCCATAGAGCAGGAAACGCCAATTTGCGCAATCATTCTTTTGCAGACGCCATTCATTCGCTCGCAAACGCTCTCGCAGGGCATTCCGTCGGAAACAAAGACCGCAAATTCGTCACTGCCCACTCTGGAGATCAGCTCATCCTCTCGAAATTCCCTGTGCAGAAAAGCGGCTACCGAGCGGAGCAGGTCGTCGCAATGCTTTTGTCCGTAGTTTTCATTGACCAGAGCGAAATTATCAAGATTTAAAACGAGGAGCGTGTTGCCGTCGGGACATTCATCCAAACGTTTTTGTGCAGCCTCCGCAAAGGTGCTAAGATGCAGTAATCTTGTTAAAGCGTCAAGCTGCCTGCCTTGAGCATCAACTACACTGCGCATCTCGCCTTTGCTTTGTTCGGCGGCAGCGCTGCCGATAGCCGTTTTTGCCTGTTTAGGCAAGTAGTCCTTCGGCTGCATTAAGATTGCATCCATAAGCTTTTCGTATTCATCGGCAGTGAGCGGCTTTGAAAAGTAAAAGCCCTGACCATATCGACACTTTAGCTTTTTTAAATACTCTAAATCATCGAGCGTCTCAATACCCTCGGCAATAACCGATATACCCAGTTCGTCGGCAAGATTGATGATAAAACGAATAATGCTTGTGCTTCTCTCACTTTTATAGCGGTTTGCAAGCAGGCTCATGTCGAGCTTGATAACATCTACGGGTGTTTCGCTGAGCATGGTCAGCGACGAGAAGCCTGAGCCGAAGTCGTCCATCTCTATGATAAAGCCGTGCCTTTTAAGTCTGTTGACCATGCGCACGAGCTGCTGCTGGTTTTTTACATAGGCTGTTTCCGTTATCTCAAGCCGAAGCAGGTTGATAGGGATGGCATATTTATGAATTATGCTCTCAAGTATATCCGGAAGCGACTCGTTATATATATCTATCCGCGAGACGTTTACGGAAACCGGCATAGGCTTTTTACCCTCATCCAGCCAACGGCGAAGATCTCGGCAGGTCGTGTCCCACACGAAGGAATCAAGCTGGGTTATAAAGCCGTTTGCTTCAAAAACGGGTATGAACTCAGCCGGGGAAATTATGCCCTTTTCGGGATGCATCCAGCGCACCAGCGCCTCCGCACCTATAATCTGTTCGGTTATAAGGTCATACTTGGGCTGATAGTAGACCTTGAAGCGCTGCTCGCTCAGAGCGCGCCGCATATCCGAGGCAAGCTCAAGCTCATATTTCAGGCGCATACCCATCTCGTCATCGTAGTAAACATGGAATACATCATATTTCCCCTTGATGGTAGAAAGCGCCTGAACCGCCCTGTCGCACATGGCGCGCACACTTAAGCTTCTGTCCGAAGCTCTGAATATGCCGTATTTTACCTGAACATTGGATGGTATATGCTGATCTTTGAGCTTGGTTTGGAACTCATCAACAAACTCCTGCCATTGAAGCTGGTCGAGCACGGGCAAAATAGCGGCAAAAACATCTCCGCCAAACCTGCTGACGATGCCGCCGACGCTGCCGACTATCGCATCAAGAGATTGGGCAATATTGCAAAGCAGCATATCGCCCTCATGCTCTCCGTAAAGGTCATTGACAATGTGGAAGTTTTCAATATCAATACATACGATATCAAAAAGGTTTGTAGGGTCATGCTCGATAATCTCCGCCGCGAGAGTATAGAACGCTTCCTTCGTATAAAGGGAAGTCAGCGCATCTCTTTCAATGGAGTTTATAAAGGCAGCATTTTCGCGCATTCTGATGATGTTTGCAACGCGGTGGCGAATTACTTCGGGCTTATACGGCTTTGTAATGAAGTCTGCCGCTCCCGCAGAAAGCGCCTTCACCTCATCCTGCTCACTGTCCATCTGAGTTGCAACTATAACGGGAATATTTCCCGCCTGCGGAATGCTGCTGTAGCTTTCAAGGAAAGTGTAGCCATCCATAACAGGCATGACAATATCAAGAATGATAAGGGAAATACTTCCTGCCTGATTCATAAGGATTTCCAAAGCATCAAGCCCGTTTTCAGCCTCGATCACATCAAAGCTGTCAGAGAGTATCTTAGAAACAATCATGCGGTTGACGGGACTATCGTCAACAATCATGACCTTTCTTCGATAATTCATAAGTCCGCCACCTTTCCAAGAACAAATATGAAGCTACAGAATCAACGCGCTGGGCATATAATTTGTCGCATAGACAGTCTACTACATTGAATTATCTAACTCAACAGTAATCCCGCCAAATCAAAACACTTTTCGACCGTTCACGACACTTTTGGCATATTAAGGCACTCAACCCAAGCCCAAAGCTTTCTCTTGCCTGGATAACGTCGCACTGGCAAGTGCGTTATATACTCTGCGGACAACCAGCTTTTCATTATAGGGCTTTGACAGATAGTCAAGCGCGCCCATTTCTATTGCTCTTGCCTCGTTACCCTCTCCGTACTGCGAGGTGACAACAACAGGTATATCGCAAAGCTCGCTGTCTTCCTTGAGGGTTTTTAGTACCTGAAAGCCGTCCATAACCGGCATAACAAGATCCAGCAGAATTATGCTGATGTCCTTTGGATGCTCTTTTATATATTCCATAGCCGCCGCGCCATTTTTTGCCTCAACAATATTAAAGTCTGCGGAAAAATAGTTCTTTAGAACGCTCCGGTTAACCTTAATATCATCAACTATCATCATACATCCCTTCGGCCGCTCAGCTTCACAAACGGCAATCAAGTTTTCCGGCTGCGCTTCGATCTGTAAAAGCTCGCCCTTGCTGTCTATCGGAGCGGTGAGCAAAAGCTCTGCAAACTGCCAGCTCGGCATGGGGCGGGCGAAATAAAAGCCCTGAACATAGTTACAGTCCATCCCGCGAAGGCGCTCGACCTGATCTTCATTTTCAACACCCTCGGCGTTTACGGTGAGGTTCATCCAACGGGCAAGGCTTATTACGAAGCTAAGGATGTTTCTTCCTCTATTCATCGCGCCCTCGTTTTGGATGAATTTCATATCCAGCTTCAATATGTCGATCGGAAGCTTGCTGAGCATATTCAAAGAGGAGTAGCCAGCGCCGAAATCGTCCATTTCTATGGTGAAGCCGAGAGCGCGCAGCTTATCAACTATTTCGATTATCTGGTCCGGATCTTCGGTATAAGCAGATTCGGTTATTTCAAGATGCAGCAGCTTTGGCTCGATACCATATTTCTGCGTGAGCTTATGGATAACGTTTGGAAGATCCGGGTCATAAAAGTCATATCGGGAAACATTGACCGAAATAGGCACGGGAGTCATGCCGTTATCTATCCAGCTTCTGATCAGGCGGCAGGTCTCCTCCCAAACGAAGCGGTCAAGCTTGTAAATAAAGCCGTTTCTTTCAAAAAGCGGAATAAACTGAGTCGGTGGCATAAAGCCCTTTTCGGGATGCACCCAGCGGACAAGTGCCTCCGCGCCGTAGATTTTGTTTTCCTTTATGTTGTATTTCGGTTGGAAATAAACAACAAACTGACGCTGCTCAAGTGCCTCCTCCATAGTATCAATGATAGCTTGCTCATCAAGCAGAGCCTGAAGCTGAGCGGAGTTGTAATAATCGAACAGGCGGTCATATTTCTGCTTTAAATCTTTTATCGCAAGCAGCGCCCTGTCACACATTTGATTGACGGGCATTGAGCGGTCATCAATACGGAAAATGCCGTATTTGACAACAACGGTGGTGGGAATGGAAAAGGAGTTTACCTTTCTGTTAATTTCGGCAAACATTGAGTTGTCATATTCATTGCGCCGCTTTAGAATGAGTGCAAATGTATCAGCGTCCAGCCTGCCGCAAATTCCGTCCTCACCTGCTATCTCGCTGAAAAGCTTTGCAAAATGCGCCAAAAGCTCGTTGCAGACCTTTGTGCCATAAGCATCGTTCAAAAGCTTAAAGCTCCTTATGTCGCTGCAAATAATATCGTACTCTGTGTCGGGGTTTTCATCAATAAGACGCTTAGCGTTCTGGTGGAAAAACTCCTTGCTGTATACGCCTGTAATGCGGTCAAACTCCAAGAGGTTGACCATTGCGGCATTTTCCCGCAGGTTTATGATGGCCTCCACTCTGTGGCGAATGACCTGTGCGCGGTAGGGCTTTGTGATAAAGTCCGCCGCTCCGGCAGAAAGAGCTTTGATCTCATTATCCTCGTCATCAAATTTGGTTGTTACAATGACGGGAATAACAGAAATAGCAGGGTTCGCCCTATGTATGGAGAGGAAGGTATATCCGTCCATAACAGGCATGACAATATCAAGGAGTATGAGAGATATCTCGTTGGCACGCTCGCCTAAAACATCGAGCGCTTGAATACCGTTCTCCGCCTCGATTATCTCATACTGCTCAGAAAGCATTTTTGAAAGAACCTGCCTGTTGAGCGTGCTGTCGTCAACTATAAGGAGCTTTCTTTTTGCTGCCATATATATTCACTCCGTTCCCGTCAAATATAATGGTACAATGCCTGTTTTTGTTTTTTCTATACCTATTTATTTCTGGTAATTTTATCATATTTTGTAGTAAAAAAACAAGCTGTCCGCGACAAACATATCGTATTTCATCTTTTTTCACAAATACTGTCATGTTTTTGTCACAAAACAAATATACAGCAGCTTGCAAAATTACTCAATTTGACACTATATCCCTATATTCTACACAAAATCCCTCGAAAACAAAATTCACGCAGCGCCCTTTGAGAAGCTCGTAGGGCGCTTCATTATTAAAAAACTAAACTACAAGACAAGCCAAGGCGGAGCTTTTTCTTTTCAGCAGGAGCGATTACAGGCAAGCACAATTGTATGCGTCGTGGTTTATTACAGCATTGAAGCTTTGTATAACGCCGCATATTGCCCGTCTTTCTCCATAAGTTCCGCGTGTGTGCCCTGCTCGGCTATTCCGTCGGCAGTCATTACAAGTATGCGCTCGGCGTTGTGTATAGTTGAAAGCCTGTGTGCTATAACTAAGGTAGTCCTGTTCTTTGCCAGTTCTTCAAGGGACTGCTGAATAACGCGCTCGCTCTCGTTATCAAGAGCGCTCGTCGCCTCATCGAAGATAAGTATGGGCGGATTTTTAAGGAACACCCGGGCTATGGATATTCTCTGCTTTTGACCTCCGGAGAGATTCGAGCCGCGCTGCCCGACCTGTGTGGCATAGCCATCGGGCAGGCTCATTATAAACTCATGCGCATTGGCTTGCTTTGCAGCCTCAATGACCTCAGCGTCGCTTGCTTCGGGCTTGCCGTAGCGTATGTTTTCCATTATCGTATCAGCAAAAAGATAAACCTCCTGCTGAACGATGCCGATTTTATTGCGCAGGCTTTTGAGCTTCAGTTCGCGTACATCAGTCCCGTCAATGCTGATGCTTCCCGCCGAAACGTCATAAAACCTTGGAATAAGCCCGCAAAGCGTCGTTTTCCCAACACCCGATGAGCCGACCAGTGCAACAAACTGCCCTGCCGGCACCTCAAGGTTAAGCTCGCTGAATATCTCCGCGCCCGTGTCATAGTGAAACGATACGCCGCTAAAGCTGATACTGCCTTTTACAGCTCCCATCTCGCGGGCGTCCGGCGCTTCCTTTATATCCGGCTCTATTTCCATCATCTCGCGGAAACGTTCAAAGCCCGACGAGCCGTTTTGGAACTGCTCTGTAAGCGCAACAAGCTTGCGTATCGGGTCAACGAAGTTGCCGATGTAGATAAGGAACACCAGCAGGTCTGTCATTTCAACATAGCCGCAAACGAGCAGCGCCGACCCCGATCCGGCAACCGCGATGGTGATCAATGTTGAAAGCAGACCAAGCACAGAGTTATATACTGCCATGTAGTGATAGCTGTTCTTTTTGCTGGCAACAAAGCCCGCATTTTCCTCCTCAAACTTATGTATCTCAACGCTTTCGTTGGCAAAGGATTTTACAACACGGATACCCGAAAGGCTGTCCTCCATAGTTGAGTTGATGGCTGCGATCCTTGCGCGGTTGTGAACGAAGGCGCGCTTCATCTTCTTGTTGTACTTGACCGCAAACCATACCATGAACGGCACGGGCGCAAAGGCTATTACCGCCAGTCTCCAGTTGATGGCGATCAGCACGCCCAGTGTGCCGAAAAGCTTGATCATTGAAACGATAAGCTCCTCAGGTCCGTGGTGCAGCAGCTCGCTGATATCAAAAAGGTCGTTGGTAACGCGCGACATTAGCTGACCGACGCGCTGCTTGTCATAAAAGGAAAAAGATAGCTTTTGATAATGCGCAAAAAGCTGGTTTCTCATGGTGTATTCGATCTTTGCACCCATGATATGTCCGTAATACGCGATGAAATAGTTACAGTACATCTCAAAAAGCATCATGGCGGCAAGGCATAGCACGATAATCAAAATGCTGTGCAGCGCAGAAGCTTTTTCCCATAACACAACTTCGTTGGAAATATAGCGGATAAGCAGCGGGATGATTACCGCTATAGCCGCGCCCAAAACGGCAAATAGCGTATCAAGAAAAAACAGCTTTTTGTGCGGCTTGTAATACTCCAAATAAAGCTTCAGATTTGATTTCACGTTATTCCTCCCGCCCGGGACGTGCAATTTTAATGCAGTCTCAGATGTTTTCTTTGCTGAGAGAGTATAGCATAAAAGGGATTATCTTTCCACCCCCCTCCGGCATATAAAGCACCGGATTTTACAAGTCAAAACGGCGAAGCCAAAATGGCTCCGCCGTTTTTTGTTCAGAGGCTACATTGCCTCAATTTGCTTAATATTGACTTCGTTGCCTGTAACAAGATAGGTATTGTCACTCTTGCAGTAGGGGCAGATCTTTGCAAACTCAACTGTGGGGTAGGTTTTTCCGCAGCTCTCGCAATAGGTCACCGCGTCTATCTGCTCGATATAAAGCGCAGAACCCTTCAAAAGCTCGGACTTCTCCACCGACCACTTCCAACAGTCTGTCAGAAATTCCGGAACTATGCCCGAAACCTCGCCAATCTCCAGTGTAACGGAGTTGACCTTGGAGATGGAGTTTTCCGCTCCAACCTCTTCAACTGTTTTGATTATGCTGAATACAATGCCCAATTCATGCATGATTACTTAATTATCCTTCTTGCTGAACAGAATTTTTACTCCACGCTTCATCATGTAGGGCAGCAGAGATTTGACCTTATCCTCGGAGCAAACCATCTTGCTGCACTGCGGCAACTCGCGGGAGAGCTTGATAGCGTCAAATGCGCACTTGGTGGTGCATACGCCGCAGCCGATGCACTTGTTCGGGTCAACAACGGAAGCGCCGCAGCCGAGGCAGCGTGCAGTCTCCGCCTTGACCTGCTCCTCGGTAAAGGTGACACGGTTGTCGCGGAAAGACTTTTCGCTTATGCTGCTGTCAGTTCCGGGAATCTGACGAGAGGAATTGTCATAGCTGTCCACAACAATGTTCTTCTTGTCAAGCTCGATGAACTGACGACGGTTACGTCCGATGGTAAGAGTGCAGTGCGGCTGAACAAAGCGGTGAATGGACTCTGCGCCCTGCTTACCTGCTGCAATAGCGTCGATTGCAAACTTAGGACCGGTGTATACGTCGCCGCCAACAAAGATGTCCGGCTCAGCGGTCTGATAGGTAAAGGAATCGGCAACAGCGCCGTTTCCGCGTCCGAGCTCGACCTTGGAGCCTGCAAGCAGATCGCCCCAAACAATGCTCTGACCTACGGAGAGGAGAACGTTCTCACACTCAACGGTCTTGGTGTCGTTCTCGTCATACTTGGGAGCAAACTTGTGGTCAGCGTCAAATACGCTCAGGCACTTTTTAAATACGATAGCCTTGACCTTGCCATTTTCAACGACGACTTCCTTCGGACCCCAGCCGCAGTTAACGGTGATACCCTCGTGCTCGGCCTCGGCGACCTCGTCCTTGGCAGCGGGCATAATGTCACGGCTTTCAAGGCAGAACATCTCAACCTTGGCAGAGCCGCAGCGAGATGCAGCGCGAGCTACGTCAACCGCAACGTTACCGCCGCCGACGACAACGGTGTTGCCGCTGAGCTTAGAGGAATTTTCGTCAAGGTTTACTGCGCGCAGGAAGTCAACACCGGTCTTGACGCCTTCAGCGTCCTCACCGGGGATGCCGACCTTGCGACCGCCCTGGCAGCCTATTGCGATATAGAAAGCCTTATAGCCTTCCTTGCGGAGCTGGTCAAGAGTTATGTCCTTACCTACCTCAACACCGCATCTGAACTCAACACCCATCTGCTTGAGGATGTCGATCTCAGCCTCAACAACGTCCTTCTCCAGACGGAAGGAGGGGATGCCGTTCATGAGCATACCGCCGGGGCGCTGCTCTTTTTCAAAGACTGTCGGCTTATAGCCTTTTTCTGCGAGATAGAACGCGCAGCTCATACCGGCAGGGCCTGCTCCGATGATGGCGACCTTTTCTGCCCAAGGCTCATCGTTAACGGAGGGCTTAATGATGGGCGGTATGTAACGAGTCTCAGCCTTCAGATCCTGCGCGGCAATAAACTTCTTGACCTCGTCGATAGCGACTGCCTGGTCGATAGTTCCGCGGGTGCAGGCGTCCTCGCAGCGTCGGTTGCAGATTGCGCCACAGACAGCGGGGAACGGGTTTTCCTTCTTGATGAGAGCAAGAGCCTCGGTGTACTTGCCCTGAGCTGCCTTTTTCAGATAGCCCTGAACGGCAATATGTGCAGGACAGGCGGTCTTGCAGGGAGCAGTACCGGTGTCGTAGCAGTTAATGCGGTTGGTATCACGATAGTTGTAATCCCACTTGTCCTCGCCCCACTTGTTGGTGTCAGGCAGAGCGTGCTTGGGATACTTAACAGGACCGTTCTTGGTGCAGAGCTTCTGACCGAGCCTTACAGCACCGGCGGGGCAATACTCAACGCAGCGTCCGCAGGCAACGCAGTCTTCGGGGGTAACATGAGCCACATAAGCGCTGCGGGAAAGGTTCGGAGTATTGAAAAGCTGAGAGGTACGCAGAGCGTAGCAAACGTTTACATTACAGTTGCAGATAGCGAAAATCTTGTTCTCACCGTCGATGTTGGTGATCTGGTGGACATAGCCGCGCTACTCTGCCTTTTCGAGAATCTCGATAACCTCGTCATAGCTGATGTAGCGTCCGCCCTTTTTGGTCTCAACAACGTAGTCAGCCATATCGCCGACCGCGATGCACCAATCCATCGGGTCGTCACCGCAGCCCTCGTCAAAGGTCTTGCGGCTCAGACGGCAGGAACAGGGAGATGCTGCATACTTGCCGTCATACTTTTTCAGCCAGTGGGAAATATGCTCAATATCAAGAGACTGGCTCTCGGTGGGGATAGCCTTCTCAACGGGGATAACGTGCATACCGATACCGGCGCCTCCGGGAGGTACCATTTGAGTAATTCCTGCAAGCGGAAGGAAAGAGTTGCGCTCGAAGAACCTGCCCATTTCGGGATGCTCCTCAAGAAGCTCAACGTTCATGTTGGTAAACTCGGCGCTGCCGGGAACGAACATAGGCAGAATCCACTGCTTTTCATGCTGCGGATTTTCCCAGTTGTACTCAACAACGCCTACCTCGCTCATATGCGCAAGGATAGGCTCAAGCTCCTTCTCGGTTTTTCCGGTGAGCTTGACCATGTCAGCCATAGTTCTGGGAACGCGGCGCTTCATCTTGATAGCAACTTCCGCTTCCTCGTCTGTCATAATGCCGGCAAGTCCCCAGTATTCGGGGTCTTCGGGCTTGACTTTATAGAACAGACGGTTGGTAACCATCTGCGCCAGGTCTAAAATAGGCTGGCGCACATTGGGGTCTGAGTTTTTTGCCTTTTTGCTCATATTCTTTTTTCCCTTCTCTAATAAAATAAGTTTTGATATCTAAGACAGCTCAAACACAGCGCTCTGCGCTTCGCCGCTGTTAATAGCTCGGCGCAGATAGCCAATAATATATCAATAATCTGACTGTACCACATTTTTAACAATCATTCAATAAAAAATTATCAATACAAAATTTCCTTAAATATGTGCTTATTGACTAAATTTAAAGACTGCTAACGGTGTTTTAGGTGTAAATGACATTTGATGGATTATTGACGCAAAAATCAATCTGGTTCAACCACATTAATTATCGGTTGCTAAATACATATTTCAGAGCATCACCGCATAAAAAGCAAAGATACGCCGGACAGAAAACGATCAGCCTCAAGCTGTTTGATAAAATTATATCAGACTCCCGACTTATCGGCAATGAACAAGAACGCAAGTTCGTGTCATATAACGAATAATCCGCAGGTTTTATATCAACCGTCGCAGGAATAAATAAGCGATTTTTTGCGTAGCTTTTCCTTAGCAGGAAAATATGCACAGCGTATCAGAGAATGCTCCTGCTCAAATAAGCATAAGCTCGGCACTCTCTTTTATTTTCAGCATAAGTGAACGCAACAGTTCCGCATCTTCCGAATCCTTGCGAAAGCAGCAGTGGCATTTTCCTATCAAGCTGGGGTTGATGACCTCTCTGATTACGATATCAGGATTGGTAAGCTGTGGGATAATGTAGCTTAGAATAGTAACCGCGATATCGTCTTCGGTAAGTGTGTTTATGAAGCCTACAATGTTTGAGACCGACGCCACGCACTGCGGGTAAACGCCTGCTTGAGAGCAATAGCGCTCAAAATGCTCCGTTGCACAGTTTGTCTTTACGGCAGATACGATTTTCACTCCGTGAAGCTCCGATAGAGGTATAGGACCTTTTTCCGCTGCAAGGGGATGGTTTTTTCGCATTACGATGCAGCCATAGTCCTGCCTAATCAAAATATGCTCAAGCATAGTGTCATCAAAAGGCTCAAGCAAAAACGCCATGTCCGCCTTGCCTTCAAGCAGCATTTTACTGCACTCGCCGCCCGGACATTCCTCTATCATCAGGTTTTTTCCGCTGAATCTTCGCGCCAGCATTGATATTGAGCCAATACTAAAATAGTTTGACATTCCGCTTGCCAGCGCAATAGTAAGTCCGGCGGCGCTGCCGGATTTCTGCTCGCAGCATATATTGCGAGCCTTGTTATAGCCGGCAAGTGCTTTCTTTAACTCCGGATAAATCCTGTGGCACAGCTCAGTCGGGTGCATACCGCTTTTTCCGCGTTCAAAAAGCACAACACCCAGCTCCGACTCAAGAGATTTTATCTGACGGCTCAAACACTGCTGCGTTATAAAGAGCTTTGCGCTCGCCTTAGACATATTCTGCATTTCATAAACCATAAGGAAAGACTCTATTGCCTGTATCTGCATTTTTCTCACCTCCCGGCGTGTATATATTACAACTTTTTGTTGTGGTTAATCAAGCTATTTTCTCTTTCATTCCAAGCGTATATATTCTATACTGTTAGTTAGGCATAGTAGATAACAACACACCGTGTGCAGGCAATTATTTTGTGCACGGTAATGTACAGAAACTTGCTAATAAATCAGGAGGAAAACACATGGCAGTAAGAGAAAACCTTATAAAGCTTTGCGAAAAAATCAGCAACGGTCATTATAAAATTGACGAAAACTGCGCTGAGTACAAAGCATTTGAAAAGTGGATGACCGACGACCAGATCAAAGTCCTTATGGCAATGGATCTTCTTCAGCCCGCTTTTCCCGAAAGCATCGCCGCAGACACAGGCTTCTCCAACGAAAAGACCCTTGAGCTTCTTGAAGAGCTTGCCGATATCGGCGTAATAGCAAAGGTTCAGAAATACGGCATGGATATATATATGCTTCTGGTCTATGCCCCCGGCATTTTCGAGTTCATGCTCGTAAACAACGATTTCTGCGAAAAGCACCCTGAAGTTCCCGAATCCTTCGCAGGACACGCAACAACCTCCATGTACGACTACATACACAAGCTCCCCATGGGCGCAGGCGTCATGCGCGCTATCCCCGTGGAAAAGGCAATAGAAAACAATGTTGAGGTTGGCGACTATGACCGCGTCAGCTACTATATTGAGGCCAACAAGAACCACATTGCCCTTCTCCCCTGCCAGTGCCGCCGTGTCCGCCGCTTTATGAACGAAGGCGCGGGCGACCTTGAAGGCGCCGCCGATTACGAAACAGGTATGTGTATGTTCCTCGGAATGGCAGCGGATATGTTCATCAACAATGGTCGTGGTATCAAGATAGACAAGGAAGAAGCTTACAGAAAGATAAAATACTTTGAGGAGCTTGGCTGTGTTCATCAGATAACTACCCTTAACAAAGGTGTTTCAGTTGCTATCTGCAACTGTATGCCCAATACCTGCCTTGCTCTCGGCGCAACCCAGTATTTTAACACACCCGATGCTTCCCGCAGCAACTATGAAGCATATGTCGAGGCTGAAAACTGCGTTGCCTGCGGTCAGTGCGTTGAATACTGTCCCAACAACGCCGTTAAGCTCGGACAGAAGCTCTGCACAAAGACTCCCATTGAGCATAAGCTTGCAGACCTTCCCAGGGACACCGAGTGGGGTAAGGACAAGTGGAATCCCGACTACCGCGAGAACCGCCAAAACGTTGTAGAGACCGGCACCGCTCCCTGCAAGACCACCTGCCCTGCTCACATCGCAGTTCAAGGCTACATAAAGAAAGCTGCCGAGGGCAACTACAACGACGCTCTTGAGCTTATCAAGAAAGAAAACCCCTTCCCCGCGATCTGCGGTCGTGTTTGTCCGCATAACTGCGAGAATGAATGCACACGCGGCGACATCGACGAGCCGATTGCTATCGACGAAATCAAAAAGTTCATTGCGGACAAGGAGCTGGAGTCCGGCTTCCAGTTCATTCCCAAAAAGCTCCATAACTACGGAAAGTCTATCGCCGTTATAGGCTCCGGTCCTGCGGGACTCTCCTGCGCATACTACCTCGCAGCCGACGGCTACAAGGTCACTGTATTTGAAAAGCAGCGCAAGGTCGGCGGCATGATGATGCTCGGCATTCCCAGCTTCCGTCTTGAAAAGAACGTTGTTGAAGCCGAAATAGACGTTCTACGTCAGATGGGCGTTACTTTCAAAACCGGCGTCGAGGTCGGCAAGGACGTCACCCTCGCGCAGCTTCGCTCCGAAGGCTTTGAGGCGTTTTATGTTGCCATCGGTGCCCAGGGCGGACGCAAGCTGGGTATCGAGGGTGAGGACGCCGAAGGAGTTATCCCCGGCGTTGAATTCCTGCGCAGGGTCAACCTCTGCAAGCCTCCGAAGCTTTCCGGCAACGTGGTCGTCATCGGCGGCGGTAATGTAGCTATAGACGTTGCCCGCACAGCCACCCGCGTAGGTGCCGCCTCCACCAAGCTCTACTGCCTTGAGTCCGCATCTGAAATGCCCGCGCTGCCTGAAGAACAGGAGGAGGCACGAGCCGAAAGCGTTGAGTTTAACAATGGTTGGGGTCCGAAACGTGTTATAGTTGAAGACGGTAAAGTCACCGGCGTTGAGTTCAAAAAGTGCCTTAGCGTATTTGACGGTGAAGGCAAGTTTGCTCCCAAGTATGATGAGACCGACGTCATCACCGTTCCGGCAGACTTTGTTCTTATCTCCGTCGGTCAGTCCATCGAATGGGGCGGACTGCTTGAGGGCGAGAAGGTTGAGCTTGGACGCGGCAACACTGCCGTAGCCGACAGTCTGACATATCAGACCGCACAGCCCGATGTATTCGTCGGCGGCGACGTATTCTCAGGTCCGAAGTTTGCTATTGATGCTATTGCCGCCGGCAAGCAGGGTGCCGACTCCATCCACCGCTTCGTACATCCCGGTCAGAGCCTGACCATCGGCCGCAATCGCCGCATTTATAAGGCGCTTGACAAGGATAATCTCGATAAGGACGCCATCACCAAGGGCTTTGACAATACACCGCGCCAGAAGCCCGCACATAACGCGAAAAAGGCAAAGACCTTTGCCGACGACCGCATGACCTTCAGCGAGGAGCAGCTCAAGAAGGAAACCTCACGCTGCCTCGGCTGCGGTGCTTCCATCGTCGATAAGAACAAGTGCATAGGCTGCGGTGTCTGCACCACCAAGTGCAAGTTCGACGCTATCAAGCTCAGAAAGGCATACAATGTTGACAGTGTTGAATTCTTCGACAGAGAGGAAGCTTTTGAGAAATACGCCGAGGAACGCAAGCGCAACATTGAAATCCGTAAAGCTTCAAAGGCATAAAACACTCTCTGCTTTGCAGACCTAAGCGTATGCAAAGGCAGCAAAAACAACAACAAAAAACCACCCGCTTCGCCGGGTGGTCGTAAAACAGTAAAATCAAAAAATGGTGAAAACATTGAGTTTTATGGGGTGCGGCGTGACTTCGGTCACGCCGTTTCCTCTTTCATCAGTTCATTCAGCGGGATGAAGCCCAGCCCGTCGTACTTGATGTGGATGTGCTGCACCCGCTTCCCGCTGGATTTATCCGGTGCATCCACATAGATAGCTGACACCAGCTCCCGCAGAGCGTAGCCGTCCAGCTCGTCGATGCCCACATACTTGTGCGCCGTCTGAATGAACTTCTCAATGTTTTCGTTCTGTCGTTCCTGTACTTCAATTTCCTGTCGCAAAGTTACGCACTCGGCCTCCAACTGCTTCTGCTCCGTTTCGTAGGTCAGACTCAGCATATCGAAGCGGTCATCACTCAGCCGCCCGCTGGCGTTGTCCTCGTAAATCCTGATGAACAGCCGTTTCAACTCAGCGATGCGGTTTTCGTCCCGTTCCAGCCGTTTTCTGCGGATGTGGAGCTGCTCACTGCTTTCCAACCGGAGCTGTTCTTCCATTACCGTGCGGAAATGTGCCTCATGTCGCAGAATGTAGCCTGTCACAGCCTGAATGTGTTTCAGGACCAGATGGCTGAGTACGGCTTCCCGGATGTAATGAGTGCCGCACTTGTCCTTGTGCTTCCAATGGAGAGAACAGTCGAAGAACGCGCCCTCCGTTCTGTAGTTGTTGGTCGCCCCGTAATACAGCTTCTCGCCGCAGTCGGCGCAGTACACCAGCCCGGAAAAGATACTGCTACGTCCTGTGCGGGTCTTGCGGTGCCGCTGCTGGCGTACCTGCTGTACCTTCTCAAACACGGCTTCCTCGATGATGGCCTCATGTGTATTGGGGAAGATGGCTTGCTTCTCAAGGGGATTGTCCCGCTGCTTCTTGTCCCAGATGGAGTTGGTATAGGTCTTGAAGTTCACCGTACAGCCCGTGTACTCCCGCCGTTCCAGAATCGCCACAACGGTACTGCTGTGCCAGTCGTAGGGGTCCTCCGGTTTCTTGTTCGGGGTCTTGATCCCCTGCAAGGCCCTGTATGCGCTGGGCGTTAGCACCTTGTCCGCTTTCAGTTGGTTGGCGATCTGCATGGGACCACGGCCCTCCATACACAGGTCGAAGATGCGTTTCACCACATCAGCGGCTACCGGGTCAACCACCCTGCGGCGGGGGTTCTCC
>JAHAWY010000080.1 GCA_018385135.1 Oscillospiraceae bacterium | reverse complement strand
ATATTTATATTTGAAAACGCTATTGTAAAAATGTCGTGGTTTTGCTATAATATAGTGTGCATGTTCGCGTTCGGGTGTGTTTGATTTTCCACCCGCATTTTTAACCTTTTTGCGGCAAACCGTAGCGAAAGGCAAATCTATCCTTCCTCAAAGGAGAAAGAAAAATGAATTCCGTTAACGACATCTGGTGCAGCATTATGGACTACCTCTCCGCAGAGCTTACCAGCACTACGATGAACACATGGTTTTCAGAGTGCAGACCCATCGACCTTACGGACAGCCGTTTGGTTATTTACACCCCGACCACCTTTAAACGCAGCATCATCAAGGAGCGCTATGCCTCCATCATCAGCAGCAAGCTGACAGAGCTTTTTTCCGCTCCCTTTGAGCTTGAGGTTCTGGCAGGGGACGAGCTTGACGACTACGAGCGCACCGTTCCGGATGATTCCCTGCCGGAGGTAGCCGGATATACCTTCGACCAATTCATAGTCGGCAACTCCAACAAATTTGCGCACGCGGCGGCGATTGCCGTTGCCGATAAGCCGGGAGAGAGCTTTAACCCCCTGTTTATTTACGGCAACTCCGGCTTGGGCAAAACGCATCTGCTGCTGTCCATAGGTCAAAAAATCCATGAAAAAGACCCCTCCGCAAAAATCGTCTATGTAAAGGGCGATGAATCTATGAACCAAATGGTTCAATCGATTAAGGATAACACCCAAGCAGAATTTCGCAACAAATACCGCTACGTTGACCTGTTCCTTGTCGATGATATCCAGTTTATAGCCGGCAAACTGGGAGTACAGGAGGAATTTTTCCACACCTTCAATAATCTTTGGGAGGCGGGCAAGCAGATCGTTATCACCTCCGACCGTCCACCAATAGAAATGGTCAAGCTGGAGGATCGCCTGCGCACCCGCTTTGAGGGAGGACTTATGGCGGACATCCAGTCTCCCGACCTTGAGACACGCATGGCTATCATTCGCAACAAGGCATCCCAGCTCGGAATGACCCTGCCTGACGAAGTTGTTGAATATATCGCAAACGAGATAAAAAGCAACATACGGCAAATTGAGGGCGTTGTTAAGCGTCTTACGGCTTATAACTCCATCATGCATGAAACGATAGACATAAGCATGGCAAAACGTGCCGTTAAGGATGTTGTGCGCGACGGCGCATATATACCCACACCGGATGTAATTATCGAAGAAACCGCCCGATACTACTCTCTCGATCCGGAAAACCTCAAAAGCCAGCGACGCGACAAAAACATAGCCATGGCGCGTCAGGTCGCCATGTACCTCATGCGCACTCATACAAACCTCTCATTAAAAGAGATAGGCGACCAGTTTTCCCGCAACCATACAACTGTTATGAGCTCGCTCGATAAAATTGAGGATCTGCTTGATAAAAAGCCGGAGATGAACAATACCATCAGAGATATTTCCAGCAATATTACCACCTATCACGGGCAGTAAATGCGTTCTTTGTTTTAAACAAAGGCGTGTTTAAAACCTGTAAACTTTCGGTTCAAAAACAAAAGCATAATAAATCCAAAATTTTACAAAACGAAAACCTCTGTTTTATAAACATTTTTATCCACACCGGTTTTTCAGAGTTTTCAATGCTTTTAGGCACTTTTGAACAGAAATTTGCTCTACTACTAACTCTACTAAAAATAATCTATCTATTCTTTCTTTTATATAAGTTCTATCTGAGATAGAAGAATTATTCCGTTCAAATCGGAGGAGGAAGCTTATGAAATTCACCTGTGAAAAATATCTGCTTCAGTCGGCAGTTGCCACCAGCTCGCGCGCTGCTGCGTCCAAAAGCCCAAATCCCGCACTTGAGGGTCTTTTGATAGAGACCGGAAGCGGAGTAAAAATAACAGGCTACGACCTCGTTAAGGGCATCTACACCTCTTTTGCGGCAGATGTGGCAGAGCCGGGCAGCGTTGTTGTTTCCGCCCGTTTGTTTGACAGCATCGTGCGCAGCCTGCCGGATGACATCGTTACAGTCTCGGCGGACGATTCCAACATGATAAGCATTACCTGCGGCAACGCTGAATTTTCAATCATGGGTATGTATTCTGACAGCTATCCTGAGCTTCCCTCAGTCGAGCATCAGAAGTCTGTGTCTATTCCGCAGAAAACTATGCGCGAAATGATAAATCAAACCCTGTTTGCCGTTAGCGACAACGAAGCGCGCCCCGTTTATACCGGCGCTTTGTTCGAGATAGAAGGTAAGATGCTTACCGTTGTCGCGGTGGACGGCTATCGCCTTGCCATGCGCAAGGAAACACTGGAGTCCTCCGATTTGGACGAATGCAGCTTCATTACTCCCGGAACGGCGCTGTCCGATCTGGAAAAAATGTGCTCGGACAGCGAAGATGCGGTTAAGATAGTTGTAGGCAGCAAGCATATTTCCTTCAGCCTTGGAGACTGCGTTTTGGTGACAAGAAGGCTTGAGGGCGAATTTTTGGACTATAAAAAGGCGATACCCTCCCAGTTTACTTACCGTCTCAAGACAGAGCGTACAAGCTTTCTGCGCGCTGTTGACCGCGTTTCCCTCATCATTGACGACCGCATCAAAAACCCGCTGCGCTGCGTTTTCGGTAAAAACAAGCTCAGTATGTTTTGCGTAACCTCCATAGGCAAGGGCGAGGATGTATGCCCGTTTGAGGGTGACGGTGAGGATCTGGAAATAGGATTTAACAACCGTTATTTGCAGGATGCTCTCAAGGCAGCTCCTGCAAACGACCTTGAAGTATGCCTGTCCAGCGGTTCGGCTCCCTGCGTGATTGTTCCGGCGGATGGCGGAGAGAGCTTTTTATACATGATTTTGCCTGTAAGACTAAAGGCATAGGCGATTGGAGATAAAAATGTCCAAGGAAGCGGAAAAAATCGAGATTACAACAGAGTTTATAAGGCTTGACTCAGCACTGAAGTTTACAGGCTCGGCAGAGACCGGCGGTGAGGCGAAGTATCTCATCCAGGAGGGACAGGTGCTCGTAAACGGCGAGGTTTGTCTGCAAAGAACAAAAAAGCTCCGCCCCGGAGATGTGTTTGAATTCAACGGAGAGAGCTTTATTATCTCCGGAGTAGAATAATGCAGTTGAATTCTATCCAGTTAGTCAACTTTCGCAATTATGCTGAACAAAGGGTAGAGCTTGCGGAGGGTATAAACGTAATAACCGGCGAGAATGCGCAGGGAAAAACGAACCTCCTTGAAAGCGTTTTTATGCTAAGCTGCGGTCATGCCTTTCGCACACGCTTTGATAAGGAGCTTATCCGCTTTGACACCGATTTTGCCAGAATTACCGGTGAGCTTTTTTCACGGGAGCGCGAGCAGCGAATAGACATTAAGCTTGGACACGGCGCACGCAAGCAGATAACACTCAACGGCGTTAAAAAAAATGCCTCTGAGCTGTCGGAGGTTTTGCGGGTAGTGCTGTTTTGCCCGGACGATTTGAACATGATCAAGTCCGGAGCAAAGGAAAGACGCCGCTTTATGGACATGGCGATTAGCCAGCTCCGTCCGCAGTATTCCGAGCTGCTTTCGGAATATACGCGCCTTTATGAGCATAAAAAGCGAATTTTAAACGACTGGCATGAAAAGCCTTCTCTTTTGGACACGCTTGACGATTATTCAGACTGTATGTGCCGTATATCCGCAAAGCTTATTCGCTATCGCGCCGCATTTGTGGAAAAGCTGCGGCAAACAGCCGCCCCTATCCACAGCGATTTTTCGGGCAGCGGCGAAGAACTTGAGATTTCTTACAGCACAGTCAGCACAGTTGACGATCCCTTTGCTTCGGAGGCGGCGCTTTATGAGAAGCTTTACCGCCATCAGCAGTCGCACCGAGAGGCGGAGATCGCCTCCGGCAACGTTCTCACCGGCATTCATAAGGACGACCTTGAGATTTCCATTAACGGCGTCTCCGCACGGCTTTACGCTTCGCAGGGGCAAACGAGAACAGCCGCTCTGTCGCTTAAAATGGCAGAGCGGGAGATATCCACACAGGATACAGGAGAAACACCCATTCTCCTTTTAGACGATGTTTTAAGCGAGCTTGACCCAAAACGGCAGGAATATGTCCTAAACCGCATCGGCGGCGGGCAAACGCTTATTAGCTGCTGCGAGGATGAGCAGATAAAAAGCCGCACAGGCGGCAAGGTGCTTACCGTCTGCGGCGGTGTGGTGAAATAGGAGGAGCTATGTATCTGCATCTGGGAAAAAACGTGGTCGTGCAAAAATCGGACGTAATAGCGGTTTTTGACCTTGACAACAGCTCCTATTCCCACATAACCAGAGCTTATCTCACCGAGGCGGAAAAAAGGGGCGAGGTAATTAACGTGGCGGAGGATCTGCCGAAAAGCTTTGTCGTTTGCAAAAGAGAGGACGGCGGGCAGGTTCTCTATCTTTCGCAGCTTGCCTCCACAACGCTTTTAAAGCGCGCGGAGAGCGTGAGCAGCTTTGAATAAACTTTAAAAATGGCTTGTGCGTGAAACACACCATCAGCCGGCACAAAACACGGAGGAAGAAGCAAATGTCTGAAATCACCGATAAGATAACAGAGGAATACGACGCTTCACAAATTCAGGTTCTTGAAGGTCTTGAGGCTGTCAGAAAGCGCCCGGGTATGTATATCGGCTCGACCTCCTCGAGCGGTCTGCATCATCTGGTTTACGAAATTGTTGATAACTCCATCGACGAGGCGCTTGCGGGCTACTGCACACATATTGAAGTCACCATCGAGCCGGGGGACATTATCAAAGTCAGCGATAACGGACGCGGCATCCCGGTAGACATTCAAGAGCAGACCGGCAAGGCAGCGCTTGAGGTAGTATTCACCGTTTTGCACGCGGGCGGCAAGTTTGGCGGCGGGGGCTATAAGGTCTCCGGCGGTCTGCACGGCGTCGGCGCTTCCGTTGTTAACGCTCTGTCCGAATGGCTTGAGGTCGAGGTTCACAAGAACGGGCATATCTATCAGATGAAATTTTCCCGCGGTGCGATAACGCAGGAGATGAAGATAATCGGCGACACCGAGCGCACGGGAACGACCGTCCGCTTCAAGCCCGACGGCGAAATATTTGAAAGCACCATATATGACTACGAGGTTCTTCACACCCGCATGAGGGAACAGGCATTCCTCAACGCAGGGCTTCATATATCCACAGAGGATAAAAGAAGCGAAGAAATTATCCGAGATGAGATGTTTTATGAAGGCGGTATCCGCGAATTTGTAAGCTTCATAAATAAGGCAAAAACACCTCTGCATGAAAATGTTATCTATATGTCCGGCAAGAAGAACGACTCTATCGCCGAAATTGCCCTGCAATATAACGACAGCTACAATGAAAACATCCTCTCGTTTGCCAACAATATCCATACTCCTGAGGGCGGTATGCACGAAACGGGCTTCAAAGCGGCGCTTACCCGCGTTTTGAATTCCTACGGTGCAAAAATCGGAATGCTGAAAAATGACGACAAGGTCTCTGGCGAGGACTGCCGCGAGGGTCTTGCCTGCGTCATCTCCGTTAAGCTTACCGACGCTCAGTTTGAGGGTCAAACCAAGGCAAAGCTCGGAAACTCCGAGATTCGCACTCTGGTAGACAGCGTTGTCTCCGATAAGCTTGAGCAGTTTTTGGAGGAGAACCCCGCCGTCGGAAAAACCATTATCGAAAAGGCGCTCACCGCCTCCAAGGCGCGTGAGGCGGCAAGAAAAGCGCGCGAATCCGTCCGCCGAAAGACAGGGCTTGAATCAGGACAGATGCCCGACAAGCTTCAGGACTGCAACGAGCGTGACCCCTCGCTATGCGAGATTTACATTGTTGAGGGAGACTCCGCCGCAGGCTCTGCAATTCAAGGGCGCGACTCGCGCTTTCAGGCAATTTTGTCCATGTGGGGAAAGATGCTGAATGTTGAAAAGGCGCGCGCTGATAAAATCTACGGCAACGACAAGCTCTATCCGATGATTGTTGCCCTCGGCGCTGGCATCGGCGAGGAGTTTAATCTTGAAAAGCTTCGTTACCACAAGATCATCATCATGGCGGATGCCGACGTTGACGGCGCGCATATCCGCACGCTGCTTTTGACATTCTTCTTCCGATATATGCGTCCGCTGATTGAGCATGGCTATGTTTACTCCGCCGTGCCCCCGCTTTATAAGCTGACACGCGGAAAGACCCAGCGCGTTGCATATTCCGACGAGGAGCGCGACGCGATAAGCGCCGAGCTGCGCGGAGATAACCCCAACGTCAAAATAGAGATCAGCCGCTTTAAGGGTCTTGGCGAGATGGATCCACACGAGCTGTGGGAAACCACGATGGATCCCGAAAAGCGCACGCTGCGCCGCATCACGCTTGAAGACGCGGTGCGGGCGGACGAAATCTTCACCATCCTCATGGGTGAGGAGGTCGAGCCGCGCAAGCAATGGATTGAGACGAACGCCAAGTACGCCGTCAATCTTGATATTTAAGAGGTGACGTAGAAATGGCACATAACAGAGATTACAAGCCTGAGGATATAGCCTTTCCCGAACAGATAATAACAGAGTCTGAGCTGGTAAAGGAAATGCAGGACAGCTACCGCGACTATGCAATGAGCGTTATCGTCGGTCGCGCTCTGCCCGATGTTCGAGACGGCTTAAAGCCTGTCCACAGGCGCATCCTCTACGCAATGTATGAGGATAACCTCACCAGCGACAAGCCCTTTAAAAAATCCGCGACCTGCGTCGGCGACGTGCTCGGTCGTTACCATCCTCACGGCGACGCTTCGGTTTACGATGCAATGGTTCGGCTTGCGCAGAATTTCTCCATGCGCTATATGCTGGTGGACGGTCACGGAAACTTCGGCTCTGTCGATGGCGACCCCCCGGCAGCCTACCGCTACACCGAGGCGAGACTTTCAAAGATCTCCGATGAAATGCTGCGTGATCTCGAAAAGGATACCGTCAACTGGGATCCCAACTTCGACGAATCGCGCAAAGAGCCGCGTGTGCTTCCGAGCCGCTTTCCAAACTTGCTTGTCAACGGCTCCTCCGGCATTGCCGTCGGCATGGCAACAAATATTCCCCCGCACAATCTTACCGAGGTCATTAACGCTTGCGTCTGCGTTCTGGATAATCCGGACGCGGAGCTTTCCGATTTGATGCAGCATATCCAGGGACCGGATTTTCCCACAAAGGGCATCATCATGGGCAGAAGCGGCATACGCGCAGCATACGCCACGGGACGCGGCAAGGTAGTTGTGCGCGCGCGCACCGAGTTTGAGGAATTCGGACGCGACCACCGCACCCGTATCATAGTGACAGAGCTTCCCTATCAGGTAAATAAGCGTCAGCTCATCCGCACCATTGCCGAGAATGTCAAGGACAAGCGCATTGAGGGTATCAGCGACCTGCGTGATGAGTCTGACCGCAACGGTATGCGCATTGTTATCGAGCTTAAAAGGGATGCCAACCCACAGGTGGTTTTAAACCGCCTGTTCGCGCAGACCTCACTTCAATCCAACTTTTCCATAATCCTGCTGGCACTGGTTGACGATCAGAAGCAGCCGCGGATTTTATCTCTGCGCCAGATAATCGACGAATACCTTACTTTCCAGGAGGAGATCATTCTTCGCCGCACGAAATATGACCGCAAAAAGGCTCTGGAGCGCGCCCATCTGCTAAAGGGTCTGCTCATCGCACAGGATAATATTGACGAGGTTATCCGCATCATTCGCTCCCGCTATGACGACGCAAAGGAGACACTAATGGAGCGCTTCGGGCTGGACGAGGTTCAGGCTCAGGCAATCTTGGATATGCGTCTGAAGGCTTTGCAGGGCATTGACCGCGAAAAGCTGGAGAAGGAGTTTAAAGAGCTTGAAGAGCGCATCGCCTACTTTGACAGTCTGCTTGCCGATCCAGCGCTTATGCGCGGCGTTTTGAAGGACGAGCTTATAGCCATACGCGACAAATACGGCGACAAGCGCCGCACCGAGATACAGGAAATCGAGGACGATATCGACATCGAGGATCTCATAGAGGAGGAGGAATGTGTTTACACGCTGACTCACGCCGGCTACATCAAGCGCCTCCCGGCGGACACATACCGAGCCCAGCGTCGCGGCGGCAAGGGCATTTCCGCCCAAAGCCTGCGCGATGAGGACTATGTTGAGACCGTATTCACCGCCTCCAGCCACGACTATATTCTGTTTTTCACCAATACAGGCAAGGTCTACCGCAAGAAGGGCTATCTTATCCCCGAGGCGTCGAGAACGGCAAAGGGTACAAACATAGTAAACCTTTTGCAGATCGAGCAGGGCGAAAAGGTAAGCGCCATGATCCATTGCCGCAGCTTCGAGGAGGCGAGCGAATATCTTGTGCTCATCACGCGAAACGGCACGGTCAAGCGCATGAACGTAGTCGCTCTGAAAAACATCCGCAACAGCGGCATCCGCGCGCTCCATCTTGAGGAGGGCGATGAGCTGATAAGCGTTCGTCCCACCGACGGTGATGAAAACATTCTCATCGCAACGCATGACGGCATGGCGATCTGCTTTGCCGAAACGGATATTCGCCCGATGGGACGCGACGCCGTTGGCGTCCGCGGAATAAAGCTGCGCGAGGGCGACTATTGCGTGGGTGCTGCCCGCGCCCGCAGCGGCGGCGCGCTATTATCCGTTACGGAGAATGGCTACGGCAAGCGTACAGATATTGAAGAATATCTGCGCGGCAGCGACGGCACGCCGCAAAAACGAGGCGGTATGGGTCTAAAAAACTATAATGTAACCGAGCGCACCGGCAAGGTCGCCACCGTTAAGGTAGTTGACGATAACGATGATATTCTCCTCATCTCCGATGACGGCACGATCATCCGCATGGCGGCGGACTCTGTAAGTATGCTCGGCAGAGCAACGCAGGGCGTACGCCTGATGCGTCTTGCCGAGGGCAGCAAGGTCATCTCCCTTGCCCGCACGGAAAAGGATGATGGCGAGGGGGAAACGCTCCCGCCCGAAACAGCCGCTGACAGCGCTGAATAAAAATAGCGAGGGCAGATAGCATATCTGCCCTCAATCTATAAAGACTATCTTATTTGGAGATTTTATGAAGCAAGTAAGCATATATACCGACGGCGCGTGCAGCGGAAATCCCGGTCCGGGCGGCTGGGGGGCGATTTTGATTTACAAGGAAAACCGCCGTGAGCTTTCCGGCGGCGAGGCGGAAACGACCAATAACCGCATGGAGCTTACCGGCGTTATCACAGCCCTGCAAACGCTCAAGGAGCCGTGTGAGGTCACGCTCTATACTGATTCGCAGTATATTGTAAACGCAATCAACAAGAAATGGCTTGCCGGCTGGAAGGCGAAAAACTGGAAGCGCAAGGACGGGGAGCTTAAAAACATTGACCTCTGGCAGGAGCTTGACAGGCTGCTTTCCGTTCACAGTGTGACCTTCAACTGGGTGAAGGGTCACGCGGAAAACGAGCTTAACAACCGATGCGATGCACTGGCAGTATCCCAACGGGATAAATATTCAAAAGCATAAAATGATATTAAAAAGGCTTCGTGGTTTCCACCCGAAGCCTTTTTCGCATTATTTTTCGTTTTTATCCTTCTTGAGCAGAATTTGGATCTCCGTCAAATTATCCGAGCTGTTCTGGTAGTCATACAGCTCCGCGAAAACGACGACTGAGCCTTTTTTAAAGTCGTAGCCCTCGGCGCTGCAAGTTCCTGCTATGTATGCCGCGCGGCTTTCCGCGTTCGGCACTATCCGGCAATCGTAATTGCCCTGAGGAAGGTTGAGAATAAGTGTGTCGTCCTCGTAGTCCTCTAGCGTTTCGAGATAAACGAACCAGCCGATACTCTCCCCATTGGATACTCCGACAACTCCACCGTTATAGGAAAGCGCCATCCCCTTTTCAGTCGCAATCCTGTAAAGCTCGGTTGATTTGTTGTTCAGCTCCTCGTCGCTGTCGTTCTCCTTGCAGGGGAGAATGGCGATACAGCGTCTGTCTATGCTGCGGCGATAGATACCCTTCGCGTAGCGTCCTCGATGGTAGCGCTCAACTTGCTCGGAGAAATCCTCAATATGCAGCATTGTGGTTCGCAGAGCTTCAATGCGCTCTTTTGCCAGCTTTACGCCTTCTTCCATAAGCGTCGGAAAGGTTTCCGCACCCTTTTGGGCGGCAATAGTGCGCATTTCACGGGAGGACATACCCATATCCGAGCAAAGCATGATGATATTCAGCGCCTCAAGCTGACCATATGTGTAATACTTGCTGCGGCTGCCCTCGTCGATCACCGCCGGCTTGAGCAAGTTAATTTTATCATAGTAGCGCAGTGTGCGCGGGCTGATTTTTGTGATCTCCGAAACCTCTGAGACGGTGTAAAGCTTCCTCATAAACACCTCCTGAGATGCAGCGAGGTTAAGTTAATTTAAAACTCGGCAGTACCGACGGTGCGGGGATGAGGCAGCACATCGCGGATGTTGGAAACACCCGTAAGGTACATGATAAGGCGCTCAAAGCCAAGACCGTAGCCGGCGTGACGGCAGGAGCCGTAACGCCGCAGGTCAAGATACCACCAGTAGTCCTTGGGGTCGAGCCCCAGCTCGCCCATGCGAGCTTCAAGAATGTCAAGCCTCTCCTCACGCTGAGAGCCGCCGATGATTTCGCCGATGGCGGGAACAAGGCAGTCCGCCGCGGCAACGGTCTTGCCGTTGTCATCAAGGCGCATATAAAAGGCTTTTATCTCTTTGGGATAATTTGTAACGAAAAGAGGCTTTTTAAATATCTTTTCCGTCAAGTAGCGCTCATGCTCGGTTTGCAGGTCAGTGCCCCAGCTTACGGGGTATTCAAACTCGTCGTTATGCTCTTTGAGCAGGTCAACAGCCTCGGTATAGCTAACTCTGCCGAATTCGGAGTTTGCAACATGGTTTAAGCGCTCAAGCAGTTCTTTGTCAACAAAGCTGTTGAAAAACTCCATCTCCTGCGGGCAGCGCTCCATAACGGTTTTGATAACGTATTTTATCATCGCCTCTGCGTTGTCCATATAATCGTTGAGGTCGGCAAACGCCATCTCCGGCTCAATCATCCAAAACTCCGCGGCGTGGCGCTGGGTGTTGGAGTTTTCCGCGCGGAAGGTCGGACCGAAGGTGTAAACATCGCCAAATGCCATTGCAAAGTTTTCGGCGTTGAGCTGACCGGAAACTGTAAGGTTGGTGCTTTTTCCGAAGAAGTCCTCGGAGAAATCGACCTTTCCGTCCTCGGTCTTGGGGAGATTTTCAAGGTCAAGAGTGGTCACGCGGAACATCTCGCCGGCACCCTCGCAGTCAGACCCGGTGATGATGGGGGTGTGAACATAAACGAAGCCCTGCTGCTGGAAAAATTCATGGATGGCGGCGGCGGCAACACTGCGGACGCGGAAAACGGCGGAAAACAGGTTCGTGCGCGGACGCAGATGGGCTATCGTGCGCAGATATTCAACGCTATGGCGCTTTTTTTGCAGCGGATATTCGGGGGTGGAAATGCCCTCAACCGTGATCTCGGAGGCTTTCAGCTCAAAGGGCTGCTTTGCTTCGGGAGTAAGCTCAAGCTTTCCCTTAACAATCAGTGCCGCGCCTACGTTCTGGTGAGCGATCTCGTCGTAATTGGAGAGAATATTTCTATCGAAAACGACCTGTAAACACTTATGCGCGCTGCCGTCATTAAGCTCAATAAAGGCAAAATTCTTCATGTCGCGGATCGTGCGTACCCAGCCGCAAACCGTCAATTCCGCGTCTGTTAGGGCGGCGGCATCCGCATAGATGGCGGAGATTTTCGTTCGTTTCATTTTGTGTCCATCCTTTTGCATTTTGAAGCCTGTCTCGCGTGGTAAAGCCACGAAATAATAGGCTTTCTATTGTATTTATGAAGATAATAAAGTATTATACCTATTATCTTAGGAATTTTCAACTCCTTACGGAAATAAACTAGCAGGAAGTGTGAAAATGGAACGTATTTTTGACAACATTACAAAACTGGTAGGCTCAACGCCGCTTGTTGAGCTTGGTGCTTACGCATCGAAGCATTGCCCGATGGTGCGGCTGCTGGCAAAGCTTGAGGGTCAGAACCCGGCTGGAAGCGCCAAAGACCGCATTGCGCTTGAGATTATTCGCTGCGCCGAGGCGAACGGCAGTCTCAAGCCGGGCGGCATGATAATTGAGGCGACCAGCGGCAATACAGGCGTCGGACTTGCGGCGATATCTGCCGTTTTAGGCTACAAGGCGGTTATCGTAATGCCGGATACCATGAGCATTGAGCGCAGAAAGCTTATCGCCGCCTATGGCGCGGAGCTGGTTTTGACGGAGGGCGCAAAGGGCATGGCAGGGGCTGTTGAAAAAGCGCGCGAGATAAGCGCGCAAAACCCCGGCAGTATCATTGCCGACCAGTTTGCCAATCCTGCCGGTGCGGCGGCGCATTACAAAACCACAGGTCCTGAGATTTGGAGCGATACCGATGGCAACATTTCCGCCTTTGTTGCCTGCGTCGGCACAGGCGGAACGCTTTCCGGCGCAGGTAAATATTTAAAGGAGCAGCGCGCAGACATTAGAGTATTTGCAGTTGAGCCGAAAGAATCACCCCTGCTCAGCGGGGGCTGCGCAGCGCCGCATAAGATCCAGGGCATCGGCGCGAACTTCATTCCCGAACTGCTCGACAGAACGGTTTATGATGAAGTGCTGCACGCGGAGGACGAGGAAGCCTTTGAAACTATGCGTGAGCTTGCGAAAACGGAGGGGATTTTATGCGGCATCAGCTCCGGTGCTGCCGTTGCAGCTGCTGCACAGCTTGGAAAACGCCCTGAATATAAAGGAAGCACCATAGTAGTTCTCCTGCCCGACACAGGCGAGCGTTACCTCAGCGTTCTGTAGAGCTTGGTCTGAGCTTATTGCCACTTCAACGGTGTAGATGCACTATATATTGATCAATAAGTCATATAAATCGATAGATGCGATAATTTTTATTAAAAATTATCGCATCTATCGCCTTTTCGTAATATTAATTTTAGCCGCTTTTGTATTGAAATCGTGCGGCGAAAGGAAAGGCTTTTAAGCTTTTTTGGCGCTTGAAATGGCTTTGGAGGAGGCTTCTTAAAGCTTGAATTTGCTTGCCGTTTCGTGAATTTTCCTTTTTTCTCAAGAAATCTTGCTATATAATGTGATTCTACAATAATTTACCGCTATATTTAGATATAATTATCTTGATGCGATAATTTGAGCAAATAAATTCCTCAACAGGATAACGCTGGTTATTAAAGGTTTTTTTATCTTTGAGTAAATTAGCTGCCGCGAGCTTGCGCAGGATAGCTTTAGACTAAGTACGGTAAAAGCGGCTCGAAGTATATCTAACGGCACGCTCCTATGGGGGCATTTCCGACGTTCAATAACGCTGCTCGCCGACTATATGCTTCTTTTATCTTAATGACCTGAGCACTGAAAACAGGCAGAGGAGCTTTTGTATGCTCTGATGCGTGTACATTTAAAGCCCAACTATTAGGATAATGATAGTTGGGCTTTTAGCTTATTTGGACATTTTTTAGTTATTAATACGTTTGCTGCTGCGCTTTGTTCATTTTTTTATACTGCTTGAGCTTCATTTCGGCAGTAACCTGATCTGTTATGTCTATAGCTGTGCCGATGGCGCGTGAGGGCTTGCTTTCGGAGTTGAATATTGTGCGGTAGCGTATGTGCTTCCAGCGCACCGTTCCGCCGGGAGAGTTCATCGGCAGCTTAAGCTCGCTGAATAGAGCGCCGTTTTTTAGAACGATGTGTATTTTTCTGAACTCCGCCTCGTATTCCGGCGGCACAATGCCGGTTGCGATAAGTGAGTTGGGGAAGTTTTCCATAGTTGGCGGCAGAGAATAGACCTTGCGGACGATTTCGCCGATATCGGCAGTTTCGTTGATAATATCATATTCCCAATACTGCGCGTTGGTGTCCTCAATAACTGTTTCAAGTCTTCGGAGGTTAAGCTGCATTTCATGCTCAAGGCTGCGTTCGTGGTCAACATCCACGAGCGTTCCGATGCTTCGTACAGTGTTGCCGTTTATATCGTGGTTGAAGTATCCGGATAGCTGAGTCCAGCGGTAGCTGCCGTCGAGCATTTTTGCGCGAATGGTAGTGCTGACAAAGGGTTCGCCCTTTAAGGATTTAGACCAAAACTCCTCCAGCAGAGGCAGGTCATCCGGATGGACAATGCTCGGATCACCCTGATTGGTCTTAATAAACATCTCTGCCGCACCCGCTAGGGCATATTTTCTGAAGCTGTCTGACATATAGATGTCGCCGTTTATATGATTCCAGTCGAATACGGCTATGTTTGCCTGCTCGATTACCGTGCGCAGACGCTCGCGCTCCGCCTCGATTTCGAGGTTTGAGCGCACTAGCTCGTCTATATCGGCGAAAGTGCCATAGATGATTTTGCTGTCCTTTGTGCCGGACTCAACGGTGAGGTTGGGCTTGACCCATCTATATTTACCGTTCGCCATTTTAATACGGAAAATGGTACTGACGTTTTCGTTGCTTTCAACCGCGCGTTGCAGCGCTTCGCGCAGCTTCTGCTGATCGTCGGGATGGATGCGGCAGAACAAATCTCTTGTTTGTTGTTCAATAAGGGATTTATTATCCTTTGGGTCTATCTTTGCTATGTCCTCACTGGTGAAAAGGATTTGGAATCCGGTTTCTGCTTTGTATTCAAGGATGGCATAGGTTTCGCTCATCGTTTTGTATATGCGGTTGAGATGCAGCTCGTTTTTCTTGCGGGAGTCTATATCGTTGCATACACCGTTCCAAATCTCATGACCGTCGATTATTTTGACAAGAACAACGCGGAAGTTGAACCAGTGGTAGCCCCCACCGCGAGTTAATAAGCGCAGGTCAACATCAGAGATTTCGCCGATATCGCGCTCACGCTCCATATCCTTTTTTAGAACGAGCATATCGTCTGGATGAATGTAGTATTCGACCCCGGCTTCGCTGGAATTGATGGGAGCATCGTTTAAAAAGCCGAGGATTTCCTTGACGGAGCCGGAGAGGTAAATAGTTTTAACCTTGTTATCAAAGCAGTCAAATATTCCGAAGCCGGAGGATAAGGAGCTTATTAAATTAGCGATGCCGTTTTCCCCCAGCATTTCGCCTAACATTTTGGAATCTTGCTCAATACTCATGCTTGATCACCCCGCAGTTTCCTGAACTTTACCATGCCGCGGGCGCTTGCGCCGGGCATTGCCGGAATTCGGCTTGCGCCAATCTTTTTAGCATGTACTTGAAATTATAATCTATTTTTCCTGCGTTTTCAATGTATTTTAAGTTTTTTTGTTGGTTTTAATTTTACAAATATTACCTTTTATGGCTTGCGTTTTCTGCAATTTTGCTACAAAATTCACAAAGGGGAACACGCCGGCGTTCCCCTAAAGTGCTTGGAATTATCCAGCGGTTTGTGCGGCAAAAATGCTTGCTAGTCAGTCCAATCAGCTATGTATGAAAAATCTGCAAAGGGACGGCTCATCGAGATTGCCTTGATGCCGCCGAGGTTCAGGCAGTTTTCAATCTGCGCTTGTGTACGGTAGCCGCCAACGCTGATAACATCGCAGGAAACGGCTTCGGCAACTTTTAAAGCGCCCTCGGTGAAATGACCCACCATAGCGCCCTCAACTGCCTTCTGCATCGGACGCGATGCCTTATCTACCGCAAGACCCGAGCTTACTTCTATCGCGTCTACTCCGCGCGCGTCCATCTGTTTGCATACCCACAGGCACTCCTCAGCTCCGTTGCCCTCGTCGCCCATCAGGTCGCTGTAATTGATTTTTATCCAAATAGGATATTCTTTGCCAACTTTCTCTCTTACTTCGTCATATACCTCAAAGGCGAAGCGTGCGCGGTTTTCAATTCCGCCGCCGTATTCGTCCGTGCGCTTGTTGTAATACTTTGAAAGGAACTGGCTGATGAGATAGGCGTGTGCGAAATGGAGCTGAACGCCGTCCGCTCCTGCCTCCTTGCAGGCGAGAGCTGCTTTTCCAAAATCGCTTACAACGGTTTTTATCTGCTCTTTCGTCATTTCAACGGCCTCGAAGCCCACCATGGACACTGCCGGAGAGGGACCCCAAGGGTTCTCTCCCTCGTCGAAAACTAGCGCCTGAATGCCCGCGTGAGTTAGCTGGGCTACAATTCTGCCGCCGTTTTCATGTGTTGCCCTGCAAATTTCTGTAAAGCGCTCCGGGAAGCTTTCATTATTCGCCATCGGCGCGAAGTCGGCTGCGCCCGCGTTTGTGCCTACGCCTATCATGCCGGTGATGATGCAGCCAACCTTGTTTTTTGACAGCTCAACGCAGCTTTCCTTTTCGTAGGGCAGGTAAGCGCCGTTTTCACTGTCCTTATCGGTCAGAGTCGCACTTCTTAGTATGCGGCTTTGCATTTCTATTTTACCAACTGTAACAGGCTCAAAAATTTTCTTCATTTTTGTTTCCTTTCTTCGCTTTATATGATATAATTCCCTCTGTGTGTTAATTTTTCGTCAGATTTAACGTAAAATGCACGCTTAGTATATTCAGTATATGAACGCTGCGCGTTTTTGTCAATTGTGCGCGTTGTTATTAACGGAGGTTTTGTATGTACACCTGTGATAAACAAGAGCTTGAGCAGAGGATTCTCTGTGAGAGTGTCCGCGAAAAGGTTATGTCACCGGAGGATGCTGCCGCGCTCATTCAAAGCGGTATGACCATTGCGGTCAGCGGCTTTGGAACGGGCTATCCTCGCCTTACCGCTACCGCTCTTGAGGAAAGCCGCCATGCTACCGATTTGAACGTCATTTCAGCGGCTATCCGCGGCGACCGCCTTATCTCTGCTTGGGCGCGTGCCGGAATTATGAAAAAATTCATTGCTTTCCAATGGAGTGAGGATGCCAGAAACACTATAAACTCCGGCGGCTTTGAGTTTATCGACTGTCACCTGGGTCAGCTCAACGGCAAGGTCAAAAACGGGCAGTTCGGTCATATTGACTATGCAATTCTTGAGATTGTCAAGATTAACGAGGACGGATCTTTCGTTCCCGGTATCGCCGGCGGCATCTGTGATACGATGACCGAGCTTGCAGATAAGGTTATCCTTGAAATTAATGTCGGTCTGCCGCTTTGCCTTGAGGGGGTTCATGACCTTCATATTCCCGATGGAGAGCTATTTAGCAATATGGCTGAAAAGCACGGACTGCCTTATTGCAAGTGTTCTCCCGATAAGATAGCAGCAGTTGTATTCTGCAACGAGAGAGATAAAGATCTTATTTATCCTACTGTTAAGCCGGAGCATACCCAGATGGCGCAATATGTTGTTGAGCTGCTGCGTAAGGAGATTGCGGCCGGCAGCATCCCCGAAAACTTCAACTTCCAGTGCGGCACGGGCGTTGTTATCAACTGTGTGCTTATCGAGCTGATGAAAGCCGGATTTAAAAACCTCAATATGTACACTGAGGTTCTTGGTGAGCAGGCACTTATGGCGATGCTTGACGGCACGATTTTAGACGCCTCCACCACTGCTATGGATATGACCGATTCCGGCTTTCAATGTATGTTCGACAACATGGATTATGTTCGTAAGCATCTTGCGCTGCGCAACCTGGCGTTTACAAACGGTCCTGCGCAGATCATGAGCTATGGACTTGTTGCCATGAACGGCGCGCTTGAGGTTGATATTTATGGCAACGTCAACTCCTCGCACGCTTTCGGAAGTCACATTGTTAATGGCATCGGCGGTGCGAACGACTTTTGCCGCAACGCCAAAATTGCTGTTTTCTCAACAATGTCTGTTTCTAAGAAGGGTGCTATCAGCCGCGTTGTTCCGATGGTTTCTCATGTTGATAACACTGAGCATGACGTTGATGTTATCGTCACCGAATGGGGTTATGCCGATCTTCGCGGTAAGTCTCCGAAAGAGCGCGTCCCGCTTATTATCAATAACTGCGCGCACCCGGATTACCGTCAGCAGCTATGGGACTACTATAACTCGGCGCTGGAAAAGTGCGGTCCCTGCCAGACCCCGCATGACCTAACACAAGCGCTTTCCTGGCATCAACGCTACCTTGAAACCGGCACGATGAAGGCTGAGTGAGTCTCTTGTTTGGATAAAACATCCCTTATTTATTTTCATTCGCAAAATTTTCATGGTTTAGCTTTTAAATTTTGAGTTTTTGTAATTTGAATTATTATTCTTATTTAAATACCGCCTAGAATTATCGGTTTGAGATAATTCTAGGCGGTTATTTTTCCTGATTTTATAGGCGTACCAATTTAGTGAGAACAGTCGCAGGAGAAAGCGCTCTTTATATTTACGCGGAGCTGATCTTCTTTTGTGATTTTTTCTCTCCCACGAAGATACTTTCTGAGTACCTTCGGCACTTCGATTGAACCGTCCTCACACTGGTATTGCTCGATGATTGCAGGGAAGATGCGGCTGGTTGCCAGACCTGAGCCGTTGAGAGTGTGGCAGTATTCAATCTTGCCGCCGTCCTCTCTGCGGAAGCGGATCTGACCTCTGCGTGCCTGGTAATCGCGTGCGTTGCTTACTGAGGAGACCTCTTTATAGCCGCCCATTGAGGGGATATATACCTCTATGTCATAGGTGCGAGCCATCGATGCAGAGCAGTCTCCGGCTGCGAGCTTTACGGTGCGGAACTTTAGACCCAAATCCTTTACAAGGTTCTCCGCGCGCCCTACAAGCTCATCAAACGCTTTGTCAGAGCCTTCTGGCGTTGTAACCTGGAACATCTCTACCTTGTTGAATTGATGACCACGAATCATGCCGCGCTCCTCTGCGCGATATGAACCTGCTTCGCGGCGGTAGCAGGGGGTATATGAGATATATTTCTTTGGTAAATCTGCCTCATTTAGTATTTCGTCTCTGTGCAAACTAGCCAAAGCTGTTTCCGCTGTCGGCAGCATGAAGTGGCGCTGCGCGTCGTCCGCGCCGTCAACCCAATAAACCTCGTCCTTGAACTTGGGGAACTGTCCCGCCGTGAGTCCGCATTCGTAGCCGAGCATATGGGGTACAAGGACGATTTCGTAGCCGTCAAGCTCGTGAGTTTCGATAAAGTAGTTGAGCAGTGCCCATTCAAGACGAGAACCCATACCGCGATACAGCCAGTAGCCGTTTCCGGCGAGCTTTGCTCCGCGCTCGTAGTCTATAAGTCCCAGCTCGGTGCAAAGGTCAACGTGGTTTTTCGGCTCGAAGTCCAGTGTTCTGCCACCGTAGTAACACATTGCTTTATTGTTTTCTTTACCGCCGAATACTAAATCTGGGTCTGGAAGATTAGGCAAGCACAACATATTGTTGGTGTATTCATCTTCTACTGCTTTCAGCTCGGCGTCGATTGATTTAATCTCCTCCTTGAGCTTGTTCATCTCAGCGATAACAGCGGTAGTGTCCTTGCCCTCTTTTTTAAGCTGCGGTATCTCTTTTGAGACCTTGTTCTGCTCGCTTTTGAGTGCTTCGGTTTTGCCGATGAGGTCTCTGCGCTGCTTATCAAGCTCAAGTATTCTGTCTATTATTGCGTCGCAATCGACTTCTTTGCCCTTTAGACGGGTTTTTACGTCCTCTGGATTGTCTCTAATAATTTTGATATCAAGCATTTTTTTGCATCTCCTTATTCTTTGCTTTCATTCTCAAGTATGCTTAGTCTTGTTTCGATGGCGTCAATCCTTTTGTTGACCTCCTCTATTTGTGAGCTGTGCTGTTCACCGTATCGGCTCATTTGTATGTTATTATTGCGTTGCTGCGCAAAATATGACAGCAGAACGATCATTATTACTGTTATCAGCAGACCGATTATGTACGGTCTTAACGG
>JAHAWY010000077.1 GCA_018385135.1 Oscillospiraceae bacterium | reverse complement strand
CAGTATCCTGCGGCAGGCGCCCACAAGGTCGCCGACCTCCAGAAGCCGGGCTAAATAATGCAGCGCCGCATCGGGGTCGGAGCCTCGCAGCGATTTCATCAGCGCCGATAGAATGTCATAATGCTCGTCTCCCTCACGGTCATAGCGCATGGCGCTGCGCTGGGAGATCGCATCGGCGTCATTGAGGGTCAAAAGCACCTTGCCGTCATCACGCTTTGCCGCCGAGAACAGCAGCTCCACGGAGTTTATCGCCTTGCGCACATCGCCGCCGCAGGCAGAGCTTATCCTGCGCAGAACACCGTTTTCCATCTCCGGTGTGACAGCGTTTCTCTCGGCTAAAATGCCTATTGCCCGACTGACGGCGGGCTCGACCTCGTATGCCGGAACATGCTTGAACTCAAACACGGTCGAGCGGCTTAAAATTGCGTTGAACACACAGAAATACGGATTTTCCGTTGTCGAGGCTATGAGTGTTATTCTGCCGTCCTCGATAAACTCAAGCAGCGATTGCTGCTGCTTTTTGTTGAAATACTGTATCTCGTCGAGATACAGCAGCACACCGCCCGGGGTGAGCAACGTATCAAGCTCGGCGATTATCGCCTTAATGTCGGAAATGCCTGCCGTCGTCGCGTTGAGCTTGCGCAATGTGCGGTTGGTTTTTTCCGCAATTATCCTCGCGACGGTGGTTTTGCCCGTGCCGGACGGTCCGTAGAATATCATGTTGGGTATCTGACCGCTTTCGACTATGCGCCTAAGCATTCCGTTTCTGCCCAAAATATGTCCCTGCCCGACGACATCGTCAAGGCTTGAGGGTCTGATCTCATCTGCCAGCGGCTTATACATTGCCAATACCTCGCTGTTGTTTTTTCAACAAATTTATGATAAGCTTTTTGCTGAAACGGGGTGAAAATATGCGCAGCAAAAAACAAGTGCTTGAGATAGTGCGGCTGCTCGAGGAGGAGTATCCTCTCGCGGAATGCACTCTCGATTACAAAAAGGACTACGAGCTTCTATTCTCCGTCAGGCTCGCCGCACAATGCACCGATGCAAGGGTCAATATGATAACCCCCGCTCTGTTTGAGCGTTTCCCCACTCTGCAAAGCTTTGCCGATGCCGAGGTCGGGGAAGTGGAGGAATATGTCCGCTCCTGCGGCTTTTACAGGGCAAAGGCGCGCGACATCGTAGCCTGTGCAAAATTGCTCGTTGATAACTACGGCGGCAAAGTACCCGACAGCATGGAGGAATTATTGAAGCTCCCCGGGGTAGGCAGAAAGACCGCAAACCTCATCCTCGGCGATGTGTTCAAAATCCCCGGCTCAACAGTCGTGGACACGCACTGCATCCGCATTTCAAACCGCCTCGGGCTTGTCGATGACCTCAAAGACCCGGTGAAGATAGAGTTTGCCCTGCGCAAGCAGCTTCCGCCGGAGAAAAGCTCCGACTTCTGCCACCGCATCGTGCTGCACGGCAGAGCCGTCTGCACCGCGCGCAAGCCCATGTGCGAAAACTGCCGCCTAAAGAGTGTTTGTCAGTTCTGTGAGAGCTGAATATCCCTATCTATGATAGCTTGCAAGCCCTGCTGAACAGCGGTCTCAAAGCCGAGCTCTTTGAGCTTGCACACGCCCTCGATTGTAGTTCCGCCGGGGGAGCAGACCTTGTTCATCAGCGCGATGGGATGCTCATCCGAGTCCATGCACAGCAGTCCGCTGCCGACAGCGGTCGCCGTGGCTATCTCCTCGGCAAGAGGTCTTGAAAAGCCTGCGCGAACTCCTGCCTCGGCGAGTGCGTCTATATACAAAAGCACGAACGCGCCCGAAGCTCCGCCCAGCGCGGAGAAAGCGGCGAACTGACCTTCCTCAATGTGATATACCTTGCCGACGGTGGAGAAAATGCCGTCGGCTATTTTTATATGTTCATCCCTTGCGTTTTTGCCGCCGCATATCGCCGTGACGGAGGCTTTGACCCTGGCGTTTATGTTCGGCATGACGCGCACAAGGGGAACGCCTTTCGCAAGACGCGATGCGTACCAGTCGCAGCTTTTGCCTGCAGCTATGGTGATAACGAGCTTGTCCTTGCTAATAGCTCCGCCTATCTCCTCAAGAAGCTTCGGCATGACCTGCGGCTTGACCGCAAGCACGATGACCTCGGACTTTTCCGCCGCTTCGACAGCGGTTTTGCAGGGTATGAGCCCGTGGCGGTCGCTCAGGGCGTTGGTCTTGCCCTCGGAGCGGTTATATCCGTAGATGTTGTCGTTTTTGAATTTTCCCGAGGCAGCCATGCCTGCGATTATCGCCGACGCCATGTTGCCCAGACCTATGA
>JAHAWY010000076.1 GCA_018385135.1 Oscillospiraceae bacterium | reverse complement strand
GCATTTGCATAAGGTTGGGCTTTACGAAAAAGCGGGTCTTGCCGCTGCCGGAACCGCCGATAACAAGAATGTTTTTGTTTCTTGCATACTTCGGCTGCTTCGGGCGGCTGCTCATCATCAGCCTTTCGGTCTGTGTCAGCAGCACATTATTTTCAAATACAGGGTCGATATACGGCTTTATATCCTCCGCGCCGCCCCAACGTGCAGAACCGTATTCCATGCCTTTTCGGTACTTCTTCGCGTTCTTGCCTTTCATGTAAACGGCAAGCCGGATAATGACCGCCCCCGCAATGCCGATAAGCAGATCGGCGGGGTGCAGGCTCGGCGCGATACTGGAAAAGGCGGCGGCAAAGCCCGTCCCAAGCTGCAAGAGCTTTTCGCTTGCGTCTGCGCCGGGGGTAAGGCGTATTGCTGCGCCTATCTTGTCAAACAGATAGACAAAGAGCAGATAGGGCAGGTTGAGGATAAGCAGCTTTTTGACTTCCTGCTTCATAGCGATACCTCCCTGTCCTTGTTCTTTACCTTGTCCCGCTGCGCGTTCAAGCCCGCCGCCTTTTCTTTCAGAGAGGAAAGCAGCTTGCGGATAGAGGGCTTTTTCTCCTGTGTCAGCTTCTTTGCGGAAAACTCCTTAAAGGCTGCGGTCAGCACGTCAGCGTCGCGGCCTTTGAAAAACACAAGGTAGCGGGGCGGGTTTTCCGTCGTGTCCTTTTTCAGCGCAAAGTCGATACCGTACTTTTTCGCCGTACTCTCAAAGGCTTTGATATTGCCCTCGGTAATCTCAATGTTGGAAACTCCCGCGTTCTGCTTCATAAGCTGCTTTAAGGTCTGCTTGCCCTGCGGCGTTTTGTCTTTCTGCTTCTTCATCTGTGCAAGCAGCGTTTTCATAGCCTTTTGAAGTGTCTGCGCGGTCAGCTTCCCGGTCTTGATGTAAAGGGCTATGGTCTTTTCGTTGATTTCATCTTGCATTTACCGTCCTCCTTTCGCGGTAGTCTGATAGTGTTAGGGTGGTACGCCGCTGCGGTAGCCGCCCATAGGCTTTAGATACGGACGCGCAAGCCGTTCAAATCCTCGGCGCGGATACCCACAAGGTACCATTCCTGCGCCGCGCTCATTTCAATGCGGGTCGGCTTCCATTTGCCGCCTGTGAATACGTCGAAACACTCTCCGCAATGCAAGCCGCCGTAATAGTCGGCAATGTCAAAGCGAATGTCGTAGCGGTCGGTCTGTTCGTCAAAAATCAAAGCTCCTGTTTTCTGTGCCATGTGGTAATCCTCCTTTAGATTTTGCCTGTCGCCATGTCGTGAGCGACAAGAGCGGTATAGTAGCTGTCAATGGTATTCGGCGCATTGAACAGCACCGCTTTAAGGTACTGTTTGATGTTGCGGATTTTGGTGGTATTCTCTTTCATGCAGTCAAAGACAAATTCAATGTGGCTGCTGTTGAGCTTCATAAACTTTGCCTTGACAAGCTCTGCCGGGTAATCGTCCCCGGCGATACGGATTGTCTTTCTCTTGCTGCATACCGTTTCAAGGATAATCGAAACAATTTCGTCCAGACGGTCTTTGTCTACCTGCCCGTAGCGTACAAAATGGTCGTACTCGATATTGTCCTTGATGATTTCCTCATAAACGCTGTATGCGTCTGTCGCTTCCTTTCGTTTCCGTTCCGGCGGCTCTGCCGCTTCCCCGTCGTAAGGCAAGGGATTTAGGGAATGGATAGGAATGGAATCGGTACTTGATAAATCTATATTTGATTTTTCTTTTTTGGGTAAGTTAGTCTTTTGTATATCTTTATTTAATTGCGTTGGATTTTCCAACGTAGGTTTTTTCTGCGTAGGTTTTTCCAACGTTGGATTATCCAATGTTGGATTTTCCAATGTAGGTAAATCCGATACAGGCGGGGTCTGCGGCTGCTCAAAAATCACATAATCTGCGCCGCGCAAGCGTCCTTTCTCGTCGCGTTCCCTTGAACGCACGATATACCCGGCGCGTTCCAGTTCCTTAACGGCTTCCCGGATAGCGTCGATTTTCTCCCGGTTGATAAAGGACAGCCCCGCAAGGGTGTAGTCCCAATCCTCTGGCAAGGACAGCATTTGCGATAACAGCCCTTTTGCCTTTAGGGATAGCTCCTTATTGCGTAAGTGGTGGTTGCTCATAACCGTATAGCCCTTGTTGCGCTCCACTCTGAAAACTGCCATAGCTTCATCACTCCTTTGCTGCATACCTGTTACGCAATAGAAACGCGATTTTGAGGGTTTAGGTATCAATCCCTTATCCGCTGAAAACCGCGTCCGCAAAGCCGCGTAAATCAAGGGCTTTTCCATGCCTACTGCGTAACAAAGGGCATGAAAAAAGCGGCGTTCCTGTTCTTCCTTGTGGGAAGTGAGAAACGCCGCCTGTGCGGTGCGTTATTCTGCTTCTTCGGCTATGAGGTCTTGTATGACTTCGCCAAAGTCTGCCGTAAAGGAAAAAATGAAGTATTCCAAAACGGCGGGGTCTGCGTCCATAGGCTCGGCTTCCTCGGAAAAGGGCAAGCCCATAAGCCCATAGAGCATTTTTATGATTTTGAACAGCTTCCCCCGGTCGGCGGGGGTGTTCATGGTAACAAGTACGTCGGTCAAGCGGTTTACGGTTTCCATGTCGCCGCCTGTCGTTACCCATACCATTTCTGCGAATGGCTGCGTGATTGCTCCGGTTACAAGGTTTACCTTATCCTTGCTGATTTCGCCGGACGGGAGTATAATACCCTTGTCTAAAAGTACGTTTTTCATGTCGTCCTCCTATAATTTGTGGTGCCAAAATGGTGCCCGGTCTTACAAAATCATCTTATACGGAGATATGGCAAGATAAATGACGATATGCAGAAAACCTTGATTTTAAGCCATTTTCGCGAGGTTTTATAAACACTTGCGCGGGCTTATAAGAAGATTTCCGTCTATCAAATCAATAAAAAATAAAGGAATCACGCTGCCGATTATTGTTTGTTCATCTATGGACCTGGAATATAAAAATGTATATGGTACTGTCTGGTATTCCGATCGGAGTAATTGGGAAG
>JAHAWY010000073.1 GCA_018385135.1 Oscillospiraceae bacterium | reverse complement strand
GCCTTGCCCTTGTCCTTGTCCTTGTCGTGGGCCTGGCCGTTGTCCTGGGGGGGCGGGCGGGGGGCGTTCGCTACCGTTCGCTACCGTTCGCTGGCGTTCGCTACCGTTCGCTCTGTTTTTCTCGCATTTCCTTTTGTATTTGGCTATATCCCTATCTATCTGCGATTTCATGCTTGGAAATATAAAGCGTTCATTACCGCGTAGTTCCGGCGCTTCGCCCGTGCTGCTGTATATAAGCAGCGCCGTGAAAAGTCGCCCGCGCTCCGCGTCATTCAGCATTTCCATAGCGTCTAAATAGCTGTGATAGGCATTGAAGCTTTCTAATGCCATTATTCAGTTCTCCAATCTGTTAAAAGGGCAAATCGTCGTTGCCGGACACATCGCAAGAAGTCGGTAGGGGCACCCATGTATTTGAGAGTGCGGAAACGTGTCCTCTGATATTAACCTCGTCATACCATTTGCCGTTGACGTTGCGGGATTTGTAAGTGAGCGCTACAATATCCTCAACGCGGAAAGTCCCACCCTCAACGACACCGGACGGCGCGTCCATGACCCAGATGGACACGCTTTTTTTCCCTTTTTCCTCTTGCACTTTGATAAGCTCCCAATCACCTTTATGGTTAGACCCACCTCTGACAGTGTACGCCCTCAAAGGCTGACCCAATTCGATGTTTATCAAGGCGTTTCCTCCTTTGCCCCTGCGATAGTGTCGCACACGGCGTTGTAGTCCTTCTGCAAGATGTCCTTGGTGCTTGAATAGCCGAGAGCGGCGATCTTGTTCTTTGCCTGTTCTTTGCTCAATCCTGCATCAGCGGCAAGCGCAAAGATGCGGACGATCTGATTTCTTGTGATAGGGGAATCCGGCGTGTCTGTGATTATCTCCTGCGACGCGTTCATGAAGTCCTCGTTTTCCAAATCCTGCGCAAACATGCCCGAGACGCCGCTTATGGAGATTGCGGCGGCGACAAGAGCACGTTTCTGCGCCAATTTAAGAGAGCCGTTTGCGCTGTCATAAGCGCTGTTCATGCCGTTTCGCTTTTCGTTGCTGTTTGCAGCACCATAGCCGGAGGTAAGGACATACTCCGTGCCGTTTGCGGCAATCTTGCAGAGGTCGCAGCGGACGCGATAATAGAAGAACGCGTCTTGCCCGAACTGCTCTATCGAAGATTCAACGGTGTAATGCTGCAAGCAGCCGTAAGCCATTGCGATTTTTTCAGCGCCGGACTTAAAGAGCGTCGGCTTTTTTGTTTTCGGGATTTTGCCGAAATCGGTGTCTCTGATGAGCCGGGCGGAAGCGCCGCTGGGAAGCGTGAGTATATAATTTTTGTTTTTTGCTACGAGCGCGGGAACTTGCGCTTCATAAAGCGTCAATTCGTTTGCCATTCGTAACCTCCTGTCAAATAGGCTAAGTTTATTAATTGGTTTGTCATGTCCGGGAACCGGACGGGCATTGATGTGTAATCCTTGCTCAGAATTTGTTGCAGTTCAAAGAGTTTATAGCCGCCGGACTTCTTGAGCTGCACACCGTAAAGTCGAGCGGGAACACAAGCAAGGCATTTCCAGTAAAGAGCGAGCTGGAAGGCAAGGGCAAGGCGGGAAGGCCTGTCCATTGTCCCCGTTGTCTTGATGTCAACGATGCAGGGTTTTCCGTCTATGCATCCATGCCGGTCGAGAGTACCGGCGTAAAACCCTTGGGGGTGATAAACGGGCTTTTCAACCATGTCCCATTGCGGGCGGTAGTCCCGCAGGAAAGAGAGATACGCTTTGATGTATCCGGCAAGCTCCGGCTCAATCTCCAGCGCGTCAACCGGACAGCCTAAGTCTATGAGCTGGCAAAATTCGTGAACCTTAGAGCCGCGGCGTTTTGCCTGCATAATCGCCGGGCCGTCGGATTTGTACTTTGGGGCAAGGATGGGGGAGACAATTTCCGTGACGGACGGGATTTTTCTCCCGTCGAGAGAATATGTATGCGATTCCGCGTCAAACAGCAATTTCAAAGCCCAGCCTCCTCGAGGTACTTCCAGCCGTCGTAACCGATCGTAAAACACGCCGGGCAGCGCGACCGCCGTTTTTTGGTGCGCGTGGATATCCCAACAACCGGATAGGTCGCACCGCAGAATGGACAGGTGAATCTATTGGGACGACCGCACTCCGTTCCGGCTTTGACGGTGTAGGAAGCGGCTTGCAGCGCTTGACTTTTCCGGATTTGTTCTCTGATTGTGCACAGAAACCGGTCATGAGCGGCATCGCCTAAAGTATCGCGGATATAGCTCTTTATGTTTCTGAGCTCTCGAACCGCCCCGCACCGCGGAAGCCACTGCTCACGGCAGATGCTTAAAAAATCGTCTATGCACTGCCGGTACACTGCGACGAGCAACAACGAAAAAGCTTCGTCGGACAATCTCATTCATCTTCCTCCTCCGTCGGCGAACCGTAAACGAAATCATACATGGAATCGACGCCGCGCTTTTCGGCGTCCTGAATCCACGGTGCGTCAGGTATCTGCTGCATCTTTAGCCCCTTTTCCGCCTTTTCCGCACGGTATTTTTTAAGTTCCGCCCGCAGGCGGTATTCGCGGTACTGCTCTTTGTGAGCGTGATAATACGCCCTCCGGTATGCGCGTACCTTCTCGCGGTTCCGCGCAACGTATGCTCTCTGCGCCTCCCTGTTTATCTCCGGATGTGCTTTCAGCCAAGCGCGTTTCTGGGCGCGTACTTTCTCCAAGTGAGCAATGTAATACTGGCGGGCGCGTTCGTTGTTTTTGAGCCTGCGCGCCTCAAGCTCTTCCGGCGTGAGTTCTTTTTTCCGGCTGCTCATCGTATCCCCCTTTCCCGTTTCATGGCACGGTAGTTGACCGAGCGGGTTATCGTTGCAGACGCGGCGGAGGCGGCGTATTTTGCGGTCACAGCCGCAATTTCAAGCCGTCTGCGCTCCGCCTCGCGGACTTCCGTCCACTCCCGCCACTCCCCGCATCCGGCATGGCATCCAGCAGAGCGCGCCGGACACGGGTTATTCTTAACGCATGGGCAATGCTTTTGAACGAATGATTGTGGAATAGTCATTTTAATCGTCCTCATCGGGTTCTTCCCCTAAAACCATCACCTGCACAAGCCTGACACCGATATGTGCTAAAAGCCCCATCGTTGCGCACACCGCCACGCAGATAATCACCGCTTCGATTTCCGAGAAGTTAAGCATCCACATTGCAAGGTCAGCCGTCATTTCTGCCATCATTCCACCTCCACGACTTCTCCGCCCTTGAGCGTAAGCCACACGTCGGCTTTATATTTTTCGCCGTCAATCTGGAACGACTTCACGCAGACGCACGGATTCCCCCTGCCGTCCCATTCGCCATATTCGGCAAGAGTACACCAAGTACCTACCGGAGCTTTGATTCTTCCGCGCTTGCCGATGCAAGCGACAACGTTATTAGCAACCTCGATTGTGATCTGCGCGTTATCGCCGCTGCTGCCTATCTGCGCGTTATCGCCGCTGCTGCCTATCTTCGCGGAACCGCCGCTGCTGCCTATCTGCGCATAATCGCCGCTGCTGCCTATCTTCGCGTTATCGCCGCTGCTGCCTATCTGCGCGTTATCGCCGCTGCTGCCTATCTTCGCGGAACCGCCGCTGCTGCCTATCTTCGCGGCATAGCCGCTGCTGCCTATCTGCGCGGAAC
>JAHAWY010000062.1 GCA_018385135.1 Oscillospiraceae bacterium | reverse complement strand
TCTATTCAAAATAATTTGCAGAACGGCTCATATGAGGCGTTCATTTTTTTGTCCGTTTAAAAAAAGTTTATTTGAATATTGTCGAATCCAAGCTTATAATGATGCTGTGTGTTATTGCTTCCGTCGTGCAATAATACCGCCCACCGCAAGCGGCTCCTCCGCCGCTTCCCGCCCACCGCCTCATTCAGCATAATTGTCACGGCATTTTCGGAGGTATTTATGGAATTCACTAAGCTCAGCGCACCAACCTTGAAGGAGCTGTTTGTAGAGCAGCTTGAAAAAATGATACTCAGCGGCAAGCTTCCCATCGGAAGTAAGCTTCCGTCCGAACGTGAGCTTGCCGCATCAATGCAGATAAGCAGGAGCGTTGTCAATTCAGGCATTGCAGAAATGGCGGACAAGGGCTTTCTGGAAATAGTCCCCCGCAGCGGCACCTATGTTGCCGATTATCGCCGCAAGGGAAGTCTGGACACGCTCGTCTCCATTATGAAATTCAACGGAGGCACGCTTCCGGATGTGGATATCCGCTCTATTCTCGAAATACGCATGGTGCTTTTCAGACTTGCCTTGGAGCTGGCTGTTCCGCGCATAACAGACGAGGAGATAGAGCAGATGCGCAAATGTGCAAGTGAGCTTGACAGCGAGGTATCCCCCGAGCGCGCCGCACTTATCGTTTTTGAATTTGACCACATTCTCTGCTGCAGCTCTGGCAACACGCTGCTGCCTCTCATCTTCTATTCGTTCAAAGCTCCGAACACAACGCTTTTTGAACGCTTTTTCCGCCTTCACGGCTTTGACACGATGCGCGAGCGCTCCAACGCCATATGCGACGCTCTTGAACGCCGCGACCTTGATTCCGCTGTTGCCGCCATCACGCACTCTATCGCCGAGACCATCGACGGCAGCACCACTCTTTATAGTCAGAAGTAAGCTTCAATATGTATGTTAAAAAGCACAGAGCTGTCACTCTGTGCTTTTTTGCGCCTATTTTTCCGAAAGGGCGTAGTCCATAAGAAACTTGCCGTAGTCGGACATTTTGATTTTCTCAGCGACCTCAAGAAGCTTTTGTTTTGTAATAAGCCCGTTTCGGTATGCAATCTGCTCAAGGCAGCCTACCTGTTCTCCCGTTTTGCGGCGGTAATCGCGGATGGCACAGGCTGCGTCCAGCAGAGAGCTTGCGTTGCCGCTGTCAAACCATGTAATCTCCTTTTCAAGCGTAACCACGCTCAGCTCGCCGCGCTCAAGATATACATTATTGACAGAGGTTATCTCAAGCTCGCCGCGCGCTGAGGGCTTGATATGCTTGGCAATTTCAACAACACGGTTATCATAAAAATAAAGACCGGGGACAATATAGTTGGATTTAGGATTTTGCGGCTTTTCCTCCAAACTTATCACTCTGCCGCCGGCATCAAACTCCACCACTCCGAAGGGGCGGGGATCCTGCATATAGCAGCCAAAAACAGTCGCACCGCTTCTTGATGCTTTTGCCTGCACGAGCTTTTCCCTCAAGCCGGCACCAAAGAAAATATTATCACCGAGAGCCAGGCATACTCGCTCACCGCCGATGAATTCTTCGCCCAATATAAAAGCGTCGGCTATGCCGCGCCTGTCAAACTGCTTGATATAACTAATATTTGCTCCGAAGCTCTCTCCCCTGCCGAGCAAGGATTCAAACTGAAACTGCTCATCGGGCGGAACGATTATCAGAATGTCCCTAATCCCCATCTCCAGTAAAAGCGCCAGCGGATAATAGACCATCGGCTTGTCATAAACCGGCAACAGCGGCTTGCAGACCGAATGAGTTATCGGGTAAAGCCGTGTACCCTTACCGGCCGCGAGAATGATACCTTTCATAGCTGCCTCCAATGGAACATAATGGTACTCTTCGGCAGCCAGTATAACACAGGAATTGTTAGTGTTCAAGTTATACTACTTGTCCGAAACATTTCACATATATCGCCAAAAGCAGATATTTGGTTTTATGCAATGTGTGCAACTCCAACATCTTATGGGCTAGCTTATTGGTTAAACCCACATTTGAATTTTTAACCTTAATAGTATAAAATAGCTAAGTGCAGAGGGCAAGGTGACAAGCTCTCTGCAAAGCGTGCGTGCCGGCATATTGCACGAACGCGACTTTGCAAAATTATTTGAGGAGTGAAAAGAATGCAAGATTATTTCTGGATAGGTCTGGTAGGCGCTTTGCTCGCACTGCTGTTTGCCCTGGTTCAGAGCCGCAAGGTCTTGAAGTTTTCGGAGGGCAACGAGACCATGCAGAAAATCGCCGCGGCAATCCGCAGCGGCGCAAACGCTTATCTTAAGCGTCAATACAAATCCGTTGCTTTGTTCTTCTTGGCAATGGTAATTATCCTCGCTGTTCTGGCATGGCTCGGAATGGTTTCCGTATTTGTTCCGTTTGCCTTTATCACCGGCGGTGTTTATTCCTGCCTGGCAGGCTTTGTCGGCATGAAGATAGCAACCTCCGCTAACGCGCGTACCGCTCAGGCAGCAAGCGAAAGCCTCAACACCGGACTGAAGGTTGCTTTCTCCTCCGGCTCTGTCATGGGCTTCACCGTTGTCGGTCTTGGTCTTTTTGACATCACTGTTTGGTTTTTGATTCTCAAGTACGGCTTTCACTGCGATGCCGACACCATAGCCACCACAATGGTTATGTTCGGCATGGGCGCTTCCGCAGCAGCTCTGTTCGCCCGAGTTGGCGGCGGCATCTTCACCAAGGCTGCCGATGTCGGCGCTGACCTCGTCGGCAAGGTCGAAGCGGGCATCCCTGAGGATGACCCGAGAAATCCCGCAACCATCGCAGATAACGTCGGCGACAACGTAGGCGACGTTGCAGGTATGGGCGCAGACCTTTACGAAAGCTATGTCGGCTCCATCCTCGCCACCTTTGCCATCGGCGCTTCCGCAGGCTACGGCTGGAACGGTATGTTCCTCCCCCTCGCTCTCGCTGTTGTCGGCATCATCTGCTCTATCATCGGCAGCTTCCTTATCCGCACCAAAGAAGAAGCAAACCAGAAGCAGCTTCTCGGCACTCTGCGCAGAGGTACATACTTTGCTGCCGCTCTTGCAGCTATCTGTGCGATCCCCATCACCTACTATGTGATGAAGGATGTTGAGGGCGTTCGTTGGTGGGGCATCCTTGTCTCCATCTTCAGCGGTCTTATCGCAGGCTGCCTTATCGGCTACTTCACCGAGTATTTCACCTCCGACACCTATAAGCCCACACAGGAGCTTTCCGATTCTTCCGAGACCGGCGCGGCAACCGTAATCATCGGCGGTATCAGCCTTGGTATGCGCTCCACCGCTGCTCCCATTCTCATCGTCGGCATCGCTGTTATCGTCAGCTTCCTCTCTGCCGGCGGCACTCTGTCTACAGGCTCTGCCGAATACGCTGATTTCTTCAGCAAGGGTCTTTACGGCATAGGCATCGCCGCTGTCGGTATGCTCTCCACACTCGGCATCACTCTCGCAACCGACGCTTACGGTCCTGTTGCCGATAACGCCGGCGGCATCGCCGAGATGTCCGGTCTTGGCGAGGAGGTCCGCGAGCGCACCGATGCTCTTGACTCTCTCGGCAACACCACCGCTGCAACCGGCAAGGGCTTTGCAATCGGCTCTGCCGCTCTTACCGCTCTGGCTCTGCTCGTTTCCTACATCGACATCGCCAAGGCTAAGATCGCTGCCGGTCCGAACCCCTACACGCTTGACCTTTCAGTTACCAACCCCGCAGTTCTCACTGGTCTTTTCATCGGCGCAATGCTCGTTTTCCTGTTTTCCGCTTTCACAATGTCTGCTGTTCAGCGTGCTGCTGAAAGCATCGTTGTCGAGGTTCGCCGTCAGTTCCGCGAGTTAAAGGGCATTATGACCGGTGAAACAGACCCCGACTATGAGTCCTGCGTTGACCTTTGCACACGCGGCGCTCTCCACGAAATGATTGCACCGTCACTTCTCGCTGTTATTGTTCCTATCGTATCCGGTCTTATTCTCGGTGTTGAAGGCGTTGTCGGACTTCTTGCAGGCACAACCGTTGCAGGCTTTGCAATGGCAGTGTTCATGTCCAACTCCGGCGGTGCTTGGGATAACGCCAAGAAGTATATCGAGAGCGGCAAGCACGGAGGCAAGGGCAGCGATTGCCACAAGGCAGCCGTTATCGGCGACACCGTCGGCGATCCTTTTAAGGACACCTCCGGTCCTTCCCTCAACATCCTCATCAAGCTGGTCTCCACCGTTTCCATCGTATTCTGCGGTCTGGTCAGCGCATACTCCATCTTCTAAGAAACACAGACTTTTTATAAAGCCTGTAATAAAAAACGGCGTCTCTTTCTTGCAGGAAAGAGACGCCATTTTTTTATTCTTCTCATCAAAAGACCGGCTGCTCGAGCTCTTTATTTGGTTTTACAAATCAAGACGCTTTTACAAAAAATCATTTACCGGCGTTCATCGTAAGGAAAGCATTGATAAAGCCGTCAATATCGCCGTCCATAACAGCATTTATATTTCCGTTTTCAAAGCCGGTACGCGTATCCTTAGCCAGTGTGTAGGGCATGAATACATAAGAGCGGATCTGACTTCCCCACTCAATTTTCATCTGAACGCCCTTGATATCAGAAATCTTCTCAGCGTGCTGCTGAGCCTTCAGCTCCATTAGACGCGCGCGAAGCATTTTCATGGCGTTGTCGCGGTTCTGGAACTGGCTGCGTTCGGTCTGGCAGAAAGTAACGATGCCTGTGGGCAAGTGAGTTATACGAACGGCAGAGGAGGTTTTATTGATATGCTGACCGCCCGCGCCGGAGGAGCGGCACGCCTGCATTTCGATATCCTCGGGACGAATCTCAACCTGACCATCGTCGGGTATGTCCGGCATTACCTCAACCGCCGCAAAGCTCGTATGCCGTCTGCCGGCAGCGTCAAAGGGAGAAACGCGCACCAGACGGTGAACGCCGTTTTCACTCTTGAGAAAGCCATATGCATTTTCTCCCTCAATGGAGATGGTCGCTGATTTGATTCCCGCCTCGTCGCCGTCCTCATAGTCCAGAGTCTGGCACTTGAAGTCGTGGCGTTCTGCCCAGCGGGTATACATACGGTAGAGCATCTGCGCCCAATCCTGCGCCTCTGTTCCGCCTGCACCCGCGTGGATGGTAAGTATCGCGCCGTTTGAGTCGTATTCGCCGGAAAGGAGCGTTGAAAGCGTCATTTCCTCAATCATGGCGCTGAGCTTTGCAAAGCCTGTCACCAGCTCGTCAAGCATGGAGTCGTCGTTTTCCTCAATCGCCATTTCGCAGATGGTGAAAAGGTCATCAAAGCTGTCCTCCAGCTTTTTATAGCCCTCCAGCTTTGCGTTAAGCTGCTTTGTGCGCTTTAGAACCTTTTGTGAGTTATCCAAATCGTCCCAAAAGCCGGGCTTTTCGGTCTCCTTCTGTTTTTCCTCAAGCTCACGCTTTGCGTCATCCAGCTTCAACGCCTCGCCCAGCCTTACAAGCGAGGGCTTCAAATTGTTAAGTTTGACTTTATATTCCTCAAATTCAAGCATAGTTATTCCCCTTTTTCAAATCTTTAACAGTATATACAAAAATCCTTCACTTGTAAACATTTTTAGCTAAAACAATAAGCCCAAAATATAAATATAAAAACAGCCATTATTCCGTCAAAAATTCGCGCATAGGACTTTTATTTGCCGACGGACTTTGCTATAATGAGACTGAAAAAGCGGGCGCACTATGCGTCCAAGTAAAATATACAACAGAGAGAGGACGATTAAATTGATATCACATGGCAAGGAGATTAAGGTATTCGCCGGAAACTCCAATCCCAAGCTCGCTCAGGGAATTTGCGACAAGCTGAATATAGAGCTGGGAAAGTCCGTAGCAACAGCATTTTCCGACGGTGAGATTTCCATATCCATCAACGAGCCCGTTCGTGGAGCGGACGTATTCATCATCCAGTCCACATGCAGCCCCGTTAACAACAACCTCATGGAAATGCTCATCATGATCGATGCAATGCGCCGCGCCTCCGCAGGTCGTATCACCGCTGTTATGCCCTATTTCGGCTATGGTCGTCAGGACAGAAAGGCAAAGAGCCGCGATCCCATCTCCGCGAAATTGGTTGCAAACCTAATCGCCGAAGCCGGTGCGGACAGAGTTCTCACAATGGATCTTCATGCCTCCCAGATACAGGGCTTCTTTGACATTCCTGTTGATAACCTCATGGGCGGTCCGATTTTTGCAAACTACTACAACGAGAAATTCGGCTTTGGCTGCGAGGAGGCAATTGTTGTCTCTCCCGACGTTGGCAGTGTTGCCAGAGCAAGAAAATTCTCTCATAAGCTCGGTCTTAACCTCGCCATCGTTGACAAGCGCCGTGAAAAGGCTAACAGCTCCGAGGTCATGAACATAATCGGCAATGTTGAAGGCAAAACCTGCATCCTCCTCGACGATATGGTCGATACCGCCGGCAGTCTCTGCGGCGCCGCCAAGGCACTCACCGAACTGGGCGGTGCGAAGGAAATCTACGCCTGCGCTACCCACGGAGTTCTCTCCGGTCCTGCTATCGACCGCATAAATGATAGCTGCATCAAGGAGCTTCTCTTCCTTGACACCATCCCCTACCCCTCTGACAAAGCCTGTGACAAGATCAAATACCTAACCGTAGACTCACTGTTTGCAGAGGCAATCGGTCGTGTCTACGAGGAAGTCTCCATTTCCTCTCTGTTTGAATAAAGGTCGCATACTTTTCGACCTCAAACTAAAAGAACCTATGTTAAACTAAGTATCCGCCGGTGCGTGCATAAAGCACCGTACCGGCGGAGCCGTTTTTCCGCTGACAATTTCGGATTGCGGCGAAAGGACTACTCACGATATGTTTTTCAAAAGCAAAAGCGGCGGCGCTCAGTGGGCAATCGTTTTTCTGGGCAACCCCGGAAAACAGTATAATAACAGCCGCCACAACGTTGGCTTTATGACCGCTGACAGGATTGAAGCACGCGAGAAAATCAAAATCAACCGTCTCCGCTTCAACGCCCTCACCGCCACGGGTGTTTTCGGCGGCGAGAAAGTCATCTTTATCAAGCCTCAAACCTATATGAATCTCTCTGGCAACGCGGTTGCCCCTGCCGCCGCGTTTTATAATATTGCGCCAGAGCGCGTCATCGTTGTCTGCGATGACATATCTCTGCCTGTCGGCAAGCTGCGTATCCGCACAAAGGGCTCCAGCGGCGGGCATAACGGTCTTAAAAGTATAATTTCAGCTCTGGGAACGGAGAATTTTCCCAGAATAAAAATAGGTGTCGGCGCACCTCCTGCAAACTCCGGCGAGGAGGACATCATCAATTGGGTTCTCGGCAGCTTCTGCAAAAAGGACGCCGAGCTTATTGACAGCGCCCTTGAGCGCGCCGTTGAAGCTCTCTCGGAGTATATTTCCGAGGGTGCTGATAAAGCTATGAACAAATATAATTAACAGCGGGTAGTCTCCCGCTGTTTTTGTAATATTTTCACAGTATGCGGCTTTCTTGGAATTCACCCGCCCGGCAAATACTTTGTAAAGGTTGTGACAGCTATGTTCACGGAAAACAGCAGGCAGTTTCTTGAGGACTTCACGGCAGGCAAAGCCTCCCGCGCGCAGGATTACCTCGGTTCTCACCTTACCGAAAGCGGTGCAATTTTTCGAGTTTGGGCTCCGAACGCCGTTGAGGTATATGTTGCCGGAAGCTTCAACAACTGGAACGACAAGGCAGCGCGTATGTCCTATTTGAGCGGCGGAATATGGGAGCTGGAGCTTGAGGGTGTGAAAGCGCTTGATCCCTATAAATACGTCATCTGTGCCAGAGACGGGCAAAAGCTCTGGAAAGCCGATCCCTATGCTGAATATGCCGAGCTTCGCCCGGAAAGCGCCTCGCGCGTTTATGACTTTGGTCACTATAACTGGCAGGACAGGCGCTGGATGTCAGCCCGCAAAAAGCGGCTTGTATATGACAGCCCTCTTAATATATACGAGCTGCACTTTGCCTCGTGGAAAACAAAGGAAAACGGCGAGGCATACAGCTACCGCGAAATGGCGGACGAGCTTATCCCCTATGTAAAGGATATGGGCTTTACCCATGTTGAGTTCATGCCGCTCACTGAATACCCCTATGATGGCTCATGGGGCTACCAGGTAACGGGCTATTTTGCCGCCACCTCGCGCTATGGCACGCCGGACGATCTGATGTACCTTATCGACGCCTGCCATCGTGCCGAGCTTGGCGTTATTATGGACTGGGTACCCGCGCACTTTCCCAAAGACCCTCATGGTCTGGTGGAGTTTGACGGCACACGGCTTTATGAGGACTCCGACCCGCACATGGCAGAGCATCCGAGCTGGGGTACGCGCATCTTCGACTACGCCAAGGGCGAGGTAAGAAGCTTCCTTATATCCTCCGCGCTCTTTTGGCTGGAAAAATACCATATCGACGGTCTGCGCGTGGACGCTGTCGCCTCCATGCTTTATCTGGACTATGACCGAAAGGACGGAAGCTGGCGTCGCAACCAATACGGCGGCAATGAAAATCTTGATGCAGTTGCGTTTTTGAAACAGCTAAACGAGACTTGCTTTTCATATGATGATAGTGTGCTGATGATTGCCGAGGAGAGTACCGCATGGCCTCTTGTCACCGCACCGGCGTATAACGGAGGCTTGGGCTTTAACCTCAAGTGGAACATGGGCTGGATGAATGATACCCTGCGTTACCTTAAAACCGACCCTCTTTTCCGTGCGGGCAGCCATAATGACCTCACCTTCTCGCTTATGTACGCCTTTTCAGAAAACTTCGTGCTGCCGCTCTCCCATGACGAGGTGGTTCACATGAAAGGCTCGCTCATCGGCAAAATCCCCGGCGAGCGCGAGAAAAAGCTTTCTACGGTTCGCGCCTTTTGGGCATATATGCTCGCTCATCCCGGAAAAAAGCTGTTGTTTATGGGCGCGGAGATTGGTCAGGAAACAGAATGGGACTATGCTTCCTCCCTTCCGTGGGAACTGCTAGAATTTAAGGACAAGTCCTCTCTGCATGAGTTTTTCCGCGAGGTCAACGCCTTTTATCTCAACTCGAAGCCCCTCTGGGCGCAGGATTTTGACAGTGCGGGCTTTTCGTGGCTCTGCGCCGATGAGCGCGACAAAAACGTTCTCGCTTTTACCCGACGCGATAAAGCGGGCAAGGAAATAACCTTCATCTGCAACTTTTCCGGCGCAGAGGCGAACGCTTTTCGTCTCGGCGTAACCGCCGCAGGGCATTACAGCGTTTGTTTTTCAACAGACGAAAAGCGTTTCGGCGGTCACGGAAGGCTTGTCGGCGGCACTTCGTTCACCGCAAGCAAAACTCCACATCACAATCAAAATCATTCAATTGTTGTTGATATTCCCCCACTTTCCGCAGTATTTCTAAAGAGAACACGTCCCACTTCCCCACAATCTGGCTCATCGGAAAGCAAAAGCAGAAAATCCAAGGCAAAATAATTATTTGGAGGCTGATTTATGAAAAAAGAGTGTATTGCAATGCTGCTTGCCGGCGGTCAGGGCTCAAGACTTCACGCTCTTACGGACAAGTCCGCGAAACCGATTATGCCCTTCGGCGGAAAATACCGCATTATCGACTTTCCCCTCTCCAATTGTGCCAATTCCGGCATTGATGTAGTCGGCGTTCTCACACAGTATCAGCCCCTCCAGCTCAACAGCTATATCAGCGCGGGTCAGCCATGGGATTTGGATCTGCAGCGCGGAGGCGTTTATATTTTGCCCCCCTACCAAAGCTCCGGGGCAAAGGGTGAGTGGTTCTCCGGAACGGCAAACGCCATTTATCAGAACATAGACTTTATAGATATGTGGGAGCCGGAGTATGTCCTTATTCTCAGCGGCGACCACATCTACAAAATGGATTATTCCGATATGCTTCAGCAGCACAAGGACAAGGGTGCTGACTGCACCATCGCCGTTATCCGCGTTCCCATAGCGGAAGCTTCACGCTTCGGCATTATGGACACGGACGAGAACGGCTATATCTGCCATTTCTCCGAAAAGCCCAAGGAGCCGCAAAGCGACCTTGCCTCAATGGGCATTTATATCTTTACATGGGAGACCCTGCGCAAATATCTCATCGCCGACGAAAATGACCCTGCCTCGGAAAAGGACTTCGGAAAAAACATCATCCCCTCCATGCTTGCCGGCGGCGAGCGGCTCTGGCCTTACCGTTTTTCAGGCTACTGGCGCGACGTTGGAACGATAGACAGCCTCTGGGACGCGAATATGGATATGCTATCTCCCACTCTAATAAACCTTTACGACAAATCGTGGCCCATAAAAAGCCGCAGTCCCATCAAGCCCCCGCACTATATCGGCGAAAACGCGCAGATACGCCACAGCATCATCACCGAGGGCTGCGACGTGCGCGGCTGCGTGCAAAGCTCCGTGCTGAGCAACAGCGTAACCGTTGCCGAGGGCGCAAGTGTTTCCCACAGTGTTCTGATGCCGGGCTGCGTCATTGAGATGGGCGCTGTTGTGGAATACGCCATCATAGGCGAAAACGCGCGCATCTGCAGCGGTGCTGTTGTTGGCTCCGCGCCCAACGGCAAGGAGGGCTGGGGCATCGCGACCTGCGGTCCAAAGGTCTGCGTCGGCGCGGGGCAGACCGTTGAAGCAGGAGCTATGCTTTATTCTGAAAAGGAGGGCAAGTAATGATAGATCTGCACGGAATCGTATACGCATACCACTCCTACCCCACCTTGAACGACCTCGTATTAAAGCGCACCAGTGCGTCTTTGCCCTTTTGCTCGCGCTATCGCCTTATTGACTTTGCGCTATCGGCGATGACCAACGCCGGCGTTCGAGACGTAGGCGTTGTTATGCAGACGAACTATCAGTCGCTTCTCGACCACCTTGAAGGCGGCAAGGACTGGGATCTCAGCCGCGGCAGCGGTGGGCTTTCCCTGCTTCCGCCTTACGGACTTTATAACAGCCAGTATGGCGACTATAAGGGCTGCATGGACGCACTGGCGGCGATCATGCCGTATCTCAAGCGCGTAAAGCAAAATAACATAGTGCTCATGCGCAGCGATTTAGCTGTAAACCTCGATCTTGAGTCCGCCTTTGACGCGCATATAGACTCCGGCGCTGAGATAACCGCCATTTGCTGCAAAAAGGCGTACGACAGCAGCAGAGACTGTATAGGCTTTTTGCCAGATGACGACGGCTTTTCCTCACACCTGCAATTCGGCTCAAAGGATCCCGCTGTTTTGCAGTCAATCGAAGCTTATATAATCCGCAAGCCGCTGCTTCTTGAGCTTGTTAGCTACTGCCGCGAGAACGGACTGTTCCACTTCCACCGCGACGCGCTTGCGCACTATCTGCAAAACGGCGGCAGGATAAAACTTTTTCAGCACAGTGGCTACTGCGCGCATATCTGCTCGATCTCCGATTATTACGGTGCCAGCATGGATATGCTCACCAGCAGCCTGCGAAGCGAGCTTTTCCCCGAGGACAGACCTGTTTACACCAAGGGTCGCTCCTCAGTTTCCACATATTACAGTGAAAACTCCTCCGTCAAAAACTCCCTCGTAGCAGACGGCTGCTATATCGAAGGCGAAATCGAAAACTGCGTCATTTTCCGCGGGGTGCGCGTTAAAAAGGACGCGAAGCTTAAAGACTGTGTTATCCTTCAAGACAGCGTTATTGGCGAAAATGCCTGCCTTTCCTGCGTTATTTCCGACAAAAACACCAGCTTCTCCGCCGGAACAACACTCTGCGGCAGCCGCGTTCTGCCAATTACCGTTCCTAAAGGAAAGAGCATCTGACCTCGGAGGTGTAGAATGAATATTTTATATGCCGTAAGCGAGGCTGCCCCTTTTATTAAAACAGGCGGGCTTGGCGATGTAGCCGGCTCTCTGCCCAAAGCACTTTGCGCCGAGGGCGTGAACGCGCGAGTTATACTGCCGCTTTACAGTTCCATTGCAGAAAAGTGGCGCGAAAAGATGCAATTTCTTTTTTACACAACCGTTCATCTCTCGTGGCGCAGACAGTACGCGGGCGTATACAGCTTAGAGCATGAGGGCGTTATCTATTACTTCGTTGACAATGAGTTTTACTTTAAGCGCGGCAAGGCATATGGCGAGCCGGATGACGGCGAGCGCTTCGGCTTTTTCTCCCGCGCTGTAGTGGAAATCATGCCGCTGCTTGACTTCAAGCCGGACATTGTCAGCTGCAACGACTGGCAAACGGCGCTGATCCCAATTTATCTGCGCTATGAACAGGCGGAGTTTTACAGGGAAATAAAGTCCGTTTTCACGATACACAACATCGAGTATCAAGGGCGCTTCATCGAATGGTGCTTGGGCGATGTGTTTGGTCTGCCGCGAGAGCTTTATGACAGCGGAATAATCCGTTATGAGAATGACATCAACCTTATGAAAGGCGCGATATACAAGGCGGATTATGTTACAACCGTCAGTCCCGGCTATGCGTGGGAGCTGCGAAACCCCTATTTTGCCTGCGGACTTCATAAGGTCATCGAGGACAACGCCTATAAATTCTCCGGCATTGTAAATGGCATAGATATGCAGCGCTTTTCACCCGAAAACGACCGGCATCTGCCGCAGCCGTTTTCCGCAGACGAGCTTTCGGGAAAACGTGAATGCAAGCGCGCCCTCTGCCGGGAGCTGGGAATGGACGAAAACGACGACGGTCCGATCATCGCCTGCATTTCCCGCCTTGTTTCACATAAGGGCTGTGACCTTATTTCCGCCGCTCTGGACTCTCTTGTATCCAAGGGTGTGCGCGTGGTTATACTGGGAACCGGCGACTCGGCTTTTGAAAACCGCTTCCGCGACGCGGAGTACCGGCACAGAGGTCGCGTTTCCTCCAACATAATGTATTCCGAGCAGCGCGCAAGCCTGATTTACGCGGGCGCTGATATGCTGCTTATGCCTTCAAAAAGCGAACCCTGCGGGCTTTCGCAGCTCATCGCTATGCGCTATGGCACGCTGCCTGTTGTTCACGCCGTCGGCGGGCTGCGTGATACCGTTCGTCCCTATCCGCTGGACAACTCCAACGGCTTTTCCTTTGGAGACTACTCAACCGACGCGCTTCTTGGCACGGTGGACTACGCCGTGGGCGTATACTACAACAAGGAGCAGTGGCGTTCGCTTATGAAGCGCGCCATGACAGAGGATCTCGGTTGGTCTCGCTCGGCAAAAGAATATATAGATGTATACAGAAAAATCACGCAATAGAAGCAAGTGACGGTGCGTGAGCGCCGTCTCCCCGCATTGAAAGGATAAAAACTATGAACGTTGAAAAGAAAAACGAGCTGTCAATGCAGCTTCGGGATAAGCTGGGCGCACATTTTGCAGTTACAGCAGAGGAGGCGACCGTAAACGAGCTGTTTTCCGCCTGCGCCATTCTAATTCGTGAGCAAATTGCCCGTCAGCGAACCGCCCGCCACGCAAAGGACGAGCGCGAGCTTCATTATCTTTCAATGGAGTTTCTTATGGGTCGCTCGCTGGCTAAAAACGCTTTCAACCTCAACATACTCGACGAGCTTTGGGCTGCCATTGAGGAGCTTGGCTTCGAGCCTGCCGATGTTTTTGAGGCAGAGCCGGACGCGGGACTCGGAAACGGCGGCTTGGGTCGTCTTGCCGCCTGCTACGCAGACAGCGCAGCTACGCTCGACCTGCCCGTAACCGGTTATTCGCTTTGCTATGAGCTTGGTATGTTCCGACAGGAGATTATAGACGGCAAGCAGGTCGAACGCTCTGATAAATGGGATATTTCCCGCGACAACTGGCTTGTTCCCTGCTACGATGACGCGGTTGAGGTGCGCTTTGGCGGTGTTGTCGAGGAAAACTGGGACTATAACGGTCGCTGCACAACGACTATAAAAGACTATACCTCCGTTCGCGCTCTCCCGCGTGATATGCTCATCAGCGGCTACGGCACGGACAGGGTCAACCTCCTGCGTCTGTGGGATGCAGAGTCTCCTCATTCTCTTGATATGGGTCTGTTTTCCGGCGGCGAATATGTCAAGGCAATGGAGGAGCGCACCAAAGCGGAGGTCATCACCAAAGTCCTCTACCCCGCCGATGAGCACATCGAGGGTAAAACTCTGCGCATCCAGCAGCAGTATTTCTTTGTCTCGGCGACAGCGCAATCAGTCGTAAAAAAACACCGCGAGCGCTACGGCGACGTTCGCAGCTTTGCCGAACACCACATTTTCCAAATCAATGACACGCATCCTACAATGATAATCCCGGAGCTGATGCGCATTTTCATGGATGAGGACGGACTAGGATGGGACGAGGCAATGAACATTGTTTCCTCCTGCGTTGCCTACACCAATCACACCGTTATGTCCGAGGCTCTGGAATGCTGGCCGCAGGAGCTGATCGCACGCCAGCTTCCTCGCATCTGGCAGATAATCCGAGAGCTGGATTCGCGCTACCGTAAATATCTCGTTGAAACCTTCGCCGGCAACGACGACGCCATTTTGCGCAACCTCATCATTGAGGGCGGACGGGTACACATGGCAAACATCTGTTTGGCGGTCTGCCGCAGGGTAAACGGCGTTTCCGCGCTCCACAGCGACATTCTGCGTAACGACCTTTTCCGCGATATCTGCTCGCAGTATCCCGAAAAGTTTGAGAATGTCACCAACGGCATCGATCACCGTCGCTGGCTTTCTCAGATAAACCCGGAGCTGCACGGGCTAATCGTCCGTCTTTTGGGCGGCGATGACTACCTTACAAAGCCTGAGCTTTTAAAAGAACTTGAGCGTTTTGACACAGACGAAAGGGTTCTTTCAGAGCTTGAGGAAATCAAGCTCCGCAACAAAGAGCGCTTTGCGCAGTATCTGCTCCGGCAGGGCGGCATGGCGATTGATACCAATGCCATCTTTGATGTTCAGGTCAAGCGTCTGCACGAATATAAGCGCCAGCTTCTGTGCGCAATGCTCATTACGCATCTTCAGCAGCACATCCACGACGACCCCAACGCCGAGTTTCTTCCCCGCTGCTTTATCTTCGGCGCGAAAGCCGCCAGCGGCTATGTTGTTGCAAAGCGCATCATAAGCCTGCTTTGTTCTATTGCGGACGATATCAGCAACGACCCGCTTTGCAAGGGTAAGCTGCAGGTGGTTTTCGTTGAAAACTACCGTGTTTCCGTTGCCGAAAAGCTGATGCCCTCCGCGCAGGTTTCCGAGCAGATATCCACCGCAGGAAAGGAAGCAAGCGGCACGGGCAACATGAAGCTAATGCTAAACGGTGCTATAACCATCGGCACGCTTGACGGCGCAAATGTGGAGATGCACGAGCGCTTGGGCGATGAGAATATGTTTTTATTCGGTCTGCACGCCGACGAGGTGGCAGCTTTAAAGCGCCGCGGCTATTCCCCCACAGAGCTTTATGAAAACGACCGCCGCATCCACAGGGTGCTGAACCGTTTCAGCAAGGGCTTTAGAGATGGAAAGAGCTATTCCGACCTCGTTTCCCGCCTTGTTTACGGCGGCGATGAATATATGCTGCTGGCAGACTTCGACAGCTATGCTACAACGCATACGCGGCTGTATGAAGCTCTCGCCGACGATAGAAAGCGTGCTGCGATTTCCCTGCGAAACATTGCACGCAGCGGCATATTTGCCGCCGACCGCGCGGTTTCGGAGTATGCCGAGCGTATATGGCAGCTAAAATAAGCCGTTTTTGAACGGTATCACACACAAAAAGTCCCACAGGTCAACGCCTGCGGGACTTTTTTTATCAGCGACCCGATGCAACGAATTTTTCCTTCCTTGTCCAATATAATTTGAATATGAAAACGATATATGTGGACGAAATGTTTCTGCTGAACCTGGTGATAAATTACTTCATCGTTCTGGCAACCGCAAAGCTTTGCGCTCTGCCCTTAAAGCGTATTCGCTTCGTGCTCGCCGCCGCGCTCGGAGCGCTCTATTCCGTGCTTATTCTGCTGCCGTCGCTGCGCGCTCTGGCATCGCCCGTAATGAAGCTTTGTCTGGGTGCGGCTATCACGCTTGTAGCCTTCGGAAATGCCAAACGGCTGTTAAGACCTTTTTTCGCTTTTCTTGCCGTATCCGCCTGCTTCGGCGGGGCAGTTATGGGGGCATCTCTGCTATCCGGCGGCTTGGTTTCAGACGGATTTTTCATAGGCGCTTCCATGAAAACACTGGTGCTATCCTTTGGCGCAAGCTATTTTATCATAACGCTTGTGTTTAATCGTTTGGAGCGCCGACGCGCGCGGGAAACACTGTCTGTCAGCCTTAGCTTATGCGGCAAAACGGTGAGCTTTAACGCCCTGCGCGACACGGGCAACGAGCTTTATGACCCTATCAGCGGTCTGCCGGTAATGGTGGCGGGGGCGGAGCTTGCCAAACAGCTTCTGCCGGAGGAGTGCTTCGCGGCGCTGGAGCTTGGAGCAACGGAGTTTTTGCAGGCGCTGTCGGGCTACGAACCGCTAAAATCACGCTTTCGCCTTGTGCCCTACAACGCCGTAGGCGTAAGCTCAGGGCTTCTGCCGGTTTTCAGACCGGACGCACTATCACTTGGAGGCAAAAAAAGAGATAATCTTTTGGTGGGGCTTTCGTCAACAAAAATGAGCAGCAACGGCGAATTCTCGGCGGTAGTTTAAAAGCATTCAATTATTTGCTCAATATATAAAGGAAATATGAGCACACTCAGGGGGAAAAACATGGAGGAAAAAAGAATTCGTTTTACATCAAACATAGTAAGCGCAATTAGGCTTGTGCTGGAAAAAGTAGGATTATGTCAACCTCCCGGCTTGCATTACATAGGCGGCAGCGACATACTCCCCGCGCCTTTGCCAAAGCTTGAGGAACAGCAGGCGCTTGAAGCACTCGGCTTTGGCGACGAGCAGGCAAAGAAGCTTTTGATTGAGCATAATCTCAGGCTTGTTGTATACATAGCTCGCCGCTTTGAAAACACCGGAGTTGGTCTTGAGGATCTCATATCCATAGGCACTATCGGGCTTATCAAGGCGATAAACACCTTTCAGGGCGACAAGAACATTAAGCTTGCCACCTATGCCTCGCGCTGCGTGGAAAACGAAATATTGATGTATCTGCGCAAAATCAGCTCGCAAAAATCAGAAGTCTCGCTCGACGAGCCGCTAAACACAGACTGGGACGGAAATGAGCTGCTATTATCGGACATTTTGGGAACGGACGGCGACGAGATATCTCGACCGCTTGAGGAGGACGCAGACCGCAAAATGCTCATGGAGGCAGTGGACAGTCTGGACAGCCGCGAGCGCAGCATAATCGTGATGCGCTTCGGACTATGCGGCTCGCATGAGTATACGCAAAAGGAGGTCGCCGATATCATGGGCATCTCCCAATCCTACATAAGTCGCTTGGAAAAGCGCATTATATGCCGCCTGCGGCACGAAATGATAAGACAGGCGCGATAAAAGAAGCGGTACGCTTTTAGCGTACCGCTTTATGCTATTTATTAATGAAAGCAAGCGCCGAAAGCACCTCGCGGCAGCTAAGCTCTCTTTGCGGCTCAAAACAGCCGTCCGCCGTAAGCTCAAACACGCCGCAGTCAACAAGCGTTTGAACTATACGCGCGTTTTCGCAGCTATCAAGGTCGGCAATAGCCTTATGAGCTTCGCCAGAGGAAAAATCTCCGGCGATAAACACTGTTTTTGCAAGCTCCTCGCGGGTAACTATCGTGTCCGGGTCAAAATATTCCAAACCGTCCTCGCCCTTGCGCCATGAAAGATAGCCCGTGTAAACGGCGGTTTCGATGTAGTCAAAGTCCTCCTCCTGCCAGTGAACATCCTCAAACATACCATAGGTATGCGTGTCGCGCTCCTCCCGGTAATACTTAGAGGAGCTGGGTACATACACGGGTATGTGCAGCGTACGCACTACCATGCTTGCGAATTGCCTTCGTGTGGCAGGCTCGTCAATATCAAAAACGGAGGTATCGTCCAACAGTTCGGGATACATATAGCGCGCAAGCTCATTTACGCCCTTGTAATAGCGGAAAGTCGGCGAGGAGATGAGCTTTTCGTTGATTAGGAAAACCCTGCCGTCTTCAACGGCTTTAACAGTATCAAAGCCCGGGCGCTCGCCGATGGAAATCAAATTGCCGCCGGAATTCATCGCTCCGCGCTGGGAAACATAAACGTCGATTTCATCACCGCGAGCCAGAACCCTTTCCTCGCCAAATTCGGCAATGGAGCTGCCCTCGGTCATGGGCTTGGCACCCTCGGCAAGGTTAATGCCGCCGGCGTATTCGATTGCCCTGTCGGGCATACTGCCCTCAGCGACGGTGCGGATATTTTGCTCTGTTGCCTCGAAAAACACCGTCTGCTTATCGTCAACGAGCGAGGTCAGCTCATGGATGGCGTTCAAATCCTCATAAAACTTCTCAAGCAGCTCATCGGCACGCTCTTGCGTACCTGTGAGCAAGGCAAGCTTTTCTATGTATTGCGGAAAGTCGTCAAAGCTTTCCGGATAAAGCGAAACAACTATTATCCCGGCATTTTTCAGTGTTTCAAAATACTCCGGCGTGGAACGGGCAATGTGCGGGCGGATAACAACAACATCAGGCTGCGCTGCAATAACATATTCAGGGTCGCCTTTGTAGTCATAAATAGCCTTCTCCGCTGCCTCAGCGGGGTAAACGCAGGTCGTATGACCGCCTATTAGCTTATCTCCCGCACCGAGAGAGTAGAGGTTTTCCGTATGCGCAGAGTAAAAGGAAATAATGCGTTCTGCCGGAGCGTCAAGGCTGATTTGGTTGCCGTCGTCATCAACAAAGCTTATCTCCGCATCGTTTTGCGCTGTGCCAGAGCCTTCGGGCTTTGCTCCGCAGGCGCTGAAGATGCTGAGCGTCATTATTGCCGCTAAAAGCAGCACAAGGATTTTTCTTTTCATAGCAATATCCGTCCCCTTAGCCCAAAGACTCAACGACCTCGCGTGTGTGCTCAACAAACAGCTTCTGGGCAGCTTCATATTCGCCAACGCCGCGAAGCACACATTCCACCTCATAGCCAGCCGCCTTGAATTCGGTTTTCCATGAGCCCTCCTCATCGCCCGCCATGTCGTTATTGGCATGATCTCCGGCAACTATCATAAAGGGCAGCAGCACGACCTTGGAAACGCCAAGCTCCTCGCATTTTTCCATTACGTCCTCAAGAGAGGGCGCGGCTTCAACCGTGCCTATGACGTAGTTATCATATCCCAGATCAAGCAGCTTTTGCTGAAGCTGGGCATAGCTGCTGTTTGCGGCGTGCTCAGTGCCGTGACCCATGAAAACGACAGCGCTGTTATCTGCGTCATATTCTGCGGTTTCGGCTGCCAGCATTTCGGCAACGGCGGTGTAATCATCGTCGGAGCTGAGAAGCGGCTGTCCGACGGCGAGGTTAACGAAGCTGTCTTTATAAGGCTCAATATTCTCAAGCATCTCGTCGTACTCATAACCGTTCATTATATGCGTAGGCTGAACGACCAATGTGCCGTAGCCTTCAGAAATAAGGCGTTCAAGCGCCTGGGCAACATTGTCTATCTCCAGACCGTCGCGGGAGGCGAGTTTGTCAATAATGATCTGACTTGTAAAGGCGCGGCGCACATCAAAGTCTGTAAACTCAGCGGTAATTGCGTTTTCAATTGCTTCGATGGTTACGGCGCGGGTCTCGTTATAGCTTGTGCCGAAGCTGACAACAAGAATAGCCTTCTTTTCGGGGTCGCCCAAAGCTGTGGGCTGCGCGGAGTTTTCCTCACCGCTTATGTCATCGCTTTGGGGCTGCTCGGTTGTCTTTGCGCAGGCGCAAAAAGCAAGGCAGATTGCCAGCGCCAGCACCATAGCCAACAATACTTTGAGTTTTTTCATTTTTTCTCCTCCAATTTCTCTTAAATATTATCGTTTATTATAAAACCCTTGTGCTCAATAATCTCCGCATTTACAGAAAAGACGCTTTGAAAAAAGCTCTCATCCATAACGCTGCTCGGCGGTCCGTCTGCATAGATCTCGCCGTTTTTCAGCGCGCATACGCGGTCAGAATAGCGATATGCGGTTGAAAGGTCGTGATGCACGGCGATGACGCAAAGCTGCTCCTGCTCAACTCTGGCTCGCAGAAGCTTCATCATAGCGCATTTTGCGGCAACATCCAGCTCGCTCATAGCTTCATCGAGCAGCAGCAGCTTTGGCGACTGCAAAAGCGCCCGCGCAAGCAGCACGCGCTGCCGCTCTCCGCCGGATATCTCCGTGATCGGCTTATCTGCAAAGCGCCAAACATCACAGCCTTCCATAATCTGCCGCGCCGCTTCAAGCTGCTCATCGGAAACGGATTGGAAGCGTCCCATATGAGGATTCAGCCCCATCAGCACGATCTCAAGGCAGGAAAAAGGAAAACTCAGTTCCGCGCTCTGCGTAACAACCGCGATAAGCCTTGCCCTGTCTCTGAAGCCGATACGCCTAAGGCTTTTGCCTAAAAGCCTTATCTCTCCGCTGTTCGGCCGGATAAAGCCGGCAAGAAGTCCCAAAAGCGTTGTTTTTCCGCTGCCGTTGACACCCAAAAGACTGAGATATTCGCCCGCGTTCGCGGAAAATGATATGTTTTTCAGCACCTCGTTTTTGCCGTATGCGAAGGACACTCCTCGAAGCTCAAGCAAATCAGCCATTGCTCTCAAGCCTCCTTCGCCTAATGAAAATCCATATAAAGAACGGTCCGCCGAAAAGCGTCGTCAAAACGCCGACAGGTATTTCGCCGTTTGAAATAAGCCTCGTCACATTGTCCGCCGCCATCAGCAGCAGCGCACCCAAAAGCGAGGACAGCGGCAGGAGCAGCCTGTTATCCGGCGTATGGGAAAAACGCAGAAGATGCGGCACAACAAGTCCTATAAAACCGATAACGCCGCAAGCGGAAACGCAGACCGCTGTTATCGCAGAGCCTATTACCAGATACATAAGCCGCACGCGCTTTACGTTAACACCCAGCGTCTGCGCAGTATCGCCGCCGAGTGCCATCAGGTTCAGGTCAGAGGCGAAGCACTGCGACAAGGCTATGCCCACTAGCACGACAGGCGCAAGAAGCGCAACGTCGCTCCAGTGTTTTGAGCCGAGACTGCCCATGATCCAAAAGACGATGGCGCTGACGTTTTCTCCCGCCAGCATTTTCATAAAGCTTATGCCCGCGGACAAAATGGAGCTGACGATAATGCCTGCAATGATTAGATTGGAACTGACAAGCCCTCCTCCGCGAATAGAAATTGCAATGACAGCCGCCAGAGTAAGCAGCGCAAAAGCAAGCGCAAACAAAGGTATCGGCATAAAAACGCCAAGCAGCAGATTAAGCATAATTGCCAGAGACGCGCCAAAAGCCGCGCCTGTTGAGATGCCGAGAGTATAGGGGTCGGCAAGCGGGTTTTGCAGAATGGACTGAAAGATAACACCGGAAGCGGAAAGCCCCGCGCCAACCAGTGCACCGCAAAGAATGCGCGGCAGGCGAATATCCCACACAACGGCAGCCTCCCCTGCCTTGATATCGGAATATAGCGCCGCGTTTCCCGTAAGCTTTCCCCAAATAACACAAAGCACGTCGCCAAAGGAAAGCTTCATTGCCCCAAGCCCAACCGAGGCAACAGCAAGAAGCAGCAGGCACACTGAAAGAACAATCGCAAAGCTAATGCATTTTCTCGCAGCGCGTTTATAGTTTTTTATCGAGTCGTCAGTGCGCATCTTTTTCTCCTTAAACGAAAAAATGGAAAGCCGCAGGCTTTCCACGCAGGACTTTTTGCGAGAGGCATACTCCTCTCGCAAAAGCAGCACCGAAGCGGTCATCGAAGCGATGACCCCAACAGCTATTAGCCCGATTTCGGTGACCGCAAAATCGAAGCCCCAACGCGTAAGCGCGGGAGCAGGCAAGTATTCCGGCTTATCGTCTGGCTACGCCGACCGAGAGCGCCTTCCCAACTGAATGTCAGTGACATATGCTCACAGTTAAACGAATTACGGCAACGGGCTTGCGCGGGAATTTCACCCGGCTTCCATGACCTGCTCCAAAGTTTTGATTATTCCATATTCTAGCATTGTTTTCCCCCAAAGTCAATCTGTGAGCTTGACATTGACAAGTTCGAGCACCATAATGTAAATTGGTCAGATATAGAATTATGCACTTATTCAATGCTCGGCGGCTTGCGGTGCATTGACACAATTATTCATTCACGGAGCTTACTATGGACGAAAAACGCCTTGTAAATAAAAAGCTTCTGCGCTGCGGCTATACAACAGGCTCTTGCGCGTCGGCAGCGGCAAAGGCGGCGGCGCTTGCACTGCTTACAGGAGAAACGCCAAGCTCCGTCTCCATATCAACGCCCATGGGAAAAGCTCTGACTCTTGACACGCTTTTAATTGCCCACGACAAGGATTTTGCTAAATTTGCCGTTCGGAAAGACAGCGGAGACGACCCCGATATCACAAACGGCATTTTGGTATGCGCGGAGCTTCGCCGCGCCGACGAGGGCATTGCCATATTCGGCGGAGAGGGCGTGGGCACGGTCACAAAGCCGGGACTGGACAGACCCGTTGGCGACGCCGCCATCAACACCGTTCCGCGGCGTATGATAGAAAGCGAGCTTACCACCGTTTTGGATTTGCTTGGTGAAAATGGCGGGCTTTCGGTTACGGTCTCGATCCCCGACGGCGCGGAGCTTGCTAAAAAAACCTTTAATCCCCGTCTCGGCATTGAGGGCGGTCTGTCCGTTCTCGGAACAAGCGGAATTGTAGAGCCGATGAGCGAACGAGCGCTTATAGACAGCATACGTCTTGAGCTTTCTCAATTAGCCGCTCGTCACGAAACCAGCCTTATCCTCACCCCCGGCAACTACGGCGAGGATTTTTGCCGCGGCGCTCTCGGTTTGGATACGCACCCCGTCAAATGCAGCAACTTCATCGGCGACACGATCGACGCCGCTGTTGAGCTTGGCTTTAAAAGGCTTCTGCTCGTCGGTCACATCGGCAAGCTGAGCAAGCTCGGCATCGGACTAATGAACACCCACTCAAAAAACGGCGATGGTCGCATGGAAACGCTTGCCGCCTGCGCCCTTGAAGCGGGGGCATCCGCCGCACTCTCGCGCGAAATTCTCACCTGCGTCTCGGCAGACGCAGCTTTGGAAAAGCTTTTCAGTGCAAAGCTTTTGGAAAACACAATGAGCGCGCTCAGCGAACGCATTAAGTATTATTTAAACCTACGCGTGCCGGAGGGCGTTGATATTGACTTCGTCTGTTTCACAAACTCCCCCTCCCCTATGGTTTTATGCTCAAGCGCGGAGATTAATTCGCTTCTGAAGGATTGGAGTTAAGGCTATGATTCATTTTGTCGGCGCGGGCAGCGGAGCCCCCGACCTGATAACCCTGCGAGGCTTGCGGCTTTTGGAGAGAGCCGATTTAATAATTTACGCCGGTTCTCTGGTAAATCCGGAGCTGCTCAATTATGCCAAACCAGGCTGCCATGTTTTAAACAGCGCCGAAATGACGCTTGACGAGGTTATCTCAGAAATGCGCAATGCCGAGAGCCGGGGCTTTGAGACCGTGCGCCTTCATACGGGCGACCCTTGTCTATATGGCGCAATCCGTGAACAGATGGACGCGCTGGAAGCACTTGGCATTGAATTTGACATCTGTCCCGGAGTTTCAAGCTTTTGCGGCGCGGCGGCGGCGCTGAAAACGGAATACACGCTTCCCGGCGTATCGCAAAGCGTAATAATAACCCGCATGGCAGGAAAAACCTCCGTGCCGGAGCGCGAGAGCATAGCAGAGCTTGCCCGTCACGGCGCAACTATGGTTATATTTTTAAGCGCCTCAATGACCGGGGAGCTATCAAGTGAGCTTATCTCCGGAGGCGTATCTCCCGACACGCCGGCAGCCATCGTCTATAAGGCCACATGGGAGGATGAGAAGATCGTTCGCGGCAGCGTGGCAGAGCTTTCGGAAATGGCAAAGGCTTCCGGGATCAGTAAAACGGCGCTCATCGTCGTCGGCAATTGTCTTGGCTGCGATTATGAGCTTTCAAAGCTCTATTCCGCTGATTTTTCAACGCAGTTTCGGCAGGCAAAGAAAAAGTAAACGGGTAAGACCCGGTTTTGGAGGAGTCTTAAACTATGAGCATCTTCGCGATCGCGTTTACCGATAAGGGTATGGAGCTTGGAGAGCGGCTCAAGGCAGCGGCGCAGCAGGAGCTGGAACTGACCCGCTGTGATGAGGGCGGCGTTATGGAATGGACCTCACAGCACTTTCTATCCGGCAATTCGCTTATTTTCATTGGCGCGGCGGGTATTGCAGTACGAGCCATTTCTCCATTTCTTAGACGCAAATCCGTTGACCCTGCCGTTGTTGTTATGGACGAGCTTGGTAAATTTGCCATCCCAATTCTCTCCGGGCATATCGGCGGAGCAAACGCCCTTGCCGTTGCATTGGCGGATTTTACGGGCGGCACTCCCGTTATAACCACGGCAACGGACACGGAAAACGTCTTTGCAGTTGACACATGGGCAAGCTCAATTGGTCTGCGCATTGCAAACCCCGAAAAAATCAAATACATATCCTCAAAGCTGCTTGCCGGCGGCACAGTCCGTTTTTCCAGTATCTTCCCCATCGGCGGCGCTGCGCCGGAAGGGCTTGTTCAGGTGGATGACATGAGCGAGGGAGACTTTGTAATTAGCTATCTTTCCGGCACGCCGGAGGACGCGCTGCATCTCGTCCCTCCTGTGCTTACGCTGGGCGTGGGCTGCAAGAAGGGTACAAGCTGCGCCGAGCTTGAAGCGGCGTTTCAAGCCTTTATGCGTAGCTGCGGCTGCCATGAACTGGCGGTGCGCGAGCTTTGCAGCATTGATTTAAAGGCAAACGAGCCTGGTCTGCGCGAGTTTTGCAAAATACATGAGCTTCCCGCGCGCTTTTTCAGCGTTGATGAGCTGCGCGATGTTCCGGGCGAGTTTTCCGTTTCCCATTTCGTCGCTGAGATCACGGGCATAGACAACGTATGCGAGCGCAGTGCTGTACTCGGCAGCGACGGCACGCTTCTTGTCAGAAAAACAATTTATGACGGCATAACTATGGCTCTTGCCATCAAAGAGCCGGCAAATGCGGAGGAGAGCAGCGAAGATGAATGAGCTTTACATTGTCGGCATCGGACCGGGAGCAAAAAACGGCATGACCTTTGAAGCCGCCGCTTCCATTGAGCAAAGCGACATTATCGTCGGCTACACGAAATACGTTGACCTGCTGCGCCCACACTACCCCGATAAGGAGTATTTTCAAACTCCGATGCTCGGCGAGGTTGAGCGCTGTGAAAAGGCTCTTGAGCTTGCCGAGAGCGGCAAAACCGTTGCGGTTATCTGCTCCGGTGACAGCGGTGTGTACGGCATGGCGGGACTGATCTATGAGCTGTCGGTCAAGCATGAAAAGGTTAACATAATTCCTGTTGCAGGAGTATCGGCAGCAATGTCCGGAGCTGCTTTGCTCGGCGCACCGCTGGGGCACGACTTTGCGGTAATCAGCCTCAGCGATATGCTGATACCCTGGGAAAGCATCGAAAAGCGGCTGGTTTTTGCCGCGCAAGCAGATTTTTGCCTTTGCATCTATAACCCTGCCAGCAACAGGCGCCGCGACTACCTGCTTAGAGCCTGCGACATTCTGCTCAAGCTTCTCCCAAGCGAAAGACCCTGCGGCATCTCCCGCAACATTGGACGTGAGGGCGAAAGCTCCGAGCTTTTAACTCTTGGCGAGCTGCGCGACACTCCTGTTGATATGTTCTGCACCGTTTTCATAGGCAACTCACAAACACGCGTTATAAACGGCAAAATGGTTACTCCCAGAGGCTATAAAAATGTGTGATATCATCCTTTTCGGCGGCACTACCGAGGGACGGGAGCTGGCTGATTGGCTGTGCGAAAACAAGGTACCGTCAATAGTATGCGTGGCTTCGGCATACGGCGCGGATATGGTTAACATAACATCTAGCCTTGTCACTATGCGTATCGGCAGGCTGGATGAGGGCGCTATGCTCTCCCTCTTTTTAGCCGAGCGCCCGAGGCTTATTATCGACGCAACGCACCCCTATGCCGCGGAGGTCACGGAAAATATCCGCAGAGCCTGCGAAAAGCTAGGACTTTTGCGCATTCGTGTTTTGCGCGGCGCTCAATGCGCCGAGGGCTGCGCTTTTGCCGCCGATATGCCCGAGCTTATTTCCATGCTAAACGCGCGCGAGGGCAGGATTTTTTCCTCTCTCGGATATAAAGAGGCACGAGCGCTTTGTGCTGTAAAAAGCTTTGAAAGCCGTGTTATTCTGCGCATTCTTCCACAGCCGCAGGCACTGGCTGACTGCCTTGCGGCGGGCTTTAGCGCTGCTAACATCATCTGTATGCAAGGTCCCTTCTCCCGTGAGCTTAACCGCGCAATGTTCAAATCGTCAGACGCAAGCATCCTCATAACCAAGGACTCCGGCGCAAACGGCGGCTTTGAGGAAAAGCTGCTCGCCGCACGGGAACTGGGCATGGAGGTAATAGTCCTCAAACGCCCTATGGACGAGTCCGGCTGCACCCTGCAAGAGGCTATCACAAGGATAGGAGAGCTGATTAAATGAAACTGGTTTACATAATTGGTTGCGGAATGGGCGGCGATACAATCACCGCCGAAGCGCTCTCTGCATTAAACGAGGCACAGCTTCTTATCGGCGCTCCCCGGCTGACAAGTCAGTTTAAAAAGCCCGGGCAGGAGGTATACTCGGCATACCGCAAGAATGAGGTCGATGCCATAATCTCGCGTTCGGATAAGAGCGTTTTCGCCGTCCTTGTCTCAGGCGATACCGGCTTTTACAGCGCCGCAGCCTCCTATCATGACTGTGATGAATACTGGGTGCGCTATGTTGCAGGCGTTTCCTCCGTAAGCTATTTCTTCGGAAAATGCCGCCTTTCCTGGGAGCGCGCCAAACTGATAAGCGCCCACGGCTGCGAATGCGGCGTTGTTGACGCAGTTCGCAGAAACCGTCTTACCTTTGTGCTGACAGGCGGCAATGTATCTGAGATTGCAGAGCAGCTTTGCGCCTGCGGCTTCGGCTCTTTGAAGGTTTATGTGGGCGAAGCACTCGGCGCAGCAGACGAAAAGGTTTACATAATTTCTATACGAAAGCTTGTTACACACAGATGCAGCCCTCTCACGGTGCTTATAATCGAAAATCCCAATTACGATGACCGTATGCGCGTCGGCATTTCCGACGGAGAGTTTCTGCGCGCGGAGGGTCTGCCCATGACGAAAAGCGTCGTGCGTGCCGCCATCATGTCCGCTCTTGCTTTGCGTATCAATGACACCTGCTGGGACATCGGCTGCGGCACAGGCTCAGTTACGGTCGAAATGGCGCTTGCCGCCTATGAGGGACGGGTGTTTTCCCTCGATATGAGCGAAGCCGCGGTTCAGCAAAGCTCCGCAAACTGTCATGCCTTCCACATAGGCAACGCTTATATAACAAAAGGCATTGCGCCCGACGCGCTCGAGAGCTTCCCCGCCCCGGATCGCGTTTTCATAGGCGGAAGCAGCGGATGGACTGAGGAGATTGTCCGCGCTGCGTTAGAGAAAAACGCTAAGGCAAAAATCGTTATTAGCGCCGTTTCACCGCAAAGCGCGGCTGCCGCGATTGACGCGCTCGAAAACGCCGGACTTAGCGCCGAGGTGCTTCAAGTCTCCGCCTCTCACGGGAAAAAGTGTGGCGGAATGCACATGATGCTTGCCGACAATTCAGTTTACATAATTTCTTCGGGAGGTGCGAATGAATAGAGTTCTCATCGCCGGCACAAGCAGCGGCTGCGGAAAGACCACCGTTACATTGGCGCTGCTTGCCGCCTTCCGTAAGCGCGGACTCGACCTTTGCTCATTTAAATGCGGACCTGATTACATCGACCCTATTTTCCATCGAGAGCTTATGGGCTTGCAAACGCGAAACCTTGACCCCTTTTTTCTTGACACCGAGGGGCTTAACCGCAGCCTTTTGACCCAAAACGGACATGAGCTTGCAATAATAGAAGGCGTTATGGGCTACTATGACGGTCTTGGCTCAACAACGAACGCCAGCAGCTATGAGGTCGCCCTAAAAACAAAAACTCCCGCTATTTTAGTCATGCAGGCGAACGGTATGAGCGCCTCCGCAGGGGCAATCATGCGAGGCTTTAAAAGCTTTAAGCGCGACAGCGGCATAAAAGGCGTTATCTTCAGCGGCTTGAACGATAAAATGTATCCCCATATGAAAAAGCTTGCGGAAAGCGCAGGGCTTCTCCAGCTTGGCTTTCTGCCTAAGCATGAGGAGCTTGTTTTTCCCTCTCGCCATCTGGGTCTTGCAACAGACTATGACAAGGCAGAGCTACAGCGCCGATTAGGGCTACTCGGAGAGCTTGCCGAGCGAAGCATTGAGCTTGACGGAGTTTTGGAGCTTGCCGCCTCTGCTCCTCCCCTGCCGGAGCTTGAGCCTGAGCCGGAAAAGCCGCGCCACAGGGTCAGAATTGCCGTCTCACGAGATGAGGCTTTCTGCTTTCTGTATGAAGAAAACCTGCTTGCACTAGAAGCGCTCGGCTGCGAGCTAGCCTTCTTTTCCCCGCTTCACGATGTGTCGCTGCCGCAGGGCGCGGGCGGTCTTTATCTTTGCGGCGGCTATCCGGAGCTTTATGCTGCGCAGCTTTCCGCTAACAGTTCCATGCTTTCCGAGATAAGGCACGCCATCAGCAGCGGTATGCCGACTGTTGCCGAATGCGGGGGCTTTATGTATCTTCATAAGCGTCTGGACGGTCATGCAATGGTCGGCGCCATCCCCGCCCTAGCCTTTGAAACAAAATCGCTCAAACGTTTTGGCTATATAACGCTTCGCGCCGAGAAGGACAGCCTGCTGTGCAAAAAGGGCGACGAGCTGCGCTCTCATGAGTTCCATTATTGGGACAGCACCGACAGCGGCGAGGGCTTCACCGCTGTAAAAGCGAGCGGCAATACTCTATACCCCTGCGTTCATACCGGCGAAACGCTGTACGCGGGCTTTCCCCATCTGTTTTTTCCCGCCTGTCCCGAGGCTGCCGAACGCTTTGCCGCAAAATCGCAGGAATACGCCGCGGCGCACGGCTTTGCCGCGTCACAAGGAGATCTGACATGAACCCGTTTAAAACCGCCGCCATAGCCTTTTCCACATACTCCGTAATTCCCATGCCGCGCTTTGAGTGGTCGGGGGAAAATATGCGTTACGCTCTCTGCTTTCTTCCGCTGGTCGGCATTGTTATAGGAGCGCTTTTGTATGCGTGGTCGGCTTTATGCAATGCCTTGGGCTTTAGCCGTCTGCTGTTTGCCGCTGTCGGAGTTTTTTTGCCCATAGCTGTAACAGGCGGCATCCATATGGACGGTTTTTGTGATGTTTGCGACGCTCTTGCCTCACACAAGAGTAAAGAGCAAAAGCTGAGCATACTAAAAGATAGTCACATCGGTGCTTTTGCTGCCATCAAATGCTGCGTGTATTTTATTTTGCAACTGGCGCTGCTATATGAATGCAAAGCAGACTGCCTGCTTGTCTGCATCGGCTTTGTACTCTCCCGCGCACTGTCAGCCCTGCTGGCAACGCTTCTTCCAAACGCGCGCGGCAGCGGTATGCTCGCTGATTATACAAGCGGCATGAATAAAGCTCCGGCAGCGGCGGCTATGCTCATAGCGGCGGCACTTTGCTCAGCGGGTATGGTGTTTATCTCCCCCATAGGCGGTGTCTGCTGCATTGTGCTATGCGCGGCTTGGTGCTTTATATATAAGGCTCAAAGCTCGCGTCAATTCGGCGGCGTAACAGGCGACACGGCGGGCTACTTTCTTCAAATCTGCGAAATACTTGTTCTCGTAGGCACAGTAATTGGAAATTCAGCAAAGGGGTTAACATAATGTTAGTGTATTTAATTCGTCACGGAAATACAGAGTGGAACGTACAGGGTCGCTATCTTGGACTAACCGATATGCCTTTGAGCGATTTGGGCGTTGAAACCGCAAAAAACACAATTGCACCAGAGGTTGACATAATCTTTTGCAGTCCCCTCACCCGCTGCCTCCAGACGGCGGATATTCTCTTTCCCGGACGTGAAAGAATAGTAATTGACGAGCTGCACGAATGCGATTTCGGCCGCCTTGAGGGGCGAAGTGCCGAGGATATGATAGACGATGAGGAATACCGCCGCTTTGTTGACGAGGGCTGCATCGGTGATATTCCCGGCGGCGAGAATGTGATGGGCTTTAAAAACCGCGTCTGCACCGCCTTTGAACAGGCTGTGCGTGAGCACTCCGACGGTGGAGCACTCGCTTTTGTGGTTCACGGGGGAGTTATTATGGCTCTGCTTGAGCGCTTTAACGCAATTAAGCGTGATTTTTATGAATACAGCATCGACAACTGCGCCGTCATCGCCTGTGACTGTAAGCTTGATGGCGAGCTTTCCTTTGACGTGATCGGGGGCAAATATCTTTGATAGACATCTACCTTGATCTGCGCCTGTATCACTGTGCTGCGCTGCTTCTGGCAGTTTTTCTCGACCTTGTTTTCGGTGATCCCAAGCGGCTGCACATAATCATCTTAATCGGCAAGCTGATTTCCGCCTTGGAAAACCGTCTGCGCAAGACCTTTGCAAATAATCTCAGAGCCGGCGGGCGCATTTTGGTTCTCACAGCTCTCTTAACAGTCCTGCTCCCCGCTGCCGTCATCTTGCACGGCGCGTATTATTTAAGCCCTTATTTCGGCGCTGCCGTGGAGTCTCTGCTGCTCTGGCAGCTAATTGCCGGACGCGAGCTTTGCCGCCAGAGCATGGCGGTTTATTACAAGCTGAAGGCAGGCGAGCTTGACGGTGCGCGCCGCGCCCTTTCCATGATAGTAGGGCGCGATACTCAGGCGCTTGACGCAAGCGGCGTGTCCAAAGCGGCGGTTGAAAGCGTTGCTGAAAACACCTCCGACGGCGTTATAGCTCCGCTGTTTTATATCATGCTGCTCGGACCTTTGGGTGGGCTTGCCTACAAAACGATTAATACTATGGACTCCATGCTCGGCTATAAATCGGAACGATACATAGATTTCGGACGCGCAGCGGCAAAGACGGACGACGCTGCAAACCTTATCCCATCGCGGCTTTCGGCTCTGCTGATGCTTGCCGCCGCTTTTCTGCTCGGCTATGACGCACGCGGCGCGTGGCGCGTTTTTCGGCGCGACCGAAAAAACCACGAAAGTCCCAACTCCGGGCAAACGGAGTCTGTTTGTGCGGGAGCGCTTAATATCCGCCTCGGCGGACCTGCCGTCTACGGCGGAAAGCTTACAGAGCGCAAATATATCGGAGACGATCTGCGCGCGGTCGAAGCGGGAGACATTTCCCGCGCCAACAAGCTGATGCTGTTAAGCTCCGCATTTATGCTCATAATCGCGCTTGCATTCCGCTGCGCAATCTACTAGGTCGGAGGTAAACATGAACCGATACGCGCACGGCGGAGATATTTACGGCAGCTCCAATATCCGCCACGACTTCTCCGTAAACCTAAATCCTCTCGGTATGCCGCGCGAGGTCATTGAGACGATACGGCAAAATGCCGCAGACTTCTCCGCCTATCCGGACAGCGAGTGCCGCGCTTTGCGCAAAGCTCTGGCGGCGCAGCACGGCATTGATGCCTCGCATATTCTCTGCGGCAACGGCGCGGCGGATATCATTTTGCGTCTATGTATGGCACTAAAACCCAAAACGGTGCTGACTCTGGCTCCGAGCTTTTCAGAGTATGACAGGGCGGCGCGACTGTGCGGCGCGGATATCAAACGTCACACGCTTTGCGCCGATACGGGCTTTGTGCTCACGGATGCGGTGCTTGATGACATAAGCGGCGATGTCCGGCTGGTGTTTATCTGCAATCCTAACAATCCCAACGGCGCTTTGGCCGACCCTGCCCTGCTTACGGCGATTTTGCGCCGCTGCGAGCAGGTAGGCGCTGTGCTGGCGGTGGACGAATGCTTTCTGCCTTTTATAAACGCGGAGTCGATGTCCGCGCAGCTTGAAAGTCCCGCGCTTGTGGTGATTTGCGCTTTCACCAAGCTCTATGCCATGGCGGGGCTGCGGCTCGGCTATATGCTCTGTTCCAACGAGGATATTCTTCGCCGAGTAAGTGAATGCGGACAAAGCTGGAGCGTTTCCTCCGTTGCTCAAGCAGCCGGGCTTTCTGCTCTCAACTGTCGGGACTACACCGAGCGCACTAAAGCTCTGATTGCAAAAGAGCGCGAATATCTGCGCGCAGGTCTTGAAAGTCTTGGCGTAAGCGTTTTCCCCTCGTCGGCTAATTTTTTACTTTGCAGACACAGCATGGATATTTTTCAATTGCTGCTCGCGCGGGGAATACTAATAAGAAGCTGCGAAAACTTTGAAGCTTTGGACTCCTCCTATTTTCGCGTTTGCGTTTCGCAGCGCGAGGGCAATACACTGCTGTTATCGGAGATAAGCGAGGTGTTAAATGGCTAAGGCGATCATGATACAAGGCACTATGTCCAACGTGGGCAAAAGCGTGCTGACAGCCGGGCTTTGCCGCGTTCTGATGCAGGACGGATACCGCGTCGCGCCCTTCAAGTCGCAGAACATGGCGCTAAACTCATTCGTCACGGCAGAGGGTCTGGAGCTTGGGCGCGCTCAAGCAGTACAGGCGGAGGCGTCCGGACTTGAGCCTCGCGTCGAGATGAACCCCATTCTTTTGAAGCCTACAACGGACTGCGGCTCGCAGCTTATCGTTATGGGCAGGGTGCGCGGCAATATGACCGCGGCGACCTATTATAACTATAAGCGAGAGCTTATTCCCGAAATCATGGCAGCATACGAAGCCCTTGCCGCAGAAAACGACTATATCGTAATCGAGGGCGCGGGCAGTCCCGCGGAGATCAACCTCAAGCAAAACGATATTGTTAACATGGGCATGGCGCGCATGGCGAAAGCTCCGGTGCTGCTCGTTGGTGATATTGACCCCGGCGGCGTTTTTGCTCAGCTTGCGGGTACTCTGATGCTGCTGACTGACGACGAGCGCAGTATAGTAAAGGCATTAATAATCAATAAATTTCGCGGCGACCGCGAGATCCTGCGCCCGGGTCTTGCAATGCTTGAGGAGATAACCAAAAAACCCGTAGCCGGCGTAATACCAATGCTTTCTCTTGATATTGACGATGAGGACAGCCAGAGCAGACGCCTGGAGTCAAGCGCACAGGCGGCGCTTGATATTGCCGTTATCCGCACGCCGCGTATGGCAAATTTCACAGACCTATCGGCTCTCGCCGCTTCAAAAGGTGTTGCCGTTCGCTACATTCAGGCAGCTTCTGATTTGCTCGCTCCCGACCTGATAATCCTCCCCGGCAGCAAAAGCACAATTGCAGACCTGCTCTGGCTTAGAAATACCGGGCTTGACAAAAGCCTTCTCCATTTTGCAGCGCACGGCACTCCCATAATCGGAATATGCGGCGGCTATCAAATGCTTGGCGAAAGCCTGCGCGACGAAACAGGCGTTGAAGGCGGCGGCTTTGTTCAAGGGCTGGGGCTTCTTCCCATACGCACAGAGTTTTGCGCAGAAAAGCATTGTGCACGCTCACAAGGCAGCGTTATAAACGCCGCTGCTCCCTTTGATAGTTTGATTGGCGCGGAGCTTTCGGGCTACGAGATCCATATGGGCAAAAGCACGCTGTTAAAGGGCGCTGCACCCTTTATAAAGCTTGCTGACGGCAGCTTTGACGGCTGTGTTCGCGGCAATGTATGCGGCAGCTACCTGCACGGACTTTTTGACAGCGACGATTTTCGCAAGCGTTTGCTCTTCTCACTTTGTGACCGAAAGCGTATTGCGCGCTCCTGCATTCGGGTGGATGATTACGCCGCTCACAGGCAGCAGGAATATGACAGGCTCGCCGACTGTCTGCGTGAAAACCTTGATATGCAAATGATTTATCGTATTCTTGAGGAAGGGCTATGATTGGTTTGATACATCTTTATTCAGGCGACGGTAAGGGCAAAACCACCGCCGCATTGGGGCTTGCACTTCGCTTTGCCGGTCATAACGGGAAAGCTATTATCGTTCAGCTTTCAAAGGGACGAGACACCGGCGAGCTGCATAGCCTTGCGCATATTCCCGAAATAGAAGTGCTTCGGTGCAGCCGCGACTACGGGTTTTGGAAAAGTATGTCAGAGGCGGAAAGGGCGGCGTGCCGCATGGAGAACGATGCGAATTTGACCAAAGCCGTAAAAGCCGCCGAAAGCGGCGCTTGCGGACTTCTGATAATCGACGAGGCGACCTCTGCCTATGAAAACGGCGCTGTTGACCGCGCTGTTATAGACAAGCTTCTTAGCGATAAGCCGCGCGAACTGGAGCTGGTGCTGACGGGCAGGAACCCCACCAAGGCAATGCTATCCGCCGCCGACTATATCTCCGAAATACGCAGTTTACGTCACCCCTATGAGCGCGGCGTGGACGCAAGGGAGGGCATTGAGTTTTGAGCGCTGAGTACAAGGCTTTAAGCCCCGCCGAGATTGAAAAGCTCAGCTTTGATATGATCGAAGCCGAGCTTCCCCACAGCGCCGACCCGCGCTACTCCCATATCATCAAGCGCGTTATCCACACAACGGCGGATTTTGATTACCTTGATAACCTCTGCTTTTCTGAAAACGTTGAGAAGCTTGCTGCCTCCGCTCTGCATGAGGGTGTTCCCATCGTGACCGATACTCGCATGGCAAAGGCGGGCATAAGCAAGGCTGCACTGTCAAAGCTCGGCAGTGAGGTGCTTTGCTTCATGTCCGACGAGGATGTTGCCCTCGCGGCAGAGCAAAGCGGTACTACCCGCGCCGCCTGCGCCATAAGCAAGGCAGCGGCAATGCAGCGGCGCTTTATCTTCGCTATAGGCAACGCACCAACGGCACTGCTGCGTCTGCACGAGCTGATAAGCCAAGGCAAAATGGTAAAGCCCGCGCTTATTATCGGCGCGCCCGTCGGCTTTGTTAACGTTGTGCAGAGCAAAGAGCTTATTATGCAGCTCGATGTTCCATATATCGTCGCCCGCGGACGCAAGGGCGGGAGCAATGTTGCTGCCGCCATCTGCAATGCCCTTATTTATGACGCGGTGGGCAGAAAACTTGAATAAAGCAAATTTGCGGCATCCGCTGTAATCAGCGGATGCCGCATTAATATTCTCAGTATTCACCGAATTCCGAATATTATTGACTCTGATTGTATAATTGCACAAAGAGCATTGGC
>JAHAWY010000061.1 GCA_018385135.1 Oscillospiraceae bacterium | reverse complement strand
TATAAGGAGTGGGAGGGATTCCGCCGCAGTTGGCATTGTAGGAAAATCCAAAAGTTTAGATTTTCCCACAATGCTTATCTTTTGGTATTTGGTTCGGAATAGTGTAGTGCTGGCGGTCTATCTCTTGTTTTCGGTTGCTTGCTTCCTTACCGTACATGAGCATTCGCACCCGGATTGTCGTTACCATATCCCTCCAGAAGATTGATAACGCCCCAAATGCCTAAGCCTGCTCCAAGAGCGATAACAAGGGTCTGCAATACGTTTACTGCGCTGTTGAAAAATGCCATATAATATCCTCACTTTCTGCCGCTTTGCGGCGATAAAAATTGTTTGTTTTTGGTTTTGGGTATGAAAAAAGCCGCCTGTGTTCGGCGGCTGCGTCCTCGCGCTGCTTAAACTGCTGCGGCGCGGCGGTATTCAGTTGTCATTTTTGTAAGGGTTGATACGCTGCGGCTTCCTGCCACGCTCCAAGTAGGGGCGCGTACCATATAGCCCGTGTTTACAGTTCGGATAGATTACCACCTCCCTTTACGGTGCTGCGTCCTCCTGTACGTCGATTTCGTAGTAGTCAAATACTTCGTCCGGCTTTACGATAGCGGGGCGGCGTTTGATATGCTTTTCCATGTCAAAGGCGTTTTTCGGGTCTGCGTCGGACAGGTACTTGTATTTCGGGTGCTTCGTGATGTCGTACTTATCAGAGAAGAACGGGCGCACACCTCTAAGCTGCAAGATACATTTCCCGCCGTCCATGACCGCGATTTCGTCCTGCGTCATAAGCTCTTTGCCTAACTTCTGATAGTTCAGCCCATGCGAAAGCTCCCGCCCTCTGGTTTCGGAAGTGTTGAAGCTGTCAATCGTTTCTTTGCCTAAGATTTCCGATATTTCTTTGAGCGTCGTTTTTTCCTTGCCGCCCAAGAAAAGGGTCGTGTCGCAGTTGCCTACAATCGTGTCGGCGTTATCCTTGTAGATTGCCTTTAGCTGCGACTGTGATTGTAAAATAATAGAAGCCGATATTTCGCGGCTTCGTATGGTCGCTATGAGCTTTTCAAACTTCGGGATTTGACCGATATTCGCAAATTCATCTAACAGGCAGCGCACATGAACAGGCAGCCGCCCGCCGTAAACGTCGTCGGCTTTGTCGCATAACAGGTTGAAAAGCTGCGTGTAGAGAATGGAAACAACAAAATTGAAAGTGTCGTCGGTGTCGGAGATGATAACGAACAATGCCGTTTTTCTATCTCCCAAAGTGTCAAGCTCCATTTCGTCGGTTTCCATGAGTTCGCGCAGTTCCCGTATGTCAAAGGGGGCTAACCTTGCGCCGCAGGAAATAAGGATTGATTTTGCCGTTTTGCCCGCAGCCAGTTTGTACTTCTTGTACTGCTTGACCGCAAAATGCTCCGGGTCTTTTTCTTCCAGACGTTCAAACATGAGGTCTACCGGGTTCTTAAAGTCCTCGTCGTCCTCGCGGGCTTCCGCCGCATTTATCATTTCAAGCAGCGTCGTAAAGTTCTTTTCCTCGTCGGGGGCTTCGTACCAGATATAGCCGATAAGCGCGGTATAGTAGAGCTTTTCAGCTTTTACCCAAAAATCCTCGCCGGATTTCTCCCCGTCGCCTTTGGTGTTGGCGATAATGGTATTGACTAACTTCAAAATATCCTTTTCGCTCCGCAGATAGGCAAAGGGATTGTATTTCATGGATTTTTTGAAGTTAATCGTATTCAGCACTTTGATTTTGTACCCGCCCCGCTGTAAGAGCTTCCCGCACTCGATTAAGACGGTGCCTTTCGGGTCGGTAACAACATAAGAACTGTGCATTTGCATAAGGTTGGGCTTTACGAAAAAGCGGGTCTTGCCGCTGCCGGAACCGCCGATAACAAGAATGTTTTTGTTTCTTGCATACTTCGGCTGCTTCGGGCGGCTGCTCATCATCAGCCTTTC
>JAHAWY010000059.1 GCA_018385135.1 Oscillospiraceae bacterium | reverse complement strand
GTATGAGCCGGAAAGGTAATTGTCTGGACAATGCTGTCATGGAAAACTTCTTCGGTCTACTCAAAAGCGAATTGCTCTATCTGCAAGAATTTGATTCCATGGAACACTTCAAGCAAGAATTGATTGCCTATCTGGACTATTACAACAACCACCGTATCAAGGCAAAGCTAAAGGGCTTGCCGCCTGCTCTTCACAGACAACAAGCCCTTTCGGCTGCTTGAACAATTATTACTTCGCAATATTGTCTAACTTTTTGGGGGCACTTCATTATGCGTGGTGCGCTTAAAGAAAAGAATTTATGTGCTGAGCAATTGCTCAGTTTACTATACCTTCGCCTTGTTAATTTCGGCGATGAGCGCGGGAATGACCTCAAACAGGTCGCCGACAACCGCATAGTCCGCCACGTTAAAGATGGGGGCATTCTCGTCCTTATTGATGGCGATGATGGTCTTTGAGCTGCTCATACCGGCAACGTGCTGAATAGCGCCGGAGATGCCGCAGGCAATGTAAATCTTAGGACCGACGGTTTTACCGGTCTGACCGACCTGATGCGAGTGGTCGATCCAACCCGCATCAACAGCGGCGCGGGAGGCGCCGACGACTCCGCCGAGTGCGTCCGCCAAGTCCTTGATGGGCTTAAAGCCCTCAGGACCGCCGACACCACGACCACCGGAGACGATGATCTCAGCGCCTTCAAGGTCAACCAGTTCACCGGCGACTTCCTTGATGACCTCAAGAAGCTCGGTGCGGATAGCTTCAGGAGCAACGTGGATGTCCTCTTTGATGACTTCGGCTGTGCGAGCCTCGTCAGCCTCGGTTTTCTTAAATACGCCGGGGCGAACAGTGCCTATTTGGGGACGATTGTCCGGGCACATGATGGTCGCCATGAGGTTGCCGCCAAAAGCGGGACGGGTCCATGCTACGTTGCCGGTATCCTCGTCGATTGCAAGGTTGGTGCAGTCGGCAGTAAGACCGGTCTTTAAGCGGCAGGAAATACGAGGACCGAGGTCGCGTCCATTGTTGGTTGCACCGATGAGGATGCTTGTAGGACCGTACTTTTCTACAAGCTCAAACATTGCGTTTGCATATGCGTCGGTGGTGTAGTGTTCAAATTCCTTACCCTCAACAACAATTATCTTGTCCGCGCCGTGAGCCGTCGCGGACTTAACGGCAGCATCAACATTGTTTCCGATTACAACGCCAATGAGGCTTCCACCCTGCTTATCGGCAAGACCGCGACCTGCGCCGAGAAGCTCAAGACCGACGTTTTTGGCAGTGCCGTTGTCATTGGTTTCTATAAATACCCATAAATCCTTGGTTTTTGCTTCCATTTTTACTTACCCCCTTAGATGATCTTATCGGCAGTGAGAGCTGCGAAAAGCTTCTTTGCCGAGTCGGCGTTGGTGTCTTCATGAATTCTTACGCCGCCGGTCTTAACCTCCGGTGTGAAGGTCTTTTTAACCTTTGTGGGGGATCCTTTAAGACCGATTCTGGTTGAGTCGATAATCGCTTCAAGGTCAGCGAAAGCGATGGTGCTGATCTCCTTGCGGTTAGCCGCCATCTTGGACTTGATGGTCGGATAACGCGGGTCAAAGTTGGGCTTGGTAACGGTAATGAGACAAGGCATCTTAACGCCTACAAGCTCAAAGCCGTCCTCAACTTCCTTTTTAACCTTTACCATGTCTCCGTCAACGTCTGCTTCAACAGCGTATGTAACCTGCGGCAGGTCAAGATGCTCGGCCATTTCCGGTCCGACTTGGGCGGTGTCGCCGTCAATAGCCTGCTTGCCGCAGAAGATGATGTCAAATTTACCTTGAGTTTCCTCAAGCTTTTTAACGGCAGTTGAAAGAATGTAAGAGGTTGCGAGCGTATCAGAGCCGCCAAATTCACGACCGCTTACGAGGAACGCATCGTCACCGCCGACGGCAAGGCATTCCTTGAGGGCATTTTGAGCCTGAGGAGGTCCCATGCTGACGAGAGTAATCTTTGTGGAGGGATCCTTGTCCTTAATTCTGGCGGCAAGCTCCAGAGCGTATGCGTCAAAAGGATTGACTATACTGGGAACGCCATCACGGATAAGGGTCTTGTTGACGGGGTCTATCTTAATTTCTGTGGTATCAGGTACCTGTTTAACGCAAACAAGTATGTTCATGATAGGTATTCCTTCTTTCAATAAATTTGCATTTTATAAGGGGTGACAAAGCTTCATTTGCGCGACCCGCGCGAACGGTAAAGCTCACGCGGGCCGTGATTAATCATATATTTCGACGAGTGCCGAATTGTAAGCAAATTAGCTTAGATGATTCCGGATGCTTTCAGCAGGTTCTTGGTGATGACCATGCGCTGAACCTCATTTGTACCCTCAAACAGAGTGCCTATCTTGGTGTTGCGCATAATGATCTCAACGGGATACTCCTTGGAATATCCATAGCCGCCGTGAATCTGGACAGCCTCGTTGACGACTTCAAGAGCAGCCTCAGAAGAAAATGCCTTTGCAGCGGAGGCAAGCGCGCTGTCGATTACGCCGTCATCGATCATGCCGGCAACCTTGTATGTAAGCGCGCGGGCTGCTTCATACTTGATTTCCATATCGGCGATCTTGAACTGGATAGCCTGATTCTGAAGAATGGGCTGACCGAAGGTAATGCGCTGAGAAGAATACTCAATGCACTTATCAATGCAGCTTCTCATAGCGCCGCAGCATGCTGCGCCAACACCAGCGGGACGGGTGCGGTCAAAGGTCATCATAGCGATTTTAAAGCCATCGCCCTGCTTGCCAACCATATGATCCTTGGGAACGCGGACGTTCTCAAAGATAACCTCGGTGGTATTGGAAAGACGGATGCCTAATTTATTCTCGTGAGAGCCGATGCTGATGCCCGGGCAGCTACGCTCAACATAGAAGCAGGACATAGAGTGAGTTCCATTTCCGGGATCGGTAACTGCGAATACTGTGTAGATATCGGCAAGACCGCCGTTGGTAATGAAAGCCTTAGTCCCGTTGATGACCCACTCATCGCCGTCAAGAACAGCGGTGGTACGTCCGGCGGAAACGTCAGAGCCTGCGTCTGCCTCGGTAAGAGCAAAAGCTGCAAGACTGCCGTCTACAATGAATTTGCCATAGTATTCCTTCTGTGCTTCTGTACCAACAATTTTAATGGGCATATATGCAAGACCGCAAGCGCCTATAACGGTTGCAAAGCCGACATCCTGATATGCAAGCTCCTCAAGAACAAGGGAGTTTGTGACCTCGCCCATTCCGGCACCGCCTATGGATTCCGGCAAGGTGATACTGGTAAGACCCATCTCCGCGGCCTTTTTCACGACATCCATCGGGGTCTCGCTCTTTTCGTCACACTCTTTGATTCTTTCCCAAGGAAGCTCCTTGCGGATAAAATCGCGCGTCATCATCTGAATGTCAATCTGATCCTGAGTTAAGCCGTATTCTTCTTTCATTGGTTTGGTCTCCTTCACATTTTTGATTCGCACGATGCAACTCTCTCCATCAGCTAGCCAAGCCGTTTGCACCATATTTTAGCTATTGGACTCAAGCTTTCAGCATTTTAAGTGACAACGCGAGCTTTTTCACGTTACATCATTAAACACTGTTAATTTCTTGACGTTCAATGTGGTCATTATACTCCATATCTTCTAGCTTTGCAATCCTTTTGTATAAAAAATACAAATTGTTAAATTATACACAAAAAAATATGAATTTAAGATTAAAAATGTACTAATATTAAAACAACTTTTCAGCTAAGCACCTCTTTTTCCTTTCAATCAACGCTTTTATTATGTCTTGACAGGCGCACTTTACATGATAGACTATTTAAAGATTGACTCAAAGCTAATTAGGAGGTCAATAATATGGCATTTTGCACACAATGTGGTGCGTTTCTTCGTGAAAACGCTCATTTCTGCACTCAATGCGGCGCAAGCTGCCGTAGTTATTCCGAATTTTCGGAAAGCATTTCCGCAGAAATAAACAAAACGCCGCAAGCCGTTTTTTCTTCTCCATCAAGCGAAAACGGTAAAGAGGCTGCAAGCGTACAAAGCGAGAATAAATATGTTTCTTCGTCCGGCACCGCGCAGGAGCGCCCGCTATATGTTCCTCCCTTTACGGCGGGCGGTTATATACCTCCGCAAATTGAGCTTCGGAGAAATAGCGGCAGCAAAAAGACCGCTGTTGCAGCATTGGGCATTGTCGGTGTTCTGATAATAGCACTTGCACTGATAATAGCTCTCGGCATTCACTCATCAAAAAACTCCGTTTTCGGCTACTGGGAGTCTGTAGAAATAGATTTTGGAAACGGAATATTTGTCGATGAATATCTCGGAAACTCCATGAAGGGCGTTATGAAGCTGCAAATCAACGAGGACGGTACGATTTGCTTTGAAAGCGCCTTTTCGGCTCAGCATTTTGAAGGGAACTGGATATGGGAGGGAAGCGAGCTTAGAGTTCGGTTTGATGATATGGCGGGCAGAATACGCCTTGAGGGCAAGCAGCTTATTCTGGACGACGGGAATATGAGAGCTTTATTTGAAAAGTCCACCGGCGATATTTACGGCGGAGCTGCGGAATCTCCGACAGCGAAGGCAGAACAAGCTCCCACTCAAAGCGTTGCCGGAAGCGGCGATGTGTCAAACGGCGAGTTTCACATCTCCATAGTAGGCGCACAGCAGATCGAAGATTATGACGGCAGCCCTGCTGTGAGGATGTTTTTTGAGTTTACAAACAATTTTGACTATCCCGTTGCCGCGGATGACGTACTCGATTACGAGCTTTATCAAGACGGAACAAAGCTTTCAAGAACATATAGCTGGACAGAGGATGAAATTAGATACAACGACATTCTCGCAATTCGTCCGGGTATAACGATTTTATGCGCCTGCGACTTTCCCTACTCCCCCAACGGCGGCAGTCTAGACTTTTCCGTTTTCGGTTGGCAGGAGGAAAAGGCAGGCGGCGTTGTAACGGCGAGCTATATGCCGCAGGCTCTTCCCGGAGCGCCTGCACCGTATGTTATAAAGCCCGTTGCAGACCCAAAGTGGACACTAAGAATCCCCTCTGAGAGCGAGGTTGACGAATACTACGTTTCCGTAAAGGATGCAGCTAAAACAACGGACGCAATGGGCAATGACGCGCTGCGCGTAAACTACGAGTTTACCAACAGCACAGATTCGCCAATCAGCATGGGTGATGCTCTTTTCTGCCGCGCCTATCAAGACGGCATCCAGCTCTTGGAGGTAAACGCCCATACTGTTACGAAGAGCGACGAGGCGATGTATGAGCCGGTGCAGCCGGGTCAAACCATAAGCTGCTCCTGCGTTTACCGGCTTAGAAACCTGACTTCCGCAGTTGAAGCCGAGGTTGAGTCTGCAATCTCCTATTTCGCGGTCGGTCAAACCTACTATATCGACTGAAGCACACATTGCACGCATAAAGAAGGCGGCGCGTTATGCGCCGCCTTCTTTTCTGTAATTTCAAAATTTGACATCATAAGCCGACAACAGCTTA
>JAHAWY010000055.1 GCA_018385135.1 Oscillospiraceae bacterium | reverse complement strand
CGTATACACAGCAAACAAGAACGCGGCTCAGTCCGGTACTGCACCCACAATTAATGTTACCGGTACTGGTAAAGTAACCGCAAACGCAGCCGCTCAAACCGCCCCCGGCGAAGATCCCACTGTCGATTCGGCTGCAACAGGCGCTGTTACCACCCTTGACTTCGCCAACAAGACCGGCTCCGATCTTCTCGGCACTACCCTCAAGGTCGGCAACACCACCTATGAATACGTCAAGACCGGCGATGCAGCCGCCGACGGCAACACCGCTATCGAGATCGCCGCTGATTCCACAGCCGATGAAATTGCTACCGCCATTGCAGGCGTTGTAACCGAAGCCGGCTACACTGTTGACGCAGACACAAGCAAGGTTACCATCACCAACGACACCACAGGCGCAGCCTCCGAAGCTGTTGCGGTATCCCAGTCCGCAGGTCTGAAGCTTCAGGTCGGCGACACCAACGCTGATTTTAACCATGTTAAGGTCTCCGTTGACAACCTGACCGCCGAGGGTCTTGGCATCAACTCTCTCGACGTTTCCTCTCAGAGTGCGGCAGGCAACGCAATCGACACCATCAAGAACGCCATCAACAAGGTTTCCACCAACCGTGCAAACCTCGGTGCTCTCCAGAACAGACTTGAGTACACCATCAACAACCTCGACACCACCAACGAGAACATGACCGCAGCTAACTCTCGTATCCGTGATACAGATATGGCTAAGGAAATGATGAACTACACCAAGATGAACATCCTTACTCAGGCAGCTCAGGCAATGCTGGCGCAGGCAAATCAGCAGCCCCAGTCCATCCTCCAGCTCCTCCAGTAATCGCTCATCTTATCGCAAAAAGACCCCCTCGGGGGTCTTTTTTATTGCCCTTTTATTCCACCGCGCAAAGCCCGGCGCACTGTCTTTCGCTCCGCCGATGAAATATCCGGCGGAGCGAAAGACTGCAAGGGTGTTTTAGACGCTCACAGCCGATATTTGCCGGGCGGAGAGCAAATTTCGTTTGCCTATGCAGTACATTTGTGCTATACTACATTACATATTTTATTGCCTAACAGAAGTTTATTTCAAGGAGGCACAATATGAATATAGTAGTTTTGTGCGGAGGCTTGAGCGCTGAGAGGGATGTTTCCATCACCGGCGGCACGCTGGTTGCCAACGCCCTGCGTGAGCGCGGGCATAAGGTTCTGCTGATGGACTCTTTTTTCGGCTGCACCGAACAATACGATAAGCCGGAGGAGCTTTTCCTTCGTGAGCATAAGGATGAGGTCATTTCTGTCGGTGAGCATGAACCGGATCTGCAAAAGGTGAAAGCGCAGCGCACTCAGGCAAGCAGCAGCGTCCTCGGCAGTAATGTTATCGAGATCTGCCGGGCGGCGGATATCGTTTTTCTCGCTCTGCACGGCGAGGAGGGCGAAAACGGTAAGCTTCAGGCAACCTTTGACGTTCACGGCATCAAATACACAGGCAGCGGATACCTCGGCAGCGCCTTGGCGATGAACAAAAGCATCTCAAAGGAGCTGTTTTTGCAAGGCGGCATCCGCACACCGCGCGGCATAACCGTTTATGCCGACCAAGCACCCTATGAGGACGTTGGCTTCCCCTGCGTCGTCAAGCCCTGCTCCGGCGGTTCAAGCGTTGGCACTTCAATCGTTCGCAGCCGCGACGAGTATGACGCGGCGCTTGCTCTTGCCTTTAAGTACGAGCGCGGCGTTATCGTTGAGCAATACATATCCGGGCGCGAGCTGACCTGCGGAGTTATCGACGGCAAGGCTATGCCCGTTATCGAGATCATCCCCAAGGAGGGCTTTTACGACTACAAAAACAAATATCAGGCAGGCGCTACCACCGAGCTGTGCCCGGCCCCCATCGGGGAGGAGAAAACAGCCGAGGTTCAGCGCTTGAGCGAGCGCGTTAACGACTGCCTGATGATAGACTCTTACTGCCGCGTCGATTTTCTTATGGACGGCGAGGGTCTGCTGTACTGTCTTGAGGCAAACACGCTTCCGGGCATGACTCCCACGAGCCTTGTTCCGCAGATGGCGCAGGCACAGGGCATGAGCTATGGCGAGCTTTGCGACGAGCTGATAGCGGTCTCGATGAAAAAATACAAGTAAACACAGTCTTAAACGACCATTTTACCGTGGTCGTTTTGGCATTTATTCCGAAAGGATCTGCAGATGAAGGATTTGACCTTGAACAACATTGTTACCGCCGTTGGCGGCGAATACCACGGCGACAGGCGTTTTTTGACGCGGGAGATAAGCTTTGTAACGAGCGATAGCCGCAGCGCAGGCGAGGGCTGCCTTTTTGCCGCCATCAAGGGCGAGCGTACGGACGGTCACAGCTATATAGACAAAGCGGCAAAGCAGGGCGCTATCTGCGCGCTTGCCCAGCACATTCCCTGCTGCTGCACGATGCCCGTTATCGTCGTTGACGATACTGTGCGCGCGCTCGGCGATCTGGCAGCATATTACCGAAGCCGCCTAAACGTGAAAATCCTTGGCATCACGGGCAGCGTCGGCAAAACAACGGCTAAGGAAATGGCGTTTTCCGTGCTGTCTCAAAAATACCGCGTGCATAAAACGAGCGGCAATTTCAACAATGAGCTGGGCGTTCCGCTTACGCTTTTGGGCATTGACGAGCAATGCGAGCTGGCAGTCGTCGAGATGGGCATTTCGCACTTTGGCGAGATGCGCAGGCTCGGCGAGATAGTTCGCCCGGACATGGCGCTTTACACCGCCGTTGGCTCGGCTCATCTTGAATTTCTGGGCGATTTTGACGGGGTGCTGCGCGCTAAAACGGAGATGCTGGATTTCCTTCCCGACGACGGCACGGTTTTTGTAAACGGCGACGACGCGACCCTGCAAAAGCTCACTTGCAGGCAAAGGCTTTGCCGTTACGGCGTAGCGAAAGACTGCGACGTGCGCGCCGAAAACGTGCGTGTTTTGGGAACGGACGGCATGGAGCTTGATATTGTTGCCGGACAGCGCCGCTTTGCGGTCAAGATCAACAGCTTCGGCGTGCATATGGTAACAGCCGCGCTCGGCGGAGCGGCAGTTGGCATTGCGGCGGGGCTGACCGATTTCGAGATAGCGGCAGGCATTGCGGCATATCGTCCAGTCGGCAGCCGCGCGGGAATAGTGCAAACAGACCGGCTTACCATAATCGACGACTGCTACAACGCAAATCCCACCTCCACCGCCTCAGCGCTTGACTCGCTTGCAATGCTTAGCTGCCGCCGCGTAGCGATTTTGGGCGATATGGGCGAGCTTGGCGGCAATTCGCCGCAGCTTCACCGGCAAACAGGCGAGCACGCCGCAAAGCGCGGCATCGACCTTGTTATCGCCTGCGGTGCGCTTTCGGAAAACACTGCCGCGGGCGCGGCGGACGCCGGGGCAAGCGCTCTCCACTTTGCCGACAAGCAGGCGCTTTTTGAAAAGCTGCCGGAGCTGCTGGAAAGCGGCGACGCGGTTTTGGTAAAGGCAAGCCACAGTCAGGCGTTTGAGGAGATCGTTGAATTTCTGAAGAACGCATGACACAGCATAAAAAGGGCTATCCTTTCCTAGCGGAAAGGATAGCCCTTTTCTGTTTGGGTTCAGACCTTGCTTGAGGTCTTTGTTATTTTAGCTTGTTTTCAAGCGTTTCAAGGCTCTCCCAAAGCTCCTTGGGGACTTTGTCGCCGAACTTGCCTTAATATTCGCGGATACCCTCACATTCCGCCTTCCACAGCTCGCGGTCAACGGAAAGCAGACCCTCAACGGTTTTCTCGTCCACATCGCAGCCTTCAAGGTTGATATCTGAAGCCTTGGGGATGAAGCCCAGCGCGCATTCCTGCGCGTCAATCTCATCAAAGCAGCGCGCGAGGATCCACTCAAGCACGCGGAGGTTATCTCCGAAGCCCGGCCAGATGAAATTACCCTCCTCGTCGGTGCGGAACCAGTTTACGTTGAAAATCTTGGGGGGATTTGCAATCTTCTGCTCCATATCGAGCCAGTGCTGCCAGTAATCAGCCATGTGGTAGCCGCAGAAAGGCAGCATAGCCATCGGGTCTCGGCGTACAACACCGACCTGACCTGTCGCGGCGGCGGTGGTTTCGGAAGCCATGATAGAGCCGACGAAAACACCATGCTTCCAGTCGCGGGACTGATAAACCAGAGGAGCTGTCTTTGCTCTGCGTCCGCCAAAGATGATTGCGGAGATGGGAACGCCCTTGGGATTTTCAAATTCGGGAGACTTGCAGGGGCAGTTTCTCGCGGGGGCGGTAAAGCGAGAGTTGGGATGTGCCGCCTTGTCGGGACTGTCGGGAGTCCAGTCTCTGCCGAGCCAGTCTATCGCGTGTGCGGGGGGAGTTTTGTTCATGCCCTCCCACCATACGGTGTTATCGCTCGTGTCGAGTGCGACGTTTGTGAAGATAGTACCCTCTCTCGTGGACTCCAGCGCATTGGGGTTGGATTTCATGCTGGTGCCGGGAGCAACGCCGAAAAAGCCGTTTTCGGGGTTGACAGCCCAAAGCCTGCCGTCCTCACCCGGACGAAGCCACGCGATATCGTCGCCGACGCACCATGTTTTCCAGCCGTTTTTGCGGTAGCCCTCCGGCGGAATAAGCATGGCAAGATTGGTCTTGCCGCAGGCGGAGGGGAAAGCGCCGCAGACATAGCGAACCTCACCCTTGGGATTTTCAACGCCGAGAATGAGCATATGCTCCGCCATCCAGCCCTCTTTTCTTCCCTGATTTGACGCCATGCGCAGCGCAAAGCACTTTTTGCCCTGAAGAACATTGCCGCCGTAGTTGGAGTTTACTGAGAAAATGACGTTATCCTCAGGGAAGTGAACAATGTATTTTTCCTCGGGGTCGAGCGTACCCTGAGTATGGACGCCGCGGATAAAATCTGTTCTGTCGCCAATGGCTTCAAGAACCTTTTCGCCGACGCGGGTCATAATTGCCATGTTGAGAACAACATATGTTGAGTCTGTAAGCTCAATGCCGTATTTCGCAAAGGGCGAGCCGACAACGCTCATCGAATAGGGGATGACATACATCGTGCGACCCTTCATCGAGCCCTCCAGCAGACCGTACAGCTTTTCGTACATCTTCGCAGGCTCCATCCAGTGGTTCGTGGGACCTGCGTCCTCCTCGTTTTTGCAGCAGATATAGGTGCGCCCCTCAACACGGGCAACATCGTTGGGATCTGTGCGGTGGAGGAAGCAGTTGGGAAGCTTTTCCTCGTTTAGTCTTATCATGCTGCCGGTGGAGACCGCCAGCTCGCGCAGCTCGTTTATCTGAGCCTCGCTGCCGTCTATCCATACGATTTTGTCGGGCTTTGCCCTTGCCGCTATGTCGTCTATCCAGTCGTTTAAGTATTTGTTGCTGCTTGTAACCATAACGCCCTCCAGAATACAGGTCTTGAATTTTTCAACTCAGAATGTTTCAATTATATACTACGCCACGCGAAAAATCAATGTGCTATTCTACCTAAAATGAAATTTTGTAATCCGGAAAATGCAAATTATTGGCAAGACCCCGGTATTAGCCTTGCATCTTATTCCCACTTTACATTATAATTTACAATTAGTTTATTTTTCGGACACCCTTCGGGTGTTGACTTTGCCCCATGCTTGTATATACTTTCTATTATAAAAACTAACGCACTATTAACTCAAAGGATGTTGGCAATGAAACAAAAAATCGCTAATTTTATGTATGGGCGCTACGGAAACGACCAGCTCAACCGCGCGCTGAGCGTGCTTATTCTGCTTCTGCTGATTGTTTCTTTCTTCTTCGGCTTTTCCGAGACCGGCAGCACAGCGCGCTCATTTTTGCTTGTCATCGTTCTGGCTCTGCTGATATACACCTATTTTCGTATGCTTTCCAAAAATCTCAGCGCCAGACGGGCAGAAAATGCAAAATTTCTTGCAAAAACAGCAAGACTAAGAGATTGGTGGCAGCTTCGCCGCGATATGTGGAATCAGCGCAAGGAGTACAAATTCTTTAAATGTCCCTCCTGCAAGGCTGTTATGCGCGTGCCGAAGGGCAAGGGAAAAATCCGCATCATCTGCAAAAAATGCGGCACTGCCTTTGAAAAAAACACCTGATGGGAGACAAGCAGGATGTTCGGTTATGTTATCGCAAACACCGAAATAATGTCTGACGAGGAGAAAGCGCGCTATAAATCCGTTTACTGCGGGCTTTGCCGCTCGCTCAAGGAGCGGCACGGAACACTCGGTCGTCTCACCCTCACCTACGACATGACCTTTCTTGTTCTGGTTCTCAGCTCACTTTATGAGCCGCAGGAGAGCTGCGGAAGCGAGCGCTGTGCGCCGCATCCTTTTAAGCGCCATAGCTGCGTGACCTCCAAAATAAGCGACTATGCCGCCGATATGAACGTTGCTCTTGCCTACCTTAAAAAACTGGATGATTGGAAGGATGACAAAAACCTCCCCGCCCTCCTCTCAGCTAAGCTGCTAAAGCGCAAATACCTGCGCGTTAAAGCTCAGCACCCCCGCCAGTGCATGGCTATGGAGCGCTGTCTTTCCGAGCTGTCGAAGCTGGAAAAGGACAAGGTTTGCGACCCGGACGCGGCGGCAAAGCTGTTCGGCGGGCTGATGGGCGAGCTTTTTGTTTGGCAAGAGGACCGCTGGAGCGCCGTGCTGCGCGAAATGGCAGGCTCTCTCGGAGAGTTTATATATATCATGGACGCGGCGGTGGATTTGCCGAAGGATATAAAGCGCGGGCGCTTTAATCCTCTGCGCGAGCTTCACGACGCGGGACGCGGCGACGAATACTTCAAGGAAATATTGACAATGCTTATCGGAGACTGTACGATAGCATTTGAAAAACTTCCGCTGGTCGAGGATATTTCCATAATGCGCAACATTCTCTGCTCGGGAGTGTGGGCAAGATATGAACTGGAAATGGTCAAAAGAAAAACGGCAAAAGGAGCAAACCTAAATGATTTCTGACCCCTATAAGGTTCTCGGCGTTTCTCCCAATGCCAGTGACGACGAGATAAAAAAGGCATATCGCACTCTTGCGAAAAAATACCATCCTGACGTTAACCCCGGCGACAAGGAAGCCGAGCGCAGGATGAACGAAATAAACGCCGCCTATGACCAGATTAAAAACCCGCAAAACGCGCAGTCCGGCTCTTACAGAGCTTCTTCTTACGGCGGCAGCGGATTTGGAGGCTTCGGAGGATTTGGAGGCTTCGGCAGTCAGGGCGGCTATTCCGGAAGCTCGCAGGATTCCGAGCAGCCAACGGCTATACGCGCCGCAATGAATTACATCCGCACCCGCCATTTTCAGGAGGCGCTCAACGCACTGTCGGGAGTTCCCGCAGCCGAACGCGGGGCAAAGTGGTTTTATCTGCACGCGCTGGCAAACTATGGGCTCGGCAACCGCATCGCAGCCTTGGAAAGCGCCGGGCGCGCAGTCGCAATGGAGCCGGGCAACTACGAATATCAAACTCTTTTAAACGAGCTTAAAAACGGCGGCACATACTATACGAACACCTATAGCCGCGGCTTCCCCTCCGCGGGCATTGGGAGCAATATCTGCATGGGGCTTTGCCTTGCCAATCTCCTTTGCAGGTTCTGCCCCTGCTATTGCTAAAGCCCCCGCGGCTTTTCCCTAAGCATATAACGCCAAAGCAAAACGGCTTTCTCTTGCGAGAAAGCCGTTTTTATTGTTTGCCGCAGACGCTCAAGCTCCCTGCTGCTTCAGAATATTCAAAGCCTTGCTTAGCTGGTCGGGACAGGAGGACTCCCTCATCCCGCAGCGGATGCCCTGCATACGTTCGATGGCATCATCAAGCTTCATGCCCTTGATAAGGCTGATTATGCCCTTGTGGTTGCCGTCGCAGCCGCCTGTGATCTCAGCGTCCGTAATAACACCGTTTTCGGCGCTGACGGTCATTTGACGCGCACAAATCCCCTTGGGGGTATAGGTGATAGTCACAAGCCGCCCTCCTTACTTCAAAAAGCCGTTGATTATCTCAGCCTCCGCCTCCTCGGCTGTGAGTCCGAGCGTCATCAGCTTTGTAATCTGTTCTCCGGCAATCTTGCCTATCGCCGCCTCATGGATGAGCATGGCGTCAATACAGTTGCTCGTAACCTCAGGACAGGAGGAGACCTTGCCGTTATCCTTTATGATTGCGTCGCACTCAACATGACCGAAGCACTCATTGTTGCCGAACACCTTCGAGACAAACTTCTGCCTTGAGTTTTCCGTTGCAACAGATCGGCTGGTTACCTGACAGCTTGAGCCTTTACCGTCGAGATTGACCGTGAAATGGGTCTCGGCGAGCTGGTCGTCATGCGTCATGATCTTCTCGCTTATTACAAGGCTGGAATCGTCGCCAAGCACGGCCTCGCTGGTGCGGATGGTGGAGGTGACGCCCTTGATCTGGGTCGTCTGCATCTCCATCGTTGCGCCCTTGCCGAGAGTGACCTCGGTAACGGGGTCTAAAATGCGCTTTCCCGTTCCCTCGCCCTCGCCGTAGTGCTTTTCTATATAGACAACATGAGCGCCCTCCTCAAGGAAGAAGCGGTGAATGCCGTTGTGGTGTGTGTCAGTGCAGCCGTCGTTATGGATGCCGCAGCCCGCGTTTATGACCACGTCCGCGTTTTTGCCGATGTAAAAGTCGTTATAAACGGTGTCGCTCACGCCGCTTTCGGTTATGACGACGGGAATGTGAACATCCTCATCCTTTGTATCCGCGCGAACATAGATATCTATGCCCGGCTTATCCTTTTTGGGCAGGATGTTTATGTTTGGAGTGGTGTTGACGTAAACAGGCTTACCGTTTTTGCGCAGACTGAATGCGCCGGGGGTTATCCCGGGAATGTCCGCAATGGACATAAGCAGGCTGGACTCAACCTTGTTTAAATCAATTTTTTCCATAAAGCTTTCCTCCTTACAGCTTGCGGCAGGAAGCCTGCTCGCCTAAAACAGCGCCGAGCGACTCGCCCTGAGGCACGACCTTTTCGACATGTCCGTCAGAGAGGAGAACAATTTCGTCGGCAATGCTGAGAATACGCTCCTGATGAGAGATGACGACAATGCTGCCGTCGATCCTCGTTCTCATATCGTTGAAAACCTTTATGAGGTTTTTAAAGCTCCAAAGGTCGATGCCCGCTTCCGGCTCGTCAAAGATGGTCAGCTTTGTACCGCGCGCGATAACGGAGGCGATCTCTATTCGCTTTAGCTCACCGCCGGAGAGCGAGGAATTGACCTCGCGGTCAAGGTAGTCGTTGGCGCAAAGCCCCACCATGGAAAGATGCTCGCAGGCATCATCGCGCGAGAGAGTCTTTTTCGAGGCGAGGTTGAGTATATCGCTGACGGTTATGCCCTTGAAAACGACCGGCTGCTGGAAGCCAAAGCTTATACCCGCATTGGCACGCTCGTCTATGGTTGCGTTTGTAATATCCTTGCCGTCGAAGGTTATCGTGCCGCTGTCAGGCTTCTCGATGCCCATGATTATTTTTGCAAGCGTGGACTTGCCCGAACCGTTCGGACCGGTTATGGCTATAAACTTGCCCGCGCCGATGGTGAGGTTGATATCTTTAAGAATTTGCTTTCCGTCGGCGCTGAAATTGATGTTTTTCAGCTCTAACATATTATTATCCTTTCTATAAAAACGGTAAGGTTAAAAAATCTGTATTAGGTCAAATGATTTGCCCGATATAGAAGTATAGCATATGGACGTGTTAAAATCCAGTATCAGAATAAGATTTTGGTCACAATTCTCTCTGACGCCTCACATATTGCGCATAAGGCTCTTTTGTTCTTTCCTTTAGCGGTCCAATGTGCTAAAATGAGTGAAAGCGGTCATTTCCATATAATGCGCAGGCTGAACATAAATAAAAGCAAAAACCTGTAAAAATCAGGGGGGACATGGTATGAAGATAACATTTCTCGGCGCTACCCATGAGGTGACCGGAAGCTGCACTTTGATAGAAACCTTTGGTCACAGCTTCCTTATAGATTGCGGCATGGAGCAGGGAGCGGACGTTTTTGTAAATCAGGATATCCCGGTAAATCCCGGCGATATTGACTTTATCCTGCTTACGCACGCACATATAGACCACAGCGGCAAAATTCCTTTGCTGTGCAAAAACGGCTTTAAGGGCAAGGTCTATTCAACAGAGGAAACCGCCAACCTCTGCAAAATCATGCTTATGGACTCCGCGCACATTCAGGAGTTTGAAGCCGAATGGCGAAACCGCAAAGCAAAGCGCTCCGGCGGGGAGCCGTATCAGCCGCTTTATACGACGGCGGACGCTCAGTGCGCCATCTCCTCTTTCTATCCCTGCGTGTATGGCGAGCAGCGCCAGCTCCTAGAAAATGTTGTGATCCGCTTCACCGATGTCGGTCATCTTCTCGGCTCGGCAGCGATCGAGGTATGGATAACCGAGGGCAATGTAACGAAAAAAATCGTCTTTAGCGGTGACGTCGGAAACAAGAATAAGCCCATTTTAAAAAACCCCGATTACATAAGCGACGCGGACTATGTCGTGATTGAATCTACCTACGGTGACCGTCTGCACGGCGAGCGCATCGACCCCACCCCCATCCTGGTAGACTGCCTGCAGCGCACCTTTGACCGCGGCGGCAATGTGGTTATCCCCTCCTTTGCCGTCGGCAGAACGCAGGAGCTTTTATATCTCCTTCGCCAAATCAAGGACGCCGGGCTTGTAAAAGGACACGACCACTTCCCCGTTTATGTTGACAGTCCCATGGCAAATCAGGCAACGTCGGTGTTTCTGCAAAGCAACCCCGAGTGCTTCGACGCGGAAACAAGGGAAATCTATAATCGTGGAATAAACCCACTGGTTTTCCCCGATTTAAAAATCTCCGTTTCCTCGGAGGAGTCAAAGGCGATAAACGCCGACAATGTGCCGAAGGTCATTTTGTCAGCCTCCGGAATGTGTGAGGCGGGACGCATACGCCACCACCTGAAGCACAATCTCTGGCGCAAGGAAAGCCTTATCCTTTTCGTCGGCTATCAGGCTCAGGGCACGCTCGGTCGCAGCCTTCTTGAGGGCGCGAGTGAGGTAAAGCTCTTTGGCGAAACCGTTGCCGTTAACGCCGAAATAGCCTCCATGCCCGGCTTTAGCGGACACGCGGACAAGGCGGGTCTGCTTGACTGGCTCGGTCACTTTTCGCCCAAGCCGAAAAAAGTTTTCGTTAACCACGGCGACGAGGACGCGAGCGAGGCATTCACAAAATGCCTTGTAGAAGAATATGGCTTCAACGCCTCAGCGCCCTTTAGCGGCACAAGCTATGACCTGCTCAGCGGCGAGGTTATTTCCGAGACCGTCGGTGTTCGCACAGAAAAGCCCCGCAGGGGCGAGCGAAGCAGAGACGCGAGGGCGGCAAAGGTCTTTGCCCGCCTGCTTGCCTCCTGCGAGAGACTATTGCGCATTGCCCGTTCAAGCGAGGGCATGGCAAACAAGGAGCTTGCCAAATTCGCCGATCAAGTCGATCAGCTCGCCGATAAATGGGAAAAATAGTGCCAAGGATAAAACCGCGGTATGCGCCGGCTCTCACCCGGCGATGCTAAACTTAAGTAACAGCAAAAGCGTGAAAGGAAAAATGCCATGGAAGCCAGCAAAAGCAGAATTGTCGTCAAGGTCGGCACCTCCACCCTCACACATGAGGGCGGCAAGCTGAATTTCCGCAGCTTCGACTCACTTGCCCGTGTCCTGTCGGACATACATAATCTCGGAAACGAGGTCATTTTAGTCTCCTCCGGAGCAATTGCCGTGGGCGCGTGTAAGCTGCTTATGAGCGAACGTCCTCGTGAGCTTAGCTTAAAGCAGGCTGCAGCCGCCGTCGGACAATGCGAGCTTATGCACCTTTACGACAAGTTTTTCGGCGAATACGGCAAAACCGTGGCGCAGATACTCCTCACCGGCGACGATGTGGATAGTCCGGAGATAAAGCAAAGCCTTATAAACACCTTTAACTCTCTGCTTTCCCTCGGCATCGTCCCCGTTGTCAACGAGAACGACTCGGTCTCAAGCGCGGAGATAGAGCGGCACAGCGGCGAGCACAAGGTTTTCGGCGATAACGACACTCTCTCAGCCGTGGTCGCCGTTCTGACAAAGGCGGATAAGCTTATCTTGCTCTCCGATATCGACGGGCTGTATGACGCAAATCCCATCGACGATCCAAATGCGCGGATAATCCGCGAGGTTCGCGTGATCGACGATGAGCTTCGCGCATTGGCCGGCGGCGCAGGCAGCAGCCGCGGCACAGGCGGTATGATAACCAAGCTTCAGGCAGCGGAGCTTGCAACCGCAAACGGCATAGACATGATCATTGCCGACGGCTCTAAGCCCGAGCTGCTATACGACATTGTTGAGGGCAAGCCCGTCGGAACACTGTTCGCCAAAAGGAGGTGCGGCAATGACTGAGCTTGAAAAAACGGGCGCGGCGGCAAAGGCTGCCGGTCGTGTTTTGTCCGTTGCGGGAACTAAGAAGAAAAACGCGGCGCTCGAGGCGATAGCCCTTGCGCTTGAAGCAGGCAGCCGACGCATTCTCGACGCCAACGCCGAGGACATGGCAAACGCCGAGAAAGCAGGGCTTAAAAAATCTTTTATGGACAGGCTTTTACTCACCGAAGAACGCATTGCCGCCATCGCAGCGGGAGTGCGCGAGGTGGCGGCGCTTCCCGACCCCATCGGCGAGGTAATTTCCATGTCGGACAGACCGAACGGACTGAGCATCGGCAAAAAGCGCGTTCCGCTTGGGCTTATCGGCATTATTTTTGAAGCCCGCCCGAATGTGACCGTTGACGCGGCGGCGCTTTGCCTTAAATCCGGCAACGCCTGCATATTGCGCGGCGGTAAGGAGGCGATACGTTCCAACTCCGCAATGGTTGACATAATGCGAGAAGCTCTGGCAGCCTCCGAGCTGCCGGCAGACTGCGTATGCCTTGTTCGGGACACCTCCCGCGAGAGCGCGAACGAGCTTATGTGCCTGAGCGAATACCTTGACGTTCTGATTCCGCGCGGCGGCGCGGGACTGATAAACGCCGTTGTTGAAAACGCAAAGGTTCCCGTTATCGAAACGGGCAAGGGCAACTGCCACCTCTATATTGATGAGAGTGCCGACCTTGAAATGGCGGCGGAAATCGCGGAAAACGCCAAATGCTCGCGCCCCTCGGTGTGCAACGCCGTGGAGACTCTGCTCGTTAACGAAGCTGTTGCGGCAGACTTTCTTCCTATGCTTCTTCCGCGCATGAAAAAGTATAACGTGGAGCTGCGATGCGACGAAAAAGCATTGAAAATACTGGGAAAAGATGCTGTCGCCGCCACGGACGAAGATTGGGCAACGGAGTATGACGACTACATTCTCGCCATTAAAACCGTTGGAGGACTTGACGAGGCGATGGAGCATATCGCACGCTACGGCAGCGGTCACTCCGAGGCGATAATAACGAGCGACTATGCCCGCTCTCAGCGCTTTTTAAGCGAAGTGGACGCGGCAGCAGTTTATGTGAACGCCTCTACCCGCTTCACAGACGGCGGCGAATTCGGACTAGGGGCAGAAATCGGCATCTCCACGCAAAAGCTGCACGCTCGCGGTCCGATGGGTCTGCGGGAGCTGACCAGCAGCAAATATGTCATTTACGGAAACGGTCAGATAAGATAGGCGAGTTTAGTTAACATAATATTTGCACCGGCGGAGCGTCAAGGGCTTCTTCGGTGCTTTTTTACTTGCAGAAATAAGGCTTCCGTGCCGCCGCGCAGCTTGGCTGAGCGCTAAAAAAGGAGTGGCAAAACAAGTCTTTGCGAATAGAATGAAGCAGCGGGAAGCTTTATTCTTGCCGCGAAAAATTTTCCTGTTTAACGCAAAAAAGTATTGACAAGCGGAATTTGCGATGTTATCATCAGCGTAATTTAACAGCAAACCGATGACCAAGGGTAGTAGCGGGCAAGAGCGGCTTAAAGAGAGCGGCGGGCGGTGAAATCGTCGCAGCAGGGTGTGCTCGTGAATGGACTTGCGAGGGCGGCAGGAAAGCGCTTTTGCGTTAGTAATAGCCGACGGGAGGGCGACCCGTAAAATGCGCAGACATATGTCAGTATGTCGATGAGTGGGCGGCAATGCCGTCAATTTAGGTGGTACCGCAGAGATGTAAAGTCTTTGTCCTAAGTAAGGGCAAGGGCTTTTTTTGTTTGCAGCCTGCCGCGGGCTTTAGCTTTTGAGCACACTTTCCACGCCGCGGCGCCGACGCAATGAGAGGTGAAATTATGGGTATTATACGATGGCGACTTTTAAAGACGGCACACGCAAGGCAATATGTTTTAACACTGAAAGGAGTAATCTGAAATGACTATAAACGCTGATTTTGAAAATCCCAACAAGAGCTTTGATACCTACCTGCAAAACACCCCCACCGCCGACGGACGCTACGGAAAATACGGCGGAGCTTATCTGCCGCCCGAGCTTGTCCCCGCCTTTGAGGAGATAACCGAAGCATACAACACCATCTGCAACAGCGCCCAGTTTATAAATGAGCTTCGCCGCATCCGCCGCGAATTTCAGGGTCGTCCCACCCCCGTTTACCACTGCGAGCGCTTATCGCGCAAAATCGGCGGCGCACAGATTTACCTCAAGCGCGAGGATCTGAACCACACGGGCGCGCATAAGCTCAACCACTGCATGGGCGAGGGTCTGCTGGCAAAATTCATGGGCAAAAAGAAGATTATCGCCGAGACCGGCGCAGGTCAGCACGGCGTTGCCCTTGCAACTGCCGCCGCCTATTTCGGGCTTGAGTGCGACGTATACATGGGCGAGGTGGACATCAAAAAGCAGGCTCCTAACGTAACGCGCATGAAAATGCTGGGCGCAAACGTAATATCCGTATCGCATGGTCTGAAAACGCTCAAGGAGGCGGTAGACGCAGCCTTTGAGGGCTATATGAAAGAATACAAGGACGCTATCTACTGCATCGGCAGTACTGTCGGTCCGCCCCCTTTCCCGATGATGGTCCGCGATTTCCAGTCCGTCGTCGGCTATGAGGCAAGAGAGCAGTTTAAGGAGATGACAGGCTTCCTGCCCAACGCCGTTGCCGCGTGCGTCGGCGGCGGGTCAAACTCCATGGGAATGTTCACCGCCTTTCTTGCCGACCCGGTGAAGCTCTATGGCGTTGAGCCGATGGGCAGAGGTACGGCGCTCGGCGACCACGCCGCTACCATCACCTTTGGCAGCGAGGGCATTATGCACGGCTTTGACAGCATCATGCTCAAGGATGAAAAAGGCGAGCCTGCCCCTGTCTATTCCGTTGCAAGCGGTCTGGATTACCCCTCCGTCGGTCCGGAGCACGCCTATCTGCACGACCTCGGACGTGTCGATTACGTCTCCGTGCTTGACGATGAGGCAATCGAAGCTTTCTTCCTCCTCTGCCGCAACGAGGGCATCATTCCTGCTATCGAAAGCAGCCACGCCCTGGCATACGCCATCAAATATGCCAGAGAGCATAAGAGCGGCACCATCCTTGTAAACCTCTCCGGACGCGGTGACAAGGACATTGACTATATTTACGAGCATTATGGATATGGCGAGCGCTTCAATCTGGACTGATACGCGAAAATAGTTAAAAAATGCGCAATTAGACGAAAAAACAGGCAAATTATAAAGAAATTATAAACAAAAATAGGCGGTGCTTGCGTTTTGATCGTTATTGGGCTATTATTGAGCCAATAGCGCAAACGCAGCGCCGCTTTTTAGAGGAGCTTAACGGCATGAACACCTAAGAGGCAGCTTGCGTAACGAAAACAGGCTACAAGGACATCATATCCCACCGGGTAGACTGAACAATTTAGCAAGGAGAAGCAAAATGAGAATCTCTGTTATCGGCAGCGGCGGCTGGGGCACGGCTCTCGCCCTTTTGCTGCTTGAAAACGGCAACGACGTTACCCTCTGGTCGTTCTTTGAAAAGGAAAGCGAGGAGATGCGGCAAACCGGCGAAAATCACTTTTTAAAGGGCGTGGCGCTGCCTAAGGAGCTTAAGCTCACCTCCGATATAAGCTGCGTTCACGGCTGCGACGCGGTCGTGCTGGCAACACCCTCCTTTGCCGTTCGGGAAACCGCGCGGCGCATAGCCCCCCTGCTCGATTCGCACACTGTCGTCATTTCCGTTTCCAAGGGCATCGAGCGCGACACGGCGCTTTGCATGACACAGATCATCGAACAGGAGCTGGACGGGCAGAATAAGGTCGCAGCACTCTCAGGTCCGTCTCACGCCGAGGAGGTAGGTCGAGGGATTCCAACAGGCTGCGTTGCCGCCTGTGCCGATATCAAAATCGCCGAGTGGGTGCAAAGCCTTTTTATGAACAACCGCTTTCGCGTTTATTCCTCCGATGATGTTATCGGCGTGGAGCTGGGCGCGGCACTCAAAAACGTCATGGCGCTTTGCGCAGGCTGCTGCGACGGGCTGGGCTACGGCGATAACACCAAGGCTCTTTTAATGACGCGCGGTCTTGCGGAAATTGCCCGTGTAGGAGAAAAAATGGGTGGTCGCAAGGATACCTTTGCGGGACTTGCGGGCATGGGCGACCTTATCGTTACCTGCACCTCTATGCACTCGCGCAACCGCCGTGCGGGCATTCTCATCGGTCAGGGCAAGAGCGCCAAGGAAGCAATGGACGAGGTAGGCGCTGTTGTTGAGGGCTACTACGCCGCCGCTTCGGGCATTCAGCTTGCCGAGCGCTACGGTGTGGAGATGCCGATAACCGAGGCCGCCTATAACGTGCTTTATAACGGAATGTCGCTCGACACGGCGTTCTCCTCCCTTATGAAGCGCAGCCGCAAACGCGAAATCGAGGAAAGCTGGATTTAAGCTTATTTGCGTGCAAGCCGCTCTATTAGGAGCTTTTCTTTTGATAAATAAAATAAAAACGGACTTTTCTTTACCGCTCGAAAGAAAAGTCCGTTTTTTCTTATTTTTAAAGCTCAAGACGGCTCGGCATTTTCAGCTCACAAAGCCGCAACAGCGTTTGTCAGCGCCGCAAAATCCGCGGTGCTGAGAGTCTCGCCGCGAACACGCTCATCAAAGCCGCAGGAGACTATCGCCCCAACAAGCCGCTGCTTATCAAGTTCGGGAAAGCCCGACGAGAGCGCGTTGCTCAAGGTTTTGCGTCTCTGCGCAAAGGCGGCTCTGACAACACGGAAAAACAGTTTCTCATCGCAGACCTCTACCGGCGGCGTGTTGCGCATATCGAGCTTAATAACACTTGAAACCACCTTGGGCTGCGGAATAAAGCAGTCCGGCGAAACGTCAAACAGAATCTCGGAGCTTGCAAACCAGTCCACATAAACGGTGAACGCGCCGTAATCGGCGCTGCCTGCCGAAGCGCATATGCGCCGCGCGACCTCGCGCTGCACCATTACCGTAATGCTCTTAAAGCAGCCTGCCTCCAGAAAGGCGGAGATAACGGGACTTGTGATGTTGTAGGGAAGGTTTGCGCAGACGACGGGGCGAAGCCCCGCAAGCTTTTCGGCGACAAGCTCCGGAATGTTGAGCTTAAGCACGTCTCCAAATACGATTTCGGCATTGTCCAGCCCCGCTAGAGTCTCCGCAAGGACGGGACGCAGCGCTTTGTCAAGCTCAACCGAAACGACCCTGCCGGCACTTCGCGCAAGCTGCGCGGTAAGGCAGCCTATGCCCGGACCTACCTCTAATACGCCCGTATTCTCATCCAGACCCGCCATCGCCGCAATCTGTTCGGGAACCCACGGGGCAACAAGGAAATTCTGCCCCATGGATTTAGAAAAGCGAAAGCCGTGCCGGTCAAGCAGGGCTTTAATCTGGTTTATATCGCAAAGCTCCATTATGCTCTCCAATCACAGTAGTTTTTCATACGCGACCCACATACTGCCGCAGCCGGGCTTGCAGACTATTTCCAGCCTGCCGCAATACTTATAGCCCAGCTTCAAAAGCGCCGAGCGCATAACCGCGTTGTCTCTGTGCGTGTCCACGCGGACGCTGACAGCGCCCCGCTTTGCGGAAAGCTCCTCAAAAAAGCTCATAAGCTGCCTGAAAACGCCCCTGCCTCGAAAATCCACGCTCACAGCCGAACGGTGAACGACCGCGTAAAGCGCGTCGTCATTTGTCAGCCATTTGCCCTCCTCGATGCCGGGATACTTTTCCTCCGGCTCAAAGCTCAGCGTTGCAACTCCCGCTATTTTGCCGTCCTCGACAGCCACATAGCAGCCCTGCTTTTGCATATCGGCAAGAAACATCCCCTCGTCGGGATAGCCGTTCACCCACTGGTCAACGCCGTTATCTCGCAGGAATTTCTGAGCATCCGCCACTATTCTCATTATCTGAGGCAAATCCGCCGGCTCTGCCAAACGAAAGTCCATTTTTATCTTGCCCTCCTCGCCGCGCCAATCGCCGTTGCGTAAGCAGAGTGTGCGGGTATGACATAGTTTAAGCCGTACAGCCGCGTAAAGCCGTCATAAACGCGCTTTGCAATCGGCGTTACCGAAACGCCGCCGCTTATTACAACATTTTTGACCCCATAGCCGCCACAGGCGAGCGCCGCATGAGAGCCCGCCACCTCAAGCACCATGTTGATGACCGCCTGCGCCCAGTCAGCTTGAGTGGCGCTTTTCTCCGCCTTGGCAAGGTTTGATGCCGTAAGGTCCGGCGGCAGAGTATCCGTGCCTGTGAACAGGTCTGCTATTGTCAAATCAACCGTTAGCCTGTTACCCTGCTCGGCAAGCTCAAAAAGCGCCGCCAGATCGTCGGTTTTAAACATTGTCTCGGCAAGCCCGCGCAGCGTTCCGCTGCCGACTCCCGATCCTCCGATGTGCATATATTTGCCGTTTTTGACAAGTGCAAGCGACGTTCCCGTGCCTATGCTTACAACGACGGCTTCAGAAAATCCGGACAGAAAAGCTCCTCCCTCGCCCGTTGCCTCGATTTCGGGAATAAGCACGGTTGGAACTCCCGACACACCAAAATCGCACTTTTCAGCGCCCACACCCGTCACAGCGATTTTCTCAAGCTCGGAAAGCGCAATTCCCGCGTTATCAAGCGCGCGCAAAACAAGCTCATACTCGCTCTCGCCGCGAGCGGCAACACTTTGCTCGAACAAGATTTTCTCGCCGTCAAGCCCGACAATTTTTGTTGCTGTCGCGCCCTTGTCAAAGCCGATTATCATTTTTCTTCCTCCCGCGCGCCGTCTTTCTCGTCAAACTCCTTTTCAATTTCCGCAAGGAGCTTTCTATCAGACTTTTCGGTAAAGACGAGCTTTGCAAATAAATCGGGTCGCCGCTTCATGGTGCGTATAATGGACTGCTTGCGCCGCCACTTGGCAACATTTGCATGGTGACCGCTGCGCAAAACCTCCGGCACCTGCCGCCCCTCCCAAATCTCAGGGCGTGTATACTGCGGGTATTCGAGCAGACCGTCCCAATGGCTCTCTCCCGTAAAGCATTCCTCATCGGACAAAACTCCGGGTATCATGCGGCAAACGCAGTCCGCCACCGCCATAGCCGGAATTTCGCCGCCGGTCAGAACAAAGTCCCCAACGGATATCTCCTCATCGACACAGGCTTCAATGAAGCGCTCGTCTATACCCTCGTAATGTCCGCAGATAAGTACCAGATGGTCATATTCCGCCTTTAGGCGGCGCGCCTTGCTCTGGTCGAAGCGCTCACCCTGCGGGGACATATAGATGACCCGCGTTTTGCGCTCGCCTGCACATTCAAGCACAAAATCAAGGCAGCTTTTTAGCGGCTGCGCCATCATAACGCAGCCCCAGCCGCCGCCGTAGGTATAGTCGTCTACCTGCCCTTGCTTGTTGTCGGTAAAGTCGCGTATTTGTATGCAGTTGATTTCGATTATGCCCTTGGCGGCAGCTCGTCCGAGAATACTCTCTCCCAGCACGCAGCGCATGGAGTCGGGAAAAAGGGTCATAATGTCAATTCTCATCAAGGGTCGTTCGGGCATGATCCTGCTCTCCTCCACGCTCTCACATTCCGTCTATAAGCCGGACGGTGACAAGTCCGGCACTGATGTCTGTTTTCTTAATAAACTCCGGCACGGCGGGAATTAATATCTCCCGCTCGCCGCGAACCACATATACGTTGCCCGCGGGAAGCTCCATAATATCGGCAAGCTCGCCCAATTCGTTTCCCTGCTCGTCAACGACCCTCGCGCCCATTAAATCGGCAAGAAAGTAGCTCCCCTTTGGAAGCTTTGCGTCCTTGCGGTCAATGAAAACAAGCTTGTTTTTGAGGGTCATTGCGGCGTTAACGTCGTCAAAGCCCTCCAGCTTCGCCAAAAGAAAGCCCTTGTGCGTGCGTCCGGCAAGAAGCTTTACAGGCTTATTGTCGATATATAAAACCTTGAATTTGCGGAGAAATTCGGGACTGTCCACCCAAACCTCGATTTTCACCTCACCCTTGATGCCGTGGGTGTTGGTGATTCTCCCCGCCTCCAGATACTTTTCCATAGTTATGCAAACGTCCTTTCGCAGTACGTTTCAAGCGCCCATCGTTTTTTGCCGCACAAAAAACTTTTTAAGCGCCGCGCCCCAAAAGTTTCGGGGCAAAGCCGATAAATTTAAAGGCTCAGGGAATTCACTTTCCTGAGCCTTTACCTTGCGAGTCCCGCAGGGCGAGAGCTTCTTTCGCGGCAAAAGGCGGACGCCTCCTGCCGAATTTTTCAGTCCATGATTTCCACGGACACCTTTTTACCCTGTCTTTGAGCAACAGCGCGCATCAAAACACGAATTTCCTTCACTATTCTGCCCTGACGACCAATTATTTTGCCCATGTCGCCATCCGCAACGCGGACCTCAAAAACAGTTTCCTCATCGGTCGCCCTTTCGGTTACGTTGACCTCGTCGGGATTGTCAACGAGGCTTTGCGCGATGTAGGTCAAAAGTTCTTTCATGCCCGGTAATCTCCTTAAAGCGCTTCTGCTTTCTTCAGCAGAGCTCTGACGGTCTCAGTGGGCTGAGCGCCGCAGCCGAGCCAATACTTTGCGCGCTCTGCGTCAACCTTGATGGTTGCAGGCTCGGTGAGGGGATCGTAGTAACCCAGCTCCTCGATGCATCTGCCATCGCGCGGGCTGCGGGAATCAGCAACGATAATTCTGTAAAACGGATTCTTCTTTGCGCCCATTCTGCGAAGTCTGATCTTGACCATGTATATTCACCTCCATAAAAAATCTCTCTATATGCAAGCGCCTCGCGGCGTTTACAAGCTAGAACTTAAAGGGCATCCTGCCCATTCCGGGAAGCCCCGGCATACCCATCATGCGCTTACCCTTTTTGCCCATCATTTGCTTGGTCATGGTGCGCATCATGTCGTGCTGCTTGAGCAGGCGGTTGATCTCAACAACGGTGGTTCCGCTGCCCGCCGCTATGCGGCGCTTGCGGCTGGAGTTTAAAACCTCCGGGTTCTCGCGCTCATAGACAGTCATTGATTTTATTATGGCTTCCATACGGGAAAATGCCTTTTCATCGAAGTTTGCACCCTGAAGCATTTTCGAGTCGATGCCCGGAAGCATACCCGCGATATCCTTGAGGCTTCCCATGGATTTTAGCTGCTCCATCTGCTCAAGGTAGTCGGTAAGCGTAAATTTGTTTTGCTTGAGACGCTCCGCCATTTTCTGGGCTTTCTTTTCGTCGAAGCTCTGCTCCGCCTTTTCAATGAGCGTTAAAACATCGCCCATGCCCAAAATCCTTGACGCCATGCGCTCGGGATGGAACGGTTCGATATTGTCGAGCTTTTCACCCAGACCGACAAACTTGATGGGCTTTCCCGTGACCGCACGCACGGAAAGCGCCGCGCCGCCTCTTGCGTCGCCGTCAAGCTTTGTAAGCATGATTCCGTCAATGCCGAGAGCCTCATCAAAGGCGCTCGCCGCGTTTACTGCGTCCTGACCCGTCATTGCGTCCAGCACGAGCAAAATCTCAGCGGGATTGGCAACTGCCTTGATGTTTTTAAGCTCCTCCATAAGCGCCTCGTCTATATGGAGACGACCGGCCGTATCGAGAAAGACAATATCGTTGCCATGCTTTTTGGCGTGCTCAATGCCCGCCTTTGCAATGTCCACCGGGTTTGCGCTGCCCATTTGAAAAACGGGTATGTCAAGCTGAGCGCCGACCGTTTCAAGCTGCTTTATAGCAGCGGGGCGGTAAACGTCGCAGGCTACGAGCAGCGGGCGCTTGCCGCTTTTTTTCATCAGTCCCGCAAGCTTTGCACCGTTGGTGGTTTTACCTGCACCCTGCAAGCCGACAAGCATGACCACGCTCGGCGACTGAGAGGAGATGTTGAGCTTTACATTTTCGCTGCCCATGAGGGCGCAAAGCTCCTCGTTTACAATTTTTATAACCATTTGCGCGGGTGTAAGGCTGTCTAACACGTCCTGCCCCACGGCGCGCTCGCTGACGTTTTTGACAAAGTCCTTGACGACCTTGTAGCTGACGTCCGCTTCAAGAAGCGCAAGACGCACCTCTCGCATGGCTTCCTTGATGTCCGCCTCAGTCAGTCTTCCCTTGCCGCGAAGCTTTTTGAAGGCGGAGGATAGTTTTTCGGAAAGGCTTTCAAATGCCATAAATCAATCACCTTTTGCTACGCGCATTTTTCTGCGCTCAGTCCAGTGTGTTCATTTTATCGAGAAGCGCTCCCGTCAGCTCCTTTGCCCTGCCAGAGCACAAACCCTCAAGCTCCAAAAGCAGCTTTTCCATATCGGAGAGGGCGGCACGGCGCTCCAAATGGCGGGCTACAAAGCCGAGCCTTTGCTCGGTTTCCCTAAGCGTCGCCTCCGCGCGAACGATAAGGTCACGCGCGCCCTGACGGGAAATGCCCTGCTCCTCGGCTATCTCTGCAAGCGAGTAGTCGTCGTTATAGTGCAGGGAAAAGCAGGTGCGCTGCTTTTCGGTGAGCAGTTCGCCGTAAAAATCGAGAAGCATGGTCATTTCGAGGGTTTTATCGCTCATATCTGACCACCTCTCGCACAGCATCTGTAAAGTATATCTACTTAACATTCGATATAATACACGCCCCGTGCCCGCTTGTCAAGGACTTTTACTTTACAGCGCGGAATATTTTTCAACGCGTCGGAAACACTTTTTGGTAAGAAACACGAAAAGAGGTCGAAGAAATGACTTTGGGCAGCGCTCAGGCAGGTTTTGAGGACGAGGAGCTTTTGCTGTATGGCGAAAACTCCGCCCGCCTGCTTAGTATAACGCGCCTTTCTTCGGGAAAGCGCGCGGCAAAGGAGCTGAGAAGCGATCTAAAGGCGCTGAAGTGCCGTTGCGCCCAGCTTGCGCGCGAGTATTCCGGCGGCGGGACTATCCCCCCCGCCTGCGAATGGCTGCTTGATAACCACTATCTTGCCGCGCGCGAGGGTGCGCAGGCATATGAGGACATAAACTCGGCACGCCGCCTGCCGTCAGGCGCGGAGGGCATTGCCATAGAGCAGCTTTGCCGGGGGCTTTTGCGCTCCGCCGGCAGCAAGATCACGCCTGCGCGCATAGCGCTGTTTTTTGAGGGCTGCCAGAGCGTTTATGTTTTGAGCCGCCGCGAGCTGTATCTGCTTTTGCCGATGCTTCGCGCCGTTATCATAGCCGAGCTTGCCGAGCTTTACTCTGCGGGCGAATACGACAACGGCGACGCCATAGCCGCCGAGCGTCTTTTCTCCGCTCTGCGCCTGCTCTCCTCAAACGATTTGAGCGAGCTTTTGGATAAGCTTGACCGCACCGAGCAGCTTTTTCTCACAGACCCCGCAGGGGTCTATCCTCTCATGTCCGAAAAAACGCGCGCACACTACAAGCAGGAGCTGGAGCGCTTGGCGAAAAAGCGAAATGTAAATGAGCACCATCTCGCCGAGCACGTTTTGCGCCTGTCGCGCACCTCAAACGGCGCAGAGCGTCACATCGGTCATTTCCTTTTCACGCAGCCGCTGGGCGAAAAGCCAAAAAAACGCAGCGGCGCGGCATACATTGCCGTTCTCCTCACGCTGACGGTACTAAGCTGCATATTGGCAGGCGTCGCCGTAAAAAGCTTCTGGGCAGCGCTGCTTATCCCGCTCCCGGTTTATGAAACCATAAAAACACTTCTCGACACGCTGCTGCTTCGCATAACGCCGCCCGCGCATATACCGCGCATGGAGCTGAGGCGGGCGTACCGGTCGAAGGACGCACGCTCTGCGTGATAACAGCCCTGCTCACGAGCGAAAGCAGCGGTGCCGAGCTTTCCAAGCGTCTTGAGGAATACCGTCTTGCCAACCGTGACAGCGGTGAGAACCTTCTTTTTGGAATTCTCGCCGACCTACCCGACAGCAAAAGTCAAACTATGCCGACGGACGAGACGCTTGTTAGCTCCGCGCGCGAGGCGGTCAGCGCGCTAAACGAAAAATACGGCGGAGGCTTTTATTTTTTCCTCCGCGAGCGTGTATACAGCCGCCGCGAGGAGGCATACATGGCATGGGAGCGAAAGCGCGGGGCACTTGTGGAGCTGTCGCGCCTTTTGCGCGGCGGTGACGGCATACGCGTTTGCGCGGGCAACGCGCTCGGTCTGCGCGGCGTTAAATATATCCTCACTCTTGATGAGGACACCCGCCTTACTCCCGGAAGCGCCCGCGAGCTTATAGGCGCGATGCTGCATCCCTTAAACGCGCCCGTTATAGACGAGTCTCGCAATATCGTCTGCGCGGGCTATGGCATTATCCACCCGCGCATCACAACGGAGCTGGGCAGCAGAAACCGCAGCCGCTTTGCCCATCTCCTCGCTCCGCAGGGCGGCTGCGACCCATACGGCGGTAGCTGCAGCGAGCTTTATATGGACGTTTTCGGTTCGGGCGGCTTTGCCGGCAAGGGTATTTTTGATGTTGATGCCTTTCTTAAATGCGCAGCCAAAAGCATCGAAGAAGGACGCGTGCTCTCGCACGACGCGTTGGAGGGAGCATACCTTCGCGGCGGCTTCATGGGCGATGTTGAGCTTTGCGACAGCTTCCCGGTCAGCCTGCTGTCCTTTCATCGCCGAAGCCATCGCTGGACACGCGGCGACTGGCAAAACCTACCTTGGATTTTCAAGCGCGGACACGCCTTCACCCCGATAGACCGCTTTCGCCTTTTCGACAGCATAAGGCGCTCTCTCACGGCTCCGGCGGTACTCGCGTGTATTATCGCGGCGTTTTTCCTGCCCTCACGCGCTTTTACGGCGGCGGCTTTGATAGCACTGCACGCTGTCACTCTGGAGCTGATTTTGGCAATACTGCGCTCGCTCACGCAAGACGAGAGCACGGCGCGCGTAAAGTCCCGCAGCGGCATTTTGCCGGGCGCACGCAATGAGCTGCTTCGGCTTTCCTATCGTCTGCTTTTCCTGCCGTATGAAGCAGTCAATGACCTTTCCGCCGTGTTCACAGCGCTTTGGCGAATGTGCTTCAGCAAAAAGCACCTGCTGCAATGGACCACAGCCTCGGCGCTTGAACGCGGCAAAAGCGGTTTTTCTGCGTATACGGGCGCAATGCTCCCGTCGCTTGTGCTGTCGGCTCTGTGCATACTCTCCCCGTCTGTTCTGGGTAAGGCGGCAGGAATATTCTGGCTGCTTGCTCCGCTTGCCGCCTATGACCTATCTCGCCCGCCCTTCAAACAAAGGGGACTATCCGCCGATGACCGCGCCTATCTTTTGCAGTGTGCCGCGCGTATGTGGAGCTTTTTTGACACCTTCTGCACGGCGACAGACCACTTTCTTCCGCCGGATAACTGGCAGGAGCAGCCCGACGAGCGTCTTGCCCACCGCAGCTCCCCGACCAATATCGGTCTGTGCCTTTTAAGCGCGCTCGCAGCGCTCGACCTCGGTATAGCCACGCGCGAGAACGCCCTCGGTCTTATTGAAAACGTCCTTGCCACGCTCCGCCGTCTGCCGAAATGGAACGGCAACCTCTATAACTGGTACGACACGCAGACGCTAAAGCCGCTGCACCCCACCTATGTTTCCACTGTGGACAGCGGTAACCTTATAGCCTGTCTAATAACACTGCGGCAGGGGCTGCTTGAGTTGGGCGAGCAGCGTCTGGCGCGGGACTGCGCCCTGCTGTCCGACGCTATGGAGCTTGCCCCCCTATATGATAAAAGCAGAGGGCTTTTTTCCATAGGCTACGATGCGGAAAAGGGCGCTCTGTCCTCGGGCTGCTATGATTTAATGGCAAGCGAAGCGCGTATAACAAGCTTTGCCGCCGTTGCGCGCGGAGATGTTCCCCGCCGCCACTGGCGCAGACTAAGCCGCGCTCTTGCCGAGCAAAGGGACTATCGCGGGCTGGTCTCATGGACAGGCAGTATGTTTGAATATATGATGCCGCGCCTTTTCTTCCCATCTGAGCGCGGCTCGCTGATATATGAAAGCGAGCGCTTTTGCGTGGGCGTGCAAAAAAACCGAACCCGAACCCGAAAGCTGCCGTGGGGAATTTCAGAGAGCGCCTATTTCAGTCTTGACGCATCGCTGAGCTACCGCTACAAGGCTCACGGCTGCGCGGCGCTGGCGCTGAAGCGAGGCATGGACCAGGAGCTTGTTGTCTCGCCATACAGCAGCTTTCTTGCCCTGCCCTGCTCGCCGCGGGCGGCAGTTCGCAACCTGCGCGAGCTTGAAGCTTTCGGTCTTTCCTGCGCTTACGGCTTCTGGGAGGCGATTGACTTTACCCCGGAACGAAGCGACCGCCCCGGCGGACAGCTTGTACGCTGCGTAATGGCGCACCATCTGGGCATGAGCATACTTGCCGTCTGCAACGCCCTTTGCATGGACGCCATGCCGCGCCGATTGATGTCAGCGCCCGAAATGTCCGCCCACGCCGTGCTTCTTTCCGAGCGCCTGCCGCTCAACGGCGGCATAATCCACCGCAAGGAAAAGCGCGCGCCGGAGCGTCCCGCACGCGGCGGCGCGGTATATTGGGAGCGGCGCGGTGATTATTTCGAGCCGTCCTCGCCCGTATGCTGCGTGCTTTCAAACGGTATCTACTCACTGACCGTTACAGACGGCGGCGTTTCGCTGCCCGCCTATCGCGGCATCGCGCCATATTACTCCCCCGCCGACGCTCCGGCGCTTACGCACGGCATCGACCTGTATCTTTCACGCGGTGAAGCGCTTATACCGTTGCTGCCTTCAAATGATTTGCCCGAAGCTGCCAAAAGCGACTGGGAATTTCGCTTTTCCGGCGCTAAAATATGCACCGAGCGCGACGGTCTGCGCGCGCAGGTGGTATATACCGTCCCAAGCGACGCTCAGGGTGAAAAGCGCGTGATTTCCGTAAGCCCCGATGACGGAACCGAGGAACAGTGCAGGCTTATAATAACGCTTGAGCCGACGCTTCTGCCAACGCGCGACTATGACGCGCACCCGGCATTTGCAAAGCTTGGACTTCACGCGAAAATGCGCGGAGGCGCGCTTATCATCCGCCGCCTTGCGCGCGGCGATACGCCCGAAACCTATATGTGCCTTGCCGCCTCTGAGCCCTTGGAATGCTCCGCTCGACGCGGCTGCATTCCCGGACGCGGCGGGCTTGCCGCGGCTGTAAAGAATCTCCCGTCTCCTCTCGGCTGGCTGGACGACCCTTTTATCTGCGCGGCACTGCCCCTGCGTCTTGCAGACGGTGCCGATAGCGCCGTGAGCCTTGCCCTAACCGTAGGCGGCAGCGAAAACGAGGTTTATTCCTCCGCCTGCCGTGTGCTTACGGGAAACGGCGAGAGCGCGGAATTTCCGGGCGAAGCCGCCGCGCGCTGCGGGCTGAGCGAGCGCGAGACCGATAGGGCGATGCAGCAAATAAGTGACCTGCGCTATCCCGCCGCCCCCAATAACGCGCTTTCCCGCTCGGCGCTGTGGAAATACGGCATTTCGGGTGACTACCCTCTGCGCACTCTGCGCATTACCGGTGAAAAGGATCTGCCGGATGCCGAGGAGGCTGCAAAAACGCTCTCTTTCCTCTGCGCTGTCGGCACGCCCTTTGACCTTGCCCTTATCTGCGATGAGGGCGGGGACTATCTGCGCCCTCTGGCAGAAGCGCTCTCCTCGCTGCGAAAGCGGCTGGGCGAACACGGTCGTCATTTTCATATAATTGAAAACATCTCCGACGCTGATATTCTGGAGAGCTTCTCGGTACGTCCCCGCGAAAGAGGCATGGAGCGCCGAAGCATTTCGGCGCTTTCCGAAAAGCTGAACGCCCCCGCTCAGGAGAAAACGCGCTATGAATTCATGCCCGACGGCAGCTTCCGCTTTGAAGCGGACGGCTCTCTGCCGCCGCGTGCATGGTGCAGCATCCTCACCAACGGACGCTTCAGCTTTATCGCAAGCGAAAGCTTCACAGGTAATATGTGGTATAAAAACGCCCGCGAATATTCTATCAACCGCCGTGTCCGCGGTGTGCGCGACACTCGCGGCAGCGAAACGCTGGAGCTTTGCCAAAGCTCCGGCAGGGCAAGCCTTTTCGCCACACCCGACGGCGACGGCTGCACTGTCAGCTACGGCTTCGGCTTTGCTCAGTGGGAAAAAACACTGGGCGGAGAGCTATATACCACCACCGCCTATGTTCCCAAAAGCACCGACGCGCGCGTAATAACCGTCCGCTGGGAGGGCGGCGGCAAGCGCCGCTTCGCCTGGTACAGCGACCTTGTTCTCGGCAGCGAGCGTCCGGAGGGGCTTACACTCACGCGCGAGGAGGGCGCTTTTCGCATCCACGCGCCGTCAGCCCCCTTTGAGGAGGCGGATTTTATCGTCTGCTCCAACGCCGCCGTCAGCTCCTATACAGCCTCGCGCACTGCATGGCTTCGCGGCGAGCCAAAGGATGAAAAGCAGCCCTGCGACGGGCTTGGTATTATCTTCGAGGCGGACAGCCCCTTTGTTCTTGTCTGCGGCTGCGACGACAGCGAGACACTTTGCGAGCTATGCCGTCCCGCCCATGCTCTTTCCGCTCTGGAGGGCACCGCCTTGCATTGGCAGCATACGGTTTCCGCGCTTACTCTCACTTCTCCTCTGCCCGCGCTGGACAGGCTGATAAATGGCTGGCTGCCATATCAAATCATCGCCTGCCGGCTGCTCGCGCGAAGCTCGATATATCAAAGCGGCGGCGCAATCGGCTTTCGTGACCAGCTTCAGGACGCGGTGAACATCATCCTTTGCGATGCCTCGTTTGCGCGCTCGCAGATACTCGACTGCTGCCGCCATCAATACGTCGAGGGCGACGTTATGCACTGGTGGCACGCGCTGGACACAGGCACACGCGGCGTGCGCACGCACTGCTCCGACGACCTTTTATGGCTGCCGTGGGCGCTTTGCGAATATACGGAAAAAACGGGCGATACAACCCTTTGCAGCGTCCAAACGCCGTGGCTGGCGTCAAGCCCGCTCGAAGCTTTTGAGCATGACCGTTACGAGAGCGCCGTTCCGACGGAGAAGCTGTCCACTGTTTTTGAACATTCAAAAGCCGCGCTCGACCTTGTTATCAAACGCGGCACAGGCAGCAACGGGCTGCTTAAAATCGGCGGCGGTGACTGGAACGACGGCTTTAGCGCCGTCGGCTCAGGCGGCTTTGGCGAGAGCGTATGGCTAAGCTGGTTTTTCGCCCATACGGCAGTGCGCTTTGCCGCTCTTTCGCGCCGACTCGGCAGAGAGGAGGAGGCGGAAAAATATGAGCAAAGCGCCGAGCGCATCGGCAAAGCCGCAAACGACTCTTGGTCAGGAGAATGGTATCTTCGCGGCTATTTTGACGACGGCACACCGCTCGGCTTCTATAAAAATGAAAGCTGCCAGATAGATTCTATCGCCCAGAGCTTTGCCGCGCTCTGCCCGCAGGCGGACAAAGACCGCGTAAACACAGCCTTGTCAAATGCGGTGGCGCGGCTCTTTGACAGAGAAGCAAAGCTCATCCGCCTTTTTGACCCGCCCTTTGAAACGTCTCTGCCTTACCCCGGCTATATCCAAAGCTACGGACCGGGCTTTCGTGAAAACGGAGGTCAATACACGCACGCGGCCGTATGGCTCATCATGGCTCTGCTGCTGCAAAACAGGCGAAGCGAGGCTCTGGCTCTGATTGAAGCTCTGCTGCCGGAGCTGCATGAGAGCGCGGTGTATGAAAGCGAGCCTTTTGTACTCGCCGCGGATGTATACTCCAATCCCGACTGTCTCGCCGCGGCGGGCTGGAGCTGGTATACGGGCGCTGCCGGCTGGCTTTACCGGGTCGTTACCGAGGAGCTTTTGGGGCTGAAGCTTCAAGACGGCGCTTTGACGCTTTCTCCTCGCCTGCCGCGAGAATGGGACAACTGCACCGTGCGTCTCCGCTCGCATGACGGCAGCATAAGCTGCATTGAGCTTACAAGTGGAGGCTCAATGCCCTCACCAACGGAAAAATAACCGAAAATTAACAAATAAGATGTTTTCAATGAATGGCATTTATGCTAAAATATTATATTGAAAATAAGAACGGGAAACGGAGGTCATCAGTTGAACATTTCAACCGACATGATCATGCAGGATGTGGTTTTGACCTGCCTGCAAACAGATAAATTCAAGACCTCGTGTCTGAGCATTAACCTGCTCACAGCGCTCAACCGCGAAAGCGCTTCAAAAAACGCGCTCACGCCCAAGGTGCTGCACCGGGGCACCTTTTCGCTGCCCGATATGGCGGCAATTTCACAAAAGCTGGACTCCCTTTACGGTGCGCGCCTTTTCCCCATGCTTCGCAAAAAGGGTGAGATCCAGGTCGTCGGCTTCTGCTCGGATTTTGCGGACGATGCCTTTCTTCCCGAAAGCGGCGGCAACCTTGAAAAAATAGCCGCGCTGATGGGCGAAATGCTGCTGCGTCCCGCTGCCAAGGCGGGCGTTCTCCTTGAAGATTATGTGGAAAGCGAAAAGGAAAAGCTTCTTGAAAAGCTGCGCGGGCGTATCAACGATAAACGCGCCTATGCACTCCAGCGTCTGCTTGAGCAGATGTTCTCAATGGAGGACTACGGCACGGACATTCTCGGCAGCGAGCAAGCAATAGAAAACATCTCCGCAAAGGAGCTGACCGAGCACTATCACCACCTGCTTGAGTCCTCGCCCATAGAGATATTCTACTGCGGCTCGGCAGCGCCGGAGCGTGTCGCCGAAATACTCAAAAACGCTCTCAAGGAGCTTCCCCGCAGCGTCGATGAGGAGCTTGATCTTGGAACGGACATCCGCATGAACACACTTGAGGCTCAGCCGCGCTATTTTGAAGATGAGCTTCAGGTTACGCAGGGCAAGCTCTGCATGGGCTTTCGTCTGGGCGAGTGCATGGAGGAGCCTGACACCGCCGCGATCAAAGTATTCAACGGCGTTTTCGGCGGCTGCGTAACAAGCAAGCTTTTTATGAATGTTCGTGAAAAGCTCTCCCTTTGCTACTATGCCGGTTCTTCTGTCGATCTGCACAAGGGTGTTATGATAGTCTCCTCAGGCATCGAGTTTGACAAATACGATGACGCGCGCTCGGAGATCATGGCACAGTTGGAAGCCGTCAAAAAGGGTGATTTCACAGACGGGGAGCTTGAAGCTGCAAAGCGCTCCATCGCCGGCGATTACCGCAGCGTCTGCGACTCTCCCGCTGCGCTTGAGGACTTTTACCTCAATCAGGCTCTCATCGGACCGGACTGCTCTCCCGAGGAGCTTGCCGGGCTTGTTGAAAGGGTAACGCGCGAGCAGGTCATAGACATCGCCAAAGACGTTGAGCTTGACGCGGTCTATTTTCTTCGCGGAGCAAAGGAGAAAAACTGATGCAGACGAAAAAATACGAAAACATCGGCGAGACCCTCATCACCGAAACTCTCCCTAACGGGCTTACAATAAACCTTCTCCCCAAAAGCGGCTTCACAAAAAGCTACGCCATGTTCGCCACCAACTACGGCGGCGCGGACAGGCGCTTTAAGCTCGCCGGTCAATGGATAGACACCCCCGCCGGAATAGCGCATTTTCTTGAACACAAAATGTTCGATATGCCGAACGGCAACGCTCTTTCCATTCTTTCCGCCAACGGCGCATCTCCCAATGCCTTCACCAGCTCCGGCATGACCGCCTACTATTTTGAATGCACCTCAAAATTCGAGGAAAACCTCAAAACTCTTCTGGAGTTTGTTTCCACCGCCTATTTCACGGCGGAGAGCGTTCAAAAAGAGCAGGGCATCATCGGGCAGGAAATACGCATGGTCGAGGACGACCCCGGCTATGTGGTCTACAACAACCTCATGCGCTGCCTTTATAAGCACAACCCCGTGCGCGACTCGGTCGCGGGCACGGTTGAAAGCATCGCACAAATAAGCGACAAAACCCTCTACGACTGCCATAAGGTTTTCTATAACCCCTCCAATATGACCCTCTCCGTCGTCGGCAGCATCGACCCCGAGTTTGTCATCAAAACCGCAAAGGAGCTTCTGCCCTCGGAGGGCGGCGAGGTTCCCGAGCGTGACTACGGAGAGAAGGAGAGCGATACGCCCCACACCGCCGAGGTTCGCGCGAGCATGGAGGTTTCCGCGCCGCAGTTTCTTTTCGGCTCGGTCATCAAGCCCGCCGATAAGGGTACGCCGCGTCTGCGCCAAATGCTAATCGGCGAAACGGCGCTGCGCCTGCTCATCGGCCGCTCCTCCGGCTTCTATACAAAGCTCTATGCCGACGGACTTTTGAACAACAGCTTTGAATACGAGATCGACTACACCGCAGGAACAGCAATGCTGCTTGCAGGCGGTGAGAGCCGTGACGTCTCCGCCGTTATGGATGCGCTTTGCGCCGAGGTTGAAGCAGTGTGCAAAAACGGCGTTGATTTAAATCTTTTTGAAAACGCCAAAAAGGGAATTTACGGTGCGCAGCTTCGCTCACTCGGCTCGTTCTCGTCAACCGCCATCTCGCTCACGGACGGCGCATTTTCCGGCTTCTGCCCGCTTGATGCCTTTGAGATTATCGGCAGCATAACAGCCGATGAGGTGCTCAGCTTTATAAAAGCCCAGCTTAGCCGCGAGAGGCTTGCGCTTTCCGTAATAGACCCCGTTTCAAAATAAGTCTCGAAAGGATAGACCGCCATGATACCCACAAGCGTGCCAAACGGCACGATCACCTTCCCCATGCTCGGTGAAGGCTTTGCCATCACCGTCCCGTCGTCGTTCACCCTCTTTGGTCTCACCGTCCATTGGTACGGCGTAATAATCGCCATTGGCTTCCTGCTTGCCTTTGCTTACGTCAACAGCCGCTGCCGTCAATTCGGGCTGACAGACGACGAGGTGCTTGACGGTGTGCTCTGCGGCGTTCCTGCGGGTATCATCGGCGCGAGACTTTATTATGTTATTTTCAACTTTTCCCTTTACAAAAACGACTTTTGGGGAATATTTAAAATATGGGAGGGCGGACTTGCCATATACGGCGGCGTAATCGGAGCCGTTATCGCCGTTGCCATATACGCCCATATTAAAAAGCTGCCCCTCGGCGCATTTTTAGACCTCGCCGCCTTCGGTCTGCTCATCGGTCAAACCGTGGGACGTTGGGGGAACTTCATAAATCGCGAGGTTTATGGCATTGAAACCGATATCTTCTGCCGCATGGGTCTGACAGACGCCGCGGGAAACACAATATATGTGCATCCCACCTTCCTTTACGAATCCATCTGGAATCTGCTCGGTCTTGTTCTTCTCCACATTTACAGCAAGAGGGCCAAAAATCGCTATGACGGTCAGATTTTTGCCATGTACCTTGCATGGTACGGCTTGGGTCGCGCCTTTATCGAGGGCATTCGGAGCGATACGCTCTTCCTTTTCAATACAGGTCTGCGCGTCTCCCAGGTTTTTGCCGCTCTCACCTGCATAGTCTCTCTAATTTACCTTGCCATCAACGGCTCACTCAAACACAAGCCCACACTTGCGCAGCTCAGAGCGCTCAAAGCCGCCGATGGCAGCGATGAAAACTGCTGACCCACGCAAAGCGTAACAGAAATATACAGCAAAGAAAGAAAAAACATCCCGCAAAAATCAAAAGGAGGAACTGCAAATGGCTGATTTTAACAATCTCAAGGGCGCTGTTCTCAGCACTCTCGGAAACGTCGCCGGAAAGACTCGTGACTTCGCGGAGAAGGCGGCTGACAAGGCGAAGGACGTAACGAAGCTCGCCAAGCTCAATCTTGAGCTGAACTCCGCAAAGGAAGCGCTTGAAAAAACCTATGCAGAGATAGGCAAGCTCTATTACGACACCCGCAAAAACGACCCGGACAGCTTTTTTGTCCAGCTTTGCGAGGAGGTCACCATCTCCAATGAAAACATCGCCCGCCTGCAAATAGAGCTTGACGAGCTCAAAGCAGGAGTAGACACGAAGAAGGACGAGGACATCGTTGTCGAGATCACCGAGGAGGACGCCCCCGCCGAGGAGGCAAAGACCGAGCAGCCCTCAGAGGAGACAACGCCCGAGCAGCCCGCCGAATAAGCTTCGGCAAGCTACATATCTGAAAACACCGCACAGCTCAAGGCAATGAGCTGCGCGGTGTTTTGTTTCGTCAAGCATCTTCATTTTTGCCTGCTCTTATAAAATGCCCCTCCTGTATCGCGGCAAATGTAGCAAAAGAACAAACAATGACGGATATATAACTAAAATCAAAGTGAATAAGCAGCAGCGGCATCAGAAAAAGCAAAAAACCTGTTATCTTATTTGCCAACGTATGCAGAAATATGCACCTGTGCAGATACAGCCCGGAAATCAGATTGATAACTTTAATAATAACGATTACCGCGACCCAAAACCACAGCCACGACGGGATCGTCAGCTCCGGAAGTATTTTGAATAAACACACGGCAACAAATACAAAATCAGCAATACTGTCTAAACGCTCTCCTGTTTTGCTGTCGGTATGCGTTTTTCGGGCAATGCTCCCGTCAATCATATCCGAAAAACCACAGTAGACATATAGCGCAATAAAGGCAGAGGAAAAAGGCTGTGTAAAAACAATTGCAAACGCAAAAACTATTCTGCTTATTGTAACAAGATTAGCCAAATGCTTTATTTTCAAACACCTTCTATGCTGATTTATCGAGCAAGGCACAGCTCTTTGCAAAAACCGTTCATCGTAGCCAAAGCCCGGCAGCATATACATTAGAGAGGGATGGTGGCTTTTGTGTCATTTCGCCGGTATGCTTCCCTCCGGCGCGGGCAGATCTCCCGGCGTGATTGCGGGCGCTGTTTTTTCAACAAACATAATATCCAGATCGGTGTCGCCCTGAATGCCGTTTATCTGTGCGGTATAGGAATACTGCCAGATGCTGTGCTTATAATAGAAATCCGGCGTAGTCCCCGGAGCCGCCGCCCAGAAAATCAGATGTGAAAGCCTGTTTAGCTCATAATCTCTGTAACCGAGCGCGCGATAAAAATAAACGCCCGTTTCATAGCCCGCCTGCGCGATAACATCGCAAAAGGCAATGCAGCAGTCGGTGATCTCCGCACCCGTCATATCATCGCAGCGCGTCTGACCGACATTTGAAACATGCTCCCAATCGTAAAATATCGGCAGAGTGATATAATTCCCGTAGTCTGCGATAATATCAAGCAAAAACAGCGCTTCCTCCGCCGCCTCGTCGGTGTTTATCGCTTGGGAATAGAAGTATATGCCTACCTCTATCCCCTTTGAGAGCGCGCCCTCAATATTTGTTCTGAAAAACTCATCCTCGTAAAGCTGTCCGGCGCTGTAACCCCGGTAGCCCGCGCGTATGATGGCAAACTCAACGCCCTGCGCACGCACCGCCTCCCAGTCGATTTCATGCTGATGCTCGGAAACATCTATGCCTCTTTTGGCTATGTATTCGTCGCCGGAGTAGGCAACAAACTGCCCGTCGCTGTAAAAATCCTCCGCCCGCAAGGTGGAAACGGGAAGCGTATCATAAAGCGGCACCCACATTGTTCCGCCCATGCCGTTAGCAACGCAGACCTCGCCGATATGCGGATCCGGCTGAGACTCAGGCTCGCTCTTGCAGCCAAATAGCGGCAGCAAAAGTGCGGCAAGCAGCGCGCATAAAAGTCTTTTGTGCTTGAAGCTCAACATCGCTTTGCCCTTTCTTTGTAATAAAATGTTCTAAAACAGTGCAAAATACTTATGTCGTATGATACCACAAAAGCGTGTAATTTGCAAATTCAGTCCAGAAGTGAATTGACGAGTATGCGCCCGTTATATTTAAAGTGCTTTCTGATTCTCTCGCGCCCGCGTTTGAGTGTGCGGCTCACCGTAGATGGGCTAAGCCCCAGCGTATGAGCGATCTCCGTCATGCTCATCCCCTTTAGGTAATACATTTCAATAAGCTCTCGCTGTCTGTCGGTCAGCTCCTCCTGCATAGCCATGCGCACATGGCTGCCCAGCCCTCCCGATGTCTGCGAAAGCGTTATGTATTCAAGCAGCGCCTCATTTTCCAGACGTCTTAACGTCTTGTCCATGCCGCGCCCTCCTTTCGTAATAATCCTTCAGATAATTTGCGATAGCGATGCAATCTCGGCTCATGGCGGTCAGCATGGTGATCTGCCGCTTTAGCTCAAATTCCTCCATGCACCCGCAGCCGCCCTCGGCAAGCCTGTCTCTGAGCCGATGCATACTGCTCCTGCAAGCGCGCCCCGTTTCGCGGTACTGTGCTGACAGTTCCAAAAGGTCGGACATAATCTTTTCCTCCGCATAAAAAAATAATTGTTGACAAACTTCCTACGATTTGCTAATATGTATCTCGCTGATGAATGCGCTGGTGTAGCTCAGCCGGTAGAGCAGCTGATTTGTAATCAGCAGGTCGGGGGTTCGAATCCGTCCACCAGCTCCACTCAGCTGACAGAACAATTCAATATGGAGGAGTTCCCGAGTGGCCAAAGGGGGCAGACTGTAAATCTGTTGTCAGTGACTTCGGTGGTTCGAATCCACCCTCCTCCACCATGAGTGGTGGTCAAAAAAGATCGCCACTCATTTTTTCTAGTGATACCAAGGGTTTGCGGGTTTTTTAGACCCGATTTTAATCTATGGTTTTTATAGATCTCCTAAGGCGGTTTTTCCATTGATGATGGATTCGAACCAGGAGAACACACGGTTTTAAGCCGGACATTGAAAAATGTCCGGCTTTTTTGTTGCCCTTTTGGAGGTAAGTAAAAATATTTCAAAAAATTTTAGGAGGTGCCGATGAGAAAACAAATTGTTTATCACTCGCGCGATAAGCCCCACAACTGAATATTGCACAAAGATTAAAAGGTCGTTTTGTGTGTATGGATTTACGTACATAGAAAACGGGCTTTTTTTATTTTCCTGAGATCCATGCACCTACGGCCCCCGAACGGAGGGCAGGCCCTTGTCCGCGGCAACCAGTCCACTCCCCTCC
>JAHAWY010000054.1 GCA_018385135.1 Oscillospiraceae bacterium | reverse complement strand
CCTCATAAGATAAGTTTTCTCCACCAGCCACGTCCTTCATAGCATCATCTGTTGTATCAATAGCACCAAACTCAGATTGAACAAGATACCCGCTATGACTATACTCCTCAACAAATTCCTTCCATCTTTCTTCGTCAGATGGAAGGTGAACAGGTTCAGGCTTTTTGCCTTCTACATCTTCCCACATTGCATTAATGCCTTCTTCGTAATGATTCATAATCATCAACCTCCTTTAAAAAGTGCTACCATTGGTAGCCTGACATTTTAATCTTGGTAACCGAATCAGCATATGCTGTAATTATATCAGAAAAACTCGGTCTTTTCCACAATAATAACGCCCTAGCCATAAAACCAGAGCGTCATCCATCTTCTATATTAAATTGCCTTAACATTTTCTGCGACATCGGTTTCTCATTCTTCTTCTCAATCTCTGCCTGTACTTTCCGAAATTCTTCCATCCTATTCAATTCTTCCTCTGCATCATCAAAGCTGATATGCGTGTACACATTCATCGTGACTGAAATATCCGAATGTCCCATGAGGTACTGCAATGTCTTTGGATTCATTCCCGATTTTGCCATATTGGAACAATAGGTATGTCGGCACACATTAGGCCGTAATATTCGGCATTTGTACCCGGTAGATGTCATTGTACCTGCCGACCATGTGATTGAATCTATGCTGCCAGTGCATTGCCACAAGTGGCATATCGTTCTCATCATAGAAAAGAAATCCGCTATAACCATCAATTACCTTTTCAACCTTGGGAGGTATTCTGTCCTCAATGATTGCCTGAAACATCTGTGCCACATCCTCAGTGATTGGAAGTTTCCTTGTTCCGGCATCCGTCTTTGTAGTTTCTATGATGTACCGCATATCCGATGTTCTTTGTAGCTGATGGTCGATATTTACAATTCGCTTCTCCAAATCAATGTCTTTCAGTGTCAGACCACAGAATTCGGATATTCGCATTCCTGTATGAAATAGAATACAAACCACTTCATAATATTTGCAGTACACCACATCGTCATGCACAAATTTCAAGAACTTTCTCATCTGGTCCTTGCTGATAGCCTCTCTTGTTACCGAATCATTTACCACAACTCCGGCAAGCTGGAATCCAAATGGATTCTTTACAATAATATCGTCATCCACCGCCATCTGAAATGCAGGTCTTAAAACTCCTCGGATAGTGTGGATGGAACTGTAACTTTTACCGTCTTCCTGCTGCAGTTTGATAAGGAACAGCTTTGCATCTGATGTTTTCACACTTCGGATTGTCTTCTTGCCAAAAGGCTCTTTGGCAAGAACTCTTTGCACTGTGACATATCCCTGCTTGGTACTCTGTCGTACTCCTGTCTTGGTTTTGAGGTATCGGTCTACAAGTTCACATATAGTCATTTGACCATCTGACATATTCGGAAGTGTTTCTATTTCAGAATTAACCTGTTTCTCAAGTTCCCGGAGTGACAAGCATGGCTTTTTGCCCTTTGGCAATTTATCCGTTGGCTCTAATTTCCAACTGTAGACAAAATGTGGTTTGCCATCAATATGATATTTGTATTGGTATTTTCCATCTGCTCTGACGCTCTCTCCCGGACGAAGAACTCTTCGTTTGGAATCACGCCTTGTCTGTCCTCTGCCTGCTTTCGCCATTATACCTGCCTCCTTAACTCTGGATGGTGCAATAAATACTTTTCAAAGGCTACACGGATAATCAGCTTATGTAAGGTCTGTTGTGATGTGCTGAAGCACCTCATTAACCTTACTCATCTTCACAAGCTACTCGTCATAATCTGCAATATACTTCTTGATGATTCCAAGCAGCATATTGTCGGCATAAAGCCTGTAACAGCCATCCTCATATACATATTTCAAAAGTGCCTGTTTCCCATTATCACGAACAAGAATGTACTGCAAAAGTCGGCGAGGTGTGCATTTCGTATCAAAGTTTGTCACTACTTTCAAAAAACAGTAAATCCTGCAGTCATTACGATTGCGGGATTTTTCTTGTTATTCTAATTATGCTTCGGAGATTAATCATCATATTTTGTTCCGACATTTCAGTATTCGGGAATAAACGCCGCACCCCGCCTTACAGACGGTTAGCAATGCCATCTGTAAAGCGGGGTGCGTTTTTGTACAAAAGCGCTTTCTTATTTGCCGAGGTAGGCTTTTTTTATAGCCTCATCCGCGAGAAGCTCCTTGCCGGGACCGGACATTGTTATACTGCCGGTCTCAAGCACATAGCCCATATCCGCAGTGTGCAGAGCCATGTTTGCATTCTGCTCTATGAGCAAAATCGTAACGCCCTGCTTGTTGACTTCCTTGATTATATCAAAAATACCCTTGACGACCAGCGGAGCAAGCCCCAAAGAGGGCTCGTCCATCATCATAAGCTTTGGGCGGCTCATCAGCGCGCGACCAACCGCGAGCATCTGCTGCTCGCCGCCGGAAAGAGTTCCCGCAGCCTGCCACGAGCGCTCCTTTAAGCGCGGAAACAGGTCGTATACCCATGCAATATCGTCATCAAGCTTGTCCTTACGAAGGTATGCTCCTATCTTGAGGTTTTCAAGCACCGTAAGATCCGGAAAAACATGGCGTCCCTCTGGAACAAGGGTAACACCGTTTTTAACGATATCAGAGGTGTCCATACCCGCAAGATTTTTACCCTCAAAGCTAATGGTGCCGCTTTTGGGCTTAACAAGACCCGCAATGGCACGCAGGGTCGAGCTTTTTCCCGCGCCGTTTGCGCCGATAAGAGTAACTATATCGCCTTTGGGAACATCAAAGGAAATGCCCTTGACCGCCTCAATTCCGCCGTATGATACTCTAAGGTCTTTTATGCTGAGGATAGTTTCACTCATGCTCTGACACCCCCAAATACGCGTCGATTACGCGCGGGTCAGCCTGAACAGATTCGGGCGTTCCTGCGCATATGAGCTTTCCGAAGTCTATAACATAGATGCGGTCGGAAAACTGCATGACCAAATCCATGTGGTGCTCGATCATAAATATTGTAAGGTCATATTTATTCTTAATCTCAACAATAAACTCACCAAGCTCTTGAGTTTCCTGCGGATTCATGCCGGCGGCAGGCTCGTCGAGCAGAAGAAGCTGAGGCTCGGTGGCAAGCGCTCGTGCGATTTCCAGACGGCGCTGAAGTCCGTACGGCAGGCTGGTTGCCAAATCGTCGGCATAGCGGGCAAGATCCTGCTCCTCAAGCAGCGCCATCGTCTCCTCGCGCATACGCCGCTCCTCGGCCGCGCTGATGCGCAGAGTTGCCGAAAACACATTTTGCTTTGCACGCATATGCTTGGCGGTAAGAACATTATCAAAAACGGTCATTGACTTCCAAAGGCGAATGTTCTGGAAAGTTCGGGCTATGCCGAGCTTTGTAATCTCGTCGGGAGTCGGGTCTATCGTTTTTAGCTTGGTGTATTTAAGGGCGTTTTCACCCGCGTAGGTTTTCTTCATCTTACCGCGGGGATGGTTAGCAACTATGGGCTTGCCAAAAAAGCTAACAACGCCGTTGGTAGGCTCATATACGCCTGTGATGCAGTTGAACGCAGTTGTTTTTCCGGCTCCGTTGGGACCGATCAGGGCAACGATTTCACCTTTATTTACCTCAAGCGAGAGGTTGTTGACAGCGACGACGCCGCCGAACTGCATGGTGACATCATCAAGCCGGAGGATATTTTCAGCCATTGTCCTCACCCCCGTTTTTATCTTCTTTCTGAGCCTTTTTCAGCCGCTTTCGCCTGCTGCCGAACACATCCGTAAGCTCACGGTTGCCCATGATGCCCTGACGGAAGAACAGCACCACAATCATGATGATAACAGAGAAAACGACCATACGGAATCCGTTGCGAAGCAGCGGAACCTTGAACGCGCCGACATACATTTCGTTGTCCAAAAATCTCAGCCACCACTCGGAGCTGGCGGTGTAAAGCAGCGCCGCGATGCAGCTTCCCGAAACGGAGCCGATGCCGCCGATGACAACAATGAGGAGTATCTCATATGTCATCGCCGAGGTAAAGGGCTTTGCCTGAACGGTTGTTGAAAACATGGCAAACAGCGCGCCGCCGATGCCGGCAAAGAAGGAGCTGATGATAAAACTCATCCGCTTGTGCTTGGCAAGGTTAATGCCCATTGCCTCCGCCGCGATCTCGTCGTCACGGATTGCCTTGAAAGCGCGACCGTAGGAGGAGTTGATGAGCAGGATGATGAGCAGCACGCATATTGACACAATCAGCACCGGCACAAAGGTCGATAGTCTGAGAACTACCTCTCCGGCCGCGTTTTTGATGTTAAAGCTGTTGAAGTTGGGGAAGCTTTTAAGCATATTCGCGCCGTTTGTAACTCTGCCGAGCACATCCCACTGGAAAACGGCACGGATGATCTCGGCAAAGCCGAGAGTGGCTATTGCCAGATAGTCGGACTTCAAGCGCAGCACCGGCAGACCGATGAGCCACGCAAAAAGCGAAGCAACAAGTCCGGCAGCAATGAGCACGATAATAAGTCCTAAAACGAGGCTGACCGCAGTTCCCGCGCCTGTTTCACCAAAAAGGCGCTCAAGCAGCTCCGGCACGGAGCTGCTGATGGCAGAGCCGCCGTAAATGTAATAAACGCTGTCGCGCGCTTCAGAGGGAATCATCAGAATTCCGTAGGTGTAAGCGCCGAGAAGCATAAAGCCCGCCTGACCCAGAGAGAACAGCCCCGTAAAGCCGTTAAGAAGGTTCATGGAAACTGCAACAAGGGAATAAACCGCACCCTTTTTCAAAACGGCAAAAAGAATTGACGTTGGCTTTAGGGTGTTTTCAAGAAGGAGTACAATGGCAAGGATAACCACTATGATGCCGAAAGCTCGCCAGGCACCCGTTTTACTTTGCTTTTCTCTAATCATTGTTTCGCCCCCTTTAGACCTTATCAGTGGTCTTCTCACCGAACAGACCGGTGGGCTTAACCACAAGAATTATGATAAGCAGAGCGAAGGTAAAAGCATCGGAGAATACGGTGAAGTCCGAGCCTTTGATGAAGGTTTCGCAGATACCTATTATAAATGCACCCAAAACCGCGCCGGGAACAGAGCCTATTCCGCCGAACACCGCCGCAACAAACGCCTTGAGTCCCGGCATGGCACCTGAGGTCGGAACAACAGTGGGGTAGTTGGTAAAATAAAGCATTGAGCCAACCGCGGCAAGGAAAGAGCCTATAACAAAGGTTGCGCTGATAACGGTATTTACCTTAATGCCCATAAGACGACTGGTTTCAAAATCCTTGGAAACGGCGCGCATCGCCATGCCGACCTTAGTGTGTTGAATAAGCATGGACAGGGCAACGACCAAAAGCAGCACCAATACGGGAGTAATGAGCGTGACCCACTTTGTGGTTGCGCCGAATATGGTGACAGACTCCGAGATGAAAGGGATTGTAACATACTGCGTGGGCTGACCACCAGTGATGTAAAGAGCAAGGTTTTGCAGCAGATATGACACGCCTATGGCTGAAATCATAACAGACATACGGGGCGCGTCACGCAAGGGCTTATACGCCGCAGATTCAATCGTAAAGCCTAGCAGAACCGTCAGTAAAAGGACCAGCGGAATGGCGATATATATGGGAACGGAGGCAGAAAGATAAATCATCATCAGTCCTGCGACCATAAAAACATCGCCGTGGGCAAAGTTGATAAGGCGCAAAATACCATAAACCATTGTGTAGCCTATGGCGATAAGCGCATATTGTCCTCCGACGGAAATGCCGGATAGAATTTGAGAAACAAAAAATTCCATTAAGGGCCTCCCCTTTTGGGTTTTATTTTTTTCAAATCGGAGCCGTCCGGAAAGCCGCGGAGCATAGCCGCAGCTTTCCGGACGGCTTCGCAATGCAGAACGCTTGGCGAGGACTGTGTGTCCCCGCCAAGCTAAAACTGTTAAAACGCCAAATCGTAATTCGTGCTTTACTCAGCCTTCTGCTGCTTTACCAAAGCCCAAGAACCGTCCTCGGTGTTAGCGGTCTTGATGAACGCGGTGTCGCGGATAGCATCGCCGATTTCGTCAAAGGCAATAGCGCCGGAAACACCTTCGTAAGTAACGCCGGGAATAGCAGCCTTAACAGCAGCGGGATCGACAGAACCGGCTGCCTTGAGAGCCTCAAGTGCTACATAGTAAGCGTCATAGCCCATTGCGGTAACAGCGGAGATGATGTCGTTGCCGCCGTTAGCGGTCATAGCTTCTGCATTGCTGTTGATGTACTCTTTGATAGCAGCGTCGAACTCAGGGTTGCCGCCCTCCTGATAGAAGGTGGAAACATAGAGCTTAATGTTTGTGCCCTTTATTGCGTCGAGAACCATGTTGTCGTCAAGTGTATCGGAGCCGACAATGGGGAATTCAACGCCGAGGGAAGCAGCCTGACTGATTATCTGGGTAGCGTATGCGATGGATACAGGGCAGAAGAATACTTCAGCGCCCGCGTTCTTAGCCTTATTCAGGTAAGAGGTGAAGTCGGAGTTGTTGGTCGGGAAAGAGTCGGTGATAACAGTGCCGCCGGCTGCTTCAAAAGCCAGCTTGAAGTAGTTGACCAGACCCTGGTCATACTCATTGCCGAGCTCGCCAAGGCAGTAAGCGGTGGTTGCACCCAGCTCCTCAGCGGAGAAGTTTGCAAGAACGGTGCCCTGGAAAGGATCAAGGAAGCATATGCGGAAATAGTGGTCATTGCCTGCGGTAACGCCGGGGTTGGTGCAGGTAACGCCGATGGCGGCAAGACCGGCCTCGTTAAAGGTCTCGGAAGCCGCAATGGAAACGCTGGAACCATAAGAGCCGAGAACCAGAGCAACACCCGCGTCAACGAGCTTGGAAGCAGCAGAAACCGCCTTAGACTGGTCAGAGCCGTTGTCGGAATATACCAGCTCAACATTGTAAGTTACACCGCCGATTTCAACAGTGGGGGTCTCGGCATTTGCAAACTGCATACCGAGCATTTCCTTCTTGCCGCCTGCGCCGGAGTCGCCGGTAGCAGGCTCGAACACGCCGATCTTAACGACGTTTTCGCCTTCGGCAGGAGCTGCGGGAGTGTCACCATCGGCAGAGGGGGCTTCCGCAGGAGCGGACGAGCAGCCTGCAAACATTGCAACGAGCAGTAAGCAAGCCAGTACAAGAGCTAAATACTTTTTCATGTTTTTCCTCCGAAAATTTTGCAAACGAGGTTTGCTATTTTACAAGCTGTCCGCGGAGCAAGGACAAATGTCCGCATTCAACTATGCTTAGTATTATAGCTCACAAAAACGCAATTTGCAATATAATTTAACAAAGATTTCATAAATTTTTATATATTTAGTATTTACGCTATTAGTACAATCTACCAATTGATATAACTGAATGCTGCAAATAACTTTTCATTCGTTTTAAATTATACATTTGTCTGCGCAGGGTGGTCAAATGTGTCTATTTTATGTTTGTGAACACTTGCATACTTTTCCCTGCAAAAGGGATAGACAAGACCGATACAATGTGTTACAATATAAAGCAATATATGAAAGGAGTGTCCCCGAACCGAAATGGACGATAATTGCGGCGACTGTCACAATCACTTATTCCTGCCAATTGAAAAAATAGCTCTTTCGGCATACCCACATTCTGTTTGTTCTGACTGTGGGCGTGCTTTTTTGCGCTTTTTAAAGCTTTGAGAGTGCCCCTGTGTATTCATTTTAAGATTTTTACAAACAGCACTTTGAATATTTTGGAGGTCAATACTCTTGGACGAATTATTTTGGCAGCTACTTTTGCAGCTCTTCCTTATAATACTTAACGCCATCTTCGCCTGCGCGGAGATAGCGGTTCTTTCCGTCAACGACACAAAGCTTGCGCGCCTTGCCTCGCAGGGCAACAAAAAGGCTGTGCGCCTTGCGCGGCTCACCAGCGAGCCGGCAAAGTTTCTCGCAACCATTCAAGTCGCAATTACGCTCTCCGGCTTCTTGGGCAGCGCATTCGCGGCGGACAATTTTTCCGAGCGCTTAACCACTTGGCTCATCAGTCTCGGCATAGGCATTCCCGCCTCCACGCTGGACAGTATTTCAGTTATCCTCATCACCCTCATTCTCTCATACTTCACGCTTGTGCTGGGCGAGCTTGTTCCCAAGCGTATCGCTATGAAGAAGGCTGAGTCCATCGCGCTTGGCATTTCGGGGCTTATCAGCTTCATTTCAACCTTCTTCTCCCCCATCGTCTGGCTGCTCACCAAGTCCACAAACGGTATTTTGCGCCTGCTCGGCATCGACCCCAACGCCGACGAGGACGATCTCAGTGAGGAAGAAATCCTCATGATGGTAGACGCGGGACGTGACAAGGGCGTAATTGATATCGACGAGCGTGACTTTATCAAGAAGATTTTTGAATTTGACGACATGACCGTCGGTGAGGTTTCCACTCACCGCACCGATGTTGCCGTTCTCTGGGCGGACGAGACTCCGGAAAGCTGGGATAAAACCATTCTTGACACGCGGCACTCAAACTATCCCTTCTGTGACGAAACAGTTGATAATGTTGTCGGCGTTTTGAACGTGCGCGACTATCTCCTGCTTGATGACAAAAGCAAGGAAAATGTTATAATGAACGCCGTCAAGCCCGCATACTTTGTTCCCGAAAGCATTTTTGCCGATGCTCTTTTCAAGCAGATGAAAGCAAGCCGCAACCACTTTGCTATTGTTCTGGATGAATATGGCGGTATGCTCGGCGTTATCACCATGAACGACCTATTAGAGCTTCTCGTCGGCGATATCGACGACGGTGAAGATAACGAGAACGAGGGCGCGGACGTTGAAATGCTGGACTCCGGCACATGGCGTATTCGCGGAACAGCTTCGCTTGACGAGGTTGCGGAAAAGCTCAACATCGAGCTTCCGCTCGAAGAATACGAGACCTTTGGCGGCTACGTTTTCGGCTCATACGGCTCAATTCCCGACGATGGACAGACCTTTGAGCTTGAAACCGACCTTCTGCACATCAAGGTTACGGAAATCAAAGCCCACCGCGTCGAAAAATCCATTGTCTGCCTTATCGAGCACAGTCCCCCGGCAGATGACAAAGCCGAAAAGAAATAATCTAAACATATAGCACATAGAAAAGAGCGCTGCTTTTGCAGCGCTCTTTTTTACCTTATGTTGTCCATTATTCTGCAAATCAAATCCGTTCGAGAAAAGGGTGTTATCATGTAATAGCCGTCAACATAGTCCGCCATGCTTTGCGCTATCTGCGTTGTAAGCGAAACGGCCAGCTCAGACGCCTGATCCTTATCCAAGCCCTCGTAACGGCGCACGATTTCATCGCTTACCGATATGCCCGCGATCTCGCTGTTCATAAAGCAGGCGTTGCGGTGAGACACAATGGGCATTACACCGCCGAGTATTTTAGCATCCAGCTCGCGCCGCGCCGTTTTGAGATTTTCAAGCGCACGCTCGGAATGCACCGGCTGCGTCAAGAAACCGTCCGCACCGCTTTTGATCTTATCCTGAGCGTGGCGAAGCTGCACATCGAAGTTTACGGCGTTGAGGTTGAGCGCTCCAAAAACGCGAAACTCACCGCAGCAAAGCTCCTGCGAAAGCTGCTTTATAAAGCTTGTCAGCACAACGGAGTTGAAGTTGAAAACGCTTTTTATCACTCCGCGCTCAGAGCTTGGCACAGGGTCTCCCGTTACTACAAGGACATTGCGCACCTCCTCAGCATTCAGTCCCAAAAGCAGCGCCTTTGTTGCAATTATATTGCGGTCGCGGCAGGTCATATGCGGTATCGGCTCAATATCCAGCTCACGCTTGAGCTTGGCCGCAAGCAGGCTGCTGTCCGCCCGAGCGCGGGAAACGGGACAGTCTGCTATCGTTATCGCGTCCGCCCCCGCGTCGCGCAGGGCGCGCGCCCCGTTCATAAACACGCGGATATCAGAATTTGCAGGCGGGTCAAGCTCAACAGCAATAAGCTTTTTGCCGCTCTCCAGCTTTTTCCAAAGTCTGTTTTCCGTTGGCTCAATCGCGGCGGCAGGCTTTACCACGGCATAGCTTTTCCTCCCCCCTGAGGGGATATCAAGCAAAGCGCGCGCCTTGGCAATATGCTCCGGCGTTGTGCCGCAGCAGCCGCCGATTATGCCGGCGCCGCAAGCCGCCAGCTCGGCAAGCATTTTTGCAAAGTAATCGGCGTTGTTTTCATAGAATGTGCGGCTGCCGACGGTTGTGGGATAACCCGCGTTCGGCATGGCGATAAGAGGTTTTCGGAATTCCCCCAGCTCTCGCACCAGCTTGACCATGTGGTTTGGACCGGATAGGCAGTTAAAGCCGAAGGCGTCCACATTATCGTCAGACTCCATCTCAGCCTTAATCAGAGCAGCGGAAACGCCCTCCCTGGTAAAGCCGTCCGGTGCCACGGCAAAAGAGCAGATGATTTTTGCCGTGGGACAGCGCTTTTTTATATATTCAGCCAACATTCTGGGCGCTTGGGTTGATGAAAAAGTCTCAAGCAAAAAATTCTCCGCGCCGAGAGCGAGATAATCATCGGCAGCGTCTATATACTGCGCTGTCTCATCCTCGTTTTCAACATGAGGTATCGGACCGATATCTGCAAAAACGGAAACGGAGGTTCCCTCCGCTGCCTTTTGAGCCAGCTTAAAGCCGCTTTTGCGAATACTCCTTGCCGTCTCCTCGTCGCAGTCTTGCCCGCTGCGGCTCGCTCCAAAGGTATTGGTTTTTATCGCATCGCAGCCCGCATTGATATACTCCCTGTGGATACGCTCAACACGCTCAGGGTATTCAATATTCGCTCTCTCGCAGCATTCCGGCTGATGCCCGAATTTCTCCGCGTAATAGCTGCCCATACCGCCGTCAAAAAGCGCGGTGCCGTTTTTGTTCCAAAAGCTCATACCGCCCTCCTATCCCAAAACTTCCTTTGCAATGTCCACCGAGCGCTTTGCGTCCTTGGCGTAGTAATCTGCCCCTATCTCAGCGGCGTACTCCGGAGTAAGCACAGCGCCGCCGACAAATATCTTGCAGTCATGCCCGCTGCGGCGCAGTTGCTTTATCGTCTCCGCCATGGCCGGCAGCGTCGTTGTCATTAGAGCGCTTAAGCCCACAAGACGCACCTTTTCGCGTATCGCCGCTTCAACAACCCTCTCAGGCGCTACGTCGCGCCCTAAATCCAGCACCTGATATCCATAGTTTGAAAGGATGGTCTTGACTATGTTTTTTCCGATATCATGTATGTCGCCCTTGACGGTGGCAACAAGTATCTTGCCCTTGCTAACACTGCCGTCACCCTTTTTTGCGATGCTCTGCTTGAGGACTTCAAACGCCTCGCAGGACGCCTCCGCCGCGCGGATAAGCTGGGGAAGAAACAGCTCGCCCCTCTCATAGCGCTCGCCAACGATATCGAGAGCCGGAATGAGAAGCTCGTTTATTATATCAAGCTCGCTCATATTCTCCAAAAGCCCACGCGTTATTTCGGCCGCTTCCGCCCTCATGCCCTTGCATACCGCCTCGGTAATACTAAGCTCGCTCGTCCTCGCCGGCGCAGCGGACATCGGGGTTGCCTCCGCAAAGCGCTCAACAAAGCCCTTGCAGTCAGCGTCAAAGCCTCGCAGTAGTTTAAACGCTGCAACCGCCGACATCATTGAGGGGATGTTGGGATTGATTATAGGTAAATCAAGCCCGTTTTCCATCGCAAGCATGAGAAAGCTGCTGTTAATAAGCTCCCTGTTCGGCAGACCGAAGGAAATGTTTGAAACACCCAAAACCGTGTGTAGCTCCAAGCGCTCCTTAACCATGCGCAGCGCATCAAGCGTCTGCGCCGCGGAGCTTTGATTTGCGGAAACAGTAAGGCACAGGCAGTCAATGAAGATATCCTCTTTGGGGATGCCGCGCGCAACGCATTCGTCCATAATGCCGCGTGCTATCTCGAAACGCTCTTGAGCCGTTTCGGGGATTCCGCGCTCGTCCATAGTAAGCGCGACCACCGCCGCGCCGTATTTCTGCGCAATGGGCAGCACAGCGTCGAGCCTCGCGCGCTCGCCGTTAACGGAGTTTACTATTGCCTTGCCGCAAAAGCGGCGAAGCCCGGCTTCAAGCGCCGCAGGGTCGTTGGAGTCTATTTGAAGCGGCAGATCGCAGACCGCCTGAAGTCCCATAACGCAATTGCTCATAAGCTCAGGCTCGTTCAAGCCCGGAGCGCCGACGTTAACATCGAGAATATCCGCGCCCGCATCCATCTGTGCAACGCCCTGCGAGAGTACATAGTCCATATCTCCCTCACGCAGCGCCTGAGCAAAGCGCTTTTTTCCCGTGGGGTTTATACGCTCGCCTATAACGCGAACCTCATTTACTTCAACCATGCGCAGCGCGCTGCAAACGCGGGTTCTCGGCTCATATTTACGCTTGGCGCATTTTTTATCCGCTAAAACCTCGCAAAGCGCGGCAATATACTCCGGCGTTGTGCCGCAGCAGCCACCAACATAACGCACGCCTATCTGCGCACATTCAGCCATCTCCTCGGCAAACTCCCGCGCGTCGATGCTATAATGACCGTCGCGGGCATCGGGAAGTCCTGCATTGGGCTTGACAATAAGCGACAGCGGCGTAACGGCGGCAATGCGGCGCACGGTTGCCATAAGCTCCTTTGGACCGAGCGAGCAGTTAACGCCCAAAGCGTCCACTCCCAGCCCCGTCATAACCACGGCAAAGCTCTCTGCAAGGCAGCCTGTGAAGCTGCGTCCAGACTCCTCAAAGCTCATGGTCGTAAAAATGGGCAGACTCGTATTCTCCTTTGCCGCCAGCACGCCTACGCGAAGCTCGGCAAGGTCGGTGAAGGTCTCGAAAGAAATTATGTCAACCCCTGCTCTTTCACCCGCAACGACCACCTCCCGGAAAAGCTCATAGGCTTCATCAAAAGAAAGTGTGCCCGTCGGCTCCATCAGCTCGCCTATAGGACCGACATCAAGAGCGATTTTCGCTCTTCCGCCCGTGCCGCGTCTTGCCGCGGCAACCGAGGCGCTGACCAATTCCTGCACCGTATAGCCGCTGGCAGATAGCTTTCGTGAGTTGCAGCTAAAGGTATTTGCAAAGGCTATTCTGCTGCCCGCGTCATAATATGACCTATGGATATTCTCAAGAATTTCGGGATGCTCAAGCGTAAAAACCTCGGGAATGCAGCCCGCAGGCAAGCCCGCGCGCTGAAGCATAGTACCCATTCCGCCGTCCAAAATGACAAATTCGCTGTCAAAGAGCCTGTCCATAACAGGTCACCCCACTTTCTCTGAATTTACAACCGCAACGATATTCGCAGTTTTCGCAGCCGTCTCGTCTGCACGGCTGCGGACGCTTCGATATGCCGATTATCGCGGTAACGCTTTTTCGCGGTATCATAATGCCGCTGCCGCTAACGCATACGCCGAGCTTTCGCGCCGTGTCAAGCTCCGCGCAAAAATCCCTCTGCACCGAAAGCGGCAGGTCGCCGTAGCCGGGGCTAAAGCGCTCGGTAAGCCAGAAGCCCCTCTCCCTCCATTTTTCAGCAAGGCTATCATTAACTTGCTCACAAAGGTCTTCAACTGCCGCGCTTGCACAGGCATCCAGCATTGCCGCTCTAACCATGTCTTTTAACTGCCAGCGCCGAAGCAGAGCTTCAATCTCGTTTCCGATGGTAGCGCAGAAAAGCACCGCGCTTTCGCTCTCGTTCAGCAATGCGGCTATGCTGCGCCCCTCAAGGCGAAGCGCGGAGCCTTCAAAGCAAACCGCTCCCTCGCGGTCTTTTATGTCCAAAACGCGGGTGATAACACGAGGCGACGCTGCTTTCAGCACGTCTTCTGACGCCTGCAAAAGCTCGGTCTTAGTAACATCGTCCGGCTCGCCAACGCCGCCCATGTAGCGGTAAGCGTCGTTTATGTTAATGCCAAGCTCCATGCCGCCCATGCTCCGCCTCCCAAAATGTGTTATGCTTAGTATATCTCACTTTAATGAATTTGTGAAGCAAAGATATTTTAAAGTCACTTTCCGGCAAAACGCATAATTGATTTGACAAGGGTTAAAATGAGTTGTAAAATCTATCAGCAAGTATGCTAAACGACCGCGGGCACAAGGTGAAAACCTGTGCATGAGGAAAGTCCGGGCTCCATAGGGCAAGGATAACGGGTAACGCCCGCCGAAGGCAACTTCAGGAAAAGTGCAACAGAGATATACCGCCGCGCCTTCGTTCTTTTGCGTTTATGACACAAGAGGACGAGCAAGCCAAGCTTGAGGCGTCGGTAAGGGTGGAAAGGCGAGGTAAGAGCTCACCCGACGGCATGGAAGTGACCGTCGCTGTAAACTCTATCCGGAGCAACACCGTGGAGAGAACAATGCCTGCCCGGCAGTTCTCGAGGAGGTGGCTTGAGCGTATCGGCAACGATGCGCCTAGATAGATGGTCGTTCACGACAGAACCCGGCTTACAGGCACACTTGCAAAAAAAGAAAGCCGCCATATGGCGGCTTTCTTTTTATTTCATTTTTTATCTCGATATCGAGACGCTTCTGCGGCGGGCTATTTTTTCTTATTTGCCAAATGCATTCCGCCGCGGTTGGGCTTAGCTCTGCCCTCGCCTTCAGCGTGCGCTCCAATATGCTCAAGTCCCGTTGACATTGTTCGCATAACGGGATATGCAAGCAGGGCAAACACCGCCAGAACAAGCAAGGAGGAAATGTTGAGCGTAACGAGCGTGAACCAATCGCGGAAAAACAGCACCGCTATCGCAAATATTACGGTTATCCCTCCCATGAGCAGCTTTCTCAAGCTGTTATACGGCTTGCAGGTTTTATGCAGCACCGCAAGACCGACGATGCCGACTAGTATTGCACAGATTGTGGACATCTCCTCCTGCGGCATATCGAAATAGAGGTAAAACAGCATAACGCCGATAACCAGAACAATATCCGTAAGTCCGCCGGGCAGAGCGCGGAAAAGCACATTTTTAAGGAACTTGCCCTGAACCAGACTGTTGTTCGGCTCAAGCGCCAGAACAAACGACGGCGCGCCGATGGTAAGCGAGCTTACAAGACTAAGCTGCGCGGGCGTCACGGGATACGGGAAAGAAAACAGCAGTGAAACCAGCGCGAATACAAAGGAGAAAATGTTTTTAACAATAAACAGCGAAGCGCTTCGTTCTATGTTGTTTATAACGCGCCTGCCCTCCATGACCACCGAGGGCATGGAGGAAAAATCGGAATTGAGAAGTACAACATGCGCCACCTGACAGGCGACCTCGCTTCCGGAAGCCATTGCAACGCCGCAGTCAGCTTCCTTCAAGGCTAAAACGTCGTTTACGCCGTCTCCGGTCATGGCAACGGTATGCCCCGCCGCCTTCAGCGCGCGCACCAGCTTTCGCTTCTGCACGGGCGTTACGCGCCCGAACACGGTGTATTCCGCTGCCGCCTTTTTAATGGCGTTGTCGTCTTTCAGCTCGCGGGCATCAATGTATTTTTCGGCGTTTGCAATGCCGGCGCGCTTGGCGACCTCCGAAACGGTCATGGCATTGTCGCCCGATATCACCTTGATGTCAACGCCTTGCTGGGCGAAGAATTTAAAGGTTTCGGGTGCGTTCTTGCGTATCTTATTCGTCAGCAGCAGCAGCGCCAGCGGAAATCTTTCCGCTGTCAGCGTTTCGTCGGAAAGCTTACCGTCATACAAAGACAGCAGCAGCACGCGGCAGCCCTTTTTTGCGTAAAAATCAATTTTGTCGCGGTATTTGTCGTAGTCCTCGCCGAGGATAACATCGGGTGCGCCGAGGATATAGGTCTCGTCCTCATGGAAGGATACGCCGCCGTACTTTTTGACAGACGTAAAAGGCAGCGTTTCAACTGCAGTCTGGTTAACCTGAGCCTTGAAATATTTCCTCAGTGCCGCCATCGTGTCGTTATCGTCCTGAAGTGCGGCAACATAGTCGGACATTATGAGACGGATATCGTCGGCTGTAAACCTGTCCTCGCAGAGCAGACAGATATCTTCTAATATCATCTTGTTTTCAGTGATCGTACCCGTCTTGTCAACGCATAGAGTGTCAACCCGCGCAAGAGTTTCGATGCAGTTCATGTCATGCACCAGTGTTTTCCGCTGGGCAAGACGAACAACGGCAGCCGCCAGCGCGATGCTGGTGAGGAGATAGAGTCCCTCAGGAATCATTCCTACAAGCGCTCCAACCGTGTGAACAACGCCGTCCTCCACGCTCTGATTGAGAATGGTTATTTCCTTATATGCAAGCGCCGCGCCAATGGGAATCAGGGCAATACCTATCCATTTTACCAAGCTGGAGAGCGAGCGCATCATCTCAGACTGCTTCTTGCCCTGACTTTTTTTCGACTCTATCGTCAGACGGGATACATACGATTCCCTGCCAACGCGCGTCAGCCGCGCCCTTACAGAACCGCTTACAACGAAGCTTCCGCTCATCAGCTCGTCGCCGACGGCTTTTTTGATTTCGTCCGCCTCGCCTGTCATCAGCGCTTCATTTACCTGACACTCGCCGGAAACAACAACCGCATCGGCGTATATCTGGCTGCCGGTTGCGAAAACAACGATATCGTCGCGCACAAGCTCCTCAACGGGTACGCTGCGCTGCTGCCCGTCGCGTATTACCGTTCCCTTGGGAGTGTTGATAATATTGAGATTATCAAGCGTTTTTTTCGCACGAAGTTCCTGAAAAATGCCTATGGCGATGTTCGCCAGCACTACGGGCATAAAGGTAAGGTTATACCACGAGCCAACTGCAATGATGCAGGCAGCAAGTATGAAGAAAACAAGGTTAAAATAGGTAAAAAGGTTTGATTTAACGATTTGTCCAACAGTTTTTGTAGGCGGCTCAATGGCGGTGTTGCCGTAGCCGTTTTCCATAAGCAGGGCTGCCTGCTGAGCCGTAAGTCCTGTTTCCGGTGCGGCGCATATTACCTCAATTTTTTCGAGCTTGCGCTCCGGCTCTGCTTTTTTCTTTGCGGGTAAGCGTAAGGTCATTTCCGATAGATCCCCTCATGCCATGATTTGCTTTAATACTATCACAATTTCTAACCATTGGAAGAACATTTTGTTAATTTTTTATACCTTAACAAATATAAAGCTATTATAGCTCTTTTTACGCAAAAATAAGACAAGCCGCCGGAGCTTACTTAAACTCTCCCTGCGGCTTGCCTGCTTTTTATGAAATTGCGGTTATAAACTTCATCATAACCTGCGCCACCTGCGCTCTTGTTGCCGTTCCCTGCGGCGAAAAGCTTCCGTCGCCCATGCCGTTTATCACGCCCGCGCCGTTTAGCGCATATACCGCTTCGCGCGCGTAGGAGCTTATCCTAGCATCGTCGGAAAAGGTGATGCTCTCACCCTTGGGCAGCTCAATGTCGAACGCGGTCGCGTATTTATAAAGCATGGCGCACATCTGCTCGCGCGTAATGCTGTTTTCCGGCGCGAAGGCATCTTCAGACACACCGTTTGTAATGCCTGTAAGATACGCCCACTCGGCGTAGACATTGTAATACCGTCCCTCCGGCAGATCCTTAAAGCTGCCGTCATAGGCTCGCATAAGGTCGCTTCGGATATAGCCTGTAACCTCGCCTGTGCTTATCTTAAACCAGTCGCCCTCGATACCGAGCACCTGCACGGGAGTGTTTCTGTTTTCAACATAGCCGACCCTTTCGGTATCCGTTGAAGCTCCCGCTCGGATATTTACGCCTTTCGCGGTCACTATGCCTATTCCCGTACTAAGCTCCTTTGGAAGCTGCGCGCTTCGTCCCAGAACGGTTACGAACATTCCTCTCGTCATCGTAAGTTCGGGGGAAAACGCGGTCTCCGAGGTTCCGCTGAAAAGCGCGCTTGAATAGGCGTATGAGACAGCGTCGTGATACCATGCGTCTGAGGGGACGTCCTCAAAGGGTATCTGCGTGTTTACCGAAAAGCGAGCCTGAATTCTATGGTTTGCGCGGACACCCGTAAACTCATATTCCGTCAGCGCGCCGGCACTTACGCCGTCAATGAGTACATCGCTTATCTCGTAGCCTGTTTTGGGGCTAATCGTATATTTTACGCTTCCACCCTCAAGCACGGTCTTTTGTCCGCTTGGGCTAATCGTCCCGCCGGCATCGGCAGAGGCTTCAACGGTATATATCTCGCCCACTGTGTAGCTTGCCGTCATAAGCTCGCTGCGGCGGAAGCCGTCCGCCTCGGCAACAGCCTTGATCGTGGTGTCACGGCTAATCGTTATGGGTTCGCTGTAAACGCTGCTTGAGCTTGTAGGCGTGCTCCCGTCGGTGGTGTAATAGATTTTTGCGCCTTTCTCCGCGCTTAGCTTTATTTTCGCACCCGACTCAACAAGGCTTTCCCTGCTCATGCCGGAGGACACCTCCGCCGTCGGCTGACGGCACTGCGGCACCTTAATTGTGTATTCCAGAATACTGCTGTCCGAATACTTGTCTGTATATGCGATGGCTCGAAGCTTGGTCGTATCATATACGGTTATGGGAGAAGAGTATCTTGTGCTTCCCGTGGTGGGTGCAGAGCCGTCGAGCGTATAGTAAATCACCGCATCGGCGTCATCAGCGCGCAGAGCAACGGTTTTTCCGCCCGCAAAGGCGCTTGTCTTGGTTTTTGGGGCTTTGTTTTTCATGCCCTGCGGCTGTTCGTCATCAAGGGGAACGGCTGCGCTCGGAGTATAAGAAACAAAGTCTCTTTCCGGGTTGCGATAAATAACGTAACCGCCGCCGAGGTAATATGACTGGAGGCTGGCAAGCGAGCGGCTGGAGCCTTCTCCATAGCGCGTGAGCTTGGTAATAACAGGCGTCTGCTCCATAATTTCAACGCCCGTCACTCTGCCCTCACTGTCGTAGCTCACGTCGGACACCAGCACGACATGGCTCGTCTGCTTATTCAGGCAGTCACCCACCTGAAGCGCATAAACGCTCTGATCTCCGACACGCTCCGCCACCTGCGGCAGAGTGTATGTGGTTTTGCGAAGCGCTATTCCCCAGGCATAGGAAACAAAGCCGCTGCAATCGGTTGAAAAGGTGGGAGCGATTTTGTTGTATGTTGAATAGCCTGTGTAAAAGCGGCTGGTATTGTCCAAAACCGCCTGCTCAAAGCCTTCAAGCGACACGCCATAGCCTACATAGCCGTTGGTGTTTACAGGCTGACCGTAGGGTATGCCGCTGTATGTAGTCTCCGCTTTAAATACGCCGTAGTAGCCCCACTGGTATCTGTCCTCAAGAGGAGTCCACTCGATTTCATGGAGCTGGCGGGCGCGCTTTACTATGTTTTGCTGTCCCTGCGAAACCTCAGGGATAACAGGCTCTTTCCGCTCGCCGGGCTCATCTGTTTCAAGCGAAGCTTCGCTCTGCTGCTCCGGCGTTGACATCAGCGTAGCCGTACCCATGCCGGCGGCGTGCAAAAGAGCGGCAAAGTCCAGCATAAGGTCATTATTCTCGTTATACTCGCTTATGGCGTTCTCATCATCAGGCGCAAGCAACTCCATAAGCTGTACCGTGCCGTGGATGTTGAACGCTTGCAAATCGCGCTCTGCGTTAAAACCCGAAAACAGTGCTGAAAGCTCCGTCGAGTAGTTTTGGCTTTCAATTTGAACGGCGAGACAGCCGCTGTCCGTATAGCAGGAGGAGACGCTCTCAAGCACCTTTTCCTTGCCCGCCCAAAGCTCGTAATCAAGCGGCGCACCCGTCAGATAAATATTACCGTATTCCGTGGGTATCAGCCCGAGAACATTTTCCGGTGCCGGTAAGCTCTGCGCCCTTTTCTTTCCCGCGGACAACTCATATACCACGCCATCGGAAAGGAAAAGAATATCGCCGGAAACGACATACATCTGCTTTATCTTGCCGTCGGCTCTGTATATGAGCTTTGCCTCTCCCCCGCTTGCCGGCAGACGGTATATGCCGTTATTCTCGGTGAAGTATATGCAGCCGTCAAAGAGGTTAAGATTCTCCGCCTGAGCCGCGCAAAGCGGACTTACCTTCTCGCCGCGCTTTACAAACACGCCGCCTTCAAGCGAGAAATACAGATCGCCGCCGTCTGTCAGCATAACGCCGCCGTTTAATATGTTAAGGTCGCTGTTGCCGAGTGAAAAGTCCGCCGAAGGCGCAGCAAAGCCTGCCGATGTCAGCATAAGTGCGCTCAGCACAGCGATTATAAGCAAAATAGCCGTTCGTTTGCTTCTGTTCATGCTCCCTCCGTGGTCACTTGTTTACATAATCACTGTAATTATAGCATTGACAGGCGGCATATGCAAGCGGGTTTTATTGGAATTTGTCATATTTTGTTACTTTTTGTATTTTTATAGTGTAACCGCGGCAATAAAAAAGCGCCGACAAGAGTCGACGCTTTGAAAACTATACGGCTTTAGAGGACACGGACGCGAATAACATCGGCAAGTGCCGCAATGCTCTTTGGAATGTCGTCGCCGACGGGACTGTCCGTGTCAATGAGGGTGTATGCCCAGTCGCCGCGAGCCTTATTGATCATATGGGCGACGTTTATGTCAGCAGCGCCGATAAGATCCAGGAATTGGTTGAGCATACGCGGAACGTTCTTGTGGATGATGCACACACGGCAAACGCCCATACGGTCAAGGCTGACAGCGGGAAGGTTGACGGAGTTTTTGATATTGCCGTTGAGCAGATAATCAAGAGCCTCCTGCGCCGCCATGATAGCGCATTTCTCCTCGCTCTCAGGTGTGGACGCGCCGAGATGCGGCAGCGGAATTATGTTGGGCGCATTTGCCGTTACCTCGTTCGGAAAGTCGGTTACATAGCGGGCAACCTTGGTAGAGTCGATCGCCTCAAGCAAATCCTCGTCGCATACGAGAGCGCCGCGCGCTAGGTTTATGATGCGAACGCCGTCTTTCATCTTTGCAAAGGCATCTTTGTTGAGCATATGGTGCGTCTGGTCCTTGATATAGGGAACGTGCAGAGTGATATAGTCGCAGTTGGCATATATGGTGTCAATATCGGTGGCGTGCTTGACCTGGCTCGAAAGCTTCCACGCCGCGTCAACCGACAAATAGGGGTCGTAGCCATATACCTTCATGCCCAGCTCCAGAGCAGTGTTTGCAATCTTTGCGCCGATAGCACCGAGACCGACAACGCCGAGGGTCTTGCCCGCGATCTCAGGACCAACAAAGCTGGACTTTCCCTTTTCCACCATGGCGGGGATCTCCTCGCCCTTGTCTGCAATGCTGCGCACCCATTCAACGCCGCCGACCACGTCGCGCGATGCCATAAGCAGAGCGCAGATAACAAGCTCCTTAACCGCCTCGGCGTTTGCGCCTGGGGTATTGAAAACGGCAATTCCCTTTTCCGTGCAGCGGTCAATCGGGATGTTGTTTGTTCCCGCGCCCGCTCTTGCAATGCAAAGGAGATTATCCTCAAACTCCATCTCCAGCATCTTCGCGCTTCGCACCATGATAGCGTCCGGCGCTTCAATGCCGTCGTCAATATTTAGTCCTCCCTCGCGGAGAACATCAAGCCCTGTCGGGGCAATTTTGTTAAGTGTTTTGATATTATACATGAGCAACCTCAAACTCCTTCATGTAATCAACAAGCGCCCTTACGCCCTCAATGGGCTGGGCGTTATAGATGGATGCTCTCATGCCGCCGACGGCGCGATGACCCTTGACGTTGGTAAAGCCGCGCGCGGACGCGCCTTTGCAAAACTCAGCGTCCATCTCGTCGCTGCCGGTACGGAAGGTTACGTTCATATCACTGCGCGCTTCCTTTTCAGCGCAGGCCTTAAACAGCTTGCTGTTGTCAAGATAATCATACAGAAGCTGCGCCTTTTCGTGCTTGATCTTCTGCATACCCGCAACGCCGCCCTGCTTTTCAAGCCAGTCTAAAACCAGACCGAGTATATAAATATTCCAGCACGGCGGGGTATTGAACATCGAGTCTTTGTCTATCATGCGCTGATAGCTCATCATAAGTGGGGTGCAGGACATTTCATGACCGGCAAGGCTCTTGTCGATGATCACAACGGTAAGACCCGCCGGAGCCATGTTCTTTTGCGCACCCGCAAAAATAATGCCGTATTTTGAAATGTCTATGGGCATGGAAAGGATGTTTGAGGACATATCGCAGCAGATGGGAACGCTGCCTGTCTCGGGAACATACTTCCACTCGGTGCCGTAAATGGTGTTGTTCGCGCAGTAATAGAAATACTTCGCGTCGGGGTCAAGCTTCAGCTCCTGCTGAGCAGGAATATAGGTGTGTCCCCTATCCTCAGAGCTTGCGGCAATGTTAACCGTGCCGTATTTTTTGCCCTCCTTGGCAGCGGTGGAAGAAAAGTTTCCTGTAACCGCGTAGTCTGCCTTACCTGTCCCTAGCTCACCCATAAGGTTCATGGGTATCATGGAAAACTGCAAGGATGCGCCGCCCTGCAAAAATAAGACCTCGTGTGTATCGGGCACAGAGAGCGCAGCTTTCAGCTTTGCCTTGGTACTGTCGAAGATTTCCTGAAAGACCTTACTTCGATGACTCATCTCCATAACGGACATACCGCTGCCACCGTAGTTGAGAATTTCCTTTCCGGCTGTTTCAAGAACCTCAACGGGCAGAACGGACGGACCTGCTGAGAAATTGAAAACTTCCTCTCTTTTCATAGTTGCGCCTCCTTGTTTTCTTATATGTTTCAGTTCACAATTGAGCCAAAAAGCAATCAAATTGCCCGTAATCGCACTCATTTTTGTGAAATGTATAACGAGATTATAGTCCTTTAATTCCTTAAAGTCAAATAATTAAACCTACAAGCATTTTGTCTAATACGTCAACAATTTGGACACTTTTTACAACTCCGTGCAATAGTCCCTCACTCACGCACACTTGCGTGTAGTTTCCTGCATGACCGACGGACACTCCCTCACGCTCAGTTTCAAAAAGTACGTCGAGCTTTTTGCCGACGCAGGAGTGAAGGTATGTCTCCTCCATGCGCTCGGCAAGGGCGGACGCTTCGGCGGCGCGGCGGCTTTTTTCCGCGCTTGTAAGCTGCCCCTCCATTTCCGCCGCCTTTGTACCGGGGCGTATGGAATAGGGGAAAATATGCATGGACGAAAAGCCGCACTTTTCAATAAAAGCAAGCGTCTCGGCGTGATGCTCCGGCGTTTCGCCCGGAAAGCCGACAATGAGGTCGGCGGTAAGAGCGCAGTCCGGAAAATACTCCCTGAGAAGCTCGCACGAGCGCCAAAAGCGTTCTGTATCGTATTTTCGGTTCATGCGCTTTAGAATCTCATCGCAGCCGCTTTGCAGCGAGAGATGGAAATGCCCGCAGAGCTTGCCCGTTGCGGCAAGACGGCGGCAAAACTCCTCCGTTATGACGGTAGGCTCCAAAGAGCCAAGGCGAAGGCGCATACCGGCGCTTTCTCCGGCTATGGCTTCAATCGCGTCGGCAAGGCAAAGTCCCCCTCCCAGATCCTTACCATAGGAGGCAATCTCGATGCCCGTTATCACAAGCTCGCGATAGCCCGCAGCCGCCAGTGCCGCGGCTTGTGCTGCACAGCGCTCAGGCGGCAGCGAACGCACCCTGCCTCTTGTGTATGGTATGATACAATAGGTACAAAAGTTCACGCAGCCGTCCTGTATTTTGAGCATGGCGCGTGTGCGTCCGTCAACCGCGCCTCCGCAAAGCTCCTCCATGACACGGCGCTCAAAGGGCGCGTCGTTGAAGCTGATACGCTGCTTTTCGTCGAGCGCTTTGATTATGTCCTCGGCGAAACGCGCCTTATCGCCGCTGCCGTGAACAACAGTTGCCCCAAGCGCCTGCACCTGCTCCGGCTCAAGCTGGCTGTAGCAGCCGCAAACGGCAATCACAGCCTCCGGGTATTCTCCCATCAGCTTTCTTATCGTCTGGCGCGATTTGCGCCCGCTCTCGGCAGTGACAGCGCAGGTGTTTATGATAATAAGCTCCGGCACTTCCCCCTCCTGCGCCAAAGAAAAGCCGCGCGAGCGCAGCATTGCTTCAAGCGCCTGAGTTTCAACCTGATTTACCTTGCAGCCGAGTGTTGCAACCTTGTATTTCATACTTTCACCTTGTAGACCGATTGATTTTGGGTTATAATATCATCCGCACGCGAAAAAAGAAGCCAGCCGCGTGCATGGAGGAACCAATAATGCCGATATATTTCGACAACGCGGCAACAACAATGGTCTGCCGCGAGGCAGCCGACGCCGCTTATAATATAATGACCGAAAACTATGGAAACCCAAGCTCCACGCATACTATGGGAAGAAACGCCCGCAAGGCACTTGAAAGCGCCCGCGAGCAGCTTGCCCGCGCGCTGGGTGCAGAGCCTGCGGAGGTTTTCTTCACCTCCTGCGGCACCGAGAGCGATAACTGGGCAATTCTCTCCGGCGCGGAGCTGATGAAGCGCAGGGGAAACCATGTTATAAGCTCCACGGTAGAGCACAGCGCCGTTTTAAAAGCTCTTGACGCTCTGGAGGCTCAGGGCTGGGAGGTAACGCGCCTTTCCCCCGAAAAGGACGGCAGCATTTCCGCGCAAAGCGTTCTTGACGCGCTGCGCCCGGACACCGTTTTGATTTCGCTGATGATGGTCAACAACGAAACCGGCGGTATTACCGATATTTCCGCAATTTCAAAAGCCGTACGCCGTGCGGGCAGCGGCGCGCTAATCCACTGCGACGCGGTGCAGGGCTTTATGAAGCTGCCCTTCAAAGCCTCAACTCTTGGCGCTGATATGATAAGCGTAAGCGGGCATAAGATCCATGCGCCCAAGGGTATAGGGGCATTATACATAAAAGGCGGCGAAAAGGCAATAAAGCTAAAGCCGCTAATTGTTGGCGGCTCGCAGGAGAGCGCGCGCCGCGCCGGAACGGAGGCTCTGCCGCAGATTGCCGCTTTCGGCGCTGCCGCCGAGCTTGCAAAAGCGAAGCTTGACGAGTCTCAAGAGCATATGAAAATGCTCAAAGCCCGTGCGATTGAGCGCCTTTGCTCCGAAAATGAGGGTCTGCTCGTTTTATCCGGGGATGCCCCGCATATTCTGAGCATCTCTCTGCCGGGCTATAAAAGCGAGGTTTTGATGAACTTCTTGGAAAAGCGCGATATCTTCGTTTCCAAAAGCTCCGCCTGCCGCAAGGGAAAGCGCAGCTATGTGCTTGAAGCACTGGGTCTTTCACCGGACGTTATTGACGGCGCTCTGCGCATTGGCTTTTCGCGCTATAACACACTTGAGGAGCTTGACGCCCTCTGCAACGGCATAAGCGATGCAAAAGCAAGCTTGAAAACCGTGCTTGGGCATAAATAACGCATATACTCACGGGCTGCCGAACTACGGCAGCCCGTTTTTTTACTGCTTTTTATAGAGCTTTGCAAGTCCCCCGTCTGAGGTCTCGCGGTAGCGCAGATTCATGTCCTTTCCCGTTTCGTACATTGTTTCAATGGCAAGGTCAAGCGATATCTTTCGCGTGAAGGTCAAGAAGTTTGCAAGTGTGACTGCGTTTATCGCGCGCATGGCGGCAACGGCGTTTCGCTCGATGCAGGGTATCTGCACAAGCCCGTAAATCGGATCGCAGGTAAGCCCCAAATGATGCTCAAGCGCTATTTCCGCGGCGTACTCGATTTGGTCAACGCCCATTCCGCAAAGCTCTGCAATTGCTGCCGCCGCCATAGCGCAGGCAGTACCTATCTCCGCCTGGCAGCCGCATTCAGCGCCGCTTACCGAGGCGTTGGTCTTAACAAGCTCGCCTATCAGCCCGCCCACGGCAAGGGCGTTTAATATATCCTTATCCTTAAAGCCCTTTTCGTCCTTATAGTATTTCAGCACAGCCGGAACAACACCGCACGAGCCGCAGGTGGGAGCGGTTACTATTCTGCCTCCGTCCGCGTTTTGCTCACCGCAGGCAAAAGCGTAGGCGCAGACGACGCGGTTTTCATAGGTAGTTTGGCTCTCATCCATATGCCGCTGGTTCATAAGCTGCTGGGCGCGGCGCTCAACTCCCAGTCCTCCGTGCAGCGTGCCTGTTTTGGAAAGCCCCTCCAAAATCGTCTGCTGCATCGCGTCCCATATGTTGGCAAGATAGTCGAAAAAATCCTCGTCCTCGCAGCGGCGTACATATTCGCTGAGTCTGATGCTGTGCTCCTTGCAGTAGGCGGCAATCTCCGCAAAGGAATTAAAAGGGTAGACCTCCTCCGCCTTTGGCGCATCGCCGCTAACCGAAATGTCTCCCCCGCCGATGCTCAGATATCTTCGTTTCAGCACTTCCCTGCCGTTTTTATACGCCGTAAAATCCATTGTGTTTTCGTGGGGCAGCTCAATGCTCTCATCAGTGCAAAAAACGATTTCCACGGGCATCGGCGCAAGGACATCGGCAATCGCCGCATCCGTTTTGTGTCCCCTGCCCGTTTTTGCCAGAGAGCCGTAAAGCACGACCTTGTAGCTGTCAGCATCGGGACACTCAAGCAGCACCAACGACGCCGCTTTCTCAGGTCCCATTGTGTGGGAGCTTGACGGACCTCGGCCGATTTTATAGACCTGTCTTATGGATTTCATTTTTTCTCCTCCAACCGTGCTCTCGTACGCTCACGCATCCGAGATATCGTCCTCGGCGAAAAGCTTGGCGACCTGCAAAATGTATTTCGGCAGCGCTCCTTCAAAATCGACTCCGTTGCGGCGCGGCGTTTCACGCATGACCGTTCTGTCAATACTCTCTCCGACAAGCATGATAGCAGTCTCAGTCGAGTCCTTCAAGCTTGCTCCGCGAATTGTCAGCGCGGAAAAGGCAGAGGCAAAAAGATCTCCCGTTCCGTGAAAGGTTCCCTCTCGCACCGGGCGCACGGCTATGTGTTTTTCACCCGTGCGGGTATCATAAGCAACCGCGCCTATACTGCCTTTTTCGGGGCGAACGCCTGTAAGGGCGATAACGCCGTGACAGATCTCGCCAAGCTTCTCCAGCAGGGTATTTATATAGTCTCTGCTATGCAGTCTGTCCTCATAAGCGACTCCTGTCATCAAAGCCGCCTCTGTTATATTAGGCGTTATTATGTCCGCCTCGGCGCAAAGGCGTTTGAAGGCCTCGCACATATCGTCGCCGAAGCTGCTGTAATATGAGCCGTTATCCGCCATAACGGGGTCTACGATTATCCTCGTCTTGTCGGTTCTGATTATTGAAATCGCTTCCTTTAAAAGCTCCGCTTGAGCCGCGGAGGCAAGGTAGCCGGAATAAACGCCGTCAAACTCCGCGCCTACCTGCCTCCAGTGGCGGGCAATGGGCAGCATCTCCTCCGACAAGTCCTTGAAGGTAAAATTCGTAAAGCCGCCCGTATGGGTGGACAGCAGCGCCGTTGGCAGGCAGGAGCATTCAACGCCGCTTGCCGATATTACGGGCAGCGCCATTGTCAGCGAGCATCTGCCCATGCCGGAAATATCATGTACCGCCGCTATTCTTTTGGTTTCTTTCAAAGTCATCTCAAATGACGCCTCGATTCTACTCGCTTTTGCCCTTTGTGTATTGCTCCACCAGATTTATAAGGATCTCAACGACCTTTTCCATGGAATTGACCGAGCAGTACTCATAAGGACCGTGGAAGTTGTGTCCTCCTGTGCAAATATTCGGGCAGGGCAGCCCCATGTATGAAAGCCTTGCGCCATCCGTGCCGCCTCTGATGGGTACGATTTTGGGCGAGACCTCCGCCGCACACATAGCAAGTCCGGCATATTCTATAAGCTCCCTGTGCGGCACTATCTTCTCTTTCATGTTGAAGTAGCGGTCCTCGATAATGAGCTTCGCCGTTCCCTCTCCGTATTTTTTATTTATATAGAAAGCTGCCAGCGCCATAAAGCGCTTGCGTTCTTCAAATTTATCCCTGTCGTGGTCGCGTATGATGTATTGAAGCTCTGCCTGCTCAACGCCGCCTTTCATATCGTGCAGGTGATAAAAGCCCTCATAGCCCTCGGTGTGCTGGGGAGTTTCGGCCATTGGCAGCATGGCGGCAAATTCCAGAGCAACGAGCGATGCGTTTATCATCTTGTTTTTAGCGCTGCCGGGATGGATGCTCTTTCCCTTGAAATAAACACCCGCGTTGCAGCCGTTAAAGTTTTCAAACTCAATCTCGCCCAGTTCGCCGCCGTCTACCGTGTATGCAAACTGCGCGCCAAAATCGGAAACGTCAAAATAGTCCGCTCCGTTGCCTATCTCCTCGTCGGGAGTAAAGCCTATACAGATTTTGCCGTGCTTTATTTCCGGGTGGCTCACAAGATGCTCCACAAGGCACATGATTTCCGCCACGCCCGCCTTGTCGTCAGCGCCGAGCAGAGTTGTGCCGTCGGTAACTATAAGCTGCTCGCCGACGTGGCTTTTAAGGCTTTCAAATTCCGCGGGGTCAAGGCACATTCCAAGCTCCTCGTTAAGAACGATAACACCGCCGTCGTAATTTTCGATAATGCGCGGCTTGATATTCTCGCCTGAGGCATCGGGCGAGGTGTCCATATGCGCAATGAAGCCAAGCGCGGGAATATCCGCTTCAAGATTGCTTCCCAGCTCCGCCATTACATAGCCATATTCAGAGATCCGTACCTTTTCCGCTCCCAGAGCGTCAAGCTCGTCAGCAAGCATACGGGCAAAAGCAAGCTGCCCGTCCGTGCTGGGTACTTGACCTGTGTCCTCCTCCGAGCGGGTGTTGATGCTTATATAATTTAAAAAGCGCTCCTTAACGGTCATTATTCTTCGTCCTTTCCTGCTGTTAGAGGGGCGGCGAAATAAGTCGCCCGAATTAGATTTTTTCTTCATTATACCATATCCTTTAGTGTTTTGAAGTCAATAATTGTATTTTTGCTGCTTAGTCATATTATTACCACAGCGCACATATATTAAATAATGTCCGTCGTCAGCAGCCGGTGGATATCGGTGTGCATTTTAATAAGGGGGCAAAGCAATGACTAAATGGGAATACATAAGCAAAATCTCTGCCTGCGGTGACCGTTACGGCAATAACGGCGGCATATTTGACCTGCTGCGCTGGTGCGGAAAGACGAACACGCTTGAGGTGACCGAGGAGGAGGCGCGCGATTTTCTCTCGCTGGTAAGCTCCGAAAACAAAGCCGCCGTCCTGCAAAAAGCAAAAAACGGACTTCCAACATAAGAAGTCCGTTTTTTCTGTCCCGCCTTATTTTGCCGGACTAGGAGAGGTATTCACCGGGGTCTACACTCAGCCCGTCCAAAGTCATTTTGAAGCAAAGATGCGGGTTTTCCGCAGTCTCTCCCGGAGCTGTTGTGCCCACAGAGCCGATAACCTCGCCCGTCATTACATTGTCGCCCTCATAAACAGTGGGAACTGCGGCGAGATTGGAATATACGCTTCTTAGCCCGCCGGAGTGGATAATTGTAACAGTCATTCCGCCCAAATCATCGTGGCGAACACTTTCAACCTGCCCTGAGGCAACGGCGAGCACCTTTGTCCCGAGAGGTACGGCAATTTCAATGCCGTCGCTGGTGCGCCAGTCGCCCATCTTCTCGTTATAAACAAGCGACGTAACGGAGTAAGGCAGCGTGACCTCTCCCTGCACCGGCCAAGCAAACTGCGCCGTTTCGGGTATCTCCGGCTCCCACGCGCCGGTTTCCTCGGTGCTTGTCACTTCCTCAAGGGCGGGTTCCGGTTCTTCAACCACAACAGGCTCCTCAACGATCTCGGGCGGCTGCTGCACAGGCTCATATACCTGCTCAACAGACTGTTCCATTGATACGCTTTCTACATCAGCTTCGTCCCCGCGGAAAAGGATAAACGCGCTAACGCCTATCACAACAACGCAGAGGGAAAGAGCTATGTAGAAGCCCTTTCCGGCAAAAAACGCTTCAAGCTTTTCGCCGAAGCTCTTTTTGTCATCCATTGAATCAAACCTCCTGATTTTTCGGCTGCCGCGAGGCGGCAGACCTGTAAAAATGGTGTTTCCGCAAGTATTCTAGCCTGTGGAAACACCATTTATACGTTATTCAGGAAATTTTTGGCGGCACTTATTTTTTAATGCTGTAAAAGGCAGCGTTGCCGGGATACTGTGCAACATCGAAAAGCTCCTCCTCTATGCGAAGAAGCTGATTATACTTTGCCACGCGGTCGATGCGGCTCGGTGCGCCGGTCTTTATCTGACCCGCGTTGAGGGCAACGGAGAGGTCGGCTATAGTGGTGTCGTCAGTCTCACCGGAGCGGTGGGAAACAACGGTAGTGTAGCCTGCTCTGTGTGCCATCTGGATGGTGTCAAGAGTTTCGGTAAGCGTGCCGATTTGGTTGAGCTTGATGAGGATGGAATTTGTAACTCCAAGCTCTATGCCCTTTTTAAGACGAGAGGAGTTTGTTACAAACAGATCGTCACCGACGAGCTGAATTTTGCCGCCGAGTGCCTCTGTGAGCATCTTCCAGCCCTCCCAGTCCTCCTCAGCCATGCCGTCCTCAATGGAGATGATGGGATACTTGTTGACAAAGTCCACCCACATATCCACCATCTGCTGGCGGGTCATAACAGTGCCTCTCTTGGGCAGGTGGTAGCAGCCGTCCTTTTCGTCAAACCATTCGGAAACAGCGGGATCCATTGCTATTTTGAAGTCCTCGCCGGGCTTGTAGCCCGCCTTTTCAATGGCGGTCACAAGAGCCTTGAGAGCGTCCTCATCGGAGGCAAGGTCGGGAGCGTAGCCGCCCTCATCGCCAACTCCGGAGGACGGAACGACCTTCTTGAGAGTGTGGAAAACCTCAGCGCACATACGCAGAGCCTCACGGAAGTTGGGAGCGGAAACGGGCATGATCATGAATTCCTGAATGTCAACGGAGTTGGCTGCGTGAGCGCCGCCGTTTAAAACATTCATCATGGGAACGGGCAGGGTCTTGGCGTTGCAGCCACCGATGTAGGTGTAAAGCGGCATACCCAGAGCCTCGGCAGCAGCCTTTGCGCAGGCAAGGGACACGCCGAGAATGGCGTTTGCACCCAAACGGGTCTTATTGGGAGTGCCGTCCAGCTCGATGAGGAGCTTATCTATGGAGGGCTGATCCATTGCGTTTAGTCCCACCATTGCCTCGGCGATCTCGGTATTGACATTCTCAACAGCCTTCATAACTCCCTTGCCGAGATAGCGGCTCTTATCGCCGTCACGAAGCTCGCAGGCTTCAAAAATACCTGTGGAAGCGCCGGAGGGGACTGCGGCTCTGCCGATAGTGCCATCGGTAAGAGCGACCTCGACCTCGAGGGTTGGGTTGCCGCGGGAGTCAAGTATCTCACGGGCATGAACGTCGATAATCTCGCAATAGGTATTTACAAACATGGCAATTCTCCTTAAAAGCTTTATATATTTCTTATTTTATTTTACAATCAAGCTCTCGCCGCTCATCTTGGCAGGCTTGGCTACGCCCATAAGGTCAAGCATCGTCGGCGCGATATCGGCAAGACGTCCGCTTTTGAGCTTGACGTCCGCGCCGCAGATAATAAAGGGAACGGGGTTTGTGGTATGCGCGGTGTGGGGCTGCCCGTCCGGAGCGATCATGCAGTCGGCATTGCCGTGGTCGGCTGTTACAATAAGCGTGCCGCCCATTTCGGAAACCGCCTCGGCAATGCGTCCTACACAGGCGTCAACCGTTTCAACCGCCTTGACGGCAGCCTCCATAACCCCGGTGTGACCGACCATATCGCAGTTTGCAAGGTTGCATACAACAACGTCGTATGCTCCGCTTCTGATGGCTTCCGCGCATTTGTCGGCAACCTCATTGGCACTCATTTCGGGTATGAGGTCATAGGTCGGAAACTGCTTGGGCGAGGGAACAAGGATTCTGTCCTCCCCGTCATAGACCTTTTCAACACCGCCGTTGAAAAAGAAGGTCACATGAGCGTATTTTTCGGTCTCGGCAATTCTAAGCTGGGTTAAGCCAAGCTTGCTGACATATTCGCCGAAGGTATCCTCCAGAGCTTCCGGCGGGTATGCCACGGGAAGCTGTGTGAGCTTTTCGTCATATCGCGCCATGCAGACATAATGAAGCTCGGGGCAGCCTGCTTGACGCTCAAAGCCGTCAAAGCTCTCCTGAGTGAGTGCGTATGTTATCTCTCTCGCCCTGTCCGGACGATAGTTGAAGAAAATGACGCTGTCACCGGAGCGTATAACGCCCTCCTCGTCGCAGATGATCGGCTCAACAAATTCGTCGGTAACGCCTTTGTTATAGCTGCTTTCAACCGCCGGCACGGGGTCTGCGGCATGGATGCCTTCACCCATTGTCATAGCGTCAAACGCTTTTTTCACTCTGTCCCAGCGCTTGTCTCTATCCATGGCGTAAAAGCGCCCTTGAACCGTGGCGATCTTGCCAACGCCAAGCTCCTTCATCTTGCCTTGAAGCTCGGCAAGAAAGCCCGCTCCGCTGGTGGGGGGAACGTCGCGTCCATCCAAAAAGGCATGGACGTAGACCTTTTCAACGCCCTTACGCTTCGCCATCTCCAAAAGCGCGTAAAGATGGGAATTGTGGCTGTGAACACCGCCGTCGGACAAAAGCCCCATAAGGTGAAGCGCTCCATTCTCCCGTCGGCAGCTATCCATTGCGGCGGAAAGCGCCTTGTTTTCAAAAAACGAGCCGTCACTTATTGCGTTGGAGATAAGCGGCAGCACTTGATATACAACGCGTCCGGCGCCGATGTTCGTGTGACCGACCTCGCTGTTGCCGATTTGCCCCTCCGGCAGACCAACGTCAATGCCGGAAGCCATCAGCGTCGAGTTTGGGCATTCGTCAAACAGCTTGTCGAGTACAGGTGTGTAGGCTCTGCTTATGGCGTTATTATCACTTGCGGGAGCAAGCCCGAAGCCGTCCAAAATAAGGAGGACCGTAGGGATTTTACTCATTTACTCTCCTCTCCGGTCACAGCGGCAACTGCTGCAATGATCTTGGAGAAATCATCGGGCTTGAGAGAAGCGCCGCCGATAAGACCTCCGTCGATATCGGGCATACTGAGCAGCTCCTCGGCATTTTTGGCGTTCATAGAGCCGCCGTAAAGAATACTGATGCTTCTTGCAACTCTGGCGCCGCGGCGCTCGCGGATCACGCGGCGGATGCACTCGCAAACCTCCTGCGCCTGCTCGGCAGTCGCGGTTTTTCCCGTGCCAATTGCCCAGATGGGCTCATAGGCAATAACGCACTGACGAAGCTTGTTATCGGGAATGTAGGAGAGCGCCGCCAGCACCTGATAGCGGATATACTCCATTGTAAGCTCGCGCTCGCGCTGCTCAAGGGACTCGCCAACACAGATGATGGGGGTCATGCCGTGTTCAAGCACGATGGCGGCTTTTTCGCCAACCATGAAGTCGGTTTCTCCGTGGTACTGCCTGCGCTCGCTGTGACCTACAATAACATACTGCGTGCCCATGTCCTCAAGCATGGCTGCGGAAACCTCGCCCGTATAAGCGCCTTTATCGTGAAGGCTCAGATCCTCCGCACCCACGGAGATGCGGCTGTCCTTCATAGCGCGGCGAAGACTGGTGATGTGCGTATAGGGAGCGCACAAAACGACCTCGCAGGTCTTTGCCTTGGGCATAAGAGGACGAAGCTGCTCAACGAAGCCCTTGACCTCGGAGGGCACCATGTTCATCTTCCAGTTTCCTGCAATTACTGCCTTGCGGTATTTCTTGTTCATTCTTTTACCTCCCATGCGCAAAAGCGCATCGAATTTTTCCTATATATAGCCTTTTATAAAAGGAGTGTGCGCAATTACTTATCCTGGAGGCAGGCAACGCCCGGAAGCTCCTTGCCCTCAAGAAATTCCAGTGACGCACCGCCGCCGGTGGAGATATGCGTGATTTTATCCGCATAGCCGAGCTGCTCAACGGCTGCCGCGCTGTCACCGCCGCCAACAATAGTCACGGCGCCGGACTCGGCAAGAGCCTGAGCCATTGCCTTTGTGCCGTTTGCAAAGGCGGGAAACTCAAAAACGCCCATCGGTCCGTTCCATACAACAGTGCCTGCGCCCTTGATAGCGTCTGCAAATAGGGCTATGGTCTTATCTCCGATATCCATTCCCATCCACTCAGCGGGAATCTGCCTGCTGTCAACGATCTTCTTTTCGCAGTCGGCGGCAAAGTGGCTGCCAACAGCAGTGTCAACAGGCAGAAGAAGCTCAACGCCCTTGTCCTTTGCCTTCTGCATGAGCTGCTTCGCCAGCTCCACCTTGTCCTCCTCAAGCAGGGACTTTCCGATTTCATAGCCCATGGCTTTCATAAAGGTATACGCCATGCCGCCGCCGATGATGAGAGTATCCGCCTTGTCAATAAGGTTTTCGATTACGCCGATTTTGTCGGACACCTTCGCGCCGCCAAGGATGGAAACGAAGGGGCGCTTGGGATTTTCAAGAGCGCCGCCCATGATGGAAAGCTCTTTTTCAACGAGCAGACCGGCATATGCGGGCAGATAGTCGGCAACGCCCACAGTGGAGGAATGTGCGCGGTGAACTGTTCCGAAAGCGTCGGAAACGAAGATCTCACCGAGGGAGGCAAGCCTTTTTGCAAGCTCGGGGTCATTCTTGGTTTCGCCGGCGTCAAAGCGGACGTTTTCGATAAGCATGATCTCTCCGTCTTTGAGAGCTTTCGCAAGCTTTTTAGACTCCTCGCCCGCGACATCATGCGCAAAGGCAACGGGTTTTCCGAGCAGTTCGGAAAGGCGCTTTGCAACACGCTCTAACGACAGCTCTGGCTTGACCTCGCCCTTGGGCTTGCCGAGGTGAGAGCAGGCAATGACTCGAGCACCGTTATCTAAAAGGTAGTTGATGGTGGGCAGGGATGCAACGATGCGCTTATCGCTTGTTATCTCGCCCGTTTGCTTATCCTGGGGAACATTGAAATCGCAGCGCAGCAGGACTCTCTTGCCCTTAACGTCCACGTCCTTGACATTCTTCTTGTTGTAGTTCATAGTTACCTCCGTTTTTAGCCTTCAGCATATTGTTCTAATGCCATAGAGCCTTCTCCCGATAATCCCGGAAAGCCCTGTTGGCGGAGTGCCTCGTAGCATATAATCGCCACACTGTTTGAAAGGTTAAGGCTTCTGACCTCGCCCTTCATGGGGATGCGGATACAGCGCTCACGGTAGCGCTCTCTGAGATACTCGGGAAGTCCCGCGGTTTCCTTGCCGAACATAAGCTTGACGTCGCCTGTCAGGTCTGCCTTGTCGTAGCTCATGGGAGCTTTCGTCGTTGCAAGCCACAGTCCGTCGTCTCCGTTTTTTGCAAAGTATTCTTCAAGGCTTTTATATACCGTTACGTCCAGAAACTCCCAGTAATCCAGCCCCGCGCGCTTAAGTGCTTTGTCCGAAATGTCAAAGCCCAGAGGCTCGATAAGGTGGAGCCTCGCGCCCGTAACCGCGCAGGTCCTGGAAATATTGCCCGTGTTCGCTGGTATTTCCGGCTCAACTAAAATGATATCAATCATTTGCGCAGCCCTCGTTAGAAAAAGTGAAAACGCCTCCGAACGCACTTTGCCTTGTTCCTCGGCTTTCGCATACATTGTAGCCCTAAATAATTGATATTTCAACTTAAAATGGGGAGAGAATCAAACAAATGCTTCATTTTTATTAAACTTGTTGAAAATCACAGAATTGAAACATCAAAAATGTATGGGACGACCGTATCAAAGCATACATTTGTTCCCTATATCTACCTATTGGTTGCATTTTCCCGTTAAACGCATTATAATGGGCGTGGTTTATTTCCTACTGCGGTATACAATAATAGTATTGTCCTTTTTTACAATACTATTTGCGAAAGGAGCGCACCTTGGACACATTAAATTCCAGCAATCGCGGCAGCACCCTATATGTAGTCATTCCCTGCTATAACGAGGAGGAAGCGCTGCCTGAAACCGTTAAGCGTCTGCGCGAAAAAATGAACGAGCTGATCAGTGACGGAACCATCTCTGACAGCAGTCGTGTTATGCTCATAGACGACGGCTCTGCCGACCGCACATGGGAGATGATAAATGCTCTGCACAATGCGGACAGGCTTTTTTGCGGCGTTAAGCTGTCGCGTAACCGCGGGCATCAAAATGCCCTGCTTGCCGGTCTTATGACCGCGCGCTTTCGCTGTGACTTTACGATCTCCATGGACGCTGATTTGCAGGACGATATCGACGCGATGGACGAAATGATCGCCAAATATAAGGATGGCTGCGAAATCGTATACGGCGTTCGCTCCTCCCGCGAGAATGACAGCTTCTTTAAGCGCGCAACTGCCGAGGGCTACTACAAGCTTCTCTCCACTCTCGGCGGTGAAATCGTTTATAACCACGCGGACTACCGCATGATGAGCAAAACCGCGCTTGAAGCGCTCTCAAACTATGGCGAGGTCAATCTCTTTCTGCGCGGCATTGTGCCTATGCTCGGCTATAAAACAGACGTTGTGGAATATGAGCGCGGCGAACGCATCGCGGGCGAGAGCAAATACCCGCTTAAAAAAATGCTCGATCTCGCAGAGGAGGGAGTGACCTCACTCTCGGTCAAGCCCCTGCGCGCCATTTTCCGAGCGGGCGCAGCCGCCCTTCTCGCCTGTCTGGTGCTGCTTATTGTTTTTATCGTGCAAAGCGCCGTGGGCATAGCCTTCACCGGCTGGAAAACGCTTTTGCTGGTTATGCTGCTGCTTGGCGGGCTTATCCTCATCAGCATAGGAATAGTCGGAGAATACGCGGGCAAGATATATCTGGAAACGAAGCACCGCCCCCCATATTTCATAGAGTGCATAGTTGAATAGCTTAGGACCGTTCCGGGCAGGAACGGTCTTTTTATCAAGCACGCACAACATCTTGGGTTTTATAAACGCTATATCCATATGTATATAACAAGATATATGATTTTGGTTGTTTTGCCTCTTGTTATTCTCCGCGCGCTCCTATACAATGTCTAAGCGGCGATAATGCCGCCGGGAGGTCACATTATGCTCATATGCGGACTGCAAAAGCTCTCACTTCTTGATTACCCAGGAAAGCTCGCGGCAACCATATTCACAGGCGGCTGCAATCTGCGCTGCCCGTTTTGCCACAACGCGCTGCTCGTCACCCGCGTCTCGGAAAGCCCCGTTATTTCCGAGGAGGAGCTGTTTACCTTTTTAAATAATCGCGCAGGCAAGCTTGACGGTGTTTGCATCACCGGCGGCGAGCCACTGCTGCAAAAGGATTTGGAGTCTTTTATCCTAAAAATCAAAGACCTCGGCTTTCTCGTCAAGCTGGATACCAACGGCTGCTTTCCCGACAGGCTGCGCAGGCTTTTGGATAAGGGGATTATTGACTATGTTGCTATGGATATCAAAAACTCTCCGGAAAAATACGCGCTCACCGTTGGCATTGAGGGCTTTGACCCCGCGCCGGTTTTTGAAAGTGCCAAGCTTTTGATGAACGGAAGCACACCCTATGAGTTTCGCACAACTCTGGCAGAGGGTCTTCACACGGCTGAGGATATGGAAAAAATCGGTGAACTGCTGCACGGCGCAAATCAATATTTTTTACAAAGCTTTATCGACTCCGGCAGCCTTGTAGGATTTGACGGAAATCACGAGGGATTTTTGGGTACGCTAAACCGTAGCGATATTGAACGCTTTCGTGATATCCTGTCCGGACACATTCCGTCCGTTAGTATCCGCGGTTAGCAGCGTACCACAATATTTAGTGTTTTGTTGTTTAGTTTACCCCTTGACAAGCACAACATATGTGTTAGAATATATTTCAGTCAGACAGTGGAAAAAGCTGTTTTCCTCTGCTGCCGGCGGTTGAACCCCCCGCGGCACAGGCACATATATAACAACTCTGCATAACAAGATATAAATAATTTTCGGCATGGAGGTCACAAGAATGTATAAAGTAGTCAAGCGCGACGGCAAGGTATGCGATTTTAATTTGTCTAAAATCAGCGTTGCAATAACAAAGGCATTTGAGGCACAAAACAAGCAGTTTACGCCTGACATCATTGATCTTCTCGCCTTGAAAGTCACCGCCGATTACGAAAGCAAGATCAAAGACGGGCTTATCGGCGTTGAGGACATTCAAGACAGCGTAGAATCCGTTCTGGTGCAGGCAGGCTATTCCGATATCGCCAAGGCATACATTCTTTACCGCAAGCAGCGCGAGAAAATCCGCAACATGAAGTCCACCATTCTTGACTACAAGGAGCTTGTTGACAGCTATGTTCATGTTACTGACTGGCGCGTCAAGGAAAACTCCACTGTTACTTACTCTGTCGGAGGTCTGATTTTGTCGAACTCCGGCGCTATCACCGCCAACTACTGGCTTTCCGAGATATACGACGAGGAGATCGCCTCCGCTCACCGCAACGCGGACATACATCTGCACGACCTGTCCATGCTCACCGGCTACTGCGCAGGCTGGAGTCTGCGTCAGCTCATCGCCGAGGGTCTCGGCGGCATTCCCGGAAAGATAACCTCCTCCCCTGCAAGCCACCTTTCCACGCTCTGCAATCAGATGGTCAACTTCCTCGGCATCATGCAGAACGAATGGGCCGGCGCTCAGGCCTTCTCCTCCTTTGACACCTATCTTGCCCCCTTTGTCAAGGTCGATAATCTTTCCTATAAGGAAGTAAAGCAGTGCGTTCAGTCTTTCGTATATGGCGTTAACACCCCCAGCCGCTGGGGTACGCAAGCCCCCTTCTCCAACATCACTCTGGACTGGACTGTTCCCGCGGATCTCGCCGATATGCCCTGCATCGTCGGCGGCAAGGAAATGGATTTCTGCTACCGCGACTGCAAAAAAGAGATGGACATGGTAAACAAGGCGTTCATCGAAATTATGATAGAGGGCGACGCCAACGGTCGCGGCTTCCAGTATCCCATCCCCACCTACTCCATCACCCGCGACTTTGACTGGTCTGAAACCGAAAACAACAAGCTTCTCTTTGAGATGACCGCAAAGTACGGCACTCCCTATTTCTCCAACTACATCAACTCCGATATGGAGCCCTCGGACGTTCGCTCCATGTGCTGCCGTCTGCGCCTTGACCTGCGCGAGCTGCGCAAAAAATCCGGCGGCTTTTTCGGAAGCGGCGAGAGCACCGGCTCTGTCGGCGTCGTGACCATAAATATTCCCCGCATCGCATATCTGGCGGAAAACGAGGCGGATTTCTACAAGCGTCTTGACCACATGATGGATGTTGCCGCCCGCAGTCTCGACACCAAGCGAACCATCATCACCCGCCTGCTCAACGAAGGTCTTTACCCCTACACCAAGCGCTATCTCGGCACCTTTGACAACCACTTCTCCACAATCGGTCTTATAGGCATGAACGAAGCCTGCCTTAACGCAAAATGGGTAAAAGACGATATCTCCAGTGAAAATGGACTTCAGTTTGCAAAGGATGTTCTCAACCATATGCGCGAAAAGCTTATGGATTATCAGGAGCAGTACGGCGCGCTCTTTAACCTTGAGGCTACTCCCGCAGAGTCAACCACCTACCGTCTTGCAAAGCACGATGTTTCGCGCTATCCCAACATCATTACCGCTGCAAAGGATGGCGGAACTCCCTATTACACCAACAGCTCTCACCTCCCCGTCGGCTACACTGACGACGTTTTCGAGGCGCTTGAGATTCAGGACGAGCTGCAAACCCTCTACACCTCCGGCACAGTATTCCACGCTTTCCTTGGCGAAAAGCTGCCGGATTGGAAGGCGGCTGCAAACCTCGTTCGCAAGATTGCAGAGAACAACCGTCTCCCCTATTACACCGTCTCCCCCACCTACTCGGTCTGCAAAAACCACGGCTATATTGTAGGCGAGAAGCACACCTGCCCCGATTGCGGCGAGCCTACCGAGGTTTACAGCCGCATCACCGGCTATTACCGTCCCGTTCAAAACTGGAATGAGGGCAAAACGCAGGAGTTTAAAGAGCGTAAGCTCTATAATCCCGTCACCTCCATCGTCCGCGAGCACCATTTTGATGACTGCTGCGCGCAAGCACCCGCAGCGCCTGTTGAAAGCGCCGATATCGGTGTCGGCAGAACTATTCTATTCACCCGCACGACCTGCCCGAACTGCCGAGTTGCCGAGTCGCTGATGTCCAAAGCGGATTTTGCCTTTGAAAAGCTTATAGCCGAAGAAAACCCCGAACTTGTCAGCCAATTCGGCATCAAGGGCGCGCCCACGCTCATAGTAAACAGCGGCGACGCGACAATGAAGTATTACGGCGTTCCCGAAATCAAAAAATTCCTGTCCGCGCAGGCTCAATAAGCGCAATGATCGAGGTCGGGTTCTTAGCGGCTCGACCTCGATTTTATTTTTAATTTGAAAAGAGAGAGCAAAATGTACGACATAATCGTAATCGGCGGCGGTCCCGCCGGAATGACAGCGGCGCTGTATGCACTGCGCAACAAAAAGACTGTTTTGGTCATCGAAAAGGGCGGATTTGGCGGGCAGATAAGCTACTCCCCCAAGGTGGAAAACTTTCCCGGAACTCTGCAAATGAGCGGCAACGAATTCGCAGACGCGCTGCTCGACCAGATCATGACTCATGGTGCCGATATTGAGTCAGACACAGTTACGGAGATAAAAGATGATGGTGCAACAAAGCGGGTTTTCACCGAGGACGGCGCTGAGTTTGAGGCAAAGGCTATCATCATCGCCACAGGCGTTAAGCACCGTATGCTCGGGCTGGAGGGCGAGTACGAGCTGGTGGGAAACGGCATAAGCTTCTGTGCCGTATGCGACGGCGATTTCTATTCCAATCAAACCGTTGCCGTTGTCGGCGGCGGAAACTCCGCTTTGCAGGAGGCGTCACTTCTCGCCGATAGCTGCAAGGAGGTTATTCTCATTCAAAACCTTGACCGCTTTACGGGTGAGGCGGCACTCGCTGAAAAGCTTCTCGCGCGCGAGAATGTCCGCGCGATAATGGGCACTGTTGTAACAGCGCTTAAAACCGAAAACGGCGAGCTTCGCGGCATTGCTCTTAAAAACGAGACCTCCGGCGAGACAAGCGAGCTTTCCTGCGACGGAATGTTCGTTGCCATCGGGCTTATCCCCGAAAATGAGCCTTTCAGAAACCTTGCCGAGCTTGACTCCTTTGGCTATCTTGACTCTGACGAGAGATGCTTAACAAAGACACCCGGTGTTTTCGTCGCGGGCGACTGCCGCACAAAAAGCGTTCGCCAGCTTACCACGGCGACCGCCGACGGCTCGGTTGCAGCCTTGGCAGCCTGCAAATACATCGACAACAACTGATGCTCAAAAGGTAATAAATAGAAAGGGACGTTTTTCTTCCTGTACGGAAGGAAAACGTCCCTTTTCTATTAGCAAAAGCTTATTGCTTAGGCTTAATGATAAGGTTTATCAGCTTGTTTTTAACAACAATGGTCTTAACGATCTCCATGCCGGTAAGTATCTTCCGGATCTTCTCATCCGCGCAGGCGATGGATTTGACCGTTTCATCGTCGGCATCCACGGGGACAACAACTGTTGTCTTTAGCTTGCCGCCCACCTGAACGGCAATTTCTTTTTCCGCGTCAACGGTTTTGCTTTCGTCGTATGCCGGCCAGGGCTGAGCGTTTGCCATACCCTCGAAGCCCTGATGCTCCCAAAGCTCGTCTGCTATATGCGGAGCAAAGGGAGACAGCAGGATTAGGAAGGTTTTTATATCGCCCCTGCTGGGTTTATTCTCATAAAATACGTTTACGAGCGACATAAGCGTTGCGATGGCGGTGTTGAACTTCATGTTTTCAATGTCCTCACCGACCTTCTTGATAGCCTTGTGTATCTCGCTCTCGTTTGCCTTGGAATATTCCTCGCCCTCAAGACGGTTTTCGGCAAGATTCCAGATGCGGTCAAGGAAGCGCTTGCAGCCCTTAACGGCGGTGCTCGACCAGGGAACAGCCTTTTCAAAGTCGCCGATGAACATGATGTAGAGTCTGAGCGTATCCGCACCGTATTCGTCAACAATGTCGTTCGGGTTGACAACATTGCCGCGCGACTTGCTCATCTTCTCGCCGCCCTCGCCGAGTATCATGCCGTGGCTTGTGCGCTTCATGTAAGGCTCTTTGGTGGGAACTACGCCGATATCATAAAGGAATTTGTGCCAGAAACGGCTGTAAAGCAGGTGAAGCGTGGTATGCTCCATACCGCCGTTGTACCAGTCTACCTGATGCCAGTATTTGATCGCGTCCTCGCCGACGAGCGCATCGGGGTTGTGAGGATCCATATAGCGCAGATAATACCAGCTTGAGCCTGCCCATTGGGGCATTGTATCCGTCTCGCGCTTGGCAGGACCGCCGCAGTGCGGGCAGGTGGTATTTACCCAATCGGTCATCTTGGACAGGGGGCTCTCGCCGTCATCCGTGGTTTCGTAGCTCTCAACATCGGGCAGCCGCAGCGGCAGCTCGCTTTCGGGAATTGCTACCCAGCCGCACTTTTCGCAGTAAACAAGGGGAATAGGCTCGCCCCAATAGCGCTGGCGAGAGAACACCCAGTCGCGCAGCTTGTAGTTGACCTTTTCGTGACCGAGCTTCTTTTCTGTAAGCCACTCGGTTATCTTTTTCTTTGCCTCGTCAACGCTAAGTCCGTTGAGAAAGCCGGAGTTGGTCATAATGCCCGTTGCGCAGTCTGTAAAGGCTTCCTTTTCAACATCGCCGCCCTTGACGACCTCGATTATCGGAAGTCCGAATTCCTTGGCAAACTCCCAGTCGCGCGTATCGTGACCCGGAACCGCCATGATTGCGCCGGTGCCGTAGCTTGCAAGAACATAATCGGAAATGAAGATAGGGATCTCCGTGCTTGTTACGGGGTTGACAGCAGCAACGCCCTGAAGTCTCACACCGGTCTTATCCTTCTGAAGCTCGGTGCGCTCAAAGTCCGACTTTCTCGCCGCCGCCGCCTGATATTCACGCACCGCGTCAAGGTTTTCAAGCTTATCAGCCCACTTTTCAATTAAGGCGTGCTCAGGTGCCATAACCATGTAAGTAGCACCGAAAAGCGTGTCGGGTCTGGTGGTGAAAACGGTAAGCACATCACCGGTGGTCGTGGTAAAGTCAACTTCCGCGCCGGTGGAGCGACCTATCCAGTTGCGCTGCTGAATCTTTACACGCTCAATAAAGTCCACCTCGTCCAAATCGTCGATGAGGCGCTGAGCATATTCGGTTATTTTCAGCATCCACTGACTCTTTTCGCGGCGCACCACCTCCGAGCCACAGCGCTCGCAAACGCCATTTACGACCTCCTCATTTGCCAGCACGCATTTACAGGAGGTGCACCAGTTTACAGGCATGGAGGTTTTATATGCCAGTCCCTTTTCAAAGAGCTTGAGGAAAATCCATTGTGTCCACTTGTAATATTCGGGATCGGTGGTATCGACAACGCGATCCCAGTCGAAGGAGAAGCCGAGCATCTGAAGCTGCTCTGTAAAGCGCTTTATGTTTGTCTCAGTTACAGTGCGCGGGTGCATATGGTTCTTTATTGCATAGTTTTCCGTCGGCAGTCCGAAAGCATCGTAGCCTATCGGAAACAGGACGTTATAGCCCTGCATACGCCTTTTTCTTGCAATTATGTCCAACGCCGTGTAGGGGCGGGGATGACCAACGTGCAGTCCCTGTCCCGATGGATAGGGAAACTCGATAAGCCCGTAAAACTTTGGCTTATCGCTGCCGTTTACTGCGGCATAGCACTTTTCTTCCATCCAGCGCTTCTGCCATTTTTTCTCGATTGCTGTAAAATCGTATTTCATTGTCTGCAACTTCCTTTATACTCAAAGAGAGCCGCATAAATGCGGCTTCTTTAGAATTCTTTTGTGCGCGCCGAAAGCCTATCTCTCGCCGACGATGGCGGAGATATCGATATCCTTCGCGTCCGCCCAAAGACGCTCAAGGTCGTAAAACTGACGTGCCTCCTCCAGAAAAACATGGACGATAACACAGCCGTAATCAAGCAGCACCCAGCCGCCCTGACGGTAGCCCTCGCGGTGCAGCACGCGCTCACCCTGTTCCTCAAGAACAGCCTCAATCTCGTCGCAGAGGTTTTTGATCTGCGTGGTCGTATTCGCGGTGCAGATAACGAAGTAGTCTGCTATCACTGTGATATTGTCAATCTTGAGGAGCTTTATATTGCGTCCGACCCTGTTGGAGATTATCTCCACAATTTTTTCAGCCATTTGCTGAGAAGTCATCATTTTAGTATTTCCTTTCCGCTCAAAGGCTAACGCCTGCGCTTACTGTCCGCCGCCCGTGACCGCCAGCTCCGAGGTGGTGGCATGGAGCTGACCGTTGATCAACTGCTTGGGCGCGTTGAGATAAACTATGGAGCAGTCATCTCTCGTTATCTCGTTTTTATAGGGGTTGAGCTGATTGTTTACTATGGTCAGCCACTCGTCGATATTTATTGTAACAAGTGCCATCTCTTTAGCGGAGCTGTTTGTTCTGACCCAAAGACCCGTTGTCGGCATTGTCGAAACATTGATATTGCTCGTGTCCATCATAAGGAACTGCTGCGCATACCACTGAATGTTGCTGTAAAGCAGGTCTGTTTCCGAGCTGTCGGACACTATTCTTGCAATTTCATAGAGCTTGTTGAGGTTATTGAGCTTCAGCGCCTCATCTGCCAAAGCCTTGATCAGATTGTGCTGAACCTCAAGCCTGTCCCAATCGCCGCCGGGATACCCCGTTCCGTCATTGTTCTGGCGGAAGCGGAATACCTTCATGGCGTTTTCGCCGGAAAGCCATTGATAGCCCTTGTCGATGTGAATCTGGAAAAGGTAATCTACTACACCGTCGTTGTCGTTATCTGAATAGTCATCATAGTTCATGTCAACGGGAACATCGAACCAAACGCCGCCAAGAGCGTCGATAGCCTTAACGAAAACATCGGTCTGAACAACAACGTAGTTGTCGGGTCTGAAGCCCGTAACATCCTCAACCGCGTCCATAAGCCCCTCAATACCGCCGTTTTCAGCGCGGTAATATACGGAGTTTATGCGTCTGTAGCCTCCGTCGTAATAAACAACGGTGTCGCGCGGGATAGAAACGACATCGACCTTCTTTTCAACTGCGTCGAAGCGAGCTACCATTATCGTGTCGGTGTTCATGCGAAGCTGATCCTCGCCCACGACCAAAACGGTGTAATAGTGCCCGATCTCGCGGGTTTCCGTGTCGATGATTTCGATGTTGTCTCCGTTTAGACCAGTCTGCTCGGAATCGGGAGTAGGCGAGACAACATCAGGAGGTCTGGTCGTCAGCTTCCAATACGCAAACACGCCGCCGACCAGTATTATGAGAACTGCAAGAATAATGAGAAGCGTTTTTTTGCCCTTTCCGCTTTTTGGGGGCTTTGCCTCCCCGCCGCGCGCGGCTGGTCTTTTTCTTGTATTATGTCCGGTTCCGCCAAAAAGCTTCATTTGTTTCTATTCCTTTCAAAACGCGGAAAAGTGCAAAAAACATTACACGAGCGCGTTATCGGTAATTTTTATAGTATTCTGCGGCTTTGACCGTGTTGACATGAGGCTCAACTCCGCGTGCGGCAAGCTCGTCCAAGCTCATCCTCAGCCCCATCTCCAGTGCCGCGTCAATATCCTCATAGGCGAGACGACGCATCGGCTCAACACCGTCAAAGCTTCTTGTAGGTTCGATGTAATCGGCAAGGTAAATGATTTTCTCCAAAAGCGTCATGTTTTCCTTGCCTGTCGTATGCCAGAATATGGCGTTATAAACCGCGTCGGTCACGCCGAAAAGCTCGCGTGCGCAGGCGGCTCCGGTCTTTGAATGAAGGAGTTTTACATTATTTCTCTCGTCATCGTCCGTCATAATATCATATTCGTCACACAATTTCAACTGCTCGGAGCCTTTAAGCTTTTTTGTAATATCGTGTAGTATTCCCGCCTCGGCAGCTTCGCCGGTGTCCGCACCCCAGCGTTCGGCAAGCCTTACAGCCTCCTGCTCGCAGCCTGCGACGTGAGGCACACGCCGCTCGTCGAGCATAGCATACGCTTTGCTGCGAAGCCACGCCAAATCAGGCTTTGCCGCGTAGAGCCGCTTTTTGATTATCTCCTCATAAACCGTCTCGTCAAGGTATTGTCTGCCCTCACGGTTTTGCAGAAGCCCTCGCAGCTCGCTTGAGGATATCTCGGTTGATACAAAGGGGATGATCTCAACCACAGCGCCGTATTTCTCCTTCAGCTCGCTTGCCGCCTGACGCAGCCGCTCTGCCTCGCCGCGCTCACGCGGGAAAGCGATCAGCGACGCAAGCTCAAGTATTCTGCGGTAATCCTTCCAGCTTTCAAAGCTATAAAGCATATCAGAACCCATGAGAAGCCACAGCTCGTCATCGGGATAAAGTCCTTTTAGCGTTTCCAGCGTATCAACGGTGTAGCTTTTTCCGCCGCGCTCAAGCTCAATTCCGAGCACCTCGGCATGAGGCTCGCCGGCAAAGGCAAGCTCTGTCAAAAGCATACGCTCCGCGGCAGGCGCGGAAACTCGCGGCTCATCCTTATGCGGAGCCGTTCCCGCAGGTATCACCAGCAAGCGCTCCGCCTCCAAAGCACGCGTTGCGGCGAGTGCTGCTTCTATGTGTCCCTTATGGGGCGGATTGAAGCTTCCGCCGAATATTGCAATACGCATATTCCCATCCCCCTAAAGTACGCGCAAGGCGCTATTTTTTCTTTGTTTTGGGAAGCTCAATAACAGGGTTTTTCTCATTTCGCTTATACATTACGAACTTGCTGCCGATTATTTGAACGCCCTCAGCCTTGCATTCGGCACAGAGCCTGTCGCAAGCCTCTCGGGGGGTAAGCATGGAGTTTTCCTGAACCTTGCCCTTGACCAGCTCGCGGGCTTTCAAAGCGTCGCGCGCCTGCTCAATGACGTTTTCCGTAATGTCCTCCTTGCCTATATAAATAATTGTGTCCTCCTTCGCGGCAAGACCGCGAAGATATGACCTTTGCTTGCTTGTGAGCATATTAAACCTCCTGCGCGCATTTGCACGCATTTTTCAAATTATCCTCCGTATTTGGCGCTTTTAGACCTCGCCGCCATGAGATTTTAAATACTCCGCGAGCTTTTTTTCAAAGACTCGCAGCGCCGCTGCCCTGTGCGATACATGGTTTTTCTCATCGGCCGAGATTTCCGCCATCGTCCGCCCGTCGGAAAGCAGAAACACAGGGTCGTAGCCAAAGCCACCGTCGCCTTTCGGCTGATAGGCGATGCTGCCGGCACATTCGCCGCGGGCTTCAACGCAGTCTCCATTGGGAAATACGCAGGCTATGCAGGAAACAAAGCGTGCGCTGCGCTGCGCTATGCCATCCATATTCCTGAGCAGAAGCTGCACTCTGTCCTCGTCGCTTTGGCAGCTATCGCCGCCGTAACGTGCGGAGTATACCCCCGGCTCACCGCCCAGCGCGTCTACCTCCAAGCCGGAGTCGTCCGCAATCGCAGGCTCGCCCAGAGCATCACAAGCTGCTCTTGCCTTAATAAGTGCGTTTTCCTCAAAGCTAAGACCCGTTTCCTCAGCCTCAAAGCAAAGCCCCGCCTCGCTCTGCGAAACGACCTGCGCTCCGTCCGACTCAAGGATTGCCTTCATTTCCTTAAGCTTCCCCTTGTTATTACTTGCAAGAACATATCTCATTGCTGCAGCAGTGCCTCCACAAACGCTTCAGGCTCAAAAGGCATGAGGTCGTCAACGCCCTCGCCCACGCCGACATACTTGACCGGCAGTCCCATTTCGCCGGCAATGGCGAAAACGATGCCTCCCTTGGCTGTGCCGTCAAGCTTGGTGAGGACGATGCCCGAAATATCAGCCGTTTCCTTAAACTGTTTTGCCTGGATAAGTCCGTTTTGACCCGTTGTGGCATCCAGCACAAGCAGGGTTTCGCGGTCTGCCTCCGGCAGCTCGCGGGAGATGATGCGGGTTATCTTATTAAGCTCGTTCATAAGGTTTGCCTTGTTATGCAAACGCCCGGCGGTGTCGATGATAATAATATCGCTGCCGCGAGCCTTGGCGGCGGCAATGCCGTCAAACACAACTGAGGCAGGGTCGCTGCCCTCCTCATGGCGGACGATATCAGCCTTGGCGCGGTCAGCCCAGATGCCGAGCTGCTCGGCGGCGGCGGCACGGAAGGTATCTCCCGCGACGAGCATGACCTTTTTGCCCTCAGCGGTCATGTTGGCGGCAAGCTTGCCGATCGTTGTTGTCTTTCCAACGCCGTTAACACCGACCATCAGCAGAACAGAGGGCTTGGTATTGAGCTGAAGCGCCCTGTCTCCCACCTCCAAAATCCCGGTGAGCACATCGGAAAACGCGCCTCGAACAGCTTCGCCGCGAAGTCCGCGCTCCTTAACAAGCCCGCGCAGCTTCTCAACCGCGTCAACCGAGGTGTCAACACCCGCGTCGGCTAAAATCAGCGCCTCTTCCAGCTCGTCGAAAAACTCCTCGTTTTCGCCTGTAAATCCGGAGAACATATTGTTCATCTGGATGGACATATTCTTTTTGGTTTTGCTCAGACCCTGCTTGATTTTATCAAAAAACCCCATTTGCCGTTTATTCTCCTAATATAAATTGTGTATTGCCCGCTATGCCTTGACAAGAGTCTTTTCCGCTTCCTCAAGGTCAACGGAGATGACCTCCGTAACGCCCTTTTCCTGCATCGTAACGCCGTAAAGCATATCCGCCTCCTCCATCGTTCCTCGGCGGTGCGTGATTACGATGAACTGGGTCTTGTCGGTCATGCTGCGCATATATCTGGCGTAGCGGTCAACGTTCGCCTCGTCGAGCGCCGCCTCAATTTCGTCCATAACGCAAAACGGCGTAGGACGAACCTTAATGATTGCAAAATACAGCGCGATCGCAACAAAAGCCTTTTCGCCGCCTGAAAGCAGGCTAAGCGTAGACAGCGCCTTTCCGGGCGGCTGAATTTTGATTTCGATGCCGCAGTTGAGGATATCGTCCTCATCCTCAAGAATAAGCGCGGCACGTCCGCCGCCGAACAGCTCAAGGAAGGTCTTTCGGAAGCTCTCATCAATAACCTTAAACTCGCGCAGAAAGATTTCCTTCATTTCCTTGGTAATGTCGGCAATGATTTTTTCAAGCTCACGCTTTGCCTTTTCAACATCGTCCCGCTGCTCGGTGAGGAAGCTGTAACGCTCGGAAACGCGCTCGTATTCCTCAATAGCGCCGAGGTTGGGATTTCCCAGAGAGCTTATCTCGCGTTTGAGCGAGCTTATGCGCTTATTGGCAGCCGCTATGCTCTCAACCGGCTCGCGCACTGCCTGAGCGGCGGTGCGGGATAGCTCGTAGCTGTCCCACAGCTTGTCGATGATCTGCTTTTCCTCCATGTCCGCCGCAAGCTTTTTTTGCTCAAAGGCGGCACACAGGCGTTCAATATCAAGAAGCTCGCGGTTTTTCTCCTGCGCTTCCCGTTCGTTCTGCGTGCGCCTGCCCTCAAGCTCAAGCTTGAGATTATTGATTGCGCCAAGCTCGGTGCGAATGCCGTCGGCATCGGCATGATTTTTGGCAAGGCGCTCCTTGACCGAAGCGATTTGGACGTTCAGCCTTTCGTTTTCAGCGTCCAGCGCCTCAATGCTGCGGCGGCGAGTATCCCCGTCGCCGGAGAGGTCTGAAAACAGCTCCTCGAGCTGCGCGATAGCGTTTTTAGTCGTGTCGCTCTCGGTTGAAAGAGACGAACGCTTTTCCGTTATGCCCGTCAGCTTTTCGGAAAGCTCTCGGCTAAGTCTGTCAAGCTCCTCGCCCTCGGCGGAGAGCTTTTCAAGCTGCAAGTCCAGTTCGCCTATTTGCGTGGTAAGACGCTTTATATCTCTTTTTGTTTCCTCGGCGCGCCTTTTGCTCTCGTCGCGGCGAAGCTTTGCGTTCTGCTCGTCCCTCTCAAGCGCCGTAATGCTCTTTTTCGACTCACCGAACAAAAACTCGGTGTTTTCAGCGGCGCCGCGGCTTTGGCGCAGCAGCTCGGCCGCTTCCTTTTGCTCAAACTCCGCCGATTGCAGCTCGTATCTCGCCGAGGCAAGCTCACGGCTTGCTTCGCCGAGCTTTTCCGCGCAGTCCTCCACCTTGCCGTTAAGCTCGTCAAAGCGGGTCTTGAGCGTTTTCAGCTCATTGGCACGCGAAAGGATGCCCGCGTTTTTCGCGGCACTTCCACCCGTCATCGAGCCGCCGGCATTAATAAGCTGACCGTCAAGCGTTACTATACGAAGCTGATTATCAAAGCGCTTGGACATATTAACGGCATCCGTAAGCGTTTCTGCTACCACGGTGCGCGAGAGCAGGCTTGAAAAGATGCTCTCGTACTTTTTATCAAAGGAGCATAGCTCAAAGGCTGTTCCAAGATAGCCCGGCTCGCCGTCGGGTCGGCGTTTAAGCTCGGAGGGCTTAATTGTATTAATCGGCAAAAAGGTGGCTCTGCCGCCGTCCTTGCGCTTTAGCATCTCAATGGCGCTTTTGCCCTGCTCCTGAGTATCAACAACGATGCTCTGCATGGAAGCGCCGAGCGCGGTTTCAATTGCCAGAGCACAGCGCTCGTCGGTTTTGACGAGGTTTGCAACAGGTCCATGCACGCCCTTTAAAGTGCCGTGCTCGCTCTCGCGCATAACGACCTTTACCGCCTTGGAAAAGCCTTCAAACTCCTTTTCCATTTCCGTGAGCATAGTTATGCGGGATTTTACGGAGTTAAGGTCAATGGTGAGCTTGGTTTGCTGCTCCTCTAAGGCTTTCACCTTGCTCTCACGACCTTGAATACGCATCGAATAGCCTTCGATGACATTATTAAGCTCGGCAAGTCTTTCCTCCGCTTCCTTTAGTATGCGCTTTTCGCTTTGAAGCTGAGTTTCAAGCTCGCTGCTGCGCTCCCGCGCTTTAAAAAGCTCGTTGCGGCGTCTTTCCGCGCTTTGCTCCTGCTCAGTTTCGCTTTCCGAAAGCATGGTCAAGACCGTGTTGCAGCGGGACAGCTCCGACTGCCGTTCACTCTTTTCGCCAAACAAACGGCTTATCTCGCGGCGCGTGTCGTCCTCGCCCCGGGCGTTGCTGTTCATGCTCTCAAGCACTTGCGCCATCAACTCATCCTGACAGGCAAGCTCGGTCTTGATCTCCTCAATGCGTCCGCGGTGCTGCTTGATCTGAGCTTGAAGCGCATCCGCTCTGCCGCCCTGCTCCAAAAGCTCGGCTTCAAGCTGGCTTTTGCGCTCGCTGTTGTGCTTGACGCTGTTTTCCAAAACGGCTATTTCGCTGTCACAATCGGCGCAGCGGCTCTCCGCCTCGCCCAGACGTATACGCGCTGCCTCAGCCTCCAGATCCTTCTCGCGCATTTTTTCGGAGAAGTTTTCCGAGGCGTCGTACAGTCGCTGCTGCTCGGTCTTAGCAGCTTCAAGGTCGGTCTTTGCCTTTTCCCAGTCTGCAAGGATGCTGCCGGAGTTGTCATGCAGCTTGTCGAGCGTTTCCATCCAAACCGAAACCTCAAGCGCACGCAACTCATCGCGGAGAACAAGGTATTTCTTAGCCGTTTCCGCCTGCTGCTTGAGAGGGTCTACCTGAATTTTCAGCTCGTCTATTTTATCGTTTATGCGAACAAGGTTTTCCTGAGTGTGTTCAAGCTTTCGCTCGCTCTCGTCCTTGCGGTAGCGATAGCGGGATATGCCCGCCGCCTCCTCAAAAAGCTCGCGCCTGTCGCCGCTTTTGGCTGAGACAACATCGGCTATGCGACCTTGCCCGATGATGGAATAGCCGTAGCGTCCGAGACCGGTGTCCATCAGCAGCTCATTAATGTCCTTTAAGCGGACGGTTTCTTTGTTTATATAGTATTCGCTCTCACCGCTGCGGTAATAGCGGCGCGTTATCATAACCTCAGTACTGTCGGTATCAAAGATGCGCTGGGTATTGTCTATAACAAGAGTTACCTGCGCAAAGCCCATTTTGGGGCGCTTTTCGGTTCCGCCGAAGATAACGTCCTCCATTTTGCCGCCGCGCAGAGCCTTGGTGCGCTGCTCGCCCATAACCCAGAGGATAGCGTCGGATATATTGGACTTGCCGCTGCCGTTCGGACCTACAATGGCGGTTATGTCCTTTTCAAAGGTCAAGCGTGTCTTGTCCGGAAACGACTTAAAGCCCTGGATTTCTAAAGCTCGGAGATACATAATTCACCTCTGGTGCCTTGTATGGATTGGCGCGTTAGCATATCGCTTAATTATATTACATTATTCGGACGTTTGCAATAAATCCTTGGGAATATTTTGGCTCATGCGAACGCAAAAAAGCAAAAGCCGCCGTAATCATTGCAATCACAGCGTTTTTTAAAAACAGCATCATTTGGCTATAAAAACTATGGGGAGCAGAATTTAATCCGCTCCCCATGTTATCGTTAGCATTTTCGTTAGCATTTTATTAAATTAAGCGCAAACTAAAGCGTTGGTATGATATTCATAACAATAATTTTTCATCGGGATAAAAACGCCTGAAAGCATTGATACTACCGGAAAGCAAGAAAAACCCGCAATCTCAAAGACTGCGGGTTTTCCCATATTTTGGCGGAGAAGGAGGGATTTGAACCCTCGCTGCGCTCATCACGCACTACTCCCTTAGCAGGGGAGCCCCTTCGGCCTCTTGGGTACTTCTCCAAATTCCGAAAACGACACGATAATTGTTACACGGTTTTGAAAATGGCGGAGAGAGTGGGATTCGAACCCACGGATGCTTGCGCATCGCCGGTTTTCAAGACCGGTTCCTTCGACCACTCGGACATCTCTCCGTTTCGGTCGCTTTGGTATAGTAGCACAAATTCCGGTTCATGTCAACCGCTTTCGTTTGTCTGCTGCCAATTTTTATTTTTTCACCTCTCAATTGCAGCTTTTTCATCTGATTATATGGACATACGTCCGAAATTTATCTGCTCGCAGCCATTTTGATCACAATCAGGAGCTATGAATGTCAATTTTCGTCATGGCTTTTCTCATAAATAACAAACTTCAGGTTTCGGTCGCAGAGCGCCAAAAAAACATCCTGTGGAGAGTTGATATGGCGCTGTTTAAGCTGCTTGTTCAGCCATGTCAAATCCAGCCCCATGCGTTTTAGATTATCCTCCAGAATACGACCATCCATAATCAACTCTGTAAACAGCAGCTCCTGTTCCGGGAGCAGGTTCATGTCGTTGGGTGTTACCGGGCGTTTACAGCTCACCGGAAGGATCGTAAGCTTTCCGTTATACTCAAAAACAGCCGTCTGGATGCTTGTCAGGTCAAAATATCCTTGCTGTCTGCACATGACCATGAACTCACTCAGATCCAGCCTTGCCTTTTTCAAATTCTCTCTATACAGCTTCCCATGATCCATGAGGATAGTCGGGGTGCCGTTTAGGTACTTACGCGATCTTGGAGACTTGTTGGTAATGACGCTTACCAGTAAAGTAATGCCGCCGTAAATCACCATCGCTGTTAGCGGTTTCCATGGTTCCTCTAACTCAGTTGCCATTTCCGCCGCAATAGAACCAATGGTGATCCCCGTAATATAATCAAAAAAATCCAATTGAGCGATCTGCTTATGCCCAATAAACTTGGCTATCAAGAACAGCGCTCCAAAAGAAGCAAGCGTAGTCAGGCAAAGTACGAAAAAACTCATGTTGCTCTCCTCCTTTTCATATATTCTTGCCTTTGCCCCCGGTAAACATACATAAACGACCGGAGCAAGTACAAAACGCCATTCACCGGAACAAGTGTGACTGCATAGAATAGTGTATCAAGTGAAAGGAGTATGTGACATGGAAGCTCATCATTCTATGGAGTGTGGCTTTGACTCCCATATGTTTGATCACGGAGCAACGCCGTTTGTTGCTAATGTAGCATACACAGCGCAACAAAATCAGAATTTCCGAACCGCGTTTTGGACAGGACATCACTTACAAATGACCTTAATGAGCATCCCGACCTGCGGCGAGATCGGTGTGGAAATTCATCCTGACACGGATCAGTTCATCCGCGTGGAGGGAGGACAAGCACTTGTCCGAATGGGCGCTTGCAGAGAAAAACTGAACTTTCAACGCAGCCTTAGTATGGGCGATGCCATCTTTGTGCCGGCGGGCACTTGGCACAATATTCTCAACAACGGAAATTGCCCGCTGAAACTCTCGTCTATATATGCGCCGCCCCACCATCCCAAGGGAACCGTCCATCGCACAAAGGCAGATGCCACAGATTAGCGCATCGATGCAGGTTTCGGTAAGTCTCTGTACTGTAAAAACAGGCTGCGTTCCATGGCAGCTTCTGAGAAATGATATAATATGAAAAAGAACACCCTATTGAACCGAATAACGGCTTGGTGGCGCACCCTGCATCTGGTTGACCGACTTCTTATGATTTTCATGACCATCATGTTGATCCAATCGGCGCATAATTTGTTTTTCCATGAGCTGTCTATGCAGAATTCCGGTACATTGGATACCGTAATCCGAACCACAGCGGTCTCCATCTTCGGCTATTTCATCAGCTCCGGCTTTCAGGGCGCATCAAGGCAAAGTGTTACATCTGCGCAAACCGCAATCGGATTTGCGGCGGAGCAGAATGAACCCGGTCAGCCAACCGCGCGTATTGGCTTTTCGGCAGAATCCGAAACAGACAGCAAAGCACAGACAGAAATCGCAGTTAGCCATTCAAGCGGCTCACCCGGTCAGCGTCTTCGACAGCAGATGATTATCGTAGCAATTATCGGGATTTCCTCGCTGCTGATATTGGTGGTCGCCCGCAATTACACACAGCCCTGCCCCGAGGCCGTTGCCACTCTTTCGCAACTTCGAGACTTTGTGTCCGGCAGCGTAGGTTTTCTGACCGGGCACGCCGGCGCTGCGCGAAGCATATAAAAGATATCTCGGTGTCTTACAAATGTCCAGCATGGGTACTATGACGGTCTTGGGTATGTGTTTCACGATACCGGTCTTGTCGGTTATCGACATTGAGGCTGGATTTGATGACGGCTTTCTGTCCCCATTGGCGGCTGACATTAGTTGTGTGTTATCCGGGTTGGTGTACCGGCTATGAAGATTATAAAGGCACTTGCAAGGTCATAGTCGCCGCTATAAAGGGAATGAGAGATGAAGTAAAGATAACTTCCACATGGACACAATACGAGCAGGAAACGACTTGAAAGTTGGTGGAATGGTTATATAGTTTTGTTCTTTCTCCTATTGCCGTTTATGGTTTTAGCTGAATATGTAAAGAAAAATAAATTATGCTCAGGCCGTCCCGGTTCCCGCCGGGGCGGTTCTTTTATGCTTTATAGCTGCCGGGCATGGCTTGATCTGATAATAGGGAGTTGGGGGATATGGTACCAGCAGCGAGGGCGGGGTAAGTGCCGAAAATACCGCAAAAAATAAAAAGCCATTTTAACTCAGATATATCTTGACGACTCAGATATTTCTTGCTATACTCATATCATCAAGGAGGAATGAACATGATCGCTATGGAAGCTCTGAAAGAGGTTATGAAAATCCGTGAAATCCGTCCTGCTGTTCTCTGTGACAGGCTTGGTATCAAGTCCAATGTCCTGAGTGAGCGGTTCAAGCAGAAGAATGTCAGCGTCACCAAGCTGAACGAAATGCTCCGTCTGATGGACTACAAAATCGTGGTTGTTCCACGTGACAGCCGAGTGCCGGAAGGTGGGTTCGAGATCGAATGAGATACGGATATGGTCGAGTCAGTTCCAAAGGTCAAAGGCTCTACGGTATGTCCCTTGAAGACCAGATGGAGCAGCTTAAAGCTTAGGGCATTGCCGAGGAAAATATCAAACTGGACACTTGCACCGGCACGAAGATGGACAGACCCAAATTCAATGAAATCCTGTCCCTGCTGAAATCCGGTGACGAGCTGGTGGTTTGCAAGCTCGACCGCTTTGCTCGTACCGCTCCCGAAGGAGCCATGCTGGTTCGTGATCTGGTGGAGCGTGGTGTGAAGGTCAATATCCTGAACATGGGCGTTGCTGACAACACTCCGATGGGTAAGGTCATGGTGACGGTCATGCTGGCCTTTGCCGAATACGAGCGGGACATGATCGTGGAGCGCATTTCAATGGGAAAGGCTCATAAGCGTGAGCATGACCCTGATTGGAAAGAGGGTCGCAAGAGCAAGGAAATCGACCCCGTGGCGTTTGAAAAATTCGCCCAAAAACAAAAAGACGTAAAAATGACCGTGGACGATTGCTGTCGGGAGCTTGGTATCAGCCGTTCTACATGGTATTATAGGATAAGAAAGGCCAGGTGAAAACATGACAACCGTTTTGTGGATTTTATTTGGAGGATTTGTACTCGGACTACTTCTTCTGATTATTTTCGGAATTGCAAAGAAGCCAGTTGGAATACTGGTGTCGATCATATTATCCGTGATGTGCCTGATTTTTTTCGTCATTGACATTACGATAGAACCGAAAAAGAATATCGGCAATTCTGGTCAGACAGAGGTTTCAGAAACGAAAGAGATTGGTACTGCCACTTTCGATGAAATCTACTACGCCTACAAAGAAAATGAGCTGGTGGCAGATGATTTGTACCAGTACAACCGTTACCGGGTGACAGCGAAAATCAACGGCATGACCAATGACGGACTGTTCAACATGACCGGCGGCGCAACGCTCACGATGGAGACAAAGGTGGACAATACCATCGTCTTCTTCTATGCTGAATTTGAAAAAGAGCAGGAAGAAAACCTGAAATCCGTCAAGGTCGGAGATACCATCACTTTCGAGGGAAAGTGCCTTGACGCTGGAAATTGGTCAGAATGTGAGTTAGTAACGGAGGAATAAGATGTATATTCTTTTGTTTCTGATACTTTTACCAATGTTTGTGTTAGTAGACCTTGTAAAAAAGAGCAAATAGACTCCCGCAAGGGTGGGAGGATCAGACGAGGGGCTATCGGGAAACCGGTAGTCCCTTTTCTTTTGGAGATAACTATGGATTACGATAAGATTGATCTGTCCATCAAGGCCGCTATTGTCCGCAGACCGGCTGATAAGAGCGCATAAGAATAGTGTTGTATTCGCTCCCCTGCGCCTTGTGTACGGTAACAGCATAGGCGAGGGTCATATTTTTCAATCCCTCATACCCCTTCCAGCCGGGGCAGTGACCATCCGGCAGCATCACGTGATAGACAGGTGTCTCCTCACTGGCATCAACAATCCAGAGAATCCCCACATCGCCGTTCACGCATCCCTTATCCCGGTCATTTCTGGTGATCGTAACACGGTCTCCGTGCCGAAAGCAGCAACCACCATACTGCAGTTCCGCCCGATCCTCCCGGGCGGGATTAACGAGTTCCTGAAGGGCTCGGTTGAGCTTATCTACGGAAAACTCTGTTAGGGGCAACAATACAGATTTAACAAGGAACGCAGCAAGTTGCCGTGTAAGGCTTGCTGCGATCCTTGTTTGTTTTCACTCCACACCATGACTGTAATCGCTGCAACTTTTGATCGGTTGTGTTTCTTCAACTCAGACCGTCCTTTCCGGATATGGAAAGAGCGCTCAATCCTTCCGCCTTACAGCGAGGGACTGAGCGCTCTTTTTCATATTGATTCAGTTTTATGGAGAGCTGCCACTTGCAAAGATTCCGGGTCAGCACCTCTTGCCGACTCTGTGTAGGGCGTATCTTCGGTCACGCCCGACTGCGTGCTCACAATGCCCCAGCCGCTGTCTGTGTCGAAACCCGGCTGCCCCACATCCTTTGCCGTCGAATAGAGCCGTTCGCGCACCTGGTCGGCGCTCAGTTCCGGCTCCGCCGCCCAGATGGCAGCGCACAGAGCGCTGACCACCGCACAGGAGAAGGATGTTCCGCTTCTTCTCTGCGCTTTTGCGCTGTTCCGGTTGGTTACCGTCGGTAGGCCAACGCCCTGCGCCAGCACATCCACATTGTGCCGCTGGGAAAAAACCGCCGCCTGTTCGCCGTCTGCCGCGCCGACACCGATCACGCTGTCATAGGCGGCGGGATAGTACACGCGCTCCGGCGCGGTTTTGTTTTGATTGCCCACCGCAGAGACAATGATCGTCCCCTGCGCAAGCGCATACTCCACCGCCTCCCGCAACGCGGGGTCATCCTGAGTCATGCCCATGCTGATGTTGATGATGCGGCAGTCGTAGAGATCCACCGCCAGCCGGATGGCTCGGGCCATCGTTTCACCGCTGCCCTGAGCCGTCACACCGGAGGGATAGCGGTCATAGCACACCAGCGGCACCACCACAGCCTCCGGGCAGAGACTTGGCAGCCCAAGCTCCTCCGAGCCCAACACGATGCCCGCGGTGGCCGTACCGTGGCCGATGCGGTCATCGGTATCCCGCCCTGGAAAAACAAGGTTCTCCCCTGTCTCAATGCGCGCGGCGTCCAGATGCTTGAGGGAGATACCGCTGTCCAAAAAGGCGATGCGAATCGGCTCCGGCTCTGCCGCGTGAGCCGGAACAGACAGCAGAAGAAGAATGCAGCTTAGGAGCGCTGCGAAAAAGCGTCTGTATTTTTTCATCATCGGTTCATGTTCCCGCGGTGGGGGCCGGGAAAGACCCGCCGCCGCCGCGCGGCATTGCTCGTTTTTTGGATAGGGCAGGATTGGGGGGGTCAAGGGGG
>JAHAWY010000051.1 GCA_018385135.1 Oscillospiraceae bacterium | reverse complement strand
ATTGAAAAATTATAATATAAAAATACAAGCGGCACTTGCATTTCGCCCGGCACGAGCGTATAATATTCACAAGTTACGAATATTTATTCAGTGGTGATCATAATGATTAAAGTATTCATAAATGGCTCGGCAGGAACAACCGGTCTGCGGCTAAAGCAGCGTCTTTCCGAGCGCGGCGATATTCAGCTTTTGGAAATCAGCGACGCACTGCGCAAAAATCCAGCCGCGGTCAAGGAAAAAATGGCACAAGCGGATTTCACCTTCCTCTGTCTGCCCGACGACGCGGCGAAAGAAGCAGCAGAGCTTGCAGCCGATTTGCAAACACGAATAATCGACACCTCCACAGCGCACCGATGCGACAGCGCTTGGGTCTATGGCTTTCCCGAGCTTTCCCCGGAGCATCGTCAAAGCATACAAAACGCAAGACTTGTTGCCTCTCCCGGCTGCCATGCAAGCGGCTTCATTTCTCTTATCTATCCGTTGATTGCTGCCGGAGCTTTGGGAAAGGACGCTCTGCTCTCCTGCACCTCGCTCACCGGCTTCAGCGGCGGCGGGAAAAAGATGATAGCCGAATATCAGGACGCTGCTCGAAGCGGCGAGCTTGAAAGCACCAAGGAATACGCAATGGCTCAGACGCATAAGCATCTGCCCGAAATGCTCAGCCAGTGCAAGCTTGAAGCGCCACCGGTTTTCATGCCGATAGTCGGCGACTTCTACTCCGGTATGTTGGTAAGCGTTCCTCTGCATTCAAAGCAGCTAAACGGCAAGCACACTCCGGAAGAAATACGAGGGCTTTACAAAAAGCATTACGCCGGAAGCAGGCTGATAAAAGTCAGCGACGAGGCGGCTTCGGCGCTTTACACAAACAGTCTTTCCGGCAGCGACGGAATGGAGATTTTCGTAAGCGGAAATGATGAACGCATTTTGCTTTCCTCCCGCTTCGACAATCTGGGAAAGGGCGCTTCGGGCGCAGCGATACAGTGCTTTAACATCATGTGCGGAATGCCTGAGGACAGCGGGCTTACTGTAATCTAAAACGAGCTACGGAGGTTTACATAATATGAAGTACATTGAGGGCGGCGTTTGCGCCGCGAAGGGATATAAGGCAGCCGGCATTAGCTGCGGCATTCGCAAAAAGGGCAAAAAAGACCTTGCGCTCATCGTTAGCGAATGCAGGGCGGCAACAGCCGGTGTATACACTCAAAATCTTGTAAAGGGCGCACCCATTACGGTAACGCAGAAAAACCTTGCCGACGGCTATGCCCGGGCAATAATCTGCAACAGCGGCAACGCAAACACCTGCAACAACAACGGCATTGAAATCGCCGAGGGTATGTGCGCTTTGGTGGAAAAAAAGCTTGGCATTCCTGCCGCAGACGTTGCCGTTGCCTCCACCGGTGTTATAGGGCAAAAGCTCAGCTTAGAGCCGATTGCAGACGGTATGGCAGAGCTTGTCTCCTCTCTCGGCAATAATTCAGACGACGCGGCAACTGCCATCATGACCACTGACACGGTAAAAAAAGAGGTAGCCGTGGAATTTGAGCTTGGTGGCAAAACAGTTAAAATGGGCGGCATTGCCAAAGGAAGCGGCATGATCCATCCCAACATGGCAACTATGCTCGTTTTTGTCACCACAGATGCGGCAATCAGCCCGAAAATGCTGCAAAAGGCTCTCAAATGGGTCATTACTGACACCTTTAATATGATAAGCGTTGACCGTGACACCTCCACCAATGACACGATGCTGGTAATGGCAAACGCAATGGCGCAAAACAGCGAAATAATATCCGAGGGAGAGGATTTTGAAGCATTTAAGGCAGCGCTGTTTGAGGTTTCCTCCATGCTTTGCCGCTGCATAGCCAAAGACGGCGAGGGCGCTTCAAAGCTGCTTGAATGTACGGTCAGCGGAGCAAAAACCAAGGACGACGCCAGAAAAATCGCCAAGTCCGTCATCTGCTCTCCCCTGCTCAAATGCGCCATGTTCGGCTCTGACGCGAACTGGGGGCGCGTGCTTTGCGCTATAGGCTATGCGGGTGCGCAGCTTGATGTTAATAAGGTAGACGTTGCTTTCAGATCCAATGCCGGCGAAATTGCCGTCTGCAAAAACGGGGGCGGTCTTGATTTCTCAGAGGAAAAAGCAAAGGAGATCCTGCTTGAGGACAAAATAGAAATCCTTATCTCCCTCGGAGACGGCAGCGAGAGCGCAACCGCCTTCGGCTGCGACCTGACCTATGACTATGTTAAGATTAACGGCGACTACCGCAGTTAACATAATTCTTGACACTTCAATTTCGGAGGCTGAGTAAATGGACGAAAAGCTCACCAACGCGCAGCGTGCAAAGGTGCTTATTGAGGCGCTGCCCTATATTCAAGATTACAACGGCAAAATCATCGTTGTGAAATACGGCGGCAACGCCATGATAAACGAGGAGTTAAAGCGCGCCGTAATGGGCGACATCGTTCTCCTCTCGCTTATCGGCATAAAGGTCGTGCTCGTTCACGGCGGCGGTCCGGAAATAAACGAGATGCTGAAAAAAATCGGCAAGGAAAGCGAATTTAAAAACGGTCTGCGCGTTACTGACAGCGAAACCGCCGAGGTGGTGCAGATGGTGCTGGCAGGTAAAATCTCAAAAAACCTTGTCAGCCTTATCGGCAGCATGGGCGGCAAGGCAATCGGACTGTCCGGCATGGACGCACACATGATCGAAGCTAAAAAAATCGACGAGGAGCTTGGCTATGTCGGCGAAATTACAAATGTTGACCCAACCGCCATTCTCGATGTGCTAGATAAAGGATATATCCCCGTAATCTCCACCGTTGGCTTTGACAGGGACGGCAACTGCTACAACATAAACGCAGACACCGCCGCAAGCCGCATTGCCGGAACGCTCAAAGCGGAGAGCCTAATCTCCATGACCGATATTGCGGGACTTCTGCGTGATAAGGATGACCCCGGCACCCTTATCCCTGTTGTCAATGTCAGCGAAGCTCCGCAGCTCGTGCGCGAGGGCATCATCTCCGGCGGCATGATACCCAAGGTAGACTGCTGCATCGAAGCAATACGCCGCGGCGTAAAAAAGGTGTTCATAATTGACGGGCGCATCCCCCACTCGATATTGATCGAAACCCTCACCGATGAGGGTATAGGTACGATGTTCGTATGATAGTTTACATAATGTTTGGAGTATGACTATGGATATTAAAGAGCTTGATAAGGAATACATTGCCGGAACATACGGCAGAGCGCCGCTGGTTGCCGTTAGCGGAAAGGGCGCAAAGGTTCTTGACGAGGACGGCAAGGAGTATATCGACCTAGGAAGCGGCATAGCTGTAAACAGCTTCGGTGTCTGCGACGACGAGTGGGTCGCTGCCGTTGAAGCGCAGCTTCATCAGCTTCAGCATTTGTCCAATCTGTACTATACGCAGCCGCAGGTCAAACTCGCGCAAGCACTCTGTGAGCGCACGGGCATGAAAAGGGTTTTTTTTGCTAACTCCGGTGCCGAAGCAAACGAATGTGCCATCAAGTGCGCGCGCAAATACTCTCACGATAAATACGGCGACGGTCGCAGCACTATTATCACTCTTATAAACAGCTTTCACGGGCGCACGATGGCAACTCTTTCCGCCACGGGACAAGACAGCTTTCATGTTCACTTTGCACCCTTTCTTGAGGGCTTTAAAAACGCTCCCGCTAACGACTTTGACGCAATAAAGGCTCTCTGCGGCGAGGATGTATGCGCCGTTATGCTGGAGCTTGTGCAGGGCGAGGGCGGCGTTTTGCCGCTGGAAAAGGAGTATGTACAGGCAGTTGCCGAGCTTTGCGCTCAGCGCGATATCCTGCTTATAATCGACGAAGTGCAAACGGGCAATGGTCGGACAGGCAGCCTTTACGCCTATATGCAGTATGATATCATGCCCGACATAGTCAGCACCGCAAAGGGTCTTGCGGGCGGTCTGCCGATGGGTGCTTGCCTTATGGGCGAAAAGCTGAAGGACACTCTCAGTGCCGGAACGCACGGCTCAACCTTTGGCGGCAACCCTATCTGCGCGGCGGGCGCTTTGAGCATAATCAGCCGTCTTGATGAAAAGCTTATGGAGCAGGTAAGAGCAAAGAGTGCCTATATTTTCTCGGAGCTTGAGGGTGCAAAGGGAGTTAAGTCCGTCACCGGGCTTGGTCTGATGCTCGGCATTTCATGCGAGCGTCCGGCAAAGGAAATAGCCGCGGAGTGTTTGGAGCAGGGCGTAATCGTCCTCACAGCAAAGGACAGGGTCAGGCTTCTGCCGCCGCTTAACATTACACAGGAAGATCTTGAAAAAGCCATTATGATATTGAAGGGAGTAATTGGAAAATGAATCATCTTTTAAAGCTTTCTGACCTCACGACAGAGGAAATCACCGAGCTTCTCAACCTCGCCGATCAGCTTAAGTATGAGAAGAAAAACGGCATTGAGCATCATCTGCTAAAGGGTAAGACTCTCGGCATGATTTTTCAAAAAAGCTCCACCCGTACACGCGTAAGCTTTGAAGCAGGTATGTACCAGCTTGGCGGCAACGCACTTTTCCTCTCCTCACGCGACCTTCAGATCGGACGCGGCGAGCCTGTGCAGGATACTGCGCGTGTTCTCTCCCGCTATCTTGACGGCATTATGATAAGGACTTTCGAGCAGGCGGAGGTCGAAGCTCTCGCCGAATACGGCTCTATCCCCGTAATCAACGGGCTGACAGACTATTGCCACCCCTGCCAGGTGCTTGCAGACCTAATGACCATCCGCGAGTATAAGCACAGCTTCAAGGGTCTAAAGCTCTGCTACATCGGCGACGGAAACAACATGGCAAACAGTCTTATCGTCGGCGGCATCAAAATGGGTATGTCGGTTGCCATCGCCTGCCCGGAGAGCTATAAGCCCGACGCCGAGATCATGAAATGGGCAAGCGAAAACGGAGACTTCCTTTGCACCACAGATATTCTTCAAGCCGCTAAGGACGCTGATGCGGTTTATACCGATGTTTGGGCGTCTATGGGTCAGGAGCAGGAGTTTGAAGCCCGCTGCGCTGTTTTCAAGGGCTATCAGATCAACGACTCCGTTATGGCTTCCGCAAAGCCCGACGCAATTGTTCTCCACTGCCTGCCCGCACACCGTGAGGAGGAAATCACCACCAAGGTCTTTGAGGCGCACGCAAACGAAATCTTCGACGAGGCTGAAAACAGGCTGCACGCTCAAAAGGCGGTCATGGTCAAGCTTATGAGCGATAAAAAGTCATGAGTAAGGTTTACATAATTTTAGAGAATGGGCGCGTATTTGAAGGAAACAGCTTTGGTGCGGTGGGTGAAACCGTTGGGGAGTTGGTTTTTACGACCGGCGTTGTCGGCTATGTTGAAACACTGACCGACCCCAGCTATGCCGGACAGATAATTATGCACACCTTCCCTCAAATCGGCAATTACGGCATTATCCCCGAGGATTTTGAAAGCGGCGGCTGCCACGCGCGCGGCGTTGTTGTGCGCGAGCATTGCATAACGCCATCTAACTTCCGCTCGCAGGAAACGCTCGACGAGTTTTTGAAGGCTCAAAACATTATCGGTATCTGCGGAGTTGATACGCGCGAGCTAACGCAGCTTATCCGCGAAGCGGGCGTTATGAATGCGATGATCACTCCTGATTTGCCGGAGGGAGTGCCGGAAAAGGTAAAAGCCTATAAGGTTTCCGGCGTTGTTGCCGAAACCAGCACAAAAAAGCCCTACACCGTCCCCTCACAGGGGGAAACAAAGCACCGTGTCGCGCTTATGGATTACGGCGCAAAGCAAAACATAATCCGTGAGCTTGTCTCTCTTGGCTGTGAGGTAAGCGTTCTTCCCTATAACACAAAAGCCGAGGACGTTCTGGCGCTAAAGCCGGACGGCATAATGCTTTCAAACGGCGCGGGCGACCCTGCGGAAAACGCAGACTGCGTTGAGGAGATAAAAAAGCTCCTCGGAAAGCTGCCCATCTTTGGTATATGTCTTGGTCATCAGTTGCTTGCTCTCGCTGCCGGCGGCAAGACGGAAAAGCTGAAATACGGTCATCGCGGCGGTAACCATCCCGTGCGCGAATTGGAAAGCGGACGGGTTTACATAACATCTCAAAACCATGGCTATGCCGTTGTTGGCAGCAGCATAGATAAGACAATAGGCAGAGTAAGCTATATAAATCTCAACGATAACACCTGCGAAGGCATTGTTTACCCTGCATATAACGCTTTTTCCCTGCAATTCCATCCCGAGGCGCACTCCGGTCCGCGCGACATGGAATTTGCATTCAACAGATTTATCAGACTCATGGAGGGAGGTGCGCTTTAATGCCATTGGACAGCAGCATTAAAAAGGTGCTTGTAATAGGCTCCGGACCTATCGTTATCGGTCAGGCGGCTGAGTTTGACTATGCCGGCAACCAGGCTTGCCGCGTACTCAAGGACGCGGGCATAAACGTGGTTCTCGTAAACTCCAATCCCGCCACTATCATGACCGACACTTCGCTGGCAGACGAGATCTACCTTGAGCCGCTAACTGCCGAAACGGTAAAGCGCATCATCGAAAAAGAGCAGCCGGACAGTCTTCTCGCCTCCCTTGGCGGACAAACGGGACTTACCATTGCCATGCAGCTTAGCAAGGACGGATACCTTGAAAAAAAGGGCGTGCGTCTGCTCGGCACCTCTGCGCAGGCTATAGACAAAGCGGAGGACAGGCAGCTTTTCCGCGACACGATGCTAAAGCTTGGTCAGCCCGTTATCCCCTCTGATATTGCAAACGATTTGGAGAGTGCGCTCGAGATTGCCGGAAGCATTGGCTATCCTGTTATCATTCGTCCCGCATTTACTCTCGGCGGCGGTGGAGGCGGCGTTGCGTATAACGAGCAGGAGCTTCGCGTCATCGCCTCAAACGGTCTCATGCTCTCCCCTATTACACAAATTCTCGTTGAACGCTATATCGCCGGCTGGAAGGAAATTGAATTTGAGGTAATGCGTGACCGCGCCGGAAACGTAATTGCCATTTGCAGCATGGAAAATGTTGACCCCGTCGGCGTTCACACCGGTGACAGCATCGTAGTTGCGCCCGCGCTCACCCTCTCTGACCGCGAATATCAGATGCTCAGAAGCGCATCACTTGATATTATCACGGAGCTTGGTATTGAGGGGGGATGCAACTGCCAATTTGCCCTCAATCCTAACAGCTTTGAATACAGCGTTATTGAGGTAAACCCCCGCGTATCGCGTTCGTCCGCGCTTGCTTCAAAGGCAACCGGTTATCCCATCGCCAAGGTTACGGCGAAGATTGCCCTTGGATACACATTGGATGAGATACAAAACGATGTTACCCGAAAAACCAGCGCTTGCTTTGAGCCTACGGTTGATTACATAGTCTGCAAGCTCCCCAAATGGCCCTTTGACAAATTCGTCGGCGCTGACCGCACACTCGGCACGCAGATGAAAGCGACGGGCGAGGTCATGTCCATCGCGCCCAGCTTTGAAGCCGCTATAATGAAAGCCGTTCGCGGCGCGGAGCTTGGGCAAGACACTCTCAACCCCCGCTTCCCTATAAACGGCGATATACGCGAGGCGCTCAAGGCGGTTGATGACAGGCGGCTTTTTACCGTTTTTGCAGCCATTAAGCAGGGCGTTTCCATTGAGGAGATCTATGAAATCACACGCATTGACCCATGGTTTTTAAACAGGCTGAAAAACCTTGCCGACTTTGAAGTCTCCCTCACGGAAAAAGCTCTTGACGAGGAGAGCTACAAGTACGGCAAATATCTCGGATATACCGACAAGGCGCTTGAGCGCATCTCCGGCTCTCACGTTCCCTATAAGGCGGTCGCGGTTTATAAAATGGTCGATACCTGTGCCGCGGAGTTTGCTGCTGAAACGCCGTATTTTTACTCTGCCTTTGACAGGCACTGTGAGGCTCGCCCCTTTATCAAGGGCGAAAAGGAGCGAATAATAGTTCTCGGCAGCGGACCTATCCGCATCGGTCAGGGCATTGAATTTGATTACAGCTCGGTCCACTGCGTAAAAACGCTCAAGGAGCTGGGCTACGAGGTCGTTATAATCAATAACAACCCCGAAACCGTCTCCACCGACTTCGACACAGCCGACAGGCTCTATTTTGAGCCGCTTTGCTTTGAGGACGTCATGCACGTAATAGACGTTGAAAAGCCCGTAGGCGTGGTCGTTGCCTTCGGCGGTCAAACCGCGATCAATCTTACGCACGCGCTCTCCGATGCGGGCATTCGCATTCTCGGAACTTCGGCGGAGAGCATCGATCTTGCGGAGGATCGCTCCCGTTTTGACGCACTGCTTGAGAGCTTCAATATCCGCCGTCCCAAGGGGCTTACCGCCCTAACTACTCAGGAGGCGCTTGACGATGCTTCTCAGCTCGGCTACCCCGTGCTGCTGCGTCCGTCCTACGTCATCGGCGGACAGAATATGACCATCGCTCATAATGACGACAATGTGCGGCAATATATGAGCATCATTCTCGCGCAGGGCATCGAAAACCCCGTTTTGGTCGATAAATACATGATGGGAACAGAGCTGGAGGTTGACATAATTTGTGACGGCACGGATGTTCTTATCCCCGGCATCATGCAGCATATTGAGCGCGCCGGTGTTCACAGCGGAGACAGCATTGCCGTCTACCCTCCATACAGCATCAGCGACAAGATGCTAACGCATATTATCGACATTTCCACAAAGCTTGCTCTGGCAATGGAAACTCGGGGACTTGTCAATATACAATACCTCATCTATGACGGTGAGCTTTACGTTATCGAGGTAAACCCCCGAGCCAGCCGCACCATACCCTACATAAGCAAGGTGACGGGACTGCCGATGGTCGATATTGCAACACGTCTCATGGTCGGAGAAAGCCTGAAGGATATGCCCTACGGCACAGGTCTTTACAAGCAGCCGCCCTATGTAACTGTCAAAGTGCCTGTATTCTCGTTTGAAAAGCTACGCGGCGTTAACGCCTCTCTCAGCCCCGAAATGAAATCCACGGGCGAGGTGCTTGGTGTTGGCAAAACGCTGGAGGAGGCGCTGTTTAAGGGTCTGCTTTCAGCCGGCTTTAAGCTCACGCATCCCGGTCGCAGCGAGGGGGCGGGCGTTCTGATAAGCGTTAACCGCCACGACCATCCGGAGATTATTGACCTAGCGCGAAAATTTGACGAGCTGGGCTTTAAGCTTTATGCAACCGACGGCACAGCCGCAGAGATAAGACGGCTTGGCGTGGATGTTGAAATCGTCGGCAAGCTCGGCAAGGACAACCGCGTTATGGAGCTGCTGGAAAGCGGCAAAATCCATTACATAATCGTAACCGGCACGACCGAGCAAAGCTATATTGAGGACTTTATCCGTCTCAACCGCCGCGCGCTTCAGCTCTCCATCCCCTGCCTGACCTCCCTTGATACGGCAAATGCTCTCGCCGATATGCTTGCAAGCCGTTTTTCCGAGCATAATACTGAGCTTGTAGACCTTGCGCATATGCGCAACACGCGCGAGACTCTATCATTTGTAAAAATGCAGGGCAGCGGCAACGATTATATTTTCTTCGACAACTTTGAAGGGCAGATATCCTGCCCCGAATCGCTCAGCACAAGTCTTGCCGACCGTCACTACGGCATCGGCGGCGACGGCATCGTGCTGATGGAGCATTCCGACATAGCCGATGCGAAAATGCGCATATTCAATGCCGACGGCTCAGAGGGAGCAATGGCGGGAAACTCCATCCGCTGCGTTGGAAAATATCTCTACGACAAGGGCATCGTTCCCAAAATGGACATGAGCATTGAAACCGCAAGCGGCGTCAAGGAGCTGAGCCTGTATTCCTTCGGCGGCGAGGTTCGCAGTGTACGCGTTAATATGGGAAAAGCCGTGCTTGATCCCGCGAAAATCCCCGTAGACCTTGCTCCGTTAAACGGAAAGGTCATCGCACGCGAGGCGGAAATCGGCGGCAAGAAATATAGCATAAGCTGTGTGAGCATGGGCAATCCCCACTGCGTTGTGTTCTGTGACCGCGTTGATGCCGTGGACGTGCCCACCGTCGGTCCGTTATTTGAGAGTTCTCCCCTTTTCCCCGACCGTGTTAACACCGAATTTGTCCGCGTTGTCAATCGAAACACGCTGAAAATGCGCGTTTGGGAGCGCGGCAACGGTGAGACTCTCGCTTGCGGCACGGGCGCTTGTGCGGCAGTTGTATCGGCGGTTGAAAACGGCTTTTGCGACAAGGGTGTGGACGTAACGGTAAAGGTTCGCGGCGGCGAGCTTACTGTCTGCTACACAGACGAAACAGTATTTCTAACCGGCAATGCCAGCTATATTTTCAGCGGCACGGTCGAGCTATAAGTCAAAAGCCAACAGAATTTAAACGGCGTCTCCGAAAAGGAGATGCCGTTTCCTTTATTATTTGAAGCAAATGCGGAAAACTGAGCATAATGTGTACAGAGAATATTGTATTGAAAGGACTGACCCTCTTGAACGATCAGCATATATTACGATACTTTCTGGGCGGAAACACTTCCGACGGCTTCTATTCATTATACGACGGCTTCGTATCGCAAAAAGACGGCGATTTTCTTTGGATAATCAAGGGCGGCGCGGGCTGCGGGAAATCAAGCTTTATGCGCAGGATAGGCGCGGCAGGCGAGCGCGCGGGCTACAGCGTTGAATATGCCGTATGCTCCGGCGACCCGGACTCTCTCGACGGCGTATACATTCCAGAGCTGAAAATCGCTTATATGGACGGAACATCCCCCCACGTTACAGACGCAAAAATCGCCGCGGTGGACTCGGCATATATAGACCTTGGAGCTTTTTATCAGCGCGAGGCGCTTGCCGGGCATAAAGCGGAGCTTGAAAAGCTGACTGCGGACGCCAAGGCGCAGTATGTCAAGGCATATTCCCTGCTCTCCGCCGCCGGCAGTCTACGCATGGGCTGGCAGGAAAAGCTGGCAAGCGGGGACGAGCGGCAAGCAGCGCTTGCGCGAGTCAAAAGCCTCGCCCAGCGCGAATTCGGCAAAAAAACTCGCGCACAGGGCAAAATTAAAAAGCGCTTTATCAGCGCTCTTACCTGCAAAGGGCTTGTAACCCTCCCGGAGCTTTCAGAAAACCTTTGCACGCGAATGTATACCTTTGAAAACCGCTACCTGCTGGGAAACGCGGCAATAAGCTGCCTTGCCGAAGCGGCAGCGAGCGCCGGCTATGACGTGATACTCTGCCCCGACCCGCTTACGCCGGAGCTGTTGGAGGCACTTTTCGTGCCTGCACTCTCGCTTGGCTTCAAGTGCGGCGGACGCGGCACCGGCAGTTCTATCAAAGGACGCAACATACGTCTTGACCGCTCTGTCGGAAGCGGCAAACGCCGCGAGCTGCGCGCCTGTGAGCATCTATGCGAGGGACTGCGAAGCGAAGCGTACGCCTCCCTGCTTGAGGCAAAGCGCCTGCACGACGCAATTGAAGGCATATATAACCCTAATGTCGATTTTGACGGCGTTTATGAGCTTGTCGACAAGCATATTGCTCAGCTTGGGTTGAAGTAAACTCCGGTAAGGGCAAAGAAAATGGGGTGCGCGAAAGCACACCCCATTTTGATATATTGTATAGCTTACTCGGAAAAATCAGAAACGATGAGTGTCTCCAGAGTGTTGAGCGCCTCTTTCTCATCGCTGCCATCAGCAATAAGGTTGACGGAAGTACCCTTCACAATGCCCAGAGAGAGAACTCCCAAAAGGCTCTTCGCGTTGACCTTGCGGTCATCCTTTTCGATCCAAATATTGCTTTTGAATTCATTCGCCTTCTGAATGAAGAAAGTCGCGGGTCTTGCGTGCAGACCGACCTGATTATTGATAGTAACTTCTCTTGTTAGCATCACTGTCACTCCTTATGACCAAATGACTTGAAGTCCTCGGGTACTGTTCACATTTTATCAAAGTAAAGTTGCATCGTCAACCGATTTTACCCAATTTGTTGATTTGCACAGCAATAGTGTTCAGCACATCAGAGTTTTACCTCAGTTCGACAATGGTAACTCCGCTTTCTCCTTCACCGTATTTGCCCAGTCGAAAGCTCTTGACAGCTTTATTCGTTTTAAGGCTCTGCGATACAGCGGCGCGGAGAGCGCCCGTTCCCTTGCCGTGGATTATCGAGACACTTTGCAGCTTATTCATGCAGGCGCTGTCGATATAGCGTTCAACCACCGGAATAGCTTCATCGGTCATCATACCGCGTATGTCAAGCTCAGGGCTGGTGGACACACTGCGAAGCGCCACAGTGGAGCCTGAGGCTATCTTCGGCTTTTCGACGCTTTGGTTTTCAAGCACATACACCTCGTCCTCTCGGGCGGAGACCTTTAGAATACCCGCTTGCAGCGAGAGCGTGCCGTCCTCTGCTATGTCGAGCACGCTAGCCTTTACGCCCATGGAAAGCAGCTCCACCGTGTCACCCACCTTCGGCGGGCGCGCGGATTTTTTCTGCTCTCTGACCTCCTGCACCTGACGACCCAAACGCTCATCAGCCTCGTTTAGCTGTCGGCGAAGCTGTGCGCGCGCTTCGTTCTCGCGCTTATGGTCAAGCTCCTTGCTGCGGCGCTTTTTCATCTCGTCAAGCTCGTCAAAGGTGCGCTCTGCCGTGCGGCGCGCGTCCTCCAAAATACGCTCGGCGTCGCGCCTTGCCTTTTCATCCGCCATCTCCAAACGCACCGTCAGCTCACGCTTTAGCTGCTCGGATTTTTTTGCAGCCTCCTGTGCCTGCCGGAGCTTTTGCTGAAGCTCCTCGCGGTCATTTTCCAAAAGACGGCGCTGGTTTTCGAGCTTTTCTATCGTTTCCTCAAAGCTCGCGCTCTCTGAATTAAGTCTGCCCCGCGCGTCGTCAATTACGCATTTCGGCAGTCCCAATCTTTCACCGATGGCAAAGGCGTTTGATTTGCCCGGAATGCCGATAAGCAGCTTGTAGGTGGGGCGAAGCGACTCAATATCAAATTCGCAGGAGGCGTTCTGAACGCCCTGAGTGTTTGTTGCAAACACCTTTAGCTCTGCATAGTGCGTTGTTGCAGCTATCATTGAGCCTTTGCCGCGGGCATTTTCTATTATTGCGGTTGCCAGCGCCGCACCCTCAACAGGATCAGTGCCCGCGCCCAGCTCGTCGAACAGCAGCAGGCTCTTGTCATCACAGCAATCGAGTATTTTTACTATATTCGTCATATGCGAGGAGAAGGTCGATAGCGACTGCTCGATGCTCTGCTCATCGCCGATGTCCGCAAGCACAGCGTCGAAAACAGGCACACAGCTCCCGTCCGCCGCCGGCAGGTGCAGACCGCAGGCAGCCATAACGCAAAACAGCCCCAGAGTTTTAAGCGAAACCGTTTTTCCGCCCGTGTTTGGACCTGTAATCATCAGCGTATCAAAGCCGTCTCCCAGCTCTATGTCAATAGGTACCGCCTTTTCCTTCGGCAAAAGCGGATGACGCGCCTTTTTAAGAACTATCTTTCTGTCCGAAATAACAGGCTCGTCGGCGTCAAGCTTGTAGGACAGCTTTGCCTTTGCAAAAATACAGTCCAGCTTGACCAGCACCGTGAAGTCGTTGATTATATCATCGGCGTGCGCGCCGCATTCAGCCGAAAGCTCCATTAAAATTCGGTCTATCTCCTGCTTTTCCCTTGCTTTCAGCTCCCGAAGCTCATTATTTGCCTTTACCGCCGCCATAGGCTCAACAAAAAGCGTTGCCCCGCTTGAAGAAATATCATGCACAAGACCGGGAATGCTGCTTTTGTGATCCGCCTTGACAGGAATGACGTATCTGTCACTTCGGGTCGTGATGATAGCCTCCTGGAGCGCTTTGGCATAGGAGGGGGAGGAGATAATCCTTTGCAGTGCTTCGCGCACCTTTGCGGAGGCGTTTCGCATATGTCTGCGGATATCCGCCAGCTCGGGACTTGCGTTATCTGCAATTTCATCCTCGCCCAGTATGGAGCAGCAAATCTTCTCCTCAAGGTATTTGTTTGTTGTTAATGAGGAAAAAAGAAAGTCAATATCGCTTCTGCCGCAGCTCTCGCCGGCAGCGTAGGCGCGAACGGTCCTTGCCGCTGTAAGCACGCCGGCAATGTCCATAAGCTCGCGCGTGTTGAGCATTCCGCCGATGCCCGCGCGGCTGAGTGATGAGGCAACATCCTTTACCCCACCAAAGGACGGACTGCCCTTTAAAACCATCATCGCCTTCGCAGCGCTTGTTTCGCCAAGCCTGCGCCGCACCTCATAGGCATTGTCCGCAGGTCGAAGCTCCAAAACCCTATCCTTTGCAGGAAGGCTCACCGCCTCAGCGGAGAGCATTTCCAGAACCGCGGGAAGTTCCAATGTTTTTATTGATTTTTCATAAAGGTCTGTCATAAGTAGCTCCTTGATAGTTCCCCACCAGGGAACAAAAGGTAAAACAATTCTATTTAACGCTTCGCCAGTAATCCAGCGCCGAGAAACGCCGCTCAAGCTGGCTAATTACATAGCTCTCACACACTTGTGCCAAACGTCTCTCCGCGTCGGACTCCAGAGAAAAGGCAAAAGCACGCTTCGGTTCAGACCGCGTAATATGGCGCATTGCCGCAAGCGACGCTTCGCAAAGCGGAAAGGTCTCACCGTAGGCAGCAGCGCAGCTTGAGCAGAAAACCGTCCCCTCCAAGGTGGAGAAAACAGGGGCTTTCGGCGTCTCCTCTCCGCATACGGGGCAATAGTCCAAGCTCGGCTCGTATCCTGCAAGACACATGAGCTTCAGCTCAAAAACCGCCTTGATATGCTCAGGAGAATATAGCTCCTTGCTCAGCGCGAAAAGCGCGTTTAGTCCAAGGCTCATTATCTGAACATCGTGGCTGTCCTCATCGGACACCGCCTCAAGCAGCTCGGCAAAATATGTTCCCAACGAAAGCGCGGCGATATCCTGCCGCAGTCCCAAAAACTGCTCGATTGCGCTTCCCTCGCTTACATACCACTTGCCGCCGCGCTCAAACATAGTCATCTCCGAAAAAGTCAAAAGCTGGCAGGCAGCAGCAGCCTTGCTCCCCTTTCGCAGCACGCCCCTTGCGCATACCGTCTGCTTCCCCTCGTCCTCCGTCAGCACGGTTAGGATTTTATCCGCTTCCTTGTATTTTACTTCTCTGAGCACCAAGGCTCTGGTAGTCTTGTGCATATTATGTAAACCTCTGCCGTATCGACCCGCGCATTTTATGTCATCTTTATCCCACGGGATTCGGACATAAACAAATGTATCTGTTCTCGAATGACTCCCCATTCGGCTTTCAGACACCTACGCGGATCGATACGACTCCTCTCAAAAGCGAACTCTGGGCTCCTCGCCCGTGCCGCTGAAAGCGATGGCATCCTGCGGCGGAGGGTAAGGCTTTTCTTTTTTCTCTTTCAATGCCGAGCGATAAATGAGATAGCAAACGGGTTCTCCCGTTTCACAAAACATTCTCCAAATCGTATTATCCTTCACACCGCATCACCTCGCTGCCTATATTATGCGCGCTGTCTCTGCGGATATCAGCATATGCCGACCGGAAATATCATTCTGAATATCCAAAGTTTCTCAGCATGGCATCGCTATCACGCCAGTTTTCCTTAACCTTTACCCATGTTTGCAGATAAACCTTTGTCCCCATGAATTTTTCAATGTCCTTACGCGCCATTTCGCCGACCTTTTTGAGCATATCGCCGTTTTTGCCGATGATTATGCCCTTGTGGCTCGCCTTTTCGCAAAAAATAGTTACGTCCAGGTCTATGATTTCGGTTTCAATACGCTCAGAAAACTTCGTTACCACAACTGCCGTTCCGTGCGGGATCTCCTTGTCGAGACAATACAGCAGCTTTTCACGAACGATTTCCGCGCACACCTGACGTTCGGGCTGGTCTGTGACCATATCCTCCGGGAAGAGCTTCGGTCCGGGCTGCGCAAGCTTCTCAAGCTCCGTCAAAAGCTCGTCCACCCCCTCACCCGTTCTGGCGCAGATGGGTACAACGGCTTCAAAATCGTGAAGCGCGGCATAGGCGGTTATTACCTCCAACAGCGCCTGCTTTTCAACGGTGTCTATCTTGTTAATAACAAGCACCGCAGGTGAGCCGCTCTGCTTTATCTGCTCAATGAGCGCAAGCTCCTGAGCGCCTGCTGAAGCAATGGGCTCGACCATAAGGATGACCGCGTCAACATCGGCAACCGATTCCTTTACGACCTTTACCATATAGTCACCCAGACGGGTTCTTGCTTTGTGGAAGCCGGGCGTATCCATAAAAACGATTTGCGTGTCGCCGCGGTTTAAAATCGCGCAAATGCGGTTTCGCGTTGTTTGCGGCTTGTTTGAGACTATGGCTATTTTTTCGCCTACAAGCGTGTTTGTAAGTGTAGATTTGCCGACGTTGGGGCGGCCTGCGATCGTTACCATTGCCGTCCTTGTCTGAGCTGCTTTTTTCATTTGTTAGCTCCTTCCGGTTTTCCCCGCACAAAGAGCACGGCAGGAAAAAGTGTAAGTATAATGAGGCACGCCAAAACGGGCTTTTGCTGCAAAAATGAATAAGCCTTACTAATTCGTTCGGCTTGAAAGAAAACGCGAGCGCCGACGACTGCCGATGCCGCCGCCGCGCAAAGCACTGCGGCAGCCGCCGTATCCTTGGCTGTGCCTATGCCGCGGCTTTTTTGAGGATGAAGGGTGTCGCACAGGGTTTCGACCGCCGTATTCGCGCACTCAAGCGCCGTTACAAAGCCTATGCAAAGCAAAACAGCCAGCCATTCGCTCTGCGAAATGCCTGTTACAAGCCCTGCCAGGATAACATAAAAGGCAAAGCACAGATGCACTCGCATATTGCGCTGCGTCCTAACAGCATAGGCAAAACCGCGCAGGGCAAAGCAAAAGCATCTCACTGCTCTCTCACTCCCTCAAGCAGCGCCATGATCTCCTTTTCGCGCTCTCTCATCTGACGCTTCATCTCTCCCTCATCCACATGGTCGTAGCCGAGCAGGTGCAGCACCGAATGGACGGTAAGGTATTGCAGCTCGCGCTTCGTGCCGTGTCCGAACTCCTCGCCCTGCCTGACTGCGTGCTCCAGAGACAAAGCCATATCGCCCAGGCAAACTCGTCCCGTTTTGGGATCTATCTCGCAGGCGCTTTTGTCAAAGTGCCCTGCCTTCAGCTCGTTTGCGGGGAAAGACAGCACATCGGTCGCCCTGTCCACCCGGCGAAATTCGCGGTTCAGGGCATGAATGCCCTCATCGTCTGTCAGCAGGACGCTGACTTGACAGGGAGCGTCTATCCCCTCAGCCTTCAGCGCAGCCCTGACCGCCTTTTTAATTAGATGCTTTGCACCGGGCAGACCGAGTCCACGTCTGTCTCTGGTAAGATAAACCTTATGCCCCATCAGCTTTTCCTCTTAAAGGTCTTTTGTGCGGGCTTTGGAGCGTTGGGCTTAGGTCCTGCGCTCACTCGCCTTTTATCCTCCGCCTCGTATGCTTCAATAATGCGCTGAACCAGCACATGGCGAACAACGTCCTCACCCGTAAGACGGCATATCTTTATATCCTCGATATCGCGCAAAACGCGCATAGCCTCCTTAAGCCCGCTCTGCTTGTCGCCGGGGAGGTCAATTTGCGTAACGTCTCCCGTTATGACCACCTTGCTTCCAAAGCCAATGCGTGTGAGGAACATTTTCATCTGCTCGCGGCTGGTGTTCTGCGCCTCGTCAAGTATTATGAAGCTGTCGTCAAGCGTGCGTCCGCGCATATAGGCAAGGGGCGCGACCTCGATATTACCGCGCTCAAGATACTTGTTATAGGTCTCAGCTCCAAGCATATCAAAAAGAGCGTCATACAGAGGGCGCAGATAGGGGTCTACCTTGCTCTGCAAATCGCCCGGAAGAAAGCCGAGACGCTCGCCAGCCTCAACCGCCGGACGGGTAAGGATGATGCGGTTTACTTCTTTGTTTCTAAACGAGGCTACCGCGGCTGCTACCGCAAGATAGGTCTTGCCGGTGCCGGCAGGTCCTATTCCGAGGGTAACGGTGTTGGACATAATTGCGTCAATGTATTCCTTTTGACCAACGGTTTTTGCTTTGACCGGCTTGCCCTTTGCAGTTATGCAGACAACGTCGCCTGCTATCTTGTCAATCTTGCTCTCCGCGCCCTCGCGCACAAGCTTGATGATATAGCGCACATTCTGCTCGTCAATATTTTCGCCCCTCGCGGCAAGAGACAGCAGACCCGAAATCGCCTTTTCGGCATACATGACTTCCTCCGCCTCACCGGAAATGTGAAGTTCGGACTCTCTGTCCACCACTCTTACCTTGAACTCGTCCTCGATGATGTGGATGTTGCGGTCAAACGAGCCAAACACGCTGATTATCTGCTCCATGCGGTCGACCGCCATAATTCTTTCTGTCATTCGGTGATACTTTCCTCCAAAGCTTAATTTCCCTGTTGTACCTTTTCTATCTCCAAAGCCGGAATTTCCTTTTCTACGGCGATGTTCTGTCTGCATTCGGCAATGAGCGTTGCTATTATCATATCGCCGCTGCGGCTAAAGCTGGTTTTCTGCGAAAGAATCTCACCCTCGTCGCCTATGCGTCTTTGAAGCTCAGCGCCCGCCGCACTCTCAAGAGCCGATTTAACGCCCGTCTCGTCTAATTCCGCCGCACTCAGCTCATAGCCAAGCGTCGTTTCGCGGATAAGGCTTATCGGCAACGAAAACAGACCCGTTACTCCGAGCGTATACTCACTGATGATATTATCACACATAGTACCAGAAATTCCACTGCTGCGGTAAAAATTTATTCGTTCATTGCCGATTTTTAACGCCCAGCGCTCCTTTTTTTCGTTTGTTCGTGTCTTTGCCTCATATTTCAGCGGCATGGCAGCGCTTATCTCGTGCCATGTTCGGGCATATACCTCTCCCTTGGCATGAACCAAAATGCTCCCGTCGTAGCTTGAAGGGACAACGCCGGAAATCAGCGTGTCGCCCTTGGCAACCGTCTGCCCTTTGGTAACAACGCCCTGCCCGTATAAAACCTGCGCCCGCTCAATAACGCCGGGGTATTCGGCTATGATGTTAATAGGCTCCGTCTTTTTAAAAACCTCTGGAATCTCCGTTCGCTCGCGTACGATGATCTCGGCTCTGCTTCCGAACACGCATACGCTGACCCATTTTAGCTCCGGTATGCGAAGCATCACCTCGCGCCTGATGTCCTCATTGGTAAAGGAGGGATGATAGCTGCCTATGTAAACTCCGCTTTCCTCCAGTGCGTTTAGTATCTCCGTGTCGCTTATACTCTCATTGCCCTCAACATCTATTTTCCAAACAAAAAACGAGGCGGCGATCAAAAGCAGCGTAATCAGGCACGGCAAAGCCCACATGACAAAGCGCCGCTGTGCCTGTCTCAGCTTCAGCGGAGCACCGCGCCTTGAGACTGTTTCCAGCTCACAGCGGCTTTCATCGGCAAGCCCAAGAACGCTCTTTAGCTCCCTGAACCGCACATTGATTTGCAGGCTCAGTTCATCATCCGGGCGCGCCCCCCAAAACTCAATGCCGCGCTCCACACATAGATCCAAAATCCGCGTAGGCTCTGCGCCCACAGCGCGTATTGTAGCATAGCCGCGCAATAAATCCAAAAGTCTCACCATAGCCACCACCTCAGCATAGCTCAACCGAGACTACAAGACCGCGCACAACAATTTCCGTTGTTGTCATTGCAGCCAGCATCAGTCCGTCGCCGTTTATGCGCAGAAAGCCGTTTCTTCCACGCACCTCTATGCACTCACGGGTATAGCATTGCAGTCCCCCGTGGTTTTCGATACATACCTCGCCTCCGCATACGGTCAGCTTAGGCTCGCGCGGCAGAAGCTGCGCGGGTAATCCCAGCTTATCCGTTACAGGACGCTTGCGATTTATAACGCTCACACGCATCACCTCGAATAAGCTTATGTCCCAGTGCGCGATTTTAGCAGCGCCGTATGGTCATTCGCCGCGAAGTTTCTCATACAATTATGCTGTATGGGGGGTGCGGTTATGAAAAAACGCGCAGGCTTTCTGCTTTCCGCGCTGCTGGCGCTCGTTGCGCTGGCGGCTTTAATAATTAGTCCCGTTCCGGCAGCCGAGGCAGCGCGCGGAGGCATTGAGCTTTGCCTTAAAACGATAGTACCCTCGCTTTTTCCTTTCATGGTTTTGGGGACGATGATAACGGAGCTTGGCATAACGCAGCGCGTCTCGCGCATTCTATCACCCGTGACCAAGCGGCTTTTCGGCGTGTCCGGCGCCTGCTGTACACCTTTCCTCCTGGGGCTTTGCGGCGGCTATCCGCTCGGCTCGGTTTCCGCGGCTCAGCTATATAAAAACGGGAACATCTCAAAGCAGGAGGCAGAGCGACTGCTCGGCTTTTGCGACAACACAGGTCCCGCTTTCATTATAGGCGTTGCCGGCGGAGCTGTTTTTCAAAGTGCCGCCGTTGGGCTTTTTCTCTACGGCGCTCATATTTTCTCCGCTGTGCTTACGGGTATGCTTCTTAGCTGGCGCCGCGGTTCATATGGGGACGCGCCCGTGCCGGAGCTTAAAAGCCAAAGCCTGCCCTCCGCCTTTTCAGGCAGCGTTCGCCGCTGCGTTTCCACCTGCGCTGCCGTATGCGGCTTTGTTGTGTTCTTCAGCGTTGTCATAGGACTGCTCACGGCTCACGGCACGCTACCCGCGCTTGTTGGCAGACTCTCCTATTCTTTCGGGCTGGAGCTGCATTTTGTGCAAAGCCTTGTTATCGGACTTTTGGAGCTTGGCGGCGGCATAAGCTCCATGGCGGGGCTTTCAGCGAGCGCTGCAAGCCTTGCGCTCTGCTCTTTCATTCTCGCCTTTGGCGGGCTTTCCGTTCACGCACAGGCTTTTTCGGTAATAGCAGAGGGCGGACTGTCCTCCGCTCGGCATCTTTTCGGAAAGCTGCTTCACGGAGGTTTGTCCGCCCTTGTTACGCTGATCGCGTATCCCTTATTCTTTTAGTTTTCCAGCGCCCACTGCGCAGCGTCAACCCCGCCGTAGGCATAGTCAAATTCAGTTCCCATTATGCCGCGAATATCTTCAACCGCTTCCTTTATATCCGCAAGCACAACGTCGTTTATTACACCCAGATCGTTTCCGTTTTCATAGCCGCTGATGGCGGAATACAAATTCCATGTTGCGTATCTGTATCCGGGGTCAACGCCGTAATCAAGCATATCCATCATCTTGACGGGATAATACTGAATTTGTCTGAGTACGGTCTCTCCGGTATCAATATTCTTTTGAATGCCTATGTTGAGCGCCACGGTAAGGTCTGTATACCGGTCGTCCATGCAGGAGACGAGGTTGCCCATTGAATAGACGATAAAGCAGGTGCGTTCAGTGCCGTCCTCGTCAGTTACCTTGCGAAGCTCCATAGGCTGCGGAACGTGGGGATGACCGCCGATGATTATATCCGCACCCTCCCGGAACAGAAAGTCCGACAGCTCAATTTGATACGGCTTTGGCGAGGTCTCATATTCCAGCCCCCAGTGCATCTGAACCAGGATAAGGTCGGTGTTCAGCGCACGAGCTGCCGCCATATCCTCGCGCAGCAGGTCGTAGTTGATATCCGAAAGGGTGTTCAAATAGTCGTTGTAGAAGATGTTAACAGCGTATTCAAAGCCCGTCACCGGGATGGCGTTGGTGCCGTAGGTATAGGACAAAAAGGCAATGGAGATGCCGTTTATGTCTTTTACCAGAATACCGTTATTGGCGTCGCGCTCCTCCTGCGAGCGGTAGGTGCCAACATGGTCAAGCCCGTTGAGTTCAAGAATATCAAGTGTGCGGAAAATACCCGCCTTCAAGCCGTCAACACTGTGGTTGCTGGCGGTGTTTACCATGTCGAAGCCGACGGTTTTAAGGGATGTCGCAAGCTCCGTAGGAGACTTGAACATGGGGTAACCGGTATACTCCACCGTTTCGGGGAAAGTAGTCTCCATAGTGCAGATAGCATAGTCCGTTTCGCTCACCGCGTCCCATACTCCGCTGAAAATAGATGTGTAGTTGTAGCTTCCGTCCTCCTGCTGGGCTTCGGCATTCAACCCGGAGTGAACCACGATATCGCCGCAGACGCCAAGCTTGATCTCAACGAAGTTTTCAGGCTCCTCCACCACCTCGGGCGTTGGCTCGGGAGTTGACGTAGGCGCAGGGGTTTGCTGCTCCTGACGAAGCTCCTCTTCAGCCTGTCTTTGTGTTTCCTGATAGCTGCGAAGCACTATCAAGCCAAGCAGCGCGATAAGCGCCACAAGAACTACGCCAAGAATGCTTTGTCCTATCTGTTTCATGTTTATTTTCCTTTCGGCGGGGAATATGTTATATTCGCTCGAAACGCGCAGATTTATATCCGCAGCTTCTATCATTCTACCACAAAATACGAAAAAATAAAGTGCAAAATACACATAGTCATGCTAAAATATGAAAAGCGCGCAGAGGTTGAAACTTATTAGCGCATAAAACGGAGGAAACAATGGACGAGCTACGCAAAAACCAAACATATACAGTCGAAATCGACGGCTATTCCAGCAGCGGCGCGGGCGTTTGCCGCGTTAACGGCAGAGCTGTTTTTGTTGAGCGCGCCCTAGTAAACGAGCTTTGGGAGATACTGATTTTAAAGGTAACAAGCTCGGCTGCCTATGCCAAAGGTATCAAGCTTCTTCGTCCCTCTCCAGAGCGCATCGCCCCTCCCTGTCCTGCTTTCGGCAAATGCGGCGGCTGTGATCTTCAGCATATGAGCTATGATGAGGAGCTGCGTTTTAAGCTCTCTCGCGTAAACGATGCCTTTGCTCGCATTGCGGGGATGGATTTTCGTGCGGATGAGATTCTCGGTGCTGACGACAAAACCCGCGAGCGCTATCGAAACAAGGCAATATATGCCATTGGCAGCGGCGAAGGCGGCGTTGTTTCCGGCTTTTTCCGCGAGCGAAGCCATGAGATAGTTCCCGCTCCGGATTGCTTGATACAAACGGAGCTTTCTGTGCGCTGCGCCGCCGCTCTGCGCGGCTTTATGAGCAAAACGGGCGTTACCGCCTACGACGAAAAAAGCGGTAAAGGTCAAATTCGCCATCTGTTCACGCGCTGCAGCGTCTCATATCCGCAGTCGGTTGCCGTCATCGTTTCCGCCAAGGGTCTGCATGAGCATACGCAGGCGCTTGTTGATAGCCTGCGCTCCGCCTGTCCCGAGCTTACAGGCATCGTCTTGTGTATAAATAAAACGCGTGGCAACACCGTTTTGAGCGGCGAATACCACACGCTATGGGGCAGCGAGAGCATTGAGGATGAGCTGTGCGCTCTGCGTTTTCGCATCTCTCCGCAGAGCTTTTTCCAAATAAACCCCAAGCAGGCAGAGCGGCTTTACACTAGAGCGCTGGAATATGCCGGCACCGACGGCAGCGAAACGATGCTCGACCTGTATTGCGGCACCGGCACGATAAGCCTTTGCCTTGCCCGCCGTGCGCGCTATGTATATGGCGTGGAAATCGTTGAGGAGGCTGTAATCAATGCGCGCGAAAACGCCGAGCGAAACGGCATCACAAACGCCGAGTTTTTCTGCGGCGACGCCGGAGACGCCGCCAAAATGCTTGCCGAACAGGGCGTTGTTGTCGATGCGGTCGTTGTTGACCCGCCGCGCAAGGGGCTGTCCCCCGACGTTATTGACATCATTGCCGAAATTGCTCCACAGCGCGTGGTCTACGTCTCATGTGACTGTGCTACCCTCGCCCGTGACATGAAGCGTTTTGCCGAGCACGGCTACGCGCCCGAAAAAGCGACCGCCGTTGATATGTTCCCAAGAACAAGCCATGTCGAGACGGTTGTCTTGCTTTCCAAGGGCGAGGTCGACTCGAAAAAGATTCGGGTTGAGTTCTCTTTGGAAGATATGGATATGTCCGAATTTCAAGATGGGGCAACCTACACGCAGATCAAGGACTATGTACTGGAACATAACGGATTAAAGGTATCCAATCTGTATATCTCACAGATTAAACGGAAATGTGGGATTGAGGTTGGTAAGAACTATAATTTGCCGAAGTCCGAAGATTCCAGACAGCCCCTGTGTCCGCCGGAAAAAGAGAAAGCAATCCGAGAAGCATTCAAATATTTTGGGATGATCTAATATCCTGTAAAATGGAGGTTTCTTATGGATAGATTGATTTCTTGTGAGTTTAACATGGATACCGCTTGTGTTGAACTGAAATTCTTTGATGGCAGCATGATTGCCATTGACACCATCGCCGTGGAAAACGAGGTTGCCGACAATATGTATCAGCGTTCGGAACTGGACTATCTGATCTACAATGACCCGATTGGATATGCAGACTTGATTTTGAACGGCGATCCTGAAACATATTTGAAAACCGTCACAGAGTATAAACCTTTAGACAGTTGAACACCTCATTGCCCGTGGGAGAAATCCTTCGGGCAATTTTTTGTTACTTTTCTGTGAACTCTATTGAATTTCTCGATATTCGAGAATATAATATAAAAAGGATACTCGATATTCGAGAATTGGAGGTGAGCCATGTGGCAAGAGCAAAATTTCAAACGCTGACTGAGCAAATGTTTTATACCTTGCTCTGTCTCAAAGATGAATGCTACGGCATGGATATTCTTGATCGTGTTCCTGCTATGACCAATCAGAGAGTCAATGTTGGCTCTGGTACGCTCTATACGCTTCTGGAGCAATTTTTAGATGCAGAGATGATACGGGAAACCAAGGTTGAAGGCAGACGACGCAGTTATATCCTTACGGATAAAGGCAGAGAAATGTTAGAAAAAGAATGCGCCCGCTTAACGGCGCAGTTGGCTGATTATCATATGATTTTCGGGAAGGAGGAAACCTAATGAAAAATACAAAAAGATGCTTTGTTCTCTTTTCATTTTATGATCGTACAGGAATAGAGGCATATTTAGAAAAACAAGCGGAGAATGGTTGGATGTTGGATAAGACATCTGCCTTCGGTTGGCACTTCCATCGCATTGAGCCGAGGAAAATTCATTTTTCGGTTGTGTACTTCGCAAAGGCGTCTGTGTTTGACCCGGAGCCCTCTGAAGCACAGTTGGCGTTCCACGATTTTTGCGAACATACCGGTTGGAAGTTGGCTGCATCAAATGCACAGATGCAGATATTCTACAATGAAGCACCCAACCCCACACCGATTGAAACCGATGCAACTTTGGAGGTATCCGCAATCCATGCATCGGCAAAGAAAAGTCATTTGAGCAGCTATTATCTTTTAGCTGTCGTAGGCGTATTGCAAGCAGCACTCTTTTTCTGGCGATTCTTTTCTGACCCGATTGGGGTTCTTGCCAGCAACGCAAATCTGTTTTCCGGTATGTGTTGGATGTTGATGTTAGCTCTTTCTGTGGTAGAGATCGTCGGATACCATACATGGCACAAACGAGCAAAATCAGCTGCCGAGCTGGATGGCAGTTTTGTTGAAACTAAGGGACACCGAAATTTCCAAATCGTGATCCTATGCATGATGTTGTTGGCATTTGCTTTTCTTCTGATTTCTTATGGCGGAAGCAAAATGACGTTGATTGCGTTTGCTTCTATTGCCGTTGTTCTCGGTGTTACTGCGATCATCGTTTGCACTTCTGAACTGATGAAGAAAATGAAACTGTCCGCAAAACTCAATCGCAATATAACGATTGTTCTAACGCTGGTTATCTCTTTTGGATTTACAGGAATCCTGTTGATAAGCGTTATCAGTAGACTTACTTCTTTCTTGCCAGAAAAAGTCCCAGCAGACACTTATGAATACAATGGGCGGACTTATGAAGTTTTTCGTGACGAGCTTCCGCTGACCATTGAGGATTTAATAGAAACGGATTATGATAGCTACTCTTATGAAATCCGTACTCTTGATAAATCTGTTTTCATAGAGCAAGAAGAAGCTACTCAGCGTCCTCGTTGGGATGCACTTACTCAGCCAGAGCTTGATTACTCGATCACTACGATAAAGGCTCCGTTCATGTATGAACTGTGTAAGAGAGCACTACTTGATAGCTTTGCACACAACTATGGTCGTCCTGAACCGGAGAATGATATGTGGGAGGAACATATCGAAATAGATGCAACTCCGTGGGGAGCTAATGAAGCGTATCAACTAAAACTTGGCGGCAAAATGCAACAGCGTTTCCTGCTCTGTTACGATAATTGTATCATTGAAATTGAATTTGATTGGGACTGGCAATTAACATCGGAACAGATGAAAATTGTTGCAGAAAAACTTGGAAAGTAAAATCTGCAACATAAAAAACCGCTGTAATTTTTCATCCCCGTGTAGGATGGAATATGCAGCGGTTTTTCTTTTTATGGTTCAAATGCCACCATCGTTTCCTTGGGCAGTTTCTCATTCTCGCAGTTCAGAAGATAAGCTATCGCTTTATTTGCAAAACGGTTTGTTTTCAT
>JAHAWY010000017.1 GCA_018385135.1 Oscillospiraceae bacterium | reverse complement strand
TTTTTGGTGCGCGAGGCGGGACTTGAACCCGCACGCCCGTGAAGAGCACTGGCACCTGAAGCCAGCGAGTCTGCCAATTCCACCACTCGCGCGTATTCGTTGCTTACACAACGCCCGATTATAATAGCATTTTTCCTGTTTTCTGTCAATAGGGATTTTATAAAAAACACAGCGCCCGCCGTTGCATAGCAAGCGCTGTGTAATGTGCTTATACCTTGAAGCTGTCTTTAAGAGCGACGCTGCGGTTAAAGACAAGATGCCCGGGAGCACTGTCTTTGTTATCAACGCAGAAATAGCCCTTGCGCATAAACTGATACGAATGGGGAAAGCTTGCGTTTTCAAGGCTTTTTTCAAGCTTACAGCCGGTAAGAATCTGTAAGGAATCGGCGTTTAGGCAGTCAAGAAAGTTCTTGTCGCCCGCGTCCGGCTCGGCGTCGGCAAAGAGGTTATCGTAAATGCGAACCTCAGCGTCAACGGCGGTTTCAGCGTCCACCCAGTGGAGGGTTGCACCCTTGACCTTGCGTCCGTCAGCAGGGTCTCCGCCGCGGCTGTTCTCGTCATACTCGGCGAATATCTCAACAGGTCTGCCGTTTTCATCCTTGCGGCAGCCGGTGCAGGTGATGAGATACGCGCCCTTCAAGCGGCACTCAGGTCCCTGCGGATAGAGACGCTTATATTTCGGAACAGGCACTTCAAGAAAGTCCTCTGCCTCGATGTAGAGGTTTCGGGAGAAGCTGACAGTGCGTGTGCCGTCCTCGGGACGGTTGGGGTTGTTTTCAACGGTGAGAAGCTCGCTCTTACCCTCGGGATAGTTGGTTATTGTAAGCTTGATAGGCTCTAAAACCGCCATTACCCGCGTTGCTCGTTCGTTTAGATCCTCGCGCAGACAATGCTCAAGAAAGCCGAACTCAACTGTGCTGGCAGCCTTGGAGATGCCGTTGCGCTCGGAGAAAGCGCGAATTGCCTCGGGCGTGTATCCGCGGCGGCGCAAGCCGCATATTGTGGGCATACGCGGGTCGTCCCAGCCGGAGACGCGGTTTTCTTCAACGAGCTGGCGCAGCTTGCGCTTGGACATAACCGTGTAGTTGATGCCGAGTCTTGCAAACTCGATCTGGCGCGGCTTGGAGGGAACGGAACAGTTTTCAATCACCCAGTCGTAGAGCGGACGGTGATCCTCAAATTCGAGCGTGCAGAGAGAATGGGTGATATGCTCCATAGCGTCCTCAATGGGGTGGGCGAAATCATACATGGGGTAGATGCACCACTTGTCGCCGGTGCGGTGGTGAGCGGAGTGGTTTATGCGGTAGATAACGGGGTCGCGCATATTGAAGTTGCCGCTGGCAAGGTCAATTTTGGCGCGAAGCGTCATTTTGCCGTTTTCAAATTCGCCCGCGCGCATACGGGAGAAAAGGTCTAAGCTTTCCTCAATGGGTCTGTCACGATAGGGGGAGCGGGCGGGTACGCCAACGCTGCCGCGCATTTCACGAGTTTGCTCGGGGCTAAGCTCGCAAACATAGGCAAGACCCTTTTTTATAAGCTCGACAGCGTAGTTATACATATCCTCAAAATAGTCCGAGGCATAGTAGAAGCGGTCGTCCCAATCGTAGCCCAGCCAATGAATGTCCTCTTTGATCGCATCGACATATTCAACGTCCTCCTTGGAGGGGTTGGTATCGTCCATGCGGAGGTTGCAGATGCCGCCGTATTTCTGCGCTGTGCCGAAATCGACGTAGATCGCCTTGGCGTGACCGATGTGAAGATATCCGTTCGGCTCGGGCGGGAAACGGGTGTGAATCTGCATACCGGCGTAGCTTCCGCCCTCGGCTATGTCCTCATCGATAAAGTCGTGGATAAAATTCTTTGTGTTTTCGTCCATAGTGTTTTTCATTCCTCTAACAGAATAGATGTAGAAATGTGTTGCCTAACAATTATTGATATTATATACTTAATACATACTTATTACAATATTTTTGTTATCGCCTGAACATACAAAATCTCGGTTCGGCTCGCTTTAAATTGGAGGACTCTGAATGTACGACATTTTAATAATCGGCGGCGGTCCTGCGGGAGTTTCAGCCGCACTCACCGCGCATAATAGGGGCAAAAGCGCGGCAATAATAACAAACCCTTATGAGGGGAGCGGTCTGTATAAGGCGAAGGAGATAAATAACTATCCCGGTCTGAGGGGCGCATCCGGTGCGAAGCTGCTTGAAACCATGTATGCCGAGCTTTCCGGCAGCGGGATTGAGGTAATACACGGAAGAGCGCTTAGCGCCATGCCGATTAGCGAAGGCTTCGCCGTTTCCGTGGGACAGGATTATCTTAGCGGCAAAGCGCTTATAATAGCCGTTGGCATTACGCAAAGCGCGCTTTTTCCGGGTGAAGCGGAGTATCTTGGTCGCGGAGTGTCCTACTGTGCCACCTGCGATGGTATGCTTTATAGAAACCGCAGCGTGGCGGTTATCGGGCTGTCGGACGAGTCGGAGAGCGAGGCAGAGTTTTTGCGTTCCATCGGCTGCAAGGTCGAATACTTCGGCAGAGAGCGGGCAAAGCGTTTTAAGATATGCGGCGGGGATACGGTGCAGAGCTTGATAGCCGACGATACGGAATATTCCGTTGACGGCGTTTTTGTTCTGCGCAAAACTATTGCTCCGAGCGCCCTGCTGTCGGGACTGGAGCTTTCCGACGGGCATATACTCGCAAACGACATGGGGCAGACCTCCGTTGAGGGCGTTTTTGCCGCGGGAGACTGCGTCGGCAGACCGTATCAGGTCGCGCGGGCCGTGGGGCAGGGAAACACGGCGGCGCTTTCCGCCTGCGAGTATCTTGACAAAGGCTGAGGAATAAAATATAATTATACGGTCTAAAAGCAAGGACGGAGAGGTACTGTCCCACCGCACGGCAAAGAGAGGAAGCGTTTGGTGAGAGCTTTCGCGTGCCGGGTCAGTTGGTCGCTCCCGAGCTCCCCGAAGGAAAGGTCGGGGCGTGTGCTCGCGTTAAGGGCTTTGAGTGCGCGGCGTTTGCCGCGAATTCAGGTGGTACCGCGATTTCAAGTCGCCCTGATTTTTCGGGGCGGCTTTTTTAACGGGAGGAAAAAACCGACCGTGCATATTTCCGAATGGCGCTTGCGCCGGTTTGAACAGTTAACTCATTATTATATGCAGCGGAGGAGAAAATGAAAGAACTATCAAAGGTCTATGAGCCTAAAGAGGTTGAAAGCCGCATTTATGAAATGTGGGAAAAGAGCGGCGCGTTCAAGGGCGTGCGCGACCCGGAGAAGAAGCCCTTCACCATAGTAATGCCGCCCCCGAACGTAACAGGTCAGCTCCATATGGGGCATGCGATGGACTGCACAATGCAGGATATCCTCATTCGCTACAAGCGTATGAAGGGCTTTGCCGCGCTTTGGCTTCCCGGCACCGACCATGCGGGCATTGCAACTCAGATAAAGGTTGAGGAGGCTCTGCGCAATGAGGGGCTTACCCGCTTCGATCTGGGACGTGAAAAGTTTCTTGACCGCGTTTGGGACTGGAAGAACAAATATGGCGACCGCATCGTCCAGCAGCAGAAAAAGCTAGGCGCTTCCTGCGATTGGGACAGAGCGCGCTTTACAATGGATGAGGGCTGCTCTGAGGCGGTACGCGAGGTTTTTGTCTCGCTCTATGAAAAGGGCTTGATATATAAGGGAAGCCGCATCGTCAATTGGTGTCCGCACTGCACCACGGCGCTGTCCGACGCCGAGGTTGAATATAAGGACAAGCCCGGCAATCTCTGGCACATTCGTTATCCGCTGGTCGATGGAAGCGGCGACGTTATTGTTGCGACCACCCGCCCTGAAACCATGCTCGGCGATACCGGAGTTGCCGTTAACCCCAACGACGAGCGCTATAAGTCCATCATTGGCAAAAAGTGTGTTCTGCCGCTGGTCAATAAGGAAATCCCCATTGTCGGCGATGAATACTGCGACATGGAGTTTGGCACAGGCTGCGTTAAAATGACTCCTGCGCACGACCCCAACGACTTTGAGGTCGGTATGCGTCACAACCTTGAGGTCATCCGCGTTTTGGACGACAACGGCAAGGTAAACGAGCTTGGCGGCAAATACGCGGGGCTTGACCGCTATGAGGCGCGCAAGGTCATCGTTAAAGACCTTGAGGAGCAAGGCTATCTGGTGAAGGTAGAGGAGCATCAGCATAATGTCGGCACCTGCTACCGCTGCGGAACGGATGTTGAGCCTATCATTTCAGCACAGTGGTTCGTTAAGATGGCACCGCTTGCCGAAGAGGCAATCCGCGTTGTTGAGGACGGCGAGACACGCTTTGTACCCGACAGGTTTTCAAAAATCTACACTAATTGGATGGAAAACGTCCATGACTGGTGCATCTCCCGCCAGCTTTGGTGGGGGCATCAGATCCCCGCATGGTATTGTGCAGACTGCGGTCATATGACCGTTTCCCGCACCGACGCGCTCGAATGTGAACATTGCCACAGCAAGAATATCACCCGCGACGAGGATGTATTGGACACATGGTTCTCCTCCGCGCTTTGGCCGTTTTCCACGCTCGGCTGGCCGAAAAAAACCGAGGATCTGGATTATTTTTATCCCACGGACGTGCTTGTTACAGCATATGACATTATTTTCTTCTGGGTCGCCCGCATGATTTTCTCCGGCTGTGAGCATACAAAGCAGCCCCCCTTCCACACCGTTTTCATTCACGGACTTGTCCGCGACGACAAGGGACGCAAAATGTCCAAGTCCCTTGGCAACGGCATTGACCCGCTGGAAATCATAGACCAGTATGGCTGCGACGCACTGCGCTTCAATCTTGTAACGGGCAACAGCCCTGGAAACGATATGCGCTTTTATACCGAGCGCTGCGAGGCGATGCGAAACTTCGCAAACAAGATTTGGAACGCAAGCCGCTTCGTTATGATGAACCTTACCATTGACAAATGCCAGCTACCCGAAAAGCTTGAAACCGAGGATAAATGGATTTTGACCAAGCTAAACACCGTTGCCCGCGAGGTAAACGAAAACATGGATAAGTTTGAGCTTGGTGTTGCCGCGCAGAAGGTAAATGACCTCATTTGGGACAGCTACTGCGACTGGTATATAGAGCTTACAAAACCACGCTTAAACGGCGATGATGAGGAAAGCAGGATAGCTGCGCAAAAGGTGCTGCTTTATGTCCTTACTGAGATTATGAAGCTGCTGCATCCCTTCATGCCCTTTGTCACCGAGGAGATATGGCAGGCGCTGCCGCACGAGGGAGAGCTGCTGATGCTCCAGAGCTACCCGGAATATAACGAGAAGCTAAGCTTCCCGCAGGACGAGCAGGACTTTGAGGTGCTGATGGACGCCATCAAAGCAATTAGAAGCCGCCGCAGCGAAATGAATGTTCCGCCGTCCCGCAAGGCGCACCTTATCGTTGTGACCGACAAGGGCGAGATATTTGAAAACGGCAGGGCGTTTCTTATGAAGCTTGCCTATGCAGGTGAAGTGGAGGTAACGCGCGAGGCTCCCGCTGATGTTGATGGAATGGTTTCCGTTGTAACCGACCAGGCGAGAATGTTCATGCCTATGGCAGATCTGGTTGACCTTGCCAAAGAGCGTGAGCGTCTTGAAAAGGAAATAGCTAAGGCTCAAAAGGAATATGACGGTCAGATGGCAAAGCTCGCCAACGAAAAGTTCCTTGCCAAAGCGCCTGCCGCTGTTGTTGAAACAGAAAAGGAGCGCGCGGCAAAGGCAAAGGCTCTTATCGAAAACCTGACAGAGAGCCTAAAAAAGCTTAAATAGAGCATTCTTCGCCCGCTTTGGCTTAAAAATTTGCTTTGCGTCTTTATTCGACGGCATTTTTATCGTGATAGAAATAAAATGGCATCGTGAGTATTACTCACGGTGCCATTTTTTCTGTTCGGAGGTAGAAATGAAGATTTATTCCGCTTATAGCGATGGTCGCCTGCGCCTTAATTTAGAAGGTGAGCTTGACCATCACGAGGCGAAAAGCTCGCTTCGCACAATAGACCGTATTATCGACGACCTGCTGCCGCGCGACTGCATAATAGACCTTAGCAACCTGAGCTTTATGGACAGCTCCGGCATTGCTGTTATCATGCGCGTACATAAGCGTATGAACGATATGTGCGGCAAGGCATGGGTGGAAAACCCCAACGGTCAGCCCTTGCGCGTGCTTGACGCTTCGGGAATCGACAGGGTGATAAGAGTATATTCAAAAACGGAATGAAAGGAAAAGTGGACATGGATTACATAAAAATCGAATTTTTGAGCCTAAGTGCCAACGAGGGCTTTGCGCGCGCCGCTGTTGCCGCCTTCGCCGCGCGTCTTGACCCGACGCTTGAGGAGCTGGGGGATATAAAAACAGCAGTGAGCGAGGCTGTCACAAACTGCATAGTCCATGCCTATCCCGACAGGATAGGTACGATTTGGCTTCGCGCCGCGATAAGAGATGACGGCGAGCTTGAGCTGGTTATAAGGGATAAGGGCGTCGGTATACCCGATATCGACAAGGCTCGCCAGCCGATGTTTACAACGGGTGGGGAGGAGCGCAGCGGCATGGGCTTTACGATTATGGACAGCTTTATGGATATGGTGCGTGTGCGCTCGACTGAGGGAGCAGGTACAACTGTTACGATGCGCCGCCGCATAGCGGGGCGGGCAGGACTGAGATGACCGAGGACATGACTGCGGCTCTGCGAGCCGCAAAGAACGGGGACAAGCAGGCGGCGGAAACACTCGTAACCGAGAATTCCGGACTTATTTGGAGCATTGCCAGACGTTTTTTCGGCAGGGGAGTGGATACCGACGACCTTTATCAGCTCGGCTGCGTCGGCTTTCTCAAGGCTATCGAGGGCTATGACGAGAGCTACGGCACACAGTTTTCCACCTATGCCGTGCCGAAAATCTCAGGAGAGATACGGCGCTTTCTCCGCGATGACGGTGCGGTCAAGGTTAGCCGCGGAATAAAGGAGCAGGCGCAGAGCATCAAGGCTGCGCGCTGCCGGCTTGAGCAGAAATTGGGGCGAGAGCCGACGGTTTCCGAGCTTTCCGAGGAAACGGGGCTTGAGCCGGCGGAGATTGCCGCGACCGAAACGGCGGTCGGACCGACCGAGTCTCTCCAACGCGAAACGGGAGACGAGGGCTTCACGCTGGAGCACATCTTGGGGGATTATGGGCAGGAGGAACGATTGATCGAGCGCGTTGCCCTGCGAGAGACGATCTCGCGTCTGCCCGAACGCGAGCAAAGGGTGATCTCCCTGCGCTATTTTCACAGCATGACGCAGGACAGCGCCGCGCGCGTGCTCGGCGTTTCGCAGGTTCAGGTATCGCGCTTGGAAAAGCGTGCGGTTGAAAGCCTGCGGCAAATGCTCTCGTGAATATGCCGGTGTAACGCACTCTATCCATGCTTTTGTGGATGGAGTGCATTTTTATGCGCTTGATTTGTGTAATTCGCTAATGCAGTCGCTTGCGTTCCGGCAAAACTGATGATATACTTTCAATTGCGCGCATCAGCTTATCTCCGGGGGCGACAGGTGAGGAATATGAACGAAACAGAATTTAAAAGAAGATTTTTAAAGGCACGCAGAGCCGTTATCGAGCGGGATTTTGCGCACTTGAATGATATGCAGCGCGAGGCTGTTATGGCTACGGAAGGACCGCTGCTGCTGCTCGCGGGAGCGGGAAGCGGCAAAACGACGGTGTTGATCAACCGCATTGCCAATATTCTTCGCTACGGCAGCGCCAGCGACAGCGACGAGCTGCCCGATGGTGTTTCCGAAATGCACCTTGAGATACTTGAGGCCGCCGCAGCAGACAAAGACTATGAGGGCATGACGGAGGCAAAGCATTTTGCCGCGCTGAAGCCCTGCGAGCCGTGGCGCGTCATCGCCATCACCTTTACGAACAAGGCGGCGGCGGAGCTTAAAACCCGCCTTGAAAATATGCTTGGCGAGGCGGCAAATGACATCTGGGCGCAGACCTTCCATTCCGCCTGCGTTCGTATTCTGCGAAAATATGCCGATAGACTGGGTTATAGCAGCAGCTTCACCATATACGATACCTCCGACTGCCAGTCGGTTATGAAGCACATTATCAAAGAGCTGGACATAGACGAGAAAGCGTTTCCATATAAAACCATCCTCAATTACATAAGCAAGGCGAAGGACTCCATGCTCGACGCGCAGACCTTTCTGGCGCAGGCGAAGGCTTCGGGCGATATTCGCCGCCAGAGGATAGGCGAGTGCTATGTGCAGTATGAAAAGCGCTTAAAGGACGCCGACGCTATGGACTTCGACGACCTTATATATAACGCTGTGCGCATTTTGGAGGAAAACGACGATGTGCGCGATTATTACCAAAGGCTTTTCAAATATGTTCTCATAGACGAATATCAAGACACAAATAACCTCCAATACCGTCTCGCCTCGGCGCTTGCCGGAGGCAGGGAAAACATATGCGTTGTAGGCGACGATGACCAGAGCATCTATAAATTCCGAGGCGCAACTATCGAGAACATTCTCAGCTTTGAAAACCAGTATAAGGGCGCTCGCGTTATTCGCTTGGAGCAAAACTACCGTTCAACGGGCAATATTCTCGGCGCGGCAAACGCCGTTATCCGCAACAATACTGAGCGAAAGGGCAAGGAGCTTTGGACGGAGCAGGGAAACGGCGAGCCGCTGACTCTATACGTTGCGCAAAACGAAAATGACGAGGCACAGTTTGTTGCCGCGCGTATGCTTGAGGGCTTTGCGCAGGGGGTAAACTGGCGTGAAAACGCTATACTTTACCGTATGAACGCACAGTCAAACAAGCTTGAATATGCTCTGAAGCGAAACGGAATACCCTACCGCATCGTTGGCGGTATGCGCTTTTTTGACCGTGCCGAGGTCAAGGATATGCTTGCCTACCTCTGTGTAATCCAAATGCCTCAGGACGATTTGCGCCTTGAGCGAATAATCAACACTCCCGCGCGTGGCATTGGAGACAAAACCGTTGAAACGGCGAGAGAGCTTGCGGCAGCTCTTAATATTCCTCTTTATGACGTCATAAAAAACGCGGACAGCTACCCGGAGCTTGGTCGCGCGGCTGTTCGTCTGAGACAATTTGCAAACCTTATAGAGGAGCTGCGCGAACAGTCGCAAACGCTGCCGCTTGACGAGCTTTACGACCTTGTGGTTGAAAAAACGGGCTATGTAAAGGCTCTTGAGACGAAGATTACTGATGAAAACCGCGCCCGCATCGAAAATGTCGGCGAGCTTAAAACAAACATAATAAGCTATATGAAGGACACCGGAGACACGGGGCTTGCCGGTTTCCTTGACGAGGTTGCGCTTTATACCGATATGGACAGCTTTGACGCAAGCACCGACTGCGTTGTGATGATGACGATGCACTCGGCGAAGGGTCTTGAGTTTGACAATGTGTTTATCGTCGGCGTGGAGGAGGGCATTTTCCCCGGACTGCGTTCGATCGGCGAGCCTGATGAGATGGAGGAGGAGCGACGCCTCTGCTATGTGGGACTTACCCGAGCGCGAAAGAAGCTTACGCTTTGCTGCGCGCGCCAGCGTATGCTTTTCGGACACACAACGGCGAACAATCCCTCGCGCTTTATTGAGGAGATCCCGGAGGAATACCTTGAGCGGATCCAGTCGCGCCGCAACGACGAATTTTGCGGCGAAGGCTCACAGCTCCGTGGCGGAGAGGGCGCTGCCCGCGGCTATGTATATAAAAGCCGCACCTTTGAAGGCGAAACGCCGCGATATCAGATACCGCAGAAAAAAACGCTGCATTCCGCCGCGCAGACAGCGATGCCCGCCTTTAAAACGGGAGATGCCGTTAAGCATAAAGCCTTCGGAGACGGCGTTATTACGAAAATGACGCCAATGGGAGGCGACTATCTCGTTGAGATCAACTTCTCAGAGGGAGTTAAGAGACTTATGCTAAAGGCGGCGGCGCAGCATATGACCAAGGCGTAGAACGCCTGTATAAAAAGACCCGCTATACGCGGGGGGAGAGGGAAAGATGATATGCCTGAGAAAATAACAAAGAAAAATTGTGTTATGGGCAGGCTCGCCCTGCTTGCGATGACTCTCATTTGGGGTACCAGCTTTGTTGTACTGAAAAACACTTTGGAAACTGTGCCGACGCTCTATGTGCTTGCATACCGCTTCTCGGGAGCTGCTGTGCTTATGCTTCTGCTGGGCATCAAGGATATAAAAAAGCTCGATCTGCAATATGTGAAAAACGGCGCGGTCATGGGCGTGTTTTTGTTCATCGCCTATACCTTCCAGACCTTCGGGCTTGAGCAGACAACGCCGGGCAAAAATGCCTTTTTAACAACAACCTATTGCGTGCTTGTGCCTTTCATCTATTGGATAATAGAGAAAAAGCGCCCGGATATTTATAACTTCATCGCGGCTGTGGTGTGCCTTGCGGGTGTTGGTTTCGTATCGCTGCAAAACGACTACGGCGTTAACATGGGCGATTTGCTTACGCTTTGCTGCGGTCTGTTTTTCGCGCTGCATATAATTGCAACGTCTAAGTATGTAAGCGGCAAGAGTGTGGCTTTGCTTACAATGGTGCAGTTTGCAACCGCGGGCATCCTTGCGTGGGGCTCTGCACTTATCACAGCTCCCATGCCTGTCAATGTAGGTGCTGATGCGGTGTGGAGCATTGTTTATCTCTGCGTGATGTGTACCGCCGCCTGCTTCGTTTTGCAGACCTATGGTCAAAAATACACGCCCCCATCCGCTGTGGCGGTTATTATGACGCTTGAATCCGTTTTCGGCGCTGCTTTCTCGGTTGTGGTTTATCACGAGGTGCTCAGCGCCAGACTGGTGATAGGCTTCGTGCTTATCTTCCTCGCCGTGCTTATGTCGGAAACGAAGCTGAGCTTTTTAAAAAGGAAAAGCAAAGCTCCCGTTGATATTTCCGATAAGTGATAAATAAAAGCAAATCGCGGCTCTATGCCGCGATTTGCTTTTGGGTGTAAACTAAATAGCTATGACCGAGCCCGCCATACAGAAAGAAGCCACGGGATGTTTGCATAAAAAAACCGACGAATAAGCTTCGTCGGTTTTTTATGTTTTGGTTTATGCCGCTGCCTTTACGAGGTTGAGAGCGAGGGTCAAGACAACGAATGCAAGACCGACCCACTTGGTCATCTTAGCAAGCTTGGCGTCCCAGGTCTGAGCCTTTGCCTTGGTCATAAAGGTGTCTGCGCCGCCGGCGATAGCGCCGGAAAGACCGCTGCGCTTACCGGACTGAAGCAGTACCACGCAGATAAGGAAAAGGCAGGTAAGAAGCTGGATGATGGTTAAAACAAGAGACAGTGTTTCCATTACGACAAATCCTTTCAATAAAGAAAACCGGAGCAAGCTCCAATATATCCATAGTTACAGCGAATATATTACCACAACAGGCAGCCCATTTCAAGAGCTTTTTGCATATTCTGCGTATTTTGTCGCCAAAGTGCGTCCTGTTAGCTGAGGAAAGGGAGCATTATTTTGTCGTTTAGAACCAGCGCAACGAAAACACAGAGAACAAGCAGTATGACCGCACCGATGATAAGCGCTGTACGCTTGCCCTTGGTGGGGGTGGGGGCGGCGGCTGCGTCGGGCGTGAGAAGCTTGATGTGGCGAAGTGCCTTGACGGAGGGCTTGTAGATGAGCAGAGTGAGCGCCATGTTTATGCCGCCTTTTATGAGGTTAAACGGAAGAAACAGCGGCAGCAGAAGCTCGACGACCGCCTCGCGGGGATAGCCGAGGTACAGCGGCGTGAGAAAGTAGTTCCAGAGTATCATCATAAGCGTCATCAAAACCAAACCGATTGATAGACCGAGCACCGCCCCGCCCATCGTGTGCTTTTTCTTATAGAAAAAAGCGGCGGGGCAGACGAAAGCGGCGGTGGCGACGACATTCATGGCAAAACCGATAAAGCCGGTTTCGCTGACTGTCAGCATTTCGACAAGGGAAACGACAACGGAGATAAGCAGCGCCGAGAGCGGTCCGAAAATAAAGCCGCCTATGGCGATGATAACGTCCTTGGGGTCGTATTTTAGAACCAGAGAGCCGACAGAGATAAGGGGAATTCGCCCGATAAGCATAACAACATACGCCAGTGCGCAGAGCATTGCAAGCATGGTGAGCTTGCGTGTTTTTTCGATTCGTGAAGTGTTCATATTACACCCTCCTGAAAAAATTAACACCTGAAAAACCGCAGTCTTTCAGGTGTTAAAAAATCAGGTACGCTAAAACTGATCGTGCGGAGACGCACGACAGATATTTTTAACACATCTTCTTTCATCCGGACTTTAACCGTTGGTCCCGGAGTTGCACCGAGTCAACGCTTTCGCGCTCGCGGACTTTACCGCCAATCGGGAATTTCACCCTGCCCTGAAGACATACCAGTATTCAAATGTTGAGCTGATTATACTACCGGCTATATCCGCTGTCAATACCTTATTTTGACGCTTCAGAGTCGGTCTTATCCTCAAGAGCCGCCTTGCCGTAGCGCTTTTTTACGCATTCAGTAAGCAGGTATTCTATTTGCCCGTTAACCGAGCGAAAGTCATCCTCCGCCCATGCGGCTAGCTTTTCATAAAGTGAGGCGGATAGACGCAGCGGAACCTGCTTTTTAGCCCTTTCGTTCTTTTCCATGCTTAATAGATGCTGCCGCTGTTGACAATGGGCTGAGCCTCCTTGCTGCCGCAGAGAACAACAAGCAGATTGCTGACCATCTGTGCCTTGCGCTCATCATCGAGCGAAACGATGTCGTTCTCGGAAAGCTGGGTGAGAGCCATGTCAACCATGCCCACCGCGCCTTCAACGATGAGCTTGCGCGCGTCAATAATGGCACTTGCCTGCTGGCGCTGGAGCATGGCGGCGGCGATTTCAGGAGCGTAGGCAAGATGAGTTATGCGCGTTTCAACGATCTCCAGTCCCGCGTCGCCAACCTTGGCTTGAAGCTCGTCACGAAGCTTTTGAGCAACCTCGATGCTGCTGCCGCGCAGGGACATTTCATCGCCGTCGCCGTCCTCATCCCAGATGTCGTAGGGGTAGAGACGTACAATATTCCTCAGGGAGCTATCAGCTTGAATGGAGAGAAACTCTATGTAGTTGTCTACATTGAAAACGGCTTTGGCGGCGTTAACAACGCGCCAGATAACAACAACGCCTATCTCAATGGGGTTGCCGAGCTTGTCGTTTACCTTTTGGCGCTCATTATTAAGAGTCATTACCTTAAGGGAAACAGCCTTGCCGGAGGCGTTGTCTGACTTTTTGCCGGCTTTTGCCGGTCTTTGGCGGCTTTTCTGCTCCTGAGCGTCCTGATCGCTGAGCTTAGTTGGGTTTACCGCGGCGACAAAGGGGTTTACATAGTAAAAGCCAGAGCCGGAAAGAGTGCCGTAATACTTGCCGAACAGCGTGAGGACAAGCGCTTCGTTGGGCTTGACGACCTTGAGTCCCGCAAAAAGAATGGGGCAAATCAGAAAGCTCATTATGCCGCCGCCAATGGCAAGTATAGCCCCACATACTCCGCTGCCGGATTCAAGCTGCGCGCAGCCGCAGAAAAACATAATAAAAAAGCCTATCTCCGCGGCGATGAGCAAAAGCAGCATCAGCATACCGTTAGGCGCCTTGAGAAGCTTTTCCTCGGAAAAGAGACCGGTGTTATTCATATCATTACCTCCTAATTTGTTTTCTATCATTGTGATATCTATATGATATCACAATTTTGCCGCGTGTCAAGAAAAATCATATCGCCCGCATACGTTTTTTCGTATGCGGGCGATACCGGCTTGGCTATATGCGGTTTTTATACGTTCTGCTTTGCCTTTGCACGCTTGCGCTGGCAGAGCTTTACAAGCTCTACAATGGGTATCATGCAAACTGCAAGAGCCATTGCAACGCCGTACTCTGCGAGGCTGATGTGCTCGAAGCCAAATGCGTCGGAGAGGAAGGGGACATACAAAACCGCGGTCGTCAAAACAAGGCTGGCTAATGCTGCGAGAAGCAGCGCCTTGTTCTGTGTCTTGAGGGTGAATATGCTGCCTCTCTGTGAGCGCATATTCAGGCTGTGGAAGATCTCCGCCATAGACATGGTGAGGAAAGCCATTGTCATACCGTCGGCGCTGTTGGCGATTTCCCAAACGCCGGCTTCCATGAAGTGACCGATGAAATAAGCCGCGAGGGTAAGCAGGGTGACAACGAAGCCCTGGTAGGCAACGTCTACGCCCACGCCGCCTGCAAAAACGCCGTCCGTAGTCGGGCGGGGCTTGCGGCGCATGACATCAGGCTCGGCGCTCTCAAGACCAAGCGCGAGAGCGGGGAAGCAGTCGGTAACGAGGTTTATCCAAAGAAGATGAACAGGCTCAAGGATAACAAAGCCGCACAGTGTTGCGATGAAGATGCTCATAACCTCGCTCATGTTGGACGAGAGCAGGAACTGAATCGCCTTGCGGATGTTGTCGTAGATGCGGCGACCTTCTTCGACGGCGCCTACTATTGTTGCAAAGTTATCGTCTGCAAGAACCATATCGGCTACATTTTTGGTAACGTCGGTGCCGGTGATGCCCATGCCAACGCCTATATCGGCGGACTTGATTGAGGGAGCGTCGTTAACGCCGTCGCCGGTCATGGCGGTGATGTAGCCTGCGCCGCGCCATGCGTTGACGATGCGGACCTTGTGCTCGGGCTGAACTCTGGCGTAAACTGAGATGTCACGGAAGCGCTTTTCAAACTCCTCGTCGCTCATCTCGGAAACCTGAGCGCCGGTGATGGCAACATCGTCGCCGCTGAGAATACCAAGCTCACGGGCAATGGCGCTTGCTGTGTCGATATGGTCGCCGGTTATCATGATCGGGCGGATGCCCGCGGTGCGGCAATGCTCGATAGCGTCCTTGACCTCGGGACGAACGGGGTCTATCATGCCGACAAGACCGATAAAGCAAAGGTCTGTCTCAAGGACGCCCGGTTCAGTGCTTGCCGGAGCGGAGGGGTGCTGCTTCATAGCCGCTGCGAGCACGCGCAGAGCCTTGTCTGCCATGCCCTTGTTGGCTGATAGTATCTCCTTGCGAACGGCGTCGGTCATGGGAGCGGGCTGACCGTCCTTCAGATATGTGGTGCAGACCTTGAGCACCTCGTCGGGAGCGCCCTTGGTATATTGAACGACACCGTCTGAGGTATTATGAACGGTACTCATCATTTTGCGGTTGCTGTCAAAGGGGGCTTCGCCAATGCGGGGGGACTGCTGCTTGAGAGCGTTTTTGTTAAGCTCAAGCTCATTTGCCCAGTAAACGAGAGCGTTTTCGGTGGGCTCGCCGGTAACAGTACCGTCCTCGTTAAGCTCGGCGTCGCAGCATAGCGCCATGGCGGTGGCAAGCAGCTTGTCGTTCTCGCCAAAATGCTCAACCACGGTCATTTTGTTTTGGGTGAGCGTTCCGGTTTTATCGGAACAGATTATCTGCGCGCAGCCGAGAGTTTCAACGGCGGTAAGCTTGCGGATGATGGCGTTGCGCTTGCTCATATTGGTAACGCCTATTGAAAGAACTATGGTGACAACAGCTACCAGACCTTCGGGGATGGCCGCGACTGCCAAAGAAACCGCAATCATGAAGCTGTGGAGAATTGTGTTCGCCTCAAGACCATCGCGGATAAGACCCACGCCGAATATGACGACGCAGATGCCGAGAACCAGCCATGTGAGGATTTTGGAGAGCTGAGCGAGCTTGATTTGCAGCGGGGTAAGACCCTCCTCGGCATTTTCAAGAGCGTTAGCTATTTTGCCCATCTCGGTGTCCATGCCGGTGTCGGTTATAACAGCCATACCGCGTCCGTAAACAACGGTGCTGCCCATGTAGACCATGTTCTTGCGGTCACCGAGGGGAACGTCCTTGCCATCGCGCAGGTAGAGAATGTCGATAAACTTATCAACGGGGACGCTTTCGCCCGTCAATGCCGCTTCTTCGATCTTGAGACTGTTTGACTCGATGATGCGACCGTCCGCGGGAACGGCGTCGCCCGCTTCAAGAACTACAATGTCGCCTACCACAATGTCCTCGGTTTTGATAACGCATATCTTGCCGTCTCGAAGCACCTTGCTTGTGGCTGACGCCATTTGCTGCAGAGCCTCAAGCGCTTTTTCGGCCTTGTTCTCCTGATAAACGCCCAAAATCGCGTTTACAATAACAACAAACATGATAATTATGACATCCGCAAAGCCCTCGCCCTCGTAAACGGCGGTAACGCCGGAGATGAGCGCTGCCGCGATGAGGATGATGATCATCGGGTCTGCCATCTGCGCGAAGAAGCGCTTTATAAGGGAGTCCTTTTTGCCTTCGGCGAGCTTGTTTTTGCCGTTTTCGGCAAGACGCTTTTCAGCCTCGGCGGAGGATAGACCCTCGCGGGAGCTTTGCGCTTGACTGAGAACGTCGTCGATCTCGCTGCAATAGTATTTCATCCGAATTCCTCCTACATTATTTTGCCTGTGAGGGTAACGAAAAAAGACTCACAGATAGGCTGAGCCTATCCATGAGTCTGGTCATTTAATACAAGCCAGGCAGGGTCGGATAAGACTCCGGCAAGGTGTTCCAACCGCAAATGATATATTGAAACCGTGCGCTGCCATGTGTGTTGACTTGAACCGCTTTCGCGCTGACTACTCCCTCACGGAGAATAGCGTGATTTTACCATTTTTATCAGCGCTTGTCAAGATGTTCGGGAGATATGCTTTCAAAAAACTCTATTAAGCGAAATTTGAGGATATATTCCTCCTCCTCGGCAAAAATCAGTTTTTTCGAGTTCTCTGAGAGGGTGGCAATGCTTTCACGCTCCTCTACCGCCGTCATGCAGAGCGGCGGGAAAACAACGCACCACCAGTTTTGCCCCTCGCCGCCGCCAAGAGTTATTCTAAGCGAAAGATAGCTGCCTGCGGGCAGAGCAAAGCCCATGTATTCGCGCGTCGGATAGCGCTCTGGAGCCAGTGCGGCGGCGGCTGAGTAATCAAAGCCGGCGGCGGCTATCTCGTCGTTAGCCAGCTTCTCGAGATGAGGCAGCTCGCTTTCTATTACTGCGCGGGCGTCGTCAACGCTTTGCGCTCTATCCAGCAGGGGTGTAAGGTGCATCAGCGCGCGGTCGCGTATGCGAAGCTTCAGTGCTTGGTCGGCATCGCTGTCCGAAGCGGCGATAACGTGCAGGCGCACCAGCTCGCCGGAGAGCTTTTGCTGCTGCGCCCGCGCCCAAAGTCCCGTGCAGAGGGTTATGCACAGCGCGATAAGCAGCGCGCCTTCGATTATTCTTATTTGCTTTTTACTTTTTTGCTTGTTCAAAATACAAAAACCGTCCTTTATGTAGTGTTTTACTGCATTATGGACGGTTTTATGAAGCTTTATACAAGTTTTAGCCTATTTTTATTCTCTCTTTGGGGAGGACACTGAAAACGCTCGTATATTGCGCCCGAAGCTGATTGAAAGCGGCGCTTGCGCTCTCATCATCGTCAAAAACTCCAAAGACCGCCGAGCCTGTCCCCGTCATAACCGCTCCGAGTGCGCCGCAGTTGAGCAGCGTGCGCTTTATCTCCGCTACGTCGGAGGGCTTGGGCGGAAGAACATCCTCGAATACATTATACATATGTCTTGCGATGCCTGCCAGATCGCGGCTTTCGATGCGCTCAAGCATACCGGCTGTATCGGGGCGAAGCTTGATTGAAAAGCGGTCTATGCGCGAAAACAGCTCCGGGGTGGATACGGAAAAGCGCGGCTTGCAGATGATGATTTTGCATTGAGGTATAGCGGGAAGCTCGGTCAGCTTTTCACCGCGCCCTTTGGCAAGCGCTGTTCCGCCGCATATGCAAAAGGGAATGTCCGAGCCGACGCTCGCGCCCAACTCCTCAAGCTCGTTTGCTGAAAGCGGCAGACCGTTCATTTTGTTGAGTGCGCGAAGCACCGCAGCACCGTCGGCTGAGCCGCCGCCCATGCCCGCGCAGACGGGTATGCGCTTTTTGATATCTATATCCACGCCATGCCTAAGCCCTGTTTTATCAAAGAAGGTCTGCGCTGCCTTGAAGGCAATGTTGCGCTCATTGTTGGGAAGAAAGTACAGGTCGGTTTTGATGCTTATTTTATCGTCGGCTCTCATGGAGAGCGTAACGTCATCACAAAGGGAAACGCTTTGCATTACCATGCAAAGCTCGTGGTAGCCGCTCTGAAGCCGCGAAACTACGTCCAGCGAGAGGTTGAGCTTTGCGTAAGCGTATTCGGTTATCTCCTGCATAGGCGGCTCCTTTCAATAAGGCGAAATCCGGGCTTAAAGCTCAAACAGGCGCGGCATAAGCATCGTTCCGGTCTCAAGATAAGGACCTGTCTCGCCGCTTTTTTCGGTGTATGGCAGACCGCACTCCGTGTCAACACGGCTGTCGTATATCATATAAGGAACAGGCTCTCCGTCATGACCGCGCGTTGAGGTGAGCGTTTTGTGGTCGGATATGAAAAGCAGGCGGTAATCAAAAGGCTCGGCATCCAGCCTGCCGACAAGAGGCTTCATTACGCGGCTGTCCAGCCATTCGATTGCCTGAAGCTTTCCCTTAGTGTCGCCGTTATGCGTGCATTCGTCAGGAGCTTCAACATGGATGGCGGCAAAATCGTATTCGCCCTCAAGCGCCTTGACGCAGGCGTCCACCTTGCCTTCAAGGTTTGTTTCAAGCTCGCCCGTTGCCCCGTCAACATAGGTAACGTCCAAGCCGGAAAGCTTTGCAATACCATGGCAGAGGGGGACTGCGGAAATAACAGTGCCCTTTTTGCGGTATTTATCATAGAATGACTCCAGCTCAACTCCCGTGCCCTCAGCCCAGAACCATACTCCGTTGGCAGGCAGCTTGTTCTCCGCGCGGCGCCGCTCGTTTATGGGGTGCTTGTCAAGCACCTTGTGCGAAAGCTCCATAAGCTGTTTTAAAACCTCGGCGTTTGAGCAGCCGGAGGGAAGGAGGGGACCTATGACCTCGCCAAGATGGTCATGCGGGGGGATGAGCTTGATGCCTTTGATATCCGCGGCACTCTGCACGGCGATATGGCGGAACGAGGGAGCGGGGTTTATGCTCATGCCGGCTTTTTCGGCGGCCGCCTTAAACTCGGGGTCTGAAAAAAGATATTCAATAAGCTCAAGGGACTGTTCGCCCTCAATCGAGCCGCCGTTATGAGAGAGTATCTTTTTTTCAGCATAGGGTGCATTCTTGTCCTCAAGCGCGACCATGTTGCAGCGATAGGAAACATCGCCGGGCTTGAGCTTGATGCCGGTTGCCGCCGCCTCGAGAGGGGAGCGCCCGGTGTAGCAAACGCGCGGGTCGGCGCCGAAAATAGATAAAATGGCGGTGTCGCTTCCGGGGGGCAGACCTTCGGGGCAGTTTTTGGAGCTTCCAAGCTCGCTTTTCGCCGCAAGAGAGTCAATAAAGGGGATGCTGGCATATTCAAGAGGGGTCTTTCCGCCAAGCTCCGGAACGGGGTTGTCCGCCATGCCGTCGCCGATAACGAGTATGTATTTCATCATAGGGCGTTTTCCTTTCGCTTACATTGCATTTTCCTTCGCCTGAGCAATAGAGCTGTATTGAGACGAAGTAAATTGAATTATACTCTATTTCCATTTATTTTGCAAAGACTATAAGCTTGATAATCAAACTTTTGTCAATACTTACGTTGATGTGCAGTGTTTGGAAAAAAACTTGTTAAAACCCCGTTAGATTTATTATTTTTAACATTTTATTTTTGTTGATAAAATGTTATGATGTTGTAAGAGTTCGCTTTGATTAGAAGGGAGAACAATAAATGACCCCGACCGAGATACTCCACAGAATTGTTGAAACGGAAAATAATGCTCGAAACATATATAAAGAGGCAGTATCGCTTCGTGAGGATTTCAATGATGGCGTTAATGCGCGCATTGAGGAGCTTCGCAAGCAATGCTTCGCTGAGGCGGACGAGAAAATCAAACAGGCTGAGCTTGAGGCGGTTAGGTCTGCCGATGCCGAGATCGAGCGGCTTGATAAAAAGCTTGAGAGCGATCTTGCCTCGGCAAAGCAGCAATATGAAAACCTGCAGGATGTGTTCATAGACAAAATCTTCAGGCTGGCGGTGAATATGGATGCTTAAAGCGCGCATGAAATACGGCGCGGTGAGCGCCAAGGTTCACGCTATGTATGGCAAGCGTATCACCGAGGAGGAATGGCACAGGCTTTCCGAATGCTCATCGGTGACGGAGGTGTTATCGGTTCTCAAATCGCAGAGCGGGTGGGGCGCCTATACCTCCGAGCTTACGCAGCGCATGGGAGACGAGCAGATAAAGGGAGCTGTCCGCGCAAAGCAATATGTGGATCTGGAAAAGCTTTTGCGCTTTTGCAGCTTAGAGGATAAGGAGCTTTTAGGGCTATTTCTCACTAAGACGGAATACGGCTTTATTCTCGCGGCGCTCCGCTGTCTCGCCTCCGGCGAGCCTGTAAAAATGCCCATCGGAACAACAGAGTTTATAAAAAGCCGAAGCCGTGTTGATATTTCGGCGCTTGAGTCGGCTGTGGACTATTCAGACCTTATAGCGGCCGCGCGCGGCAGTGCATATGAAAATGTTCTCGCCGAGCTGACGCCAAGCGCGCAGAATTCTTTGCCAAACTACGGGGAGACTGCCGCCGCTCTTGAGCGCTGCTGCTACAAAAGCATATTCACGAACATATCCAAGGGATATAGCGGGATGGGCAAAAACGAGCTTTCGCGTCTTTTGGGAACGCAGGCCGATCTGCTGAATATTGTCGGCATTTTGCGCCTGCTTCGCAGCTTTCCCGGCTCACTTCAAAGCGCGCAGGAGCTGCTTGTTCCCCTTGGCAGCCGTTTGAAGCCGGCACTGGTTTCACAGCTTCTTTCCGCAAAGAGCGAGAGTGAGGCGGTGGAGCTTTTAAAGCAATCACCCTTTGCGTTGTATTTTGACGACTATAAGCCGGAAAAGCTTGACGGGCTTTATGAGAGCGCGATGAGCAGCTTCTGCAAGGGTATTTTGAGACTGCCTGCCCCGAATATTTGCGTTCCCGTCGCCTACCTCATCTTAAGTGAGCTTGAGTGCGACAGGCTGGCGCGTGTTTTGGAAACAGTGAGCTACGGTATTAAACCCTCGGATATTTAGCGTTATTCAACATAAGGCGGCACATTACGCTGTCTGCCGCTTGTGGGAGGAAAATATGTCAGTTGAAGCTATGACTCAGGTCACCCTTTCCGGACCTGAGAATATGGTTGAAGCCGCCCTGCAAAAGCTTGTTTTGGGCAGGGAGTTTCATCCTGAAAACGCCGTTGAAGCGTTGGCACCGGTGAAAAAACTTTTACCCTTTGAGGGGGCAAACCCCTACTCTGAGCCTCTTTCAAGATCCAAGGAGCTTTTAAGTGCGCTGGATCTGACGCCGCAGTATAGGGGCTTTGAGAGCGAGGAGCTTTCGGTTGAAGCCGCTGCCGCTTATTTAGACGAGCTTTTGCAGAAAATAGCCGCCATCGGCGACGAGCGCGGGGAAAAGCTTGAGAAGATCCAGAACGGCGCGGTATTCATTCAGGAGCTTAGCCACTTTGCGAGCTTCGATGTGGAGCTTTCCAGCCTTTTTGATATGCGCTACATCAAGTTCCGCTTCGGACGCATCGCGGCCGATATGAACAAGGAGTGTGCCGAGCTTATGAGCCGCCGCCCCGATGTTTACTATATCCCCGCGGGCAAATGCGACCGCTGGGTATACGGAGCGTATTTTGCGCTGCCGCAGGAGCACACGCAGGTGGACGCCTTGTTTGCTTCAATGGGTTTTGAACGCATCCACATTGATGTGGACAGCTACGCCGATTGCACGGCACATGAAGCGGTCGAGCGCCTGAAGGCGGAATGCGAGAGGGACGAAAAGCGTATTTCGGAGCTTGATGAGGAGTTAAAACAGCTAAAATCGGCTGAAAGCGAAAAGGCTCTGAAGATATATTCGTGGCTGCGCTTATGCTGCGAAGCTTATGAGCTTCGCTCGCTCGCTGGCTGCCGACACGGGAAGTTTTTCATCGTTGGCTGGGTGCCCAAGGCACAGGCTGAGGCATACGCAAAGGAATGTGAGAGCTTTCCGGGCTTTGTCTGCATTCTCTCCACACCGCGCGATTTAAAAGAGGCATCGCCTCCCGTTAAGCTAAAAAAGGGCTTTTTCTCAGGCATTTATCAGCCCTTTGTGGAAATGTACGGTTTTCCGGCATACGGCGAGCTTGACCCGCGCCTTTTTATGGCGATAACCTATACGCTGCTGTTCGGCATCATGTTCGGCGATGTCGGTCAGGGCGTGCTGCTGGTTGCTACCGGTCTGCTGCTGTATAAACTGAAAGGCTCGTGGCTGGGGCGCATCGTTGCAATGTGCGGCGTTTCGGCAACGCTGTTCGGCTTTGTTTACGGCAGCGTGTTCGGGTCGGAGGAGCTGCTGCCCGGCTTCAAGGTGCTTGAAGACGGAAACACAATGAAGATCCTCCTTGTCGCCGTCGCGGTAGGCGTGGTGCTGATGCTTGCCTGCATGGTCCTTAATATCATCACGGGTTTCCGCCAGAAGGACATCAAAAAAATCTTCTTTGACCCCAACGGTCTTGCGGGCTTTGTTATGTATATGGCGGTGGCTGTAGGCGCGGTGTTTATGCTCGTGTTTGATAAAAACATTATGACTCCCGCCTATATCTGGCTGCTCATCGTTTTGCCGCTGTTTCTCATTTTTGCCGCCACGCCGATTACAAAGCTTCTGACAGGGCAGAAGGACTGGATGCCCGAATCTGTCGGAATGTTCGTGGTTGAGGGCTTCTTTGAGCTTTTTGAAACGCTGCTTTCCTATGTTTCCAACACCGTTTCCTTCCTCCGTGTCGGCGCTTTTGCCATTAGCCACGCGGGCATGATGATGGTCGTTTACCTCCTGTCCGCAGGCTCTGACGGCTACAGCATCGGCGGATTGATTTTTGGAAACCTCTTAGTTACCGGGCTTGAGGCGGTGCTGGTGTGCATTCAGGTCATGCGTCTTGAATTTTACGAAATGTTCGGTCGCTTCTATAAGAGCGGAGGAGAAAAGTTCAGCCCCAGAATGATAGACTATACCGCCGCGGATTAACGGCGAAAAACCAACAAACTTTGGAGGACATTATTATGGAATTACTTATTGCCGCAATCGTTCTGCTCGCAGCTATCGTGCTTCCCCTGACAGCCATCTATTTTCGCGTTAAGCGCGGGAACAAGAGCAAAGCTCCCTTTATCACCAATCTTTGCTGCTTCTTCGGTCTCCTTGTTTTCGGCTCTGTTTTCTGCTTTACGCAGTCTGCCGAGGCTGCTGAAGCTGCCGGAGGGCTTGTAACGAGCGACGGCTTTGCAACCGGCATGGGCTATCTCAGCGCTGCATTGGCTGTTGGACTTTCCGGCATCGGCGGCGGTATTGCCGTTGCCTCCTCTGCATCCGCTGCACTGGGCGCTCTGTCCGAAAACGACAGCGTTTTCGGTAAGGCTCTGATCTTCGTCGGCATGGCTGAGGGTGTCGCGCTTTACGGTCTGCTTATAGCCTTTATGATCATTTCCGGTCTTTAAGGTGAAAAAATATGCGGATATATGCACTATCGGACGACAGAGATACCCTCACGGGACTGCGTCTGGCGGGCATCGAGGGAAGCTATGCTGCCGAACGGCGAGAGATAGCAGCCTGCGTTGAGCGAATTAAGGCAGAATCTGACATTGCCGTTTTACTTATCAACGAGGGCTGTGCGTCGAAAATACCCGAAACGGTCACGCAGCTAAAGCTCAGCGGCACTAACCCGCTTCTTGTAGTAATACCGGGCAGCACCGGCTCGAACCGAGAGCCGGATTCCATCACAAGACTCATCCGCGAGGCGATAGGAATTAAGATCTGACCCATACCGCGGGGGTGCTCCCCGCGCGGATTTTGGAGGAACAAATATGCCACTTAACACAGCGGTACAGGATACCGATAAAAAGCTTGAGGCTTTTGGCAATGCCATCCTCGGCGAAGCTATTGAGGAGTCGCGCCGCATAACAGACGAGCTGCACAAAAGGCAGGAGGAGATAATCTCCGGAGCAAAAGCGGAGATATCCGCCGACGCTGAGCGCTATGCCAACGTGCGCATTAGCGAAATACAGGCGCGTGAGGGTCGCCGTGTTGCCGCCCGGATGACAGAAAACAAGCACACTCTTTTGCAATACAGAGAGGACTGTGCTACCGAAAGCTTTGCCAAGGTCAGCGCCCGCATTGAAGCGTTTACCGCCTCGGAGGATTATCTGCCGCATCTGAAAACTCTGCTGCGGCAGGCTGTTGAGGCTCTTGGCTACGGCTTTTCCGCCACTGTTTATCTGAGACCTGAGGATATGCGTTTTGCTGATGAGCTTATGAACTCCGCGAGCGGCGTCAGCCTTGCTTTCGCGGAGGGAAGCTTTGCGCTTGGAGGCTTGAGCCTTGTGTGCCTTTCAAAAGGGCGCAGGGTCGATATGACCTTTGACTCCGCTTTGAGCGACATGGTCGGTCACTTCTCCGAGCTGGCGGGACTAAATATAGGCAACTAAGCTCTTTATTTGCTTTAGAGCTATTTCCCAATTGGGAGGAAGAATATGAATTCCATCAATAACTATTCCATATACGGCGTAAACGGTCCTGTTATCAAGGTTCGCGGCGGACGGAGTCTGCCGATGATGAGTCTTGTTTACGTCGGAGAGGACAGACTGCCGGGCGAGGTAGTAAGCGCTAAGGGCAATGAGACCATCGTTCAGGTATATGAGGACAGCACGGGACTTAAAAAGGGTCAGCCGGTTTACCCGACGGGAAAGCCCATGTCCGTTTTGCTAGGTCCCGGCATGGTTACAACGACATACGACGGCATTGCGCGCCCTCTGCGAAAGATCGCAGATATGGCGGGTAGCTTCATTACAAAGGGCATAAACCTGCCTGCGCTGGACATGGAAAAGCTCTGGGACGTCACCGTTTCGGTTAAAGACGGCGACAAGGCGCTTCCCGGCATGATCTTTGCGCGCTGCCGTGAGTCTGAGACGGTCGAGCACCGCAGTATGGTTCCGCCGCAGCTAAAGGGCGTTTTTACCGATGTTGTACCGTCCGGCAAGTATAAGGTCACAGACGTGATTGCAAATATCGTTGACGAGCGCGGTAAAAAAACACCTGTAATGCTCTCACAGGTTTGGCCGATCCGGCGCGCAAGACCGACAGCAAAGCGCCTGCCCATTACAAGACCGCTTGTAACGGGTCAGCGCGTTATTGACACGCTTTTCCCTGTTGGCAAGGGCGGCTGCGCTGCCATTCCGGGACCGTTCGGAGCCGGAAAAACCGTGGTTCAGCATCAGCTTGCCAAGTGGTCTGACGCGGACATAATCGTTTACCTCGGCTGTGGCGAGCGCGGCAACGAGATGACGCAGGTGCTCGACGAATTTGCCGAGCTGAAAGACCCAAGAACAGGTCGCCCGCTGATGGAGCGCACCATTTTGATCGCAAACACCTCCAATATGCCCGTCGCGGCGCGTGAGGCATCAATATATACGGGCATGACCATTGCCGAATACTACCGCGATATGGGCTACCATGTCGCGCTTATGGCGGACTCCACCTCGCGCTGGGCGGAGGCTCTTCGTGAGATCTCGGGACGGCTTGAGGAGATGCCCGCAGAGGAGAGCTTTCCGGCATATCTTCCGAGCAGACTCGCTGGCTTTTATGAGCGTGCGGGCTATATGCAGACCCTTGCGGGAGATGAGGGCAGCGTGACCGTTATCGGCGCTGTTTCCCCGCAGGGCGGTGATTTTTCCGAGCCTGTTACACAAAACACCAAGCGCTTTATCCGCACCTTCTGGGCACTTGACCGCTCGCTTGCATATGCAAGACATTTCCCCTCCCTTAACTGGAACACTTCCTATTCCGAATACTTTAACGATCTGAAGCCGTGGTATGAGGAAAACTTCGGGCGCGGCTTTACAAAAATGCGTCAGCAGATGGTCGATATCCTCGGCAGTGAAAGCTCGCTGATGGAGATCGTCAAGCTTATCGGCTCGGACGTTCTGCCTGACGACCAGAAGCTTATAATCGAAACGGCAAAGGTTTTCCGCCAGGGCTATTTGCAGCAGAATGCCTTCCACAAGACCGATACCTATATGCCGCCGGAACAGCAGATGGATATGCTGGAGGCTATTTTATACCTCTACACCGAGGCGCAGAAGCTGACCGCGAAAAGCATCCCCTTGAGCCAGCTTTTGGCGACCGGCATTTTCAGCGCTCTATGCCGCATGAAGTTTGAGATGGGCGAGGGCAAGACAGGTGCAGAATTCATAAAAATGATCGACGATGCCGTTTCCGCGGTATTGGCGGGCAACGAATGAGAGGAGTGAGCATTCTTGAGGCTTGAATACACAGGACTATCCGAGATGCAAGGCTCGCTCGTTGCTCTTGACGGCGTTTCGGACGTATCGTTTGACGAGCTTGCGGAGATAACGCTTGGTAACGGCGAGCGCCGCTTTGGTCGCGTAATAACCATTGACGGCGATAAGGTTATCTTGCAGGTTTTCGAGGGAACAGACGGCATAGACATGGAGAATGTAAACACTCGTTTTACAGGCAAGCCCATCAGTATGCCGCTTTCCAAGGAGATACTCGGACGTATTTTTAATGGTGCCGGCAAGCCGCTTGACGGTCTGCGCGAGGTCTTTCCCGATGAGCGCCGCAACATTAACGGCAGCGCAATAAACCCTGTTTGCCGCCGTTATCCGCGAAGCTGCATAATGACGGGGATTTCCGCTATCGACGCGACCTCCACCCTCATAAGAGGACAGAAGCTGCCCATCTTCTCCGGCGCCGGCATGAGCCATAATGAGCTTGCCGCGCAAATCGTTCGCCAGGCGCATATGATGAGCGACGACGAGGAGTTTGCCATTGTTTTCTGCGCGATGGGCGTTAAGAACGATACGGCGGAGTTCTTTAAAAAGGACTTTCAGGAGTCCGGCGCTCTTGGGCGTGTTGTGATGTTTTTGAACATGGCATCCGACCCTATCATCGAGCGCATCCTCGCGCCGCGCTGCGCGCTGACGGCGGCGGAGTATCTGGCTTTCCGCCACGGCTATCATGTTCTGGTCGTCCTCACCGACATGACCAGCTATTGCGAGGCTCTGCGTGAGTTTTCCTCCTCGAAGGGGGAAATTCCCTCCCGCAAGGGCTTCCCAAGTTATATGTATTCGGATCTCGCTTCTATATATGAGCGCGCCGGCTTGATAGAAGGACAAAAGGGCAGCGTTACGCAGGTGCCTATCCTAACCATGCCGAACGACGATATCAGCCACCCGATACCTGACCTCACCGGCTATATCACCGAAGGGCAGATAGTTCTCTCGCGCGATTTGGAGCAAAAGGGCATTTACCCGCCTGTTGCCATTTTGCCGTCGCTTTCCCGCCTTATGAAGGACGGCACGGGTGAGGGCAACACGCGCGAGGATCATGGAGATTTATCAAACCAGCTTTTCGCCTCCTACAGCGCTGTTGCTGACGCGCGAAGCCTTGCTTCGGTTATCGGCGAGGATGAGCTTTCCGAGCTTGATAAGCAGTATGTACGCTTTGGCGAGCGCTTTGAGCGTGAGTTTATCTGTCAGGGCGATAGGGAAAACCGCAGCATCGAGCAGACTCTTGACCTCGGCTGGAAGCTGTTGGGTACACTGCCCAGAAACGAGCTGGGTCGCGTTTCCGACAAGCTGCTTGACAAATATTACAAGCCGGCTGAAGCTGAAATAATGGAATAGCCGGACAAAACAATAAAAGGGAGGTGGCTCTATGGGCAACCTGCCGCCGACAAAGGGCAACCTTATTGCGGCGAAGCGCTCAAAAAAGCTGGCTGAAAACGGCTTTGAACTGATGGATAAAAAGCGCAACATCCTGATTCGTGAGCTTATGGGGCTTATAGACCGCGCCGCCGAGCTTCAAGAACGCATTGACAAAACATTTTCGGAGGCGTATTCCTCGCTAAAGCGGGCAAATATCTCTATGGGCGGCTGCGAGGACATTGCACGCTCCACCGCGCTTGACACCAGCGTGCGCGTGCGCTACCGCAGCGTTATGGGTGTTGAGCTGCCGAGTGTTTCGGCAACGCCTGCCGATATGAGCGTTTTGCCTTACAGCTTTATCGGCACAACTCCCGCGCTGGACGACGCATATAAAAAATTTAACAGCGTCAAGGAGCTTTGCTTGGAGCTTGCCGAGCTTGAAAACTCCATTTACCGCCTTGCCTACTCTATAGAGAAAGCGCAAAAACGGGCAAACGCCCTGAACAATATCGTTATCCCTGGACTGGAAGCGGACGTCGCGCGAATGACCGACGCGCTTGAGGAAAAGGACAGGGAAGAATTTGTGCGGCTTAAGGTCATCAAAGCGCAGAAAAAATAAAGCATATAAAAACGGAGTCTGTGAAAAATCACAGACTCCGTTTTTGCACTGCCGCATCGGCTTGGCAATTATGCGTTTTGACGGCGCGCAGCCTCCACCACATGGCTTACCAATACTGAGGTGGTTACTGTTCCTACGCCGCCCGGAACAGGCGTGAGCGAGAGCGAGAGCTGTTCAGCGGCGGCGAAATCGACATCGCCGCACATTTTGCCGTCTATAAAGTTGATGCCCACATCTATGACTATCTGTCCGTCACGCAGATGCTCGGCGCGAACAGTCCCTGCTTTACCGGCGGCGGCAATGAGTATCTCCGCGTTTTGAGCTTCATGCGGCAAATCAACGGTTCGGGTGTGGCATAGGGTAACTGTGGCATTTTTGGCAAGAAGCAGCATGGAAACGGGCTTTCCGACTACGAGACTGCGTCCGATAACAACGGCACGCTTGCCCTTGCAGTCAATTCCGTAATGGTCGAGGATTTCTATGCAGGCTTGAGCCGTGCAAGGGGCGAAGCCCTCACCGCTGCCGGTGAAAACGCCCGCAAGCGAGCCGTCGGTGATGCCGTCAACATCCTTGGCGGGGGAAAGAATCCTGCGCGCGGCAGCGCTGTCAAGCTGCTTGGGCAGCGGCATGAACATTAAAACACCGTGAACGTCCGTTTCCTCGTTCAAACGGCGTATCTCCTCCTCCAGCTCGTTTTGTGAAACGTTTTCCGGCAGCGTTACGCGCCTCACCTGAACGCCAACCTTTTCACATCGCTTGGCAGCGCCGTTTTCGTATGCTATATCGTCCTCACGCTCGCCGACGCGCAGCATCGCAAGAGTCGGTGTGATACCGCGGGCTTTAAGCCGGTTCAAAAGCTCGGCTGAGCGCTCGTTGATTGCCTCGGCAACAGGCGCACCCTTTAACAATTCTGCCATGTAAGAACCTCCTTAAAGAAGCTTTGCGCTGACCGCCGCATATATTTCATCGGCAAGCGGACAGTATTTCGCCAAAAGCCCGTCAGCCTCACTGCGAAGCATGGCGGCATATTCTTCATCCTTCATAGAGCTTACGTTTATATACACATTGAGACTAGCGCCCATAAGCGCGG
>JAHAWY010000047.1 GCA_018385135.1 Oscillospiraceae bacterium | reverse complement strand
AAACTTGTAGCATATTTTTCTGCGTCCGGCGTGACCGCGAAGGTTGCCGAGACGCTGGCAGAGGCAATCGGCGCGGACATCTTTGAGATTGAGCCGAAGGTGCCTTACACGGAAGCTGATCTGAACTGGATGGACAAGAAAGCCCGCAGCACGATTGAGATGAGCGATCCTGCCTCCCGTCCTGAGATTGCCGCAAAGCGGGATAATATGAAGGATTACGACACAATCTTTGTCGGCTTCCCGATCTGGTGGTATGTCGCGCCGACGATTATCAATACATTTCTTGAAAGCTATGACCTGACCGGCAAGACGATCATCCCGTTTGCAACCTCTGGCGGAAGCGACATTGGCAAGACGAACGAGCGCCTTACACCGAGCTGCAAAGGCGCAAAGCTGTTGAACGGGAAAGTCTTCAAGCACAATGTAGGGCATAAAGAACTGGCAACGTGGGTTGATGGACTTGCGATTTGAGGAAGGTGTAAATTAGAATCTACGAAAGCGAGGTGTACGAATGAGAATTGTTGACATACATGGTGCAACTAATTTAGAGATTGTGCGCGGCGGGACTAACGAATGGTATTGGGCAACAGATTATATTCACGGTGATCTCTATGAAGCAGAAGAACTATTCCTGCAAGGACATCCTGTACGGAGCAACCGCTTGTATCTTATCCACTATCCTGACGGTATGGTTTATGAACCTGTGCATCCTGTGGACGGACAATATCTTGGTAATCCTGTGTATGATGGCAACTCTGTCGTGCTATTGGTAGTGAATTTTACAGAAAGCGTGATACACATTTTGCGATTTCTACACCAGCAAGAGATGACGAAGGAAATAGCTCGACTTCCTTTGTCTACGGTGAAAAATTGCTACAATCTACTTCTCCATACCTCGCCGTTATCACTGACGCGACAGCCAAATGACGGCACATTCGAGATTGCTTGGCCCGAACAAGTGAGCTTTGCGATAAATGATAGAGAAGCACTTAGCTTTCGTGATGGAGATAAACTCTATTTCAACATTTGGTATGAAGATCCAGACTACCGAGAAGAAACGTTGGTTCGCTCTCTACAAGATGGCATGATTTTAGAAAAACTCCCCGGTGATATTCGCATTATGCCAAACGGGGAACGCTGGCTTATCAAATAACATATATGCGAAAGACAGTTCGATCTCAAATATAGATGTAGATGTTGCTAAATTGAAAGGTCGGTGATTTAATGCCGCTTCATATAGTCAGAAATGACATCACGAAAATGAAGGTGGACGCCATCGTCAACGCTGCCAACGAGTCGCTGCTGGGTGGCGGCGGTGTGGACGGCTGCATTCATCGTGCCGCAGGACCGGAGCTGCTGACGGAATGTGAAACGCTCCACGGCTGCAAAACCGGGGGCGCAAAAATCACGAAGGGCTATCGCCTGCCCTGCAAATATGTCATTCATGCTGTCGGTCCGCGCTGGTATGACGGGCGGCATCGTGAGCGCGAACTGCTGATCTCCTGCTATCGGACATCGCTCATGCTGGCGAAGGAATACGGATGCGAATCGATTGCGTTCCCGCTGATTTCCTCTGGCATCTTTGGCTATCCGAAGGATCAGGCTCTCAAAGTGGCGATTGACACCATTAGCAGTTTCCTCCTCGAAAACGAAATGACGGTGTACATCGTCATCTTCGACCGCAAAGCCTATCAGATCAGCGGCAAGCTGTTTGCCGACATTGCTTCATACATAGATGACCGCTATGTGGACGAACATACCGATAGTCGTTCCGAGCGACTGCGCAGAATGAGTGCCTTCCGTATGGATGAGCCGATGCCCTGCGAGTCATCCGTTTGCGATGAAGCTATTGAAAAGCTCACAGCTCCTATGGCAGTCAGCTCCGAAAAGGCAGCAACTCTTGACGATGCACTGGGACAGATTGATGAGAGCTTTTCCGAGATGCTTCTGCGGAAGATTGATGAACGCGGCATGACGGACGCGCAGTGCTACAAGAAGGCGAATATTGACCGGAAGCTCTTCTCGAAGATCCGCTCGGACAAGTCCTACAAACCTTCCAAGCCCACCGTCATTGCATTTGCCATCGCCCTTGAGCTGCCACTTGTGGAAATGAAGGATATGCTCATGAAGGCGGGCTTTGCGCTGTCTCATTCCAATAAGTTTGACATCATCATTGAGTATTTCATTGAGAATGAGAACTACAATGTTTTTGAAATTAACGAGGCTCTGTTCGCCTTTGACCAGAGTTTGCTCGGAGCATAAAGGAGAAAAACATGGGAAACTATGTAAAGAAGAAAAAAGAAATGGTGTTCCAAAGTGTTGACTCACTGCAACAAGTTGTCAATGTGGTCAATGAGGCTGCTATGGCTGTCAATGATAAGACGAGAACAATTCGTCACAGTGCAATTCCCGAAGTTCTAACCGGAGCTTTAGGAGCTGGCATTGGTGGAGTTGGCTCTTTCCTTGCGCTTTATGGCTTAGGAACAGTTGGTCTTTCCGCAGCAGGAATCACTTCTGGATTGGCAGCAGCAGGAGCAATCGTTGGTGGTGGTATGGTTGCCGGTGTCTTTGTTTTGGCTGCGCCCGTAGCTGCGCTTGCTGCTGGTGGTGTGGGTATTGCGGCGCATCTCAAGAACAAGCAGCTTAGACAAGAAAAAGAACGTCTGTATAAAGAAGCTCTCCTAAAGCATGAGGGTATCATCAAGGCACTCAAAGAAGAAGCGGATGCTGAAAAAGAGCGCGTTGACTACTTACAGAGCTTAAATATCCTGCTTCAACAAGCAATAAAAGACCTGAGCAAAGACTTGGGTGTTGCCTGAGAGGACGATACGATGAGCAAATATAACTATACCGATTTTGAGAAACAACTGAATACTGTTCTTGCTCATCAGTCAAGTGAGCTTTCCTCTATCAATTTTCCGAACGCTGACAGTCTCGATGAAAGCATTACATCCAGCGAAGAACTACTGAAAAAGCTCGGATATAAAGTGGGAAAACCAGCGTCTTTGAAGCGCGAGGATGACCGCAAAATCATGGTCATACCCACATGGGAAAAACTCTGCCTTGAAGCAGAGCGTCATGTGGGTGGTGATTGTGTGTTAGAAGACTTGTTTACAGAAGACGAGTTGAACAGCAACTCCGACGCAATTAGAAAACTAAATGCCGAATACTCCGCAATTCATCACCTTGACGGTATCGACATATCAATCAGCGCAGTGGCAGCATTAACTGGAGCTGCCATAGATTTGTTACTCGTAGGAATACCGCAGAAAGGACCAGACGGACTGACCGCAGGATCACTTTCTAACTATGTCAGAGCCTATTTTGAGAAAAAGTTCCCTTCCGAAGAGATGGAAAAGTTGGCGAACTCCAAAGAAAGTAAGGTTTCTTTCGATGCTCAAGACAACCGTCACACCACAGAATATGTGCAAGGACTGTCTGCATATTATCATCGCTTGCTCTCTCTCGGTCATGATCCGCTGCTTGGCTTTGTGGTAGGTGTTTTTGATATTCTGACCGGCAGAATGACCACTATTGATAAGGCTGGCAAAATTGTCTCTCAAGTTATGGAGAATTATGCAGACCGCAAAGAAAGTGACATCTTTGCTGCTCTCGCAAAACAAGTCATTCATTTCAAATCCGACATTACAACCTCAATGGGACTACCAGCTCCATTGATGGGGCTTTTTAATCTTTTGCAGTTTGGTAGTATTGGAGAAGAAGAACAAACGATAGCAGAGATCGTTCAAGGAATGTATTACGAAGGCTACGACTTTATTCATTTTTGTTCCCTGTCTATCCCCGTCATGATAACAGAAGTCATTGTTCGTCTCGGTTACGCGCTCAAGCGCATCAAGGAAGGCAACAGCATAAAAGATTCTCTCCCGCTCTCGACCAATAGAGAAAATCACCCGAAGCTGGCAACAATGTTATTTATTGCACACGCAGGAGC
>JAHAWY010000044.1 GCA_018385135.1 Oscillospiraceae bacterium | reverse complement strand
GAGATATCGAGGATTATCCTGCCGTTATTCATCATGATCAGGCGGTTGCCGTGGCGAATAGCGTCAGTCATGTTATGCGTGATCATCATAGCTGTCAGATGGTTTTCCTCAACCACTTTGTCGGATAGCTCAAGCACCTTTGCCGCCGTTGTGGGGTCGAGTGCGGCGGTGTGCTCATCCAAAAGCAGAAGCTTTGGCTTTTGCAGCGTTGCCATGAGCAGAGTAAGCGCTTGGCGCTGTCCGCCGGAGAGAAGCCCGACTTTGCTCGTCATGCGGTCCTCAAGTCCCAGACCGAGAGCTTTCAGCTCCTCATAATAACGCGCACGCTCGGCTTTGGTAACGCCCCAGCGCAGCCCGCGGCTGCGACCGCGGCGGTAGGCAAGAGCAAGGTTTTCCTCAATGCCCATTGTTGCGGCAGTTCCCATCATCGGGTCTTGAAAAACTCTGCCGATATAGCGGGCGCGCTTGTGCTCGGCAGGGCGGTTACATCCACACCGCCTATTGAGATGCTGCCGCCGTCTACCGGCCAAACGCCTGCAACGGCGTTTAAAAGCGTCGATTTGCCCGCGCCGTTGCCGCCGATAACGGTTACGAAGTCGCCCTCGTTAAGATGCAGGCTGACATTTGTCAGCGCGTGCTTTTCGTTAATTGTTCCGGCATTAAAGGTTTTGGAAATTCCACATATATCAAGCATTACTTGTGCCTCCTTTCTTACCTGCCCTGCTAAAGGAATTCTTTGATTTGTCCTTTAAATAAGGCACAGACAGAAAGATTGTTACGATCACGGCGGTGAGCAGCTTGAGCAGGTCGGTGGGCATTTTAAGCCACATAACAAAGCCGACCACGAGATAGTATATAACGCCACCCAGCACTACGAAAATTAGCGAAATGGCAAAGTTCATATGCTTGCGGAAAATCGCGTTGCCGAGCACATCGCCGATGATAACGGCGGCAAGACCGATAACGATAGCACCCTGACCCATTTTTATATCCGCAAAGCCCTGATACTGCGACATAAGACCGCCGGAGAGGGCAACAAGTCCATTGGATATGCAAAGAGCCAGAACCTTCATTGAGCTTATGTTTATTCCAAGCGCGCCGGCCATGTGTGGATTGCTGCCTGTAGCGCGGATGGCGCTGCCCTGTTCAGTGCCGAAGTACCAATAGAGAACGATTATGAGTATCGCCACAATTACCAGCACCGTGGCGATGGCGGGGGCGACATGACGCAGCGAGACGATAAGCTGATACTTATCAACATTGACCGCCTTGTTCGCTCCGCTGAGTATCATAAGATTGACAGACCACAGTGAAATCTGCGTTAGTATTCCCGCTAGAATGCCGGGTATGCCTAAAAGAGTGTGCAAAAGCCCTGTTATCAGTCCCGTTGCAAGACCCGCGATAGTGGCTATTGCAAGCGCTAAGGGAGCCGGAGTACCGGCGAGAATAAGAACAACGGTAACGGCCCCGCCGGTGGCAAACGAGCCGTCGACGGTTAGGTCGGCGAAGTCAAGCAGGCGATATGTGATGAATACGCCCAGTGCCATTATGCCCCATATCATACCTTGTGCAATGTTGCCGGGAAGCGCGTTTAGCAGGGCTGTGGGATTTAGCGATGCTAAGTAAGCCATTATGTCCATAGTTTTGTCCTTTCTTCTTTGCCGTTACTTCGAGGCATGGCGATACCGCCCTTGAGGGGCGGTATCGCTTGCGATAGTCTTATTGTTCGATGGCAACAGCGTCTGCGGGAGGCTCAATGCCAAGGGAAGTGCAGATATCAGCGTTGTATTTCTTCGTTACCTGAGGAGCGAAGCGAATGTCCATCTCAGCGGGGTCAGCGCCGTTTACAAGGACTTCATAAGCCATTTCGGCAGTGACGACGCCCAGGTCGTAGTAGCTTATTGAGAGTGTCGCAACGCCGCAGCCGGCACAAGTGCCCTCCTCGCCTGTGACAACGGGAACTCCTGCGGGGATGCAGACATTACCGATGAGCGAAGCGTTGGAAGCAGCGGTGTTATCGGTGGGAACATAGATCAAATCGCATTCGCTTACAGCAGCGGTGGCGACGGACTGAATGTCGTTGGAGTCGGAGAAGGTGTAGTTCTTGCAGGTGTAGCCAAGCTCGGTGAGGCTGGCTGTGATGACATCAGACTGATACTGGGAGTTAGGCTCGGCGGAGCAGTAGAGGATACCTATGGTCTTGGCATCGGGGAACAATTCCTTGATGAGCGCTGCCTGCTCGTCGAGAGGAGCAAGGTCAGAGGTGCCGGAAACATTGATGCCGGTAGCGCCGGTCCAGTCGGAAACGCCCATCGCGGTGGCGTAGTCGGTGACGGAGGTGCCGAGAACAGGGATGGTGTTGGTTGCTGCCATAGCAGCCTGCAAAGCGGGAGTTGCGTTTGCCAAGATTAGGTCAACATCAGAGGAGACGAACTGGTTGCATATGGTAGCGCAGGTAGTAGGCTCGCCGGCGGCGTTCTGAAGATCAAATACTACGCTGTCGCCGTTTGCTTCAACAAGCTCGGTGAGCTTATCGCAGAAGCCCTGTGTAGCGGAGTCAAGTGCAACGTGCTGCATGAGCTGGCAGATGCCGACTGTATAGGTGGTTCCGCTTGCCTCGACAGGTGTGTCGGTAGACTCGGGAGCGGGAGACTCTGCGGGAGTGCCTCCGCAGGCTGCAAGAGACATTACCAGCAGCAGCGTAAGCATTAAGGCGGTAATTTTCTTTTTCATGATCATTTCTCCTTCGTTTTTCATTTGATTGCGATTGCTGTGTATAATAAAACGACCCGCCTAGCAGACGAGCCGTTTATATCTGAGAAAGATGTATTTGAAATGGCTTTTTCGTTCTGTTTAGGCTTTGCTATTTTGTTTTACTCGTAAAAAAGTAAAAAAAGGCAAAGCTAAATCGACCCTCGCTGCTGCGAGCGCCATTGAAAACGATGTTTGCAGAGCTGGTGTTGCTGCCCATATCGAGGGTCTCCCTTCTGTAAAGCTTTATCTTGGGTCAAAGTATAGCGCTTTGAAGCGATAAAGTCAACCGTGCATTTCCACAAAACACTGACAAACTTTGCGCTAAATTATGCGATTATTACGAAATACCGGCGCGAGC
>JAHAWY010000043.1 GCA_018385135.1 Oscillospiraceae bacterium | reverse complement strand
TCATCTTCTTGACCATCTGTCCGCCGATAGAGCCAGCCTGTTTGCTGGTCAGGTCGCCGTTGTAGCCCTGGGTGAGGTTTACGCCAACCTCGTTGGCTGCTTCCATCTTGAAGCGGTTCATAGCTTCACGAGCGTTGGGGTTAACCAGCTTGTTGCTGCTGTTGTTGCTTGCCATAATTCAAAACTCCTTCTCTATTTTGTTTGAACTTCCTTGACAGCTTTGCTGTCCGAATATATCTTTTCCTAGGCGCTTTTTCTTATGCGGAAATTACAGATGCAATTTTTGTTATTAATTTTTAATACGCTATGCAAAATAAATCAGAATAATAGCAAGCTTATCCCCATAATAATTACCAATCATTATTCTTGGGGGGAACAGGTATGGCTGAAAGCAGGATTTACGAGGACATTGCGCTTCGTACCGGCGGGGATATATATGTTGGTGTCGTAGGACCGGTTCGTACAGGCAAATCGACCTTTATAAAAAGGTTTATGGAAAACCTCATCATTCCGGGCATAGAAAACACCTATGTTCGTGAGCGTGCCAGAGACGAGCTGCCGCAGTCCGGCTCTGGGCGCAGCGTTATGACTGCTGAACCGAAGTTCGTGCCGGAGGACGCGGTAAGCGTGCGTATAGACGGCAACGCCGAGCTTTCGGTCAGGCTGGTAGATTGCGTGGGCTACATGGTTCCGGGCGCTGTTGGGGTAACAGAGGACGGCGCGGAGCGGCTCGTGGCAACGCCGTGGTTCGATCACGAGATAAGCTTCACAGCGGCGGCGGAGGAGGGAACACGCCGCGTTATACGCGACCACTCCACCATAGGACTTGTGATAACTACCGACGGCAGCGTATGCGGAATTCCACGCGAGGATTATGTGCGCGCTGAGGAGCGCGTTATTGAGGAGCTTCGCGCCATCGGCAAGCCCTTTCTTGTGCTGCTAAACTGCGAAATGCCCTCTGCTCCCGCCTCCCGCGAGCTGGCGGAGGAGCTTTCCGAGAAATACGGCGTGCGTTGTATGTGCGTAAACTGCCTTTCGCTTACGCGGGAGGATATCGAGGGCGTGCTTTCGGAACTGCTGCGCGAGTTTTCCGTTGAGGAATACTCGGTGTATCTGCCCGAATGGGCGCGCGCTCTGCCGACGGAGCATGAGCTTAAAAAAAGACTGTTCGAGGAGCTTGCCGCAGCCAGCACGGAGCTTACAAGGCTCAGGCATTCCCAGCGGTTGACCCGGCGGCTGGAGGAGCTGGATTTTATCTCCGGCGCCGAGGTCTGCCAGATGCAGCCGGGCAAGGGAAGCTTCTGTATAAGAGCGGAGCTGCCTCGCGCACTCTATTATAAAACGCTGAGCGATGAGAGCGGGCTTGATATCCAAAGCGACGGAGACCTTATCGTTATGCTCCGTGAGCTTAGCTGTGTCAAATGCGAGTATGACCGCATTGCCCAGGCGCTGCACGATGTCAATGAAAAGGGTTATGGCGTGGTGCTGCCCACTCCCGATGAAATGGTGCTGCAAGAGCCGGAAATCGTCCGCGCGGGCGGACGCTACAAGGTGCTTCTGCGAGCCGGTGCGCCTGCTATACATATGCTGAAAACCGACGTTGAAACCGAGGTATCTCCCGCCGTTGGCGGCGAGAATGCCTCGCAGGAGATATTGAGCTTTCTGCTGCAAAGCTTCGAGGGCGATGCCGGCAAGCTATGGGAGTCTAACATTTTCGGCAAATCAATGTACGATATCGCCAGCGAAGGGCTTTCCGCAAAACTGCGGCGTATGCCGGAGGAGACGGCGCAAAAGCTTCGCGGGGCGATGCAGAGAATAATCAACGAGGGCAGCGGCGGACTTCTCTGCATTATTTTGTAAAAATATCTTTACGCCGCAAGGCATTACAAGTATTATATGCAAACGGTATTAAAAAAGAGGCTGCTAAACAGTTTTTGTTCAGCAACCTCTTATATATTTTAAGTTTTTACAAGGTGAAAGTTCATTATTGCTCGTATTTACAGCTCATTTTGCGACATGATTTTTTCAGTAAATTCATGTCTCTTATTATAAAAAATATGCTGATTTGTTTTGCAATGTGGGAAATTCGGCTTATACAAGGGCAAAATACTAGGGATTGCATTTTCCGCAGGGTCTAAAGCCGGCATCCGTCGCCTGCGAGCGGCTGTCAAAATAAACGCGGTTTTTCTCCGCCGGCAGCGAGCCGCAGCTTGGCATATGGAAAATATAAGAATTTTTGTTGCCTATATATACCGCCTGCTCAACGGGCTTTACTGTCGGGTTGGTATCGGCGTTTTGATTTCGCCCGGTGGTGAAGCTGAGAAGCTTTCCGTCGCTTTTGCAGATAATAGTGCCCTGCATATCGGTGCGGAAAAGCTTAATGTCAGCATCACGCAGACGGCTCAGCACCGTTTCGGCAGGATGCCCATAGGCATTGTTTGCGCCGCAGGAGATAACGGCATAGTCAGGCTGTGCTTCGTATAACAGACGGTAGCTCGTTGAGCTGTCGCTGCCGTGATGACCGAGCTTGATAACGTCCGCCTTGACGGGACAGCCGAAGCCGAGCATATCGCTTTCGCTTTGCGCTTCCGCGTCACCCATCAGTAAAAATGAGCGCTCGCCGTGGTCTATGCGCAAAACGACGGAAAGGTCGTTCACCTCGGCATAATCAAAAAATAAAGGAGCGAGTATAGTGACGTTCGCGTCACCCAGAGCGTAGCTGCGACCGGCTTCCGGCGTGCTTATCGCGGCTCCCTGCTTATTGAGTGCTGCTTTGAAATTCTGAAAGGAGTCGCTGTCATAATCCTCAACGGGGCAAAAGGCGGTATTTACAGCCGCGAAATTGAGCGCACCGGCAAGACCGCCCACATGGTCCTCGTGAGGATGGGTGCAGAAGATATAATCCAGCGTTGTGATATTATGGCTTTTAAGATAGCTGTATATAAGACTGCTGTCAGCAGCATTGCCGCCGTCAACAAGCATGGCGTGCCCGCCACAGAGAGCGAGAATAGCGTCTGCCTGACCGACGTCGATGAAATGAACCTCAAGCTCGGAGAGCGTCGCTGCGTCGGCGCTGAAAGCTCCCTCACCGAGAAGCCTCCTTGCAAGCGCCTCATCTTTAATAGCGCCGGAGGCGCACAGGGAGGAAGCAAGCGTAATATCGCTGCCTTTAAGTGGCTGATAAAGCGCCGCGAGTGAGATCTCCGCAACGTCTTTTCGCGTAAAGGCGCTCTGCGCGTTGTATTGACCGTTTGTCAGCCCCAGCGTGTCCGACAGCTCCCAAGCTGCATCCCAGCGAAAATCGCTCTGAGAGCTGTAGCCAAGCGCTCTTAGCACAAAGGATATGTACTGCGTTGCAGAGGCGTTCTGACCTGAGCCGAAGGCGCTTTCGCTGACGCCGTAGCTAAGCCCCTTGGCGTAGGCGTAGCCAACATAAGGCTTTGCCCAGCCGGATACGTCGGTAAAGGGCGCGGCATTGCTGAATTCCTGCGCCTGCTCGTCAGCTCCCAGCAGGCGCACGAGCATAGCGACCGCCTCCTCGCGCGTGGGCGCGCGGTTAAGGTCAAATATAGGCTCGCCGTTTGCCGCAGTGCCTGTGCCGCGGAAAAGACCCAGAGAATAAAGTGTCTGCGCCGCGTCGTCAGCGGCAGCCGCCGGAGCTGTGCAGGAAATGAGCAGAGCGAATATCAGAAGCAGCAGGGAAATGGTTATTGTAAGCTTTTTCATGTTTTCCTCCTTTTTCTTTTGCTTACAAGATTATAATACCTCATTAAGCTGCATTTTGTCGAATACAGTCGAAAACAGTTTTTAATTGCCAATTGATCGGAGATTAGATGGAATAAAATGTAAAAGAAGGGAGGGCTGCAAATTTAGCGGAACGAGTTTTATTGCAATTCGCAAGTGCTTATTTTTTATGTAAACTATTTTTCTGTTTGCGGAAAAAGGACGTATCAATTACA
>JAHAWY010000042.1 GCA_018385135.1 Oscillospiraceae bacterium | reverse complement strand
TATAATATATGTATACAGTGTCCTGCTGCAGTTTTCCGCCGCAAATTGATTTTTTCGCGGTCATGTTTTGCCGTAAATACGATTGCGCTTGATTTCGACAAAACAAAAGTGTAGTATAAAAGCGCCTTCCATAAATATGCTTCAAAAGCCGTGTATGTGTACGTTTGAATACACATACGCGGGAAAAAAGAAAGAATTATTCGTAGAGCCGCCTATTGGCGAAGTTTTCGACATTCAGCGAGGACAAATAATGCGAACGCTAGCCGAGTCCGTATTCAATGACAAAAATCTTGACCTCCTCCCAAAGTATGTGGAAGGGGGCGCTTTGCCTGCCCTGATTTCAGGTCCCGGCAAAACGGCCAGAGCCGCCATAGCTGCGGGTCTGCGCATAAAAACAGGCAGACCGCTTTTTATCATATGCTCGGATGAAACGGCGGCTGCCAACATAAAGCGCGATCTTGAGCTTTTTCTTGAAGAGCCGTGCCTTACTCTTGCAAGCCGCGAAATGAACTTTTACGGTGCCGAGAGCGCCTCGCGCGATGATGAGCAGAAAAGGCTGCGCACGCTGTATGCCCTTGCATCGGAGAGCGCTCCGGTCGTTGTGGCGACGGTAACAGGTCTTTTGCAGCGCACGCTGCCGCCGGAGCTTCTTATGAGAGCCGGCTTCGAGCTTAGCGACGGCGCTGTCTGTTCACCTGAGGACGCAGAGCGCGCACTTATCCGATGCGGATATATTCGCTGCGCTCAGGTTGAGGGCGCAGGTCAGTTTTCGCGTAGGGGCGGTATATTGGATTTCTTCTCGCCGGAGTACGAATATCCGGTTCGCTGTGAATTCTGGGGCGACGAGATCAACTCAATGGGCTTTTTCGATACTGACACTCAGCGCCGCACGGAACAGCTAAAAAGCTGCAAAATTCTCCCGTCAAGAGAAGTATTAACCACTTTAGATAATAATGAGATACTTTTAGACAGACTCCACGAGCAGATTAAGCAGGCGGAAAAACGCGCTAATCAAAAGCTTTCGGAAACTTTGCGTGAGGATGCGGAAAAGCTTGCCGAAACAGGAGACATCGCGGCGGCAGATAGATACATTTCTCTTGTTTATCCTGAGTTTATCTCAGCTCTCGACTATATCCCGCCGGACGCACTTGTTTTTTTGGATAAGCCGTCGAAAACCACGGAGACTGCAACGGGCTTTTTCAAGCAGCACGCGGAGGATTTAAAGCTGCTCATAGAAAGCGGCGTTATAAACGGCAAGACCGCCGGATACTTTCTTCCGTGGGAGATGGCGGGCGAGCGTTTGGCGGAGTTTGCGCTTATCATGGCGGACAACTTCACCACCGGGCGCAATATCGTTGAGCCGAAAAGCATAGTTTCGCCTGTAATAAAGCAGCTCCCGAGCTATGGCGGCAGCGCCGAAACGGCGATAGAGGACGTTAAGCATTACACGGAACGCAAGTTTTCCGTTGTGGTGCTGGCAGCGGATAAGCGCCGCGCGGAAATCCTTTGTGACTATTTTGTCGGCAAGGGCGTTAAGGTTGCGCTCGATTCTCAGATGAAGCGTCTGCCTCCCGCGGGAAGCTGCGTTATCTCTGTTGGCTCTCTGGTTGCCGGCTTTGAGCTGCCGGATGCAGCCCTTGCGGTTTTGACCGACAATCAGATTGTGCAGGGCGGTCTGCGCCACAGGAAAAAGAAAAAAGCCCTCAAGGACAGGCAGGGCATTGAAAGCTACGCCGACCTTTCCGTGGGCGACCTTGTTGTGCATGAATATCACGGCATCGGACGCTTCGCCGGTATATTTAAAATGCCGGTTGACGGCATTGAAAAGGACTACATAAAAATCTGCTACGCCGGAACGGACAGTCTTTATGTTCCCGCCACACAGCTTGACCTGGTTTCAAAATATATCGGCGGCAGCGAGGACAGACCGGTTAAGCTCTCCAAAATGGGCGGTGCGGAGTGGCACAAAACAAAGTCTCGCGCCAAAGCGGCGGCAAAGGAGCTTGCCAAGGAGCTTATCGTGCTTTACGCCGAAAGACAGAAGCAAAAGGGACACGCTTTTGCGCCGGATTCTCCTTGGCAGATAGAATTTGAGGAAAATTTCGGCTATCAGGAGACTGATGACCAGCTTCGCTGCATTTCGGAAATCAAGGAGGATATGGAGCGCGAGCGCCCGATGGACCGCCTTCTCTGTGGAGACGTGGGCTACGGTAAGACGGAGGTTGCGCTGCGCGCAATCATGAAGTGCATTTTAGACGGCAAGCAGGCTGCAATTCTCGTGCCGACAACCGTGCTTGCCCAGCAGCATTACAATACCGCGATGCAGCGCTTTTACGGTTTCCCGATCACAATTGAGCTATTAAACCGCTACCGCACGCCGGCGCAGCTTCGCCAAAGCCTTGAAAACATGAGGAACGGCAAGGCTGATCTGGTGATCGGCACGCACAAGCTGCTGCAAAAGGACATTAAGTTTAAGGATCTGGGGCTTTTAGTCGTCGATGAGGAGCAGCGCTTCGGCGTGTCGCACAAGGAGCGGCTGAAGGAGCTGGCAAAGCAGGTGGACTGCCTTACACTTTCTGCAACGCCTATTCCGAGAACGCTGAATATGGCGCTTTCGGGACTGCGAGATATGTCCACGCTTGAAGAACCGCCGCAGGACAGGCAGCCGGTGCAAACCTATGTTATGGAGCACGACTGGGCGGTGGTTACAGATGCCATCAAGCGCGAGATTTTGCGCGGCGGTCAGGTGTATTATGTTCATAACCGCGTTGAGAGCATCGAGCGCACAGCCTCGCGCCTTAGCAAGCTGCTTGAGGAGGTCACGGTGTCCGTAGCACATGGACAGATGGACGAAGAAACCCTCTCCGGCGTCATGGAAAGCATGGTGGCGGGAGACACGCAGGTGCTTGTTTGCACAACTATAATCGAAACCGGCATAGACATACCGAATGTCAACACGCTCATAATTGAGGACGCGGACAAGCTGGGATTAGCGCAGCTTCATCAGCTTCGCGGACGAGTGGGACGCTCCTCGCGCCGCGCCAGCGCCTATCTTACCTTCCGAAAGGACAAGGTTCTAACCGAGGTTGCCGAAAAGAGACTTAGCGCGATAAGAGAATTTGCCGAATTTAACTCCGGCTTCCGCATAGCAATGCGCGACCTTGAAATACGCGGTGCCGGTAACCTGCTTGGAGCAGAACAGAGCGGTCATCTTATCGATGTAGGATACGATATGTACTTAAAGTTGCTTGAGGAGGCAGTTTTGGAGGAAAAGGGCGAGAAACCGCGTGTGCATACAGAATGCAGCGCAGACCTTGCCGTTGCCGCCAATATACCCGACAGCTATGTCTCAAGCAGCGAACAGCGCATGGATCTCTACCGCCGCATTGCCCTCATTCGCACCGAGGAGGAGGCGGACGACCTTACAGACGAGCTTATAGACCGCTTTGGCGATCCGCCCCCGGGAGTAAACGCGCTTATCCATGTTGCGCTGCTTCGAGGCGAAGCACAGGAGGCTCAGATTACTGAAATTTCGCAGAAGTCAGGATATCTGCGCTTTACACTGGCGGAGTTTGACATGGCGAAGGTGTCCGCCCTATATGGACAGCCGGAGTACAAGGGACGTGTCAAGGTGGAGGCCGGCTCAAAGCCCTGCGTAAGCCTGCGTCTGCGCTCAAACCGCCAAATTATTGAAACGGCGCGAAAATTCGTCGCCGACTACAAGACCGCGGAGGGAACGCCGACGGCAACGGCGGAAAAGTCCGCAGAATAATTTACAATATAGACTTGTTCCCATAACGGCAGGATGCTATTATAGTTGGCAGACCCAAAAATGCCGTTGGCATTGGCTATACATCTTAATTAAGGAGAACGATATGAAAACCAAAACAATTTCCCTGCTTCTTGTGATGGCAGTGTGCCTGTTGCTTTTCGCCGGCTGCCAGGACGCAAAGCTTCACTCCTATACGGAGGATCTGCTTGCCGAGCAGGGCGATGAGGTAATTGAGGAAACTCCCGCCGTTGAGGAGTCTCAGACACCGAAGGATTATTCTTCTGCCTACAACTATTTTCCGATTGAGCAGGTCATACTCACCGTTGACGGCGTTGACATCACTTGGGGCGAGCTGTTTTATTGGTATATCTACGATGTCAGCAACCTTGAAAGCTATTTCGGCGAGATTACCGACTGGGATGCCGACTGCGCTTTCTATCCGTCGAAAACCTACCGCGAATATGTAACGGACAACGCAATAGACTCGCTGAAGCATTATTGCGCATTGGAGCGCAAGGCTGCCGACATCGGTGTTGAGCTTTCCGATATCGACAAAACCATGATTAAGGCAAAGTGGGATGAGAACGTTTTAAACTACGGTGACGGCGATGAGCAGGCGTTTATCGACTATATGGCTCAGGGCTATCTTTCCAAAACCACTTATGACCACATCAACTATGTCAACGCCCTCTACTCCAAAATGCTTCAGGAGCTGTTCGGCGAAAAGGGCGAGAAGATTAGTGACGCGGACCTATATGAGGTCGCGGCGGATCTGGGATATGTCAGAGTTAAGCATATCCTTATCTCCACCGTTGACGAAACCGGCGCGGAGCTTTCGGAGGAGCAGCTTGCCGAAAAGGAAAAGCGCGCAAATGAAATTCAAGCAGAGCTTGCCTCCATCAGCGACCCCGCCGCGCGCGAGGCAAGGCTCAATCAGCTTATCTCCTCCGAGGGTGAGGATCCGGGCGTTGCCTATTACACCGACGGCTATACCTTCACCTCCGGCGCGATGGCGCAGGAGTTTGAGGAAGCTGCCTTTGCTCTTGAGGAAAATGAGATTTCGCAGGTCGTCAAAACCGGCTACGGATATCACATTTTGATGCGCCTGCCGCTTGACAGAAACGCGGCGGTTGAATACCAGTCCGAAACCGAATATACGACTCTCGGCAGCTATGTTGCGCAGGAGATGTTCGTGGCGGAAAGCGAGAGCTGGGCAAAGCAGGCTGCCGTTGAGACAACCGAGGCTTATGACAGCCTCGACCTGGCGGCGGTGTTCGCTGCGCCGGTTTCCTCCGCAGCGCCGAGTGAAGAGCCCGCTGAGGAGCCTAAGGAATAGCTTGCGTATACAATATAAATATAAGCAAAGCCCCCGCCTGTTTGCGGGGGCTTTTTGCCGCGTATGCGCCTATGGCACAGCACGCTAAACCTTTTTGCGTAAAAGTCCGACAATGATCACCAGCGGCAGCAGTCCAAAGGTGAAAACATTGTTTATGCCGGGAATAAGCTCACGGCTCAATTTCGAGAGAATCAGCGCGTCCGGGGCTATGAAAAGCGCGCCCAGCAAAACCAGCGCGGCGCTCAGCCAAATCAGCCAGCGTCCGTTTTTTAAGCACAGTGCTTTTTCGCTTTCCGCCGATTCAGGAATATAATTGAAGCACACGCGCAGATTGTTGACGATAGCAAACAGCATCGCGGAGATAAGCGCATAATCCGTAAACACCCAGAGAGCCAGAATAATGGCTTCCAAACGCTCAAGGAAATTAAACAGCGATAAATTGCGGATGACGATAAAGAACGGATAGCTAAGGCGGCTTGTCATGGTTTCGCCGAAGGTTCCTACGGTTACAACGCACAGCAGCATTATCACCAGTGTTATCAAGCCCAGCCATATGAAAGCCATCTTCTTGCGAGAAGCTTTTTCTCCAATGCGTCCTTCAAGAAAGCCCATATAAACCGCCACACTCATCACGTTTGCAACCGTCGGCACACCCTTGATAAACGTAAGGGGCTTCGCTGCCGTCGGCGGTGGAATGAATTTGAAATCCACATCCGTAAAAGAAAAGGCGAAAACAAAAATCAGCGTTATCACCAGCAGAGGAAAAAAGCACTCAGCGGTTCTGCCAAGCACCCTGAAACGCCCGAGCGCGGGGACGATGCACAAAACCAGCATACTTATGCAGAATATCTTGGGGTCGGTGTTGAAATAAGCCGTTGAAACATAGCGGTCGGCGGCGCTTCGCAGGGCAAAAGCGGTGTAAAACAGCATCCATAGGGTGAAAAGCATTATCAACACTTTTCCCATAGTCTTGCCCAGCGAACGGAGGAAAAGCTCGCAGTAGCCCTCGTTTGGCAGCGCATATTTAAAAAAGCGCAGCACGAGCATAAAAACCAGCAGCAGCGGTACAAGCGAGATTAGTGTTGTGAGCCATGCGTGCGGTCCTGCGCTGTTGACAAGCTGCTGCGGCAGCAGACGAATAATGGGAGAGAGCAGAGCGACAAAGCCTATGCACAGCATTTGGTATCGCGTGATGTTGTTAGCCTTGCTGTTCATCGCCGCCCTCCTTTCCGCCTTCGCCGATGGGTCTTACCATATTAAAGCTGTGGTCGATTTTCGCGTCGGCAGATATGCTTATTTCCGCGTTTTTAAGCATAGGCATAAAGCTTTCCTTTGACTCAGCCAGCTTTGACGGATACTTGCAGAGCAAAGTGCCGTAAAGCCCCATGAAATCGCATTCCAGCTCAAGCGAATGACGCATCGCCTTTTCGCTGTACTCGCAGAGCTTTTCCGAAAGTGCGCGGTTCATAGCCTTTTCAACCTCGGGGTCTGAGAGGTCGAGCAGACTGTCGTTTTCAACAAGACCTGCCTTTAGGCTGATTTCCACCTTGAGCTGGCGAAGAACATTCGACTCATCAAAAACCGCCGTATACTCAGTGTTTGACACATCCGTAAGCACGGTGACTCCGCTAAGACCCGCCGGCTCAAAATAAAAGGAGGAGTTTTCAATCTGGTTGAGCAAAAGATTTGCGCCGCGTGACTCGTTGATATCCAAATAGCCCGCCAGCTTTCCGTCTTTGATTATGCCGTAGCCGGAGGGTACGACGGCAAGCTTGCCGCTTTCTACAAATACAGAGTCTTCGGTCTTTTTTGCGGCAACGGCGCAAATCAGCGCCCCGCCGTATTCGGCAATCGAGCGCGCCACCTCGCGGCAGGAGTAAGGGTAGCAAACGCCGTTGCGCTTACTTGCCCGTTCCATTGCAGTGATCGCTTCCGTTACCTCATAGCGCTTGTCGCCGCTTTCGCTGATTGCCTTTTCTGCCGTGCCGCCGCGAACGACATAGGGCGTTATATCCATGCGCAGACGCGGGCTGCGTTCGATATAGTCAAGAAATTCCGGCAAATACCGCCTTGCCGCCTCATCGCCGAGGAGAGCATAGCGCGTATGCGAGAAATATAGCTCCTCCTTTCCGGAGTAATCCTGCAAATACTCCATGGCGAGAATGATGCTTTCACTCTCGCGGCTGATTTTAGCCGTGGGTATAGCCTCCGTGCCGGCGCCTGTGGAAATGGTCACGCGAAGCTTCTTTTCGTCACCCGGGTCAATGCCGATGGTTTGAACAAGCTGCAATGTGTCCAGCTCGCGGTAATTGGCGTATATAGAACCGTTGCAGCCGCAGAGCGCAAGCAGCGATGAAAAGACCAGAAGAAGCGCCCCGATACGTTTTTGAACACTTATATATAATGTATACATATGCACTTCTCCGATTTTCAGCGTTGGTTGCGCTTGTTGGGTGTGTTGAGGTCTGGCTCGCGCATTTTGTTTTTATAAAGCGGAGGGCGCAGCATCATTGAGAATATGCCCAGCGCGTTGCCGTCGGTGAGCGGGCTGAGATAGGAAACGCCGAAGCTCTCTATGCTGCACATATGATATATAATCAGCACCAGTCCTATCATAATGCCGTACATACCGGCAAGCAGCGCGAAGAATACCAGCATAAGGCGGCAAAGCCGCAGCGCCACGCCCAGATCCTGATTGGGAACGGTATAGCCCGTGATGCCGGCGATAGCAACGACAATTACGGCAAAGGGGGATACGATCTTCGCTTCGACTGCGCTTTGACCGACGATAAGCGCGCCGATTATGCTTACCGTTTCGCCGATGCTGCTGGGCAGGCGCAAGCCCGCCTCCTGCAAAACCTCAAAAGCCAGAAGCATTGCTATTATTTCAACAGCGGTTGAAAAGGGCACCTGCTGCTTGCTTTCGATTATAGAAAGCAATAGCTTTACCGGTATCATCTCCTGATGATACATGGAGGTTGCAACATATAAAGCGGGGAAAACAACGGATATAATAGCCGCAATATAGCGCAGCATACGCAGGAATGAGGCGACAAGAAAGTGCTGCGCCCTGTCCTCGGGCACGCGCATCATCTCCGCCAAAGTGCCCGGCAGCATTACTGCCAGCGGCAGACCGTCTATTATTATACCGACGCGCCCTTCAAGCAGATTTATGGCGAAGCGGTCGGGGCGCTCGGTAAGCAGCGCCTGCGGAAAGGGCGTTGAGGGCGACTCGGAAATGTATTCTATAAGGTTTCCCGCGGCAAGCAGACCGTCAATGTCAATATCGTCAAGACGCTTGAGCAGCTCGCCGACGGTCACGGGGTCAACGATTCCGTCAACATACATAACGGAAAGCTCGGTGCCGCTCTCTCTGCCTATTACGGTGCGTATGCTTTTGAGCTTAGGCGTTTGAAGCTTGCGGCGCACGAGCATCGTGTTGGTGCGCAGGCGCTCAACAAAAGCGTCCTTTGAGCCTTTTATTGCTTTCTCCATCGTAGGCTCGGATATGGAGCGCTGCACCGACGAGCGGGTCTCAAAGGCGAGCGCGGCGTTCTCTTTATCGAAAATGATAAGGCAAAAGCCCTTGGCAACCGCCTCAACAACTTCGTCCATCGTTTCCTTGAGCGAAACATTGTTGCAGTAAACAGCGCCGCGCTTTATAAGCTCCATACAGCGTGCCGAGCCTGCTCCGGGCGGCACACGCCCGGGAGTGGTAAGCGGACGAATCACATCCTCGCTGACAGCGGTGGAGTCGATTACTCCGTCTATATAACATATAGTAACAAGTCCGGAGCTGTCTCCGCCAACGGCGATTTTGCGGGACTCAAAGTCCGCGCACTCGGAGAATATCTCCTTGAGTGCCGCCGCGCTCACGGGTACATCGTAGCGCGGCTGCTCCAGAGGGTGCGGATGCGAAAACACCTTGCGTAATTTTTTGAAGATAGACATACCGACCTCCTGTAAATTTCAAGTGCCTTGCGGCAGCCTGCTCTGTTTTTGGAAGGCATGATGAGTATTCCCAATATGGGAAAAAGTATGTACTATACATTATGCGGTATAAAAATGTTCAAAATGTCTATATGTTGGTATGGTATAAGAATACAGAAAAAAAGCGAAAAAAGGTCAAAAAAGGTGTTGACAAGGAGTGAGGAGAGTGCTATTATAATCAAGCACCGCTCGTGAGGGGCAGGAAAGAGCAAAAGAATTCCAAAAGGAAATCGAAAAAAGTTCTTGACAAACTGACAAAGAAGTGTTAGTATAAAGCTCCGCGAGT